>CAZIKN010000048.1:0-39950 GCA_964539805.1 uncultured Saprospiraceae bacterium | reverse complement strand
ATTTATGAATTTAGTATTGGGAACATTATTTTCCCATGCATTGGTATTAAAAAAATTATTAAAAGCATTTATGCAGGTATCAAGAAAAAATTTTCTGTTACTTGGTAATATAGTAATAGAATCTACTTTATATTCATGGAATACTGTCATTATAAACTTTGAAGAAATGCGTTTAAGGCAATACAAAAGGGGTTGAGCCTCAAATCCTTCACTTCTTTGTTTATGTTTTTCACATATAATACAACTTGCTATGCAAGCTTCAAAAAATTTCTCGGACGTTTTTGTAAAAAGATGATCATTGTCATCAATGATGCCATTCGATTCATAAAACCAACGTAACTCACTATATTTATATTCTAATGACTCGATACGATTTTTTCCAAAATAAGAGTATGGTGGATTTTTATAAATTTTTATAATTTCATCATAATCTTTCGATATATCATGTTCATACTTTTGAAATAATACTCCTGAATTAATGTCTGAAAGAAGTTTTTTAACTTCTTGATCAAGGCTAAGTATACTTAGATTATATTCAAGATCAATACCTTTATTTATATTATGAACTGCTTGGCAATAATCGTATGAATACTTGCCGCTATATCTGGAATTGTACAGATATTTAGATGTAATAACACGGTTCCTTAAAGCAAGAAAATATAAGGAAAGCTCCCCAGATTTACGGGCATAATCTTCTACTTTCAAAAACACATTATAAGACTCAAGAAAGTAATGCATTTTATATAGAATATATCCTTCAAGAAGCGCGTAATGTAGAGGATTAGGAATTTCACCCGCCTGCCCAAATTTATATTCTTTGTGTTCAATTTTCTTTATTAAATCTGAATATCTTAGATTAGCCCAATTTACATATAGTAAGTCATCTGGGAACGGGTTATATATTTCTATTTTATGGTGTAAGAATTGATCCTCGTCTTCATTGTCTCTATGAATGCAATCGATATTACTTGCAGTAATCTTATCAAAAATATACCATAGTTTGTTTTCTATATCATAAGTATTTTTTCTTAAGTCATCACCTTGATGAAGGGTAAATTTATTTTCTTTTTTTATGATAGAACGCATTAATTTTATTATCTCCTCATTCCTTGTTTCTATTGTGTTGTAGTGACTAACGGCATCAATTTGCTGCATTGATTTGATATCATCCCTATATGGAGAAAATGGATAAAGTTCTTCAAATAGATATTTTGGAAGGGCATTAAAAGATCTAAATCTTTGTAAACTATTATAAAGTTTGTCAATAATAGATACTTTTTTGGTGTTTTTTTCAACAAAGTCAATATTATATTCGCCATTTTCTAAAATTCTTAAAAAATTATATGTTTTTTGTCCGATGGGTGATAGTTGGGGTTGATGCTTTATATCAAATTTTTCATAAATAGGATCAAGTATGTCAGGATAAGTTATAAGTTTCACGCCTTTTTGAGCAAAATATTCGCGCTCATGTTCATTTTTATTGTCCGTAGTAAATAAATAAACTGGCTGTGTATCATTCTTTAGGATATACTTTACCCATTCTATGATTTGTTTCAGGTTACGATCATCAAATGAAAATCCAATGAATAAAATAACGTGTGATGCAAAAACACCTTTTACAAATCCCTCAGTAATTGGCCATACTTTAGGATAATTAATATAGTCATCTTCTGTAAAGACAAAATTCATATTATCCCAATCTCCATGCATCTTTACGATGAATCGAGAAGTATCGGAGTATGGAAAATCCTTATCTTCTTTTACCAATGAATAGGGCGTTCCTGAAGGATTTCTACTCATCGACTTCTCGAGAAGGTTATCAAAATTGGTAGTAATAATATGCTGCGGTTGTAGATTAATTATTGTATCATGAATAGGATTGGGTTCCAGGTTATTATAGTAGCCCAAAATTTCCCTTATTTTTTCATTATATTCTTTGTGCCCGCGAGCATTAAGGAGATATTGAGCAATTACAACAGGGTCAATATTGTCGTAGTTTCCTTGACCAAGTACTTCTATAATTTGCTTTTTGGTCTCCCCCCAAAGTGGAATTCCAGAGTCTTTCGATATCCCAGCACCTGCAAAAACGACTAATTTATTCTTAGATTTTGCCTTGGTTAGAACTTTTATGGATTCTTTAAAGTCAGCAGGGAGATAGATTTTTTGATTATACTCCTTATATTTTTTAAATACTTCTGGGTGAACCAATTTCAAATTTTCAATTTCTGAGAGGCTTACCCACCTATATTTATCTATGTTTTTTGTATTGTAATAAAACTCTGAGTCTACTTCCAATTCTACTATGGAAGATGAATCTTTTGAATTGGGGAGTCTAAGGTCAATTCCTAACTCTTGAGGGTAATAATTTGCTGAAAAATTAGAGGGCGAGATGTTGTTAAACTCTTTGCAAAATGCCTTCTTGAAATCATCAAAATAATATCGGCCGTTCAAGGCATTGTTATAAGAAGTGAAAAACTCATGGGTATTATCTTTTGGGATTGCTTTTACAAGGTATCTTTCCTGTTGTTTTTCATTATGTTTTATAATAGCAAATGAAATATGTCCCATTATTTTACTGATTTTATGGTTGTTTACTTTTATACTCTTTTTTAAAGAATTAAAATTGAAAAGAGTGGAAAAATTAATGGTATTTCCTATCTAATAAAACCGCGACGGCAGCCATTCGGGCTGCAGGGTGTGGGAATTAGCATTTAAAGTGAAGGGAAAACAAAATCTACCCAAATGTTTAAACGCTGCCGCCGACGGTTTCTCTCAGATGTACGTCTTAATGAATGTGATAATGTGATAATATAATGAATGTGATAATGTAATGGATGTGATAATGTGATAATATAATGAATGTGATAATGCACGATGCCATGAACGTTCTCGAACATTGTGCATATTCACCCACATTGCCCCCATTATCACATTCCGCACATTATCACATTACTTAAATTTATGCAGAACAGGCTTCGCAATCGGGGTTGTCAATACTACACACCTTGCCCTGAACCTGATCTACTTCAAGCGCTGACATTTGTATGGGCGCAGGAGAGGCAGGGCGTTCCACGGCAGCTATGGTGGCGCTGGCCATGGGGCTGGTATTAGCCATGTTCATGGATGCGCGGGTGGTCTCCTGCCCACTGCCAGTAGCCGCATTGGATGCGGTATTGACAAATTTTTGCTGGTGCTTTTGGCTGAGCGTAAATTTGATCGGATCAGTGGCTGCTTTTGAACGCAGGTAGTACATGCCCGTCTTTAGGCCCTTTTGCCAGGCATAAAAGTGCATGGAGGACAGTTTTGCGAAAGTAGGCGACTCCATGAACACATTCAGGCTCTGGCTTTGGCAGATGAATGCCCCACGATCAGCGGACATGTCAATGATGACTTTTTGACTGATTTCGTAGGCGGTTTTATATACTGCGCGTACTTCTGCCGGAATGTCCTCAATCCCTTGTACACTGCCGTTAGCAGCCATAATGGCTTCGCGCATTTCCTCGTTCCACATGCCGAGGCGTACGAGATCCCGCATCAGGTGTTTATTCACCACGATATGCTCGCCAGCCAGAGTGCGACGGGTGTAGAGGTTGGAAGTATAAGGCTCAAAGCACTCGTTGTTGCCCAAAATTTGACTGGTGCTGGCCGTGGGCATGGGGGCAAGCAAAAGGGAATTGCGTACCCCGATTTTCATGACCTGCTCCCGTAAGCTGGCCCAATCCCAGCGTTTGGAAGGTGCAACGCCCCACATATCAAACTGGAAAACGCCCTGACTGATGGGTGAACCTTGGAAGCTTTCATAGGGGCCATATTTTTCAGCCAAATGGCAGCTTTCCGTCACGGCGGCAAAATAGATGGTCTCGAAAATATCCTTGTTCAATTGCTTGGCACCTTCGCTGTCAAAAGGCATACCTAAAAGAATAAAGGCATCAGCCAGCCCTTGTACACCTAATCCAATGGGACGGTGTCGCATATTGGAGGTACGGGCTTCTGGTATGGGATAATAGTTCAGGTCAATAACCTTGTTGAGGTTACGGGTGACCACACGGGTAATATCATACAGTCTTTCAAAGTCAAATTTGCCATTTTGTACAAATTTGGGGAGTGCAATGGAGGCCAAATTGCACACGGCTACCTCATCCTTGGAGGTATATTCAATGATTTCAGTACAGAGGTTGGAAGAGCGAATAGTTCCCAGATTCTGCTGATTGCTTTTTTTGTTGGCAGCGTCCTTGTACAAAATATAAGGAGTGCCTGTTTCTGTTTGACTCTCCAGCACAGTGTTCCACAACTCTCTGGCTTTCACCACCTTGCGGGCGCGGCCTTCCTGCTCGTATTTATGATAAAGGGCTTCAAATTTCGCCCCGTACACATCATAAAGACCATTGGCCTCATTGGGATCAAACAAGGACCAGTCGCCATCATCTTTTACGCGCTCCATAAAAAGGTCGGGTATCCAGAGGGCATAGAACAGGTCACGGGCGCGAAGTTCTTCCTTCCCGTGGTTTTTCTTCAATTCCAGAAACTCGTAGATGTCCGCATGCCAGGGTTCGAGGTAAATGGCGAAGGCACCTTTCCTCTTACCCCCTCCCTGATCCACGTAGCGCGCCGTATCATTGAACACGCGCAGCATCGGGATGATGCCGTTGGAGGTGCCACCCGTGCCCTTGATGTAAGAGCCGGTGGCGCGTATGTTGTGAATGCTGAGGCCGATGCCGCCCGCCGACTGTGAGATCAGGGCGCAGCGCTGAAGGGTCTCGAAGATGCCACCTATGCTGTCATCGGTCATGCTGAGCAAAAAACAGGATGACATCTGAGGCTTTGGTGAGCCTGCGTTGAACAGTGTGGGTGTGGCATGGATAAACCAGCGCTCGCTCATCAGGTTGTAGGTTTCGATGGCAGACTGGATATCCTCGCCGTGAATGCCCACGGCCACGCGCATGAAGAGGTGCTGCGGGCGCTCCACTACTTTGCCGTTCATGCGCATGAGGTAGGAGCGCTCCAGGGTTTTGAAGCCAAAATAATCAAACTCGAAATCGCGGTCATAAATAATGGCCGAATCGAATTTGGTTTTGTGCTTCATTACGATCTGGTGCACCTCATCACTGATGAGGCCTGCCCGCTCGCCTGTTTTGGGATCAACGTAGTGGAAAAGGCCATCAACCACATTGGAAAAGGACTTGCTGGTTTCCTTGTGCAAGTTGCTTACGGCTATACGGGCCGCGAGCAGCGCATAATCCGGGTGAATGGTGGCCATGGTGGCGGCAGTCTCTGCCGCTAAGTTGTCCAATTCGACAGTGGTAACACCATCGTACAGGCCCATGATGACCTTTTTGGTAACTTCAATGATGCTGACGTAGGCCGTATCAAGGCCATACGACATTTTGCGTACGCGGGCCGTTATTTTGTCGAAGGAGACTTCTTCGCGCCGGCCGTCTCTTTTGATGACTTGCATGATTGTTGTGTGTGTAAGGTGTTGATTATGAGGTTTTGTTTTATTTTTTGAACATGTTTTTCATAGATTTATTTTCGTAATCGGATTCCTCACTGCGTTAGGAATGACACATTTGCCGGGCGTTTGTGCTTGTTTTAGGACAAGATTTTCAACTGTATTTAGCCAGCGTGTTATGCAGAGCGAAATACCCCCCCAAGCCATGGATTGTTAAATGCGTTCCTTTACTCCTCCCCTCTCACCACTTCGCCCCATTTCACGGCGCATCCTTTATAAGTTTCCTTTCCGATACGGAGTTTACAGGAATATTTGAATGCTATGTCCGACATACCATCACTACAGGCTTCTTTTTTGATCAAGACCTCAGCGACGGGATTGCCGGAGCGGTCATTGGCCTGATAAGTCCAGCTATCCCCTGTTTGTGTCAATCTTGACAGCGTGAATGCCTTTCCTATTTCTTTTCCTATATCCTTGAAAAACAGGGTTTTGCGCAAGGTGGAAATCTCAAGGCTCCAGAAAGGTTCAGTGCCGGAGGCCCAAAAAGCGAAGGCGGAGCAGGTATTGAAGCGATTTCGTACGCTCATGGAATCCACATACTGGAGGGTGAATACCGGATTTGCCCCGCCTTCGGATGATACGGCGTTGAACTGGCCGCTACAGATGATGCTTACCGCTTCGCCCGGGATGGGCGCCATGCCGCATTGCTGTACATAGCGCGCATCCAGGTCTTTTACCTTGTTTTCTACCTTGTATATTGTGCCGTCAGCGCAGTTCAGCAGGTACTGGCCTGTAGAATCGGCATAATACTCCCCTTTTACCCTTAGCGGAGGCGCTGACGGGGCAAGGGCCTGACTGCTGTTTGCCAGTGGGGCGGGGTTTTGCTGACAAGCCCCGAGCAGCATCAAGGTATAACACAGAGGGAGAAACAGCAGGCTATTCATACCTATGCTGCCACAGTTTGGTCGTCAACGGATGCTTCTGCAGCATTATTCTTGACGGATTCTATGCCATTGTCGCGGCCAGCCTCTGATTCATACATTTGGCTGTTGCCGATGACCTGACCATTGCCAGCCTTCAGGGTGAAATAAAATTTGCCGTTGGCGGCCGTTTGGCGATCATAGCGGCCATCATCGCCAGCATTTTTACGTACAGATTCAACACCGTTGAGGCAGGAAGCCTTGGCGTCATAGCCTTGGCTGGTCAGGATAACCTGTCCATTGCCGGCTTGGAGGTTGAATTGGAACTCGCCGTTGGAGCGGGTGGTAATGACAAATTTGCCCATAATTTTGTGATTAAGTTAATTAGAAATTATGATTGTAAGGACAAAATCAGTAGAACAAGAGGCTTTGGAAAAAGCGAAATGCAGATTTCCAAAGCCATAATGTTCCACATCATTGGTCAAAAATTTATTTCACAGCGGCTAAGCCGCTTTCGAAGCTCGTCCACTTGGTCCTGAGGGAGCGGGTTTTTGCCAAGCCAGAGCTTTTTCAGGCGCTTCATCTGAAAAAGTGCTTTGGGTACTTCGCTCAGGTTATTGCCAATTAGGGAAAGCTCTTCCAGATTTTTTCGTGCGGCTATCCATTCAGGCAGTTTATCCAAGCCACAGTTTTCCACAGAAAGAATCCGTAGTTTCCTCAAATTTTCCAGTCCATCCTGCATAGTTGAGTCCAAATCAATCCAATCCAGGGTAAGGTGTTCCAGTTGACCCAAATTTGCCATAGGCTTCAGATCGCGCAGTGGGTTATCCCCGATGTTTAGGGTACGCAAGCGGTTTAATTGCCCAATACTGCTCAAGTCCATGATTTGATTGCCGTAGAGATTGAGGTAGTCCAATGCCTTACAGCGCATTAAAAAAGCGGGTATTATGGTCAACCGGTTGTTATCGGCCCTAAATTTGGCTAAGTAAGGCAAATAAATGGTCGTGTCCAAGGCTTGTAATTTATTATCTCCGAGGTCCAACATCTTTAAGTACTTCAGTTGCCCTACATCCGGCGGCAACTTTTCTATATTATTGCCCCTTATGTTTAATTCCACCAATTGCCTGCAATTTTTCAGCGCCGCTACGGGTATTTCCCTCAAATCGTTGTTGTCCACATCCAGTACCTGCAACTGGCTTGTTTTGTCCAGTGCATTTCCCAAATCACTGATTCTGTTATCTGCCAAAATTAAGGTGCTCAGATTGCTCATTTCGCGCACTTCTTTTGGCACTGTGGTCAGGTTTTTTCCCGTCAATTTCAAGTGATACACCTGGTGGTATGCTCCTTTTATTTCTCTTAAATCCTCAAAAGTCCGACTCATGTTCTCATGGATCAATACATCTTGGGCATGGGCACCGAAGGTGCGAATCATTGTTGTTAATACCAAAACATATATTGATTTCATAAAAAACATAGATTTTGATGATTAAAAGACTTGTTGCGGTAGGAGGCCATACGGCCAGAAATGTCTAATTTCATGGCTCGGCAGCGCTTACTGCAACAAGTCTAATCTGAGCCAACAAGCACTCAAAAATCCGCCTCCATGCTGAATACCTGATCTTCGCGCTTGGTCATCACGCCTGCTTTTTGGTAATCCCCGACGCGTTTTTCAAAGAAGTTGGTCTTGCCTTGTATGGAAATCATATCCATCCAGGGGAAAGGGTTGGCGGTGCCATACACTTTGGAATTGCCGAGTGACATCAGCAGGCGGTCGGCAACGAACTCAATGTACTGTGCCATCATATCAGCGTTCATGCCAATAAGGCTGACGGGCAGGGCATCGGTGACGAATTCTTTTTCAAAAAGTACGGCTTCTGTGATGATATCCTGCACCTCTTGTGGATCCAATTTGTGCTCGAGCATGGAGTAGAGCAAGCAGGCAAAATCGCAGTGCATGCCCTCATCGCGGCTAATAAGTTCATTGGAGAAGGTAAGCCCGGGCATGAGGCCGCGCTTTTTAAGCCAATAAATGGAACAAAAAGAGCCAGAGAAGAAGATGCCCTCTACGGCGGCAAACGCAATCAGGCGGTGCGCAAAGGTTGGGGCATTTTCAATCCAGCGCAAGGCCCAATTGCCTTTTTTCTCCACACAGGGGAGGTTGCGCAGGGCATTGAACAAAAAGTCTTTTTCCTTAGGATCCTTTATATAGGTGTCAATCAGGAGCGAGTACATTTCAGAGTGGATATTTTCAATGGCTACCTGAAAGCCATAGAAACAGCGTGCTTCGGGTATTTGCACCTCGCGCATGAAATTGAGCACCAAGTTTTCGTTCACAATGCCATCAGATGCCGCAAAAAAGGCCAACACGTGCTTGATAAAGTGCCGCTCATCATTGTTGAGTTTGTTTTCCCAGTCTGAAAGATCGGGGCCAAGGTCAACCTCCTCAGCAGTCCAGAAGGAGGCCACAGATTTTTTGTACCACTCCCAGATGGTGGCGTATTTGATGGGGAACAGCACAAAGCGGTTGGGGTTCTCCGCCAATAGTGGTTCTTCTAATGCAGGGTGCATAATGTGCTCCGTAGTCATGTAATACTTCGTTTTATATAATTTATGTTCAAAACGCATTTTGGACAGATGATTCCACAGCGGCTTCTCAGCCGAAATGCTCATCTGACCCGAAAGCGAAGGATATTTTTGTAAAGGCGGAGATTATTTGGGAGACCCGTTGCCTCCATTTGGAAGCGGAAGCGAAAGTACGGATTCGGAGCTATATTTTGCTATGTTTTTTCCACAATATGTTGATAACTATCATAAGTTATTGTTTTCCAAGTATATTGAACAAGGTTAAATCTTATCCACAATGTGGATAACTCAATGTGGAAAAAAAATTGGTCGAAAAAAAACTGCCCTGCGGAGCAAAAGTCCGCAGGGCAGCATAGGTATCTGAAAGGCTATTGAGCCTTGGTTCTTACTTCTCCAAAGCGTCTTTCAAGGCAGCGAGTACAGCCAAATCGCCGAGTGTTTCTTTCTCGACTTTGTTTTGCACTTCGACAATGGCAGCTTGTGCTTCATTGCTTTCTTTCATGCGTTCGGCCTTTACTACTGCGTCTGCTTTTGATTTCAAATCCTCAAGGTAACGCGTGTGCGATACGAGCAGGCGACGGTCATCTTTATTGAATTCAACCACTTTTACGGTTACTTTCTCTTCTGCATTGACCAAAGTGTTGTCTTCCTTGCGGATATGCTTTGTTGGGGCAAAAGCCTCAACACCATGATCCATTTGGAAGGTGGCACCTTTGTCATCGCGTTTGATGCAGGTAGCCTCGTGGTATGAACCTACGGGGAATACGGTTTCAAATGTATCCCATGGGTTTTCGAGGATTTGCTTGTGGCCAAGGCTGATCTGGCGCTTTTCGCTGTCCACGCTCAAAACGACCACTTCAAGTGGTTCGCCTACTTTGGTGAACTCGCTTGGGTGGGCGTAACGCTTGGTCCAGCTCAGGTCGCTGATATGTACCATGCCTCCTACGCCTTCTGCCAATTCAACGAAGATACCGTAGTTGGTGATGTTTTTCACCGTGCCTTGGTGGCGGCTGCCAACGGCGTACTGGGCATCAATTTCGCTCCAGGGATCAGCAGTGAGCTGTTTGACAGAGAGGGACATTTTTTTGACATCGCGCTCAATGGTTACGACGCGCGCTTCCACTTCCTGACCCATTTTGAAGAATTCCTTCGCATTGATGCTCTGGTTGCCCCAGCTGATCTCACTGATGTGGATCAGGCCTTCTACGCCCGGCTGGATTTCCACAAATGCGCCGTATTCCTCAATATTGACAATTTTGCCCTTGACAATGGAACCCTCAACAATGGTAGAAGAGAGGACATCCCATGGGTGTGGGGTGAGTTGCTTGAGGCCAAGGCTGATACGCTTCTTGTTCTCGTCAAAATCAAGCACCACCACATTGAGGCGCTGGTTGAGTGAGAGCACTTCACTTGGGTGTGAAATGCGGCCCCAGCTGATATCCGTGATGTACAAGAGACCATCAACGCCACCCAGATCAAGGAATGCACCGAAGTCTGTGATGTTTTTAACGATACCTTCGAGTACCTGGCCGCGATCCAGACCATTGAGGATTTGTTCGCGTTGTTCGGCCAAATCGCTTTCGATAAGGGCCTTGTGGCTAATTACGGCATTTTTGATCTGTTCGTTGACTTTTACTACCTTGAACTCCATCACCTTGCCTACGTATTGATCATAATCCACTACAGGCTTTATGTCAATTTGTGAACCAGGCAAGAAGGTTTCGAGGCCATTGCAGTCCACGATAAGACCACCTTTGGTTTTGCTGATAACCGAACCGCGGATGATGGTGCCGTTTTTGAAAGAATCCACGATGCTTTCCCAAGCGCGCAAAATTTTTGCTTTGCGGCGAGAAAGACCGAGTTGGCCCTGCTTGTCTTCCTGGCTTTCTACATAAACTTCCACTTCGTCGCCAGCTTTAATGTCCGGCGTATCACGGAATTCGTTGAGTGAAATCAGGCCATCGCTTTTGAAATCAATGTCCAGCACCACATCACCACCGCTGATTGCGCTGACTTTGCCTCTGATGATTTCATTTTCGGTGATGCTTTTTAAAGTGGCATCGTAACTTTTCAGCATGGTACCGCGCTCCGCTTCAGTGTATGCGATAGTGCCGCGCTTATCCATATTCCAATTGAAGTCGTCGTGGGCAGTACCTACGGGCAGTGTGTCAAAAACGGGCAATTCGAGTTCTTCTTCCTCTTCCGTTTCTTCTACCACCGCTTTAGCTTGGGCAACAACTGCCTTCGGGGCTGGCGCTTCTACCGCTTTTGGTGCTTCTGCAACCACTTCTGCCACAGCAGGGGTCACTTCTTCCACAGCGGCAGGGGCTTCTTCAGCCACTTCTTCCACAGTAGCGGCTGCTTCCGCTACTACTTCTTCCACAGATGGAGCTTCAGCCACGATTTCATCAGCGGCTTCGGCCACGCTTTCTTCTGCAACCGCAGCTGCTTCTTCCACCTCGGCAGTGGCTTCAGCAGCCACTTCTTCAGCGGCAGATTCCATGATTTCTTCGTTTGGTGTTTCTTTTTCGTCGTTAAATAACATGATAAAAAAGGCTGGTTTTCGGGGATTTGGGTTTTTATGATACCATAGTTGACTTCACTTGGGGGCGAAGTCATTGCCCCTCGTTTTTTTATGAAAATTTAAAACTGTTCTATTTCATTGAAAATGAATGATTTAAAGCGAATTTTAAATGTTTTTTTGAAAAACGGACGCAAAGTTACAATATGCCTTTTGTAGTAAAAAGCATTTTTGAAAAAAACAGAGGTGAATTATTGTAAAAGTCAAGGTAAAAGCGCAACCAATTGCAATTGGTTTTTGGCCCTTATCCAATTGTGTTCCTCGTATGCTACTTTGTAGTACACATCGCCCGCCAAAAAATCGGTCAAAAATCGTAAGGCCTGCTCCCCGCATATCCATTTGGCTCCCATCATCAAGTGCTCTTTTTCTATCGAGTTTAAAAAATTTGAAGTGGCACCCATGAAGCCGTCCAATAAGGCCTCCAGCACATCCTGCTGAAGTGTGAGCTGTTCATATTGTGGGTCATCCTCGTATTGATCTGGCACAAAAGTGCGCACCATGTCGCCGAAATCCGAAAGGAGTGTTCCGGGCATTACGGTATCCAAATCAATGACTGCCAATGCTTTATGATTTTTTTGGTGCAGCAGTACATTCCCGGCCTTAGTATCGTTGTGGGTAACGCGAGTGGGCAAAGATTTGTCTTTTTTCAAATGGCTGATATGGTTAAATAATGGTTTTAGCGCATATATTTTTTCTATCTCTTTATGCGCTGCGGCGGCACGCCCGGCGGAATCCGCCCTTAGTATCTGCTCAAATAATGCCCAGCGCTGATCTGTATCGTGAAAGCCTGGTATGGTCTCATGTAAATTTTCTGCCGGGAAATCATAAAGCGCGGCCGCAAAAAGGCCATAGGCCCGTGCAGCCTCGAAGGCTATGTCTGCGCCTGCTTTCCCTTCCGGCGCATAGCTGTCCCTAAGGTATGGGAACATGCGCCAGAAGTTGTTGTCATCGTCTTGCCAAAGGTATTGCCCTTCGATTGTTTGAAATGCATCGAGAATAGCAAAAGGATACTGTTCCTTGGATTTGAGGTGTTGGTTAATTGCGACTAAGTTGTCCATCACTCCTTGCGGATATTTAAAGACTTGGTGGTTTAGGCGCTGTAAAATGGCTGCCCCTGTTTGGCCATCGCTGATGTAATCAACTCGTTTAGTGTCGTTTATGTTACCGTTCCCGATAGGCAGCACAGTTTGGATGCTGCAGTTTGGCAAAAAATACTGGACAATATTATGCTGGGCTGAGAAATTGGCGTAAGGCATTATGTTAAAATTTTGACGTGCCAAATTAGCGTAAACATAGAAAAACGGGAAAAAATGTCTTCAACCGTAAGTGCAGGCACCGGCGGATGAAATCTGACTGGACGATCAAAGGGAGGCTAAGCAGGCAGTATTATAGGCAAATTTTGTTTTGCGTTGCATGGTTATTTAAGCGTGTTTCGCGTGTTGTGCCGACGCGAGATTCTGTGTTCCAAATAAAATTTGCCTGCTTTACCCTGGCTTAGTGAGATTAATAATGCCTTAGGGGTTATATAAGAATACGGGCCTTAAATTAGGCCGAAACAATATTGAGGGGGAGGCTAATCCATTGGTTGATTGGCCTCCCCACCTTTCTTTACAAGGTACTATTCAAAAATTTCCACTTTCAAATCATCCAAGCGCACTGTTTTGTCACTGTCGGCATTCCAAAACATCACAGTAGTGCGCGTAAAGGGCTTGTCCGGTATTTTGGTGTCAAAAAACACGGTACGCAGCTCGTTGCCATCCACATGCCGCTGCAATCGGATCATACGGTCTTTTATGATTTTATCGCCATCATAAAAGCGTATGACGAACTGGCACATACGCCAAAAATCCCACTCTTTCGGATCGCTCCTGAAGGTCACAGCGGCCCTTATCCAAGTGCCGTCACCGGGTTTTATTGCAAGGGGATATTCTGGTGAAAATTGTTTTTCTTTGTTGATAATCAGTGATCTGCTGCCGCTTACGGCTAATTCGGTGCTGGTATTTACGCTGTCCTGCTCAAAGCCGGTATTCAATAATTCACGTACATTTAGCCGTTGTTTTCCTTTGTATTCATCACGGGTATCCAAAAATTTTAGCCATTCGCGGTTCATTTCGCTTTGGCCTATGACTTTCCAAAAATAGCGTTTGGTCATCTGTTCCGCCTGAAACAATCCGCCCGTGTGTGCCTGTACGGTCCACCACATATTGTACCAAATGCAAAAGGCAGCCAGCCCCATTAGCATCCAGCGCGACCAGTTTTTGTTCCACATCACCTGCACACAGGCAGCCATCGGAAACAGCCAGACCGCATGGCTCTGTACCATGGCTCGTGAGCCAAGACTGCCCCCGTACCACCAAATATCCCATGCAGAAGTTACATACAAAAATAAGAGGCAAAATGCCGCAATAGCCGGGAAAAGAATCTTTTGTGACTGCCTCAGGAACCATAAGCCCACCACGCCCAATAACATTATGGGAGAATAGGTGAGCCAGCCCGCTTTGTAGCTGAACAGCACATCCAATACGTGCGGTTTGAGCCAGCTAAAGCCCTGATCCTGATAACTGTACACCAACCATTCGCCCGTAGCCCATTTCCAATAACCCAGCTGAATCAAAATCATTAAGGCTGCCAGTCCTACTGCTGTTGCCACAAGCGGTATATGCCGCAGGAAAAAGGCAATACGCTCCTGTAAAGATGACCAATTGTGTACGGCCCAGCAGACCGGGATCACAACAGCGATCAACTCTGTTGGTCTTGTGATAACAGCCCAGCCTATGATAAGTCCGATAGCCGATGCCCAGCGCCAATTTGGGTTTTGATAAAATTTTAAAGTACTGAAAATGAGCAAACTATATAAGGTAAATACCCAGTTGTGGGTCATGGCCCCGTCAATGGAAGCATAGTTCAGGTAGTTGGAGCCAGCCACCATGCACAACAGGGTAATGGCGGTTATTTTGTCCGAAAAAAAATAGAGCAGGTTGAGCCTTGCGAACCAAAGGCCAAGCAGTGCAATGAGCAGGCTGCCTATACCTATGGCCATTTGGTATGGCCTTGAAAAGCCATCAGCCGGATAGCCTAAAGGCTCGGCAAGCCAATGGGCGGCAAGGAACCAGGGCAAAAACTGAAGTGCCTGGCCACTGGAGTATTTCATCACAAAATTGCCCGAACCCGGGTGTTGGAAAGCTTGACCCATATTTGGTCCTGGTCGGTATTTGGTCTCAATTTCAGGGAAAAAGGACAGTTTTTTCATGTCCTTGTAAATCAAAGCTGCCGGCAGGTAAAGGTAATAGCCGGACACGTCCCAACTGAGCGTGGCCTCGGTGGCTTTTTTCTCCCATTTGGGGTAATACACTGCGGAGGCAGCAATCAAAAGGACGGCGCAAACTATATAGGCAAATAAGGATAAACGATGCATTGCGGGTAGTTTTACTGACTGAAGTCGGACAAATGTACATCGTAAATCAAAACAGAAGTGCGAGGGGGGGGGGAATACAAAAAAAAAAGAGCCGGGCATTACTGCTCCGGCCCCATGAAAACACCTAAAACCCTATTAACTAACCTTATGAAAATCTTTTTCTTAGCCGCCAATCTCAATAGTCTTTACGAAAGGCTTGGCCTCGTCTTTTTTGGGGATGCTGACATTCAAAATCCCGTTGCTATAAACAGCCGTAATGGCTTCTTGGTTCACGGTCTCCGGCAATTTGAAGGTGCGCTTGAATGCTTCAATACGAAATTCACGACGGGTAAACTTTTCCGTTGAATTTTCCGGCGTTTTGCTTTCGTGCTTGCCCTCTATGACCAGTACATTATTTTCCACATTGATGCTGAAATCCTGCTTGTCAAAGCCGGGCGCCGCCACCTCTAATGTAAACTGCTCATCTTGCTCCACAATGTTGACCGCTGGCTGATGCATTAGAACGTCGCTTCCGATATAATCAGCAATTGAGCGGTTAAACAAATCATCCATTAAACCGCGAGAAAACATTTTGGTTGCGGGGAAAGGCGAAAATTTTACTACGCTTGTCATATTATTTTGAATTTTTATGTTGTGATGAAAAATTTTGTTGAATGTTTCCTGCCTTTATTCAAAGCCTGTACCATTCCCGATTTTGGGTATAATCTGTCAGGAAACAATAAAACAGCGTGTGTCAAAATGGCATATAAGGGTGCTTTTACTGACATTTTGTCGGTTTTTATTTTGGTTTTGAGTGTTTTTATTGCAATCCTGCACTTGACGTATATTTGTGTGCATGAAAATCCTGCGATACGCCTTAAGTCTATGAATATCAGTGGTTTGTTTTTTGATACAAGCCTACGGCTTCCACAAGCCATTGCTTTACGGGATGGTAGCACTGCGCTTACCTTTGAGGAGTTTGCCCGCTCGGTACGCGCAACGGCTGCTTACTTCAAAAGTTTGGGCCTTGGCCCGGGTGACCGTGTTTTAATATTTGTACCCATGAGTACGGACCTCTACCGCGTGGTAATGGCGGTATTCCAAATTGGGGCCACCGCAGTATTTTTAGATGAGTGGGTGAGTTTGGATCGCTTGCGCCTGTGCTGCCGTTTGGCAGATTGCAAAGCCTTTGTTGCCAATTGGAAATTCAGGATGATTGGTTTTTTTATCCCCGAAATCCGGCGCATCCCCATAAAACTTAGTTTGTCCTATGCAATAGAGCATCTGGATGATGCCATTTTTCCTGCACAGGATGATGACACGGCCCTGATCACTTTTACCACAGGCAGCACTGGTACGCCCAAAGCTGCCAAGCGGACCCATGCTTTTTTGGCGCATCAGTTTAGTGCGCTGGTGCGCAAATTGGAGCCACAGGCTGGCGATGTGGTGATGACTACGCTCCCCATTGTATTGCTGGTCAATTTTGGTACCGGTGCCACATCTGTCATTGCGCGGTTCAGTCCCAAAAAAGCCAACCAGCTCAAACCCTTAGCTGTGTTGGATAGCATGGCCAGATATCAGGTAAATACCCTTATTGCTTCACCGTATTTTGTTCGAAGATTGGCAGAAAGTATTGCCTGCCCAATGCCTGAAACGGCACTAAAGAAAATATTCACCGGTGGGGCGCCAGTATTTCCCTCAGAAGCCGAATGCTATCAAAAAGCTTTCCCTCAAAGTGATATCACCGTGGTATATGGCTCCACGGAGGCGGAACCCATTGCCAGTATTTCGGTGGGGCAATTGCGGCTGAAGTCAAACTTGCAAGAACTTGGTGGGCTTTGTGTCGGCAAAGTAGATGCGCATACCAACTGCCTAATCCTCCGCATACAGGATACGCCCATTCAGGGGGATCAATTAGACGATATGATTTTGCCAATAGGGCAAATAGGAGAGATTTGTGTGGCAGGTGATCATGTACTCAAGGCATATTACAATAATGAAGAAGCCTTTTTCCGCAATAAAATAGTGGACAAAGCAAGCGTAACTTGGCACAGGACGGGCGATGCAGGATTTGTTGGTACTGATGGCCAGCTGTACCTGACCGGCCGCTGCAATCAGATGATTTTTCGCAATGGTCATTGGATTTCACCTTTTTTGTGGGAGGCACTTTTAGCCCAATCGGGCTTGGTACACTATGGCACGGTACTACAATATAAACATGAATTGGTAGTGGTAGCACAACCCTTAGCAGGCTTGCCCAAGCCCGATCTGGCTGCCTTGCAGCGCTATTTGCCGCAGCATATTGACCGCTTGGTACTGATCCCGAGAATGCCCCTGGATCCAAGGCACCATTCCAAAATTGACTATGAGGCGCTTAAATCTATGTTGGATTGATGCAGGGCACAGGGCACTATTTGGATGTTGTGCTTGTTCCGTACCTTCGCCCCCTCATGTCACCCGTACAAATTTCAGCAGTAATTATTACCTTTAATGAAGAGCGCAACATTGGGCGTTGCCTTGCTTCTTTAGAGGGTATAGTGGATGATATTGTGGTGTTGGATTCCTTTTCAACGGACAGGACCGAGCAAATCTGCCTTGAAAAGGGCGTTCGGTTTATACAACATGCTTTTGATGGCCATATTGAACAGAAAAACAGGGCGTTAGGCCTCGCTTGTTTTGATCACGTTCTTTCATTGGATGCCGATGAAGCACTTAGCCCGGAGCTGCAACATAGTTTGCTACACACAAAAGCCCACTGGACTGCCGACGGCTACACGATGAACAGGCTTACCAATTACTGTGGCCAATGGATTCGCCATTCTGGTTGGTATCCTGACCGAAAGTTGCGCCTTTTTGATCGGCGCTTAGGCCATTGGGGCGGCACAAACCCGCATGACCGCGTAGAGATGAAGGCCACTGCGCAACAATTGAACGGCGATCTCCTACATTTCAGTTATTATAGCGTCGCAGAGCATTTGGGCCGAGCCAGAAAGTATGCGGACATTGCAGCGCATGCCATGCACAAACAGGGCAAAAAGAGCAGTTGGGTCCAAATCATGTTCAGCCCAATATTCAAATTTTTACGAAACTACCTGTTGAAGGGCGGATTTCTTGATGGCAAAGCCGGATTCACCATTTGCCGAATAGCGGCATTGGAGACCTATTGGAAATATGCACAGCTGAAGAGCCTTAGTGGTCTTTCAAATTAATAGTGTCGGGTTGGACTGTTGCTTTTCCCATCTGGCTACGTTGCTCGTCGGTTAAAATGTCCCGCATTTCGCCCTCCTCGCGCCTTGCCAGATGGCAAAATTATCTACCCCAACCCGACACTATTAACCTGAAAGACCACTTAGCAATGATAAAAAACCAATTCAATGAGTTTTACCGTCATTAAGCCTCGATAGCGGCAATTGGCTAAATTTCAAGGTGTTATGCCTGTTTTGCCGTCTTTTTTGTAGCAGGTTTGGCCTTGGCGACCTCTTCTTCGCCTTTTTTTGTGGCGAGAGGCTTCTTTTTGGCCTTGGGCAAATCTTCACCTTCAAAAATCATAATAGCAAGTGGTGCCAGATTGAAACTGATAGAATATTCTCGCCCATGAGATGCCTCTTTTTCTGCTTTGAGGGTGCCATTGACTATGCCACTACCCCCAAAAGCACTGTCGTCGCTGTTGAGTACTTCCTTCCAATTGCCGCCATAGGGTACCCCAACGCGGTAAGCGGGCATTACCCCGGTATTCAGGTGGCAGACCACCAGCAGTACCTTGTCGCCTTCTTCGCCTTTTCGCAAGTAGGCTAATACGCTGTTCTCAATATCGTCGCCGGAGATCCATTCGTATCCTGCAGGGTTAAACTGGTTGAACCACAAAGCTTTATGGTTAGAGTACAGATGGTTCAATGCACTCACCCATTTTTGCATCCCCTTGTGCAACTCATACTGTAGCAGATGCCAGGCCACACCCAGATCATGGCTCCATTCACTTGTTTGGCCTATTTCACCACCCATGAAAAGGATTTGTGTTCCCGGGTGCGTCCATTGATGTCCGAATAACGCACGCAAGTTGGCAAATTTTTGCCACTCATCGCCGGGCATTTTATTGAGCAGGCTTGATTTCATATGTACCACCTCATCATGGCTGAGCGGCAGCATAAATTTTTCAGAAAAGGCATACACCATGGAAAAGGTAATTTCACTTTGGTGCCAGCGCCGGAAAATGGTGGGCCGCTTAAAATAGCTCAATGAATCGTGCATCCAGCCCATCATCCATTTTTGTCCAAAGCCCAGTCCTCCATCAAAGGTAGGTTTAGTGACTGCTGGGAAGGCCGTACTTTCTTCCGCTATGGTTTCCACGCCGGGGTAGGTTTTATACACGGCTTCATTGAAATCCTTGAGGAAGGACATGGCCTCTAAGTTTTCCCGACCGCCATAAATATTGGGAATCCACTCGCCTTCTTTTCGGGAATAATCATGGTAGAGCATGGAGGCCACCGCATCCACGCGCAGGCCATCGGCGTGGTAGTGTTCCAGCCAGAATAAAGCGTTGGAAATCAAGAAACTGCGCACTTCATTACGGCCATAGTCAAACACGTAGCTGTTCCAGTCGGGGTGAAAACCACGGCGCGGATCGGCATATTCATACAGGTGAGTGCCGTCAAAAAGGTACAAGCCATGAATATCGCTTGGAAAATGAGAGGGAACCCAGTCCAAAATAACCCCAATGTCTTCCTGATGGCAGCGATCCATAAAATACATCAGGTCTTCGGGTTGCCCGAAACGGCTTGTGGGGGCATAATAACCCGTTATCTGGTAGCCCCATGACGGGAAATACGGGTGCTCCATTACGGGCATGAGCTCTATGTGGGTGAAGCCCATTTCTTTAGCGTATGCCACCAAATCATCGGCCAATTCGCGGTAATTAAGCGAGCGGTTGCCCTCCGAGGGTAGTTTTTTCCAAGAGCCGGGGTGCACTTCATACACGGACCAAGGTTGGGGTTTGTTGGCTTTTTCCCGGCGGGTTTTCAACCATTTATCATCACTCCATTTATAGTCGAATTCCCATACCACACTTGCCGTGCGCGGCGGAGTTTCCCACAACAAGGCATAAGGGTCTCCCTTGTCAAGCCCGAATCCATCATGGGTTTTAATGTGGTATTTGTACACTGTTCCCTTGCCTAAACCCGCTATAAAGCCTTCCCATATACCACTGCTGTCCCAACGTGGTTTAAGAATATGTGCGTCCTGATCCCAACGGTTGAAATCTCCCGTGACGCTTACTCGTTTGGCGTTTGGTGCCCAAACTGCAAAATATACACCGGTTTCGCCATCGTGTTGTACGATGTGGCTACCTAATTTTTTGTACATTTCAAAATGTTTGCCCGATTGGAAAAGGGCAATGTCAAAGTCGGTAAGCAGGGTGTACGGTTTGACCATAGAGAGGAAATTTTTTAATAAAGCAAAACTTCAATTGGCAAATGTATCTATTTCATCAATGGCAAAGCACATTTATGCCTGCAAATAAAAAAAATCAATGCCCAAATACATTTCTGAATGCCATCAGGTTCCGATTGTCGCTGCCATGGCTGTAAATGGCAAAAACAATATGCTCAAAACGGTTTTTAAAAGATTGGTTTTCAAGTAAATGATACTTAAAATAACGGGCTACATCTTCCGGGTTGTTCCTGAAAACACCGCAGCCCCAAGCCCCCAATACCAAATGGGAATAACCTTTTATAATGGCTACGGACAATATTTTTTCCAAACGCAGGAGCATGGTCGCGTCAATTTTTGGGATGTTGTCCTCCTCTCGTTCGCGCACCACCCCGGCATTCACAGCCGCTGAGGTCAAGATGGAAAGTTTGTAATATCGCTCCAGGAGGCTGCCGTTATCGGTTTTGAATACAGGTACCCCCGGTGAATAAATCATGTCATCATTGTAAAGGCAAGTTTTAAGTTGCCTATTGTTTTGGTACATGCCCATTTGTTCGATGCAGGGAAAAAGGGCTGATGAGCGGGCCAAACTTTCTTCTTGTGCCTGCGCACCGGTGAGAAATCCGCCGCCGGGGTTTTTGGCGGAGGCAAAATTCAGGCAAAAGATGCTTTCATATTGCTGGCTAAGCCGAAAGGCGGCCTCAAGGGTGCTTTCAGGGCTTATTTCTATAAAGGTGGAGGTAATGCTTTTTTGAGCCAATATGGCATCACGCGCTCGGAAGACGTTCTCGAAATCGCTTTCTTTATACCAATAGCTTTGCTTTTTTGCTAGTATTGCATCCGCTTTAAAATCTACTTTTTGCCCATTGGGCAAGGTGTAATAGCCTTGTTCTATCAGGTTTAGGGTGTCATGCGCAATGGCTACACGGTTAATTTTTTCTATCATGTTGTTTTAGCAGGAAAAGTTTTTATGAATTTTTTTAAGGTTGAAATTTTTGTAATATATTGTAAATCAGTTTTTTAGATTGTTTTTGTATCAATGGGCATATTGCTCAAAACTGTAAAAATCCAAACTTAGTTCACTGGGCCACTTGTCCAATGTAATTTTGCCTCAAGATCAGATTTTTTCGCTTGATTTAAAATATTTGTATTCATGCCATTCAGCGCTACCGCTATAAAAGGGTTATGGGTTTTTGAACCTCGTGTTTTCCATGATGACCGGGGCTATTTTTTTGAAAGTTACAACCAACGCAGCTGGGCAGAGGAAGCAGGCATCCATGCCCAGTTCGTGCAGGACAATCAGGCGCGTTCCACTAAAGGTGTGCTGCGTGGCCTGCATTACCAAACGGGTGAAATGGCCCAGGCCAAATTGGTGCGCGTCACGGAAGGGGAAGTATTAGATGTGGTGGTGGACATCAGGCCCAATTCTGATACCTACGGACAGTGGTACAGCATACGCCTGAGCGCGGAGAACAAACGCCAACTTTTTGTGCCACGCGGGTTTGCGCATGGCTATGTGGTGTTGAGTGAAACCGCAGAGTTTTTTTACAAATGTGATAATTTTTATGCCAAAAGCCATGAAGGTGGTATCCGATATGATGACCCAACTTTGGCTATTAATTGGGAGTTTGACCTGAGCCAGGTGCTTGTGTCGCCCAAAGACCTTGATCTTCCGATGTTTGGCGCTCAGCTGCCAGCCTTATGATGAAGCAAAAAGCGCGCAAAGGCTGCTAAATCAACTCCTGTAAAATCGGTACGCAAGCTCAAATGAGCACTACGTTCTTCGGCCTTTCCCTCTATTAGGGCTGTTTTTAGTCCCAATGCTTGCCCAAATTGAATGTCGGAAACGGAATCACCGACTATCCAAGAGCCGGAGAATTCAAGATCAGGAAACATTTTTTGTGCTTGCAGGCCCATGCCAATGGCCGGTTTGCGGCAATTACAGCCAATATCGGAGCGGTGCGGGCAATAAAAAATGGCATCTATGCGGCCGCCAGCTGAGCGCACTTTTTGCAAAAGATGTTCGTGAATCGTTTGCAAATCGGTTTCCGTCATCAGGCCTTTGCCGATGCCCGCCTGATTGGTGACGACCACAATATGTTGAAAATGAGGGCCTAACATGGCAATGGCATCCAAAACGCCGGGCAGAAAATGAAAATCATCAACCCGTTTGACATAATCACCCGGTAAACGGACATTGATCACACCATCCCGATCCAAAAACAAGGTGTTCATTGTGCTCTTTTTTTGACAAAATCCAGCATGGCCTGCTGGTAAGCGGGGCCGCCAGCCTGTGCTACCTGATTGTGCCCTGCGCCGTGTACGGTATGCCATTCTTTTTCCGTGGAGGCCAAGTTTTCAAAATTGACACGCCCAAAAGAGAGGGGTATCCGCTCGTCCTTGTCTCCATGGGCCATAAATACGGGCTGTGTGATGTTTTTGGCAGATTCACATGGTTTTATGGTGTAAGGGTCAAATTGTGCAATAGCAGCGGCTTTGTCTAAGGTATGCCGCGCCAGCCAGGAACTGCGCACATTAAAATAGTTTTCACCGTATTGCTCTATGACTGCCTCCAGGGTGTGAAAAGTGCTTTCAACAATGCCAAATTCAAGGCGTTTGTCATGTTCCAAAGCTTGCAGTGCTATGGCCCCGCCCAAGGAATGGCCATAAATGCCGTAGTGCAGCTTGGGGTACTTTTTTTGGAGACTATCCAACAAGGTGGAAATATCGTTTTTTTCATGGTAACCAAAAGTACAATATTCTCCCGTACTTTTCCCGTGTGCGCGCAGGTCAAGCAGCACCACATGAATGCCGTTGTGTGCCAGATAACTGGCTGAAGGCAGGAAAAACTCTTTACAACTACTGATGCCGTGCAGCACAATCAGGCATAAGTCTTTTTGTGTTTTTGTTTCCCCGGGCTTAACAGCAGCCAGGCCCAAACCCGCTTGGCGGATCTGGACCTGGCTTTTTGAAGGGACGTAAAGAGCCTGAAGGATGACACTGTCAGCCGTTGTCACGCTAAAGGCTTCGGTATCTATATCGTAGGTGGCGGGGTTGGTTCCTTGCGGAAGGCGCCACTTGTTGTCCTCCGGATTTTGCCGATAGGGCTTGATGGGCCAATAAGGCAATACATTTTCTATGGCGAACCAGCCGCCGAGCAGGGCTACAAGGCCCAGATAACCGATGAATTTGAAAAATCTGCGCATAATAATCCACTCAAACGAATTTTTACCCGCGAAGTTTCGCCCCACATTGCAAATGATTCCCTATTGCTTCAGGGTTTCGCCGCCCATGCCCATCAGGCCCATCATCCAGGAATATTCCAAGGCACGTTCCTTCAGGCGTTCAAAACGGCCGGAAGAGCCGCCATGCGAGCCGCTCATATTGGTGCGGAACAGCAGCACGTTGTTGTCCTTTTTCAGGTCGCGCAGGCGCGCTACATATTTAGCCGGCTCAAAATACTGCACCTGTGAATCCGAGAACGAGGTCAAGACCAACATGTTGGGGTAGTTGCCCGGTTTCAAATTGTCATAAGGCGAATATTGCTTCATGTACGCGTATTCCTCGGCATTGGCAGGGTTGCCCCATTCTGTGTACTCGCCTGTGGTGAGTGGTATGCTCGGGTCACTCATGGTGGTCAGCACATCCACAAAGGGCACACCTGTGATGATGCCCTTGTACAGGTCGGGGCGCATATTGGTAATGGCGCCCATGAGCAGCCCGCCAGCAGAACGGCCTTCGGCAAAAAGACGGTCGGCGGCGGTATATTTTTCTTTCACCAAAAAATCCGAACAATCAATAAAGTCATTGAAAGTGTTCATTTTTTTCATCATTTTGCCATCCTCATACCACTTGTAGCCCATTTCCATGCCGCCCCTGATGTGCGCAATGGCAATCACAAAGCCCCGATCCACGAGGCTGATTTTGTCCCGATTAAAAAATGGATCATAAGATGAGCCGTAGGAACCATAGCCGGTAATGTGGCAGGGCGCGGAGCCATTCTTTTGCAAGCCTTTTTTGTACATGATGGACATGGGCACTTTTACGCCATCGCGCGCGGTGACCCACACGTACTCCGTTTCGTAGTTGTTGGCATCAAAACCGCCCAAAACGGGGGCTACTTTTTTTATCTCTTTGGCGCGACTTTCCATGTCATAATCTATGACCGTGGAGGGTGTTTTCATACTGGCAAAGCCATAGCGAAGGGTTTTGGTGTCAAATTCCGGATTGGCATCTATGTAACAGGTATAGGTAGGCTCACCAACTTCAATGTAGTGGTCGGCCTTGTCCGCCCAACGGATAACGTGCAGTTGGTTCAGGCCGCCTTTGCGCTCGGCGGTGACTAAGTGATCCTTGAATACGGTAAAGCCTTCCAAGAGAATCTCCTCGCGGTGGGGCAGCACGTCTTTCCAGTTCTCAAATTTCGGATCGCCTGCGGGCGCTTCCATCAGGCGAAAATTTTTGGCCTGCCAGTTGGTCCGTACCAAGAATTTATCACCCCAGTGGTCAAGATCATAAAAAAAGTCCTTTTCGCGTGGGCGCACCAATTTGAACTCGCCCGTGGGGTTGTTGGCATCCAAGTAGCGCACCTCTACGGTTTGAGTATAGGCGGAATTGATGAAAATATACTGCTCTGATTTGCTTTTGCCCATATAAGCGTACTGTGTTTCATCTTTTTCCTCATACATCAGCACATCATTTTTCTGTGGTGTGCCTATGACATGGCGCCATATTTTGTTGTTGCGCAGGGTAACGGGGTCCTTGGTATCATACAAAAAGGTTTTGTTGTCATTGGCCCAGGCCATGGCGCCGCCATAATCGAATGACTCGCCCAGGGTTTGGCCCGTTTCCAAGTTTTTAAAGTACAGTTTGAACAGGTTGCGGCCTGTGTAATCCACACCATAAGCCATCAATTTGTTGTTTGGGCTGATGCTAAAGCCGCCAAACTGGCAATAAGCCTTGCCCTTGGCGAGTTCGTTCACATCGGCCAAAATCTCTTCGGCAGCGTTTAGATCGCCTTTTTTACGGGAAAAAATGGGATATTCTTTGCCCATTTCGAAGCGGGTGATGTACCAGTAGCCATTTTTGAAATAGGGCACGGACTGGTCATCCTCTTTGATGCGGCCTTTTAGTTCGGCGAACAATTGCTCGCGCAGGGCGGCCACTGGCTTCAATACGGAGTCGGCATAGGCATTTTCGGCCTCCAGGTACGTTTTTACGGCTGGGTTTTCGCGTTCGTTGAGCCAGTAATACTCATCGGTACGCTTATCGCCGGAGGGCGAAACCAATTCTTTGGGCTGTTTGGCCGGGTGCGGTGCCGCAAATGGCGCGGCATTGAATACAGAGGGTGGCAATGGTGAAACGCTGGTGTTTTGATTAGAACGAGTGTCCTGCATACATGCATGCATTCCTGTAATGGCTACAACGGCCAAAAGGATGTTGAGTTTTTTCATCATAAAAGTTTTGCTTTTGAAAAGGGCAGCAAAAATAGCCATTGTTCGGCCAGAAGCCGTGATAATTTTGGCATTTCGACGGAATAGCGGTGTTTATAATCCAATGTAGTAATTTTGCTGCAAAACGTTAAAGCAGCCTTCATGATGATCCAGCCTACATATCCCGTAGAGATGATGTTCGCCGTCGTTATCGTTAGCATTTCGATTGGGCATGTCCAAAAAATTTATTCCCACCCCACGTTGTTGCTGTAGGTTTCGTAATTAAAAGCGGTAGGGATGACCAATTTATTGCCGGTTTTTCTTTCGTATGCTTTGTGTGCAATGCTTAGCAGAGGCGAAAAGGTGACATCGTCGGGCATGTTGCTTGGGGTTTGCAGCACGTCTCTATAATAAGTTTGTCCGTTGGCTACCACGCCGCATCTTGCGTACAAGAAATCATCCACGGACAGGTAATCTTCTTCTGACTGTTCTGGCGCAAAAGCATGCGCATGGGCTCTGGTGTCCAAAGCCCAGAGTTTTTCAGACAGCAAATCTTGAAACTGATATATGTTGGCAACGGGCATTTTTGAAAGGGCTGCGATCACAGGTTCAATGATTTTGTCCCGATCTTGGCAAGTCCAATCCAATTGAGCGATAATTTTCCAAAAATCATCTTCATTCAATATCCCTGCTTCTTCGGGAACATCATACACGCGGATTTCCAATTTAGCGTTGCCAAATCGTTGCTTAATTTCATCCACTAAGGTATGATCAAGGTCTTGGGCACGAAGATTGAGTACGGTATCCATCTATATCTTAATATTAAAAATATGTTCGGTACGAAGATATGCTGCTTTTCAATATCGTTCCTTACTTTTTGCTTTCTGAATTAAATCTTGTTCCTTTGCTTCCCGATACAACAATCAATATCCAAACAATCTCAAACTTTATTCATTATGCTTACCCGTATCATCGGCACCTTTATTGCCTCCATACTTTGGTTATCCTTGTTCCTGTCCGGATTGCACGTTAATTCAGCACCCTTTCGGGAACGTTTGGAACAAGGGTTTAACTGGAGCGATTTTACCGTTGTCCTCTTTACCTGGACACCCACCAATATCCTTTTTTTAAGTGTGTTGGCCGGCGCACTCGGTGCATTGTGCTTTGGCGTAATCCGCGAGGCGGATGTGCTGGGTGAGGAACGCCCGTTTCGCTTGCGCAGCCGCGAGTCTTTGAGCATGATGGGTGGCTTTATCATTTATGCTATCTACATCCTTTCTACCAAGATAGGCAATGCCCAGGCTTTTACCATTACCTCCGAGGAATCCTATTTTCGGATTTCCCTTTGGCTTACTTTAGCCGCTTTCGTGCTGGGTTTTCTGATGCCCATGCCAAGGGCCAAAAAAGAACAACAGGAGATGTTTCCATGATGTTGGATAGTAAAAAGCCGCTAATGCAGCGTAGAGATGCATTAACGGCCATAAAAGTTTGATCTGGTGCAACAAATATTATGCTGCGTTCCGTGGATTAAACGCTCAAAGATAAACATATCTCAGGCATATTCATCTCTTTTAGAGAAGCCATGAAACGCCAAAGCCAAATCAAAAACGCCTTAACAATTTCTTAAAACACAGATAATGAATGCAATAGGTGTGAAAAAACAGCTTCCTTATCCGCACAATTTTTATCAAATTTTTTGGACAAATGTCTCCGAATGGCCCCATTTCATCTATGAACGACGCGTTTCTGGGGGCAAACGACATCAGGCCAACTGCCGAAGATACATTTTAATGGTATTGGACAAGCCGTAATACAAGGCATCTGAAATAAGGGCATGCCCGATACTGACTTCCAGCAACTGTGGGCAGTGCTCGCGGAAATACTTAAGGTTGTCCAAGTTCAGGTCGTGCCCGGCATTGATGCCCAATTCCAGTGCATTGGCCAGCTGCGCAGCCTCGGTGTATGCTTTTACTGCTGCCACCCGGTCCTGGGGAAATAGCTGCGCGAAGGGGCCTGTATAGAATTCTATCCGGTCCACACCTGCCTTTTTTGCACCTTCTACCATAGTCGCCACAGGATCAAGGAATACAGATACCCGGATGCCGTTACGCTGGAGTTCCCGGGTGATTTCCTGCAAATAATTGCCTTGGTTTACGGTGTCCCATCCAGCATCCGAGGTCAGTTGGTCTGGAGCATCTGGCACCAGGGTGCATTGGTGGGGCTTGTGGGCCAATACCAGATCCATAAATTCTGGTATAGGATTGCCCTCCATGTTGAATTCCGTGGTGACGACAGCTTTGAGCGGGGCTATGTCGTCATAGCGAACATGCCGCTGATCGGGTCTTGGGTGCACCGTAATGCCCTGGGCACCAAAGGCTTCACAATCTTTTGCCACCTGGATAAGATCGGGCAAATTACTGCCGCGCGAATTGCGCAGCAGGGCTACTTTATTGATGTTTACACTGAGTCGGGTCATAGTTGTATGGGGTTGACAGACTTAAAACAGGATGCCGGCCAAGGTGGCAGAAAGATAGGAGGCCAAGGTGCCTGCAATCAATGCCCTGAAGCCGAGCTTGGCCAAATCGGATCTTCTGCTCGGTTCCAATGCTGATATGCCACCAATTTGTATGCCTACGGAACCAAAATTGGCAAACCCGCACAGGGCAAAGCTCACAATGGCTATGGCTTTTTCGGACATGGCCTGATTGGCGATCAGGTCCTTCAACTGGAGATAGGCCACAAATTCATTGGCTACCAACTTGGTGCCCATCAAGGCGCCGGCTTGTGAGGCATCTTGCCAGGGCACGCCCATGACCCATGCAAATGCGGAAAACAGGGCACCCAAAATTTGGTTCAGGCTCAGGCTGCAGGGATCCCAGTGCCCACCAAAAAACTCGCTGGTCAGGCCGAAATAGTTGATTGTACCGCCTACTTTGTTGAGCAAAAAATTGATCAGTGCGATGAGCGCCAAAAAACCGATGAGCATGGCTAATACATTCATGCCTACCTTAAGGCCATCCGAGCAGCCTGCTGATATGGCATCCACGATGTTGGAATGCTCTTTTTCTACCTTTAGTCGCACATTCCCCGTGGTTTCCGGTTGGCCTGTTTCGGGGTGCATGATTTTAGCAATGGCCAAGGCCCCCGGTGCAGCCATGATGCTGGCGGCAATAAGGTACTCGGCCTTTACCCCAAATAAGATATAGGTAGCCATAACCCCACCGGCAATGCAGGCAAAAGAACCGGTCATGGAGGCCATCAGTTCGGACAGGGTCATGCTCCGCAGATAGGGGCGGATCATGATCTGGGCCTCCACCTGCCCGACAAAGGCGCTGGAGATATTGGACAGGGCCTCGGCACCGCTCACGCGCATGAAGAAGTTCATGCCTTTGGCTAACCATTCCACCACCCGCTGTATAATGCCAAGGTGGTAGAAGATGTTAACTAAGCAGGCCACAAAAATGATGGTCGGGATGATTTTGAAAAAAAAGATGAAACCGCCGAAAGGAAGGCCCTCTAAGCCTACGGCCTGTGCGCCAGCCTTTAGGGTGGCCCCTACCGCTGATTCATTGGCCAAAAAACCAAACACAAACTCAGCTCCTTCGTCCGAGAATTTAAGTACTTGGGTAATAATCTCGCCCAATTTCCCAAAAAACCATTTGCCAGTTTGTGTTTTTAAAATGAACACGGCCAACGCGATTTGTAAAAACAAACCCATGCCTACTGTTCTTAAATTGATCGCCTTGCGATTGTTTGATAAGGCGTAAGCAATGCCAAGGATAACGACAAAGCCCAAGATTCCGATAAATCTTTCCATAAGTGACGTTCTGTTTGGGCCGCAAAGTACGCTTCACTTCTGAATTTTTTGAAATCTGCCCTGCCTAACATTATTTTCGCCCGATTTTTGGTTGCGGCAACAGCACATTTATTGTGCCTCGGCCAAATATCAGGTATAACAACAATATATAATGACTCCATTCATCATCGGCATTTGCGGCGGCAGTGGCAGCGGCAAAACAACTTTTATCAAAGGCATACGGTCAAAATTTTCGGAAAATGAGGTGTGCATCATCTCTCAAGACGATTATTACAAACCCCGCCATGAGCAAAAAAAAGATGCAAAAGGTATCGAAAACTACGATCTTCCCAAATCTATTGATAAAAAAATGCTGCTGAGGGATATTGAAAAATTAAAGGCCGGCGAGGTCGTAGAGATTAAGGAATATGTATTCAACAACGACCGCTCGGCAGCCAAAACTATAGTGATCAAGCCGGCACCCATCATCATCGTGGAAGGGCTTTTTGTTTTTCACTACAAAAAGATGAGCCGCATGTATGATCTGCGCGTGTTCATCAGCGCAAAGGAATCCCTCAAGGTGATCCGACGCATCATTCGCGACCAGATTGAGCGCAACTACCCGGCAGATGACGTGCTGTACCGCTACCAACACCACGTTTTGCCCTCTTTCGAGCGATACATTGAGCCTTACCGCGAAACGGCAGACATCGTTGTGAACAACAACAATGACTTCAAACTCGGCCTTGAGGTTATGGAGGGATTTATCAAGGATAAATTGCGCGAGATGGCCGCCGGCAAGTAGGGCTATTTTTTGTGAAACCCAAACAGGCGGCGGAGCAGTTTCAGTGGGGAAAAGTCCAATTTGGATTTGATTATTTCCACAAACACCAATTTTAGCTTTCGCCTGTTGCTGGAGACCGCAATGACGACGGCTGATTCCTGCTGGGTGCTGTCCTTGTGGTGAAGCACCTCGTCCACGCGCCAATCATCGGATTGGATGGCGTCCGGCGGCATATTCTCTATTTCTGTGTCTGCGATGTGGTATCCTTTCGCTTTTAAGTCGCGAAGGGTTTCGGGTAGGGATGAAGAGGGCATATTGTGGTGGTGGTATATGGAAGTTTTTTGCTTTAACTTGGGCTAATGGGTCTTGGTTTTGATCTTAACGCAACAATAACGTTAATGCTGCGCAGGTGGCCAAAAAAAAAGCCTGCTGTGGGTTCAGCAGGCTTTAGTGGTACCTCCCAGGATCGAACTGGGGACACACGGATTTTCAGTCCGTTGCTCTACCATCTGAGCTAAGGCACCTAACGGTGTGCTTTTCAGAAAGCGGACGCAAAGATATGGGTGCAAAAGCGAAAAAAGGAAATTTGTGGCAAGATTTTTTAATTTTTTTTTCAGATGGGTCATTTTGGGGTTTGCTAAGGAACGGTGCTTCCATTTGTACCTTTATTCCGGCACCGTTCCTAAGATGATAAATAATGCAATGAAATCCCTTGACGCACAGGTTTTCCTTTATCTTTGTAAGCGTATGCTGCGAACGCAGCGACTCACCTTTGTCCATGACAAACTGTAAATACTATCGTCGGCTCATTAAAGTAAGTAGGGCAATAAAAAAGGAGAAAAGACGCCTGGCGGGGCTAAAAAGTTGATTGGAATTTCCTTGATTGGCTGAAAGAAAAATATGCTAAAAAAAATCCTTACATTTATAGCGTTCGTTTTTATATTGTTTATGCTGGTAACCAATTTTACCATCCTTCGTTTCTTTTTGCCCCAGCATTATCCTCTTGGTAGTGTAATGATGGATTTTGAGCGTTACAAGAAAGAGACCAATCAACCCAATCTTGTGCTTTACCGCTGTTTTTATCGAAAGTGGTGGCAGGTTTGGAACTGGGCTGACTTTCTGACCTTGCCATGTTTTGATCTGCCATACGCCGAACGGGACGAGGACACGTGTGTAAATGTGATAAATTCTATAACGTTTTAATGTGCTAATTATCAAACAATTAGACCGGAATTGGATAAAACCAGTTTCCTTGAAGAACTTTGTGCAACTCGGAGCGACTTCAGAAGGGTGCGAGTAGGCAAAAATTTAGTAAGGGGTGCATTTTATCGCAAAATGCACCCCTTTTGATTATGAGTATGCTACCACCTACCCTCAGAAAGAGAACGGATAAACGTACTTTAAGCCAATGGTATAAAAATTAAAGGCTTTGTCTGCGGTAGCGACATTTTGGATGGTGCTTTTGGGTGTTTTGCCTGCAATTTGATAGGCAAATTCGATCCCAAAATTGCCCAGCATGAGGCCGAGGCGCGGGGAAAGACCAAAGTTGGTACGGCTTTCACTGGGTATCGTGGACGTCTGGCCGCCGCTGCTGATTTCAATTTCAGGCGTTTCTACTTTGGAAAGGCCCAGTCCAAGGCCCACATAAGGCCTTACTTTCTTTTCCGTAAAGAAGTAGTCTGCTTTGGCCATAACCAAAGTCCCGCCATAAAAAGATACACCCAACAGGGCATCATCGTTTCCATAACCCAACGCATTGGAACTGTAGGCTAAGCCTGCGCTTAACTTGGAGTTCAGAAAATAGTTGGCTTCTAAGTTCCAACTCAATCCGAAAGAGCCGTCCTCTCCAAGATCACCGGTAAACCGGCCCACGCCAAGTCCGCCACCAATGGAAATTTTGTGTTGGTCCTCTTGTGCAAAAAGGTTTGTGCAAAGCAGTGCAAAAAAGCAGCATGAAGCGAAATGTGTGAAGTTTGATCGGAATAGCATAAGAAAATGTTGTAATGTTAAGGTGAAAAAGTGTGGTTTGCTTTTATCTTACTCGTGCATGTTGGATGTTTTTACATGCCCTTGAAGAAGTCACAAAGATGGCTTGGTAGCAACGCAAGCTATTTGCGTTGTGAAATTATTTTAACAACGGGAATGGAGTAAGATCGGTAGGCACTCAAATCAAGGCGGGCGGGATGTGTAACCTGTTGTTTACAATGGTTAATGTACTGGTTTGGGGAGCCGTTCGCTCCCCAAACCAGTAGTGTCGCGTCCGGTGAATGACCGGTCAATAAAGTGAGCAAATTTTTTCTTGCTTTAGGCGCGAGACGGGCGAAATGCGGGACATATTAACTGATGAGCAACGAAAAGCGAGGAAAATCGGCCACTCAGATTGTTTGGTCATTCACCGGACGTGGCACTAGCACTTTACTGCACCATCACTTCATAAGGCAGGCGCATCTGTATGCCTTGGTTGCGTTTCATGTCGCGAATGCTTTTGTATAGGGGATAAAGGTCGCCCATATCATTGCGCATCATCCAGGTTTTTACATCGCCGTCACGTTCCTCGGGTTTAGCGAAACGATCAATAAATTGTTCGATGCCCGATTTGGTACGCGGATACTCATCAGTTCGGTATTTTTCCAATCCTGCCAGTTTGGCTGCGGCACTGAGGGCGCGATCAAGGCCTCCAATGTCATCAACGAGGCCAATTTCCTTAGCCTTTAAGCCGGCCCATACGCGGCCTTGTGCTATGGCGTGTACCTCATCGCGTGTTTTGCTGCGCGCCTTGGATACCCGTTGTAAAAAATCTTCGTAAATTTTGTCCACACTGTTTTGGATCAGTTGGCTCTCCTCCGGCGAAAAATCAATAAAAGGCGAGCCAAATGCGGAATACTTACCAGTACGGACCGTATCATACGTGATTCCGAGTTTGTTTTTCATGGTTTTATCCAACATAGGTATCATGCCAAATACGCCTATGGATCCCGTTATGGTGGCTGCTTCGGCAAAGATACTGTCCGAGGCACAAGCGATATAATACCCGCCGGAGGCTGCTACGTCACCCATGCTCACCACAACCGGGCGGCCTGATTGACGGATGAGACTGACCTCGCGCAAAATATTTTCACTGGCCAATGAGCTGCCACCGGGCGAATTAATGCGCAGCACCAAAGCTTTTACATCGCGATTGTTGCGGATCTCGCGCAGCATTTTAACGTACTTGCCATCGAATATTTCACCGGGTTCTCCATCTTTACCACCATTTATATTTCCTTCTGCATAGACTACGGCTATTTTGTCTTTGATGGAAAAATCCGTTTTGCGCTTGCCTGTGGCATCAAAATAGTCTTCAATGGAAATCCGGTGCAGCTTGTCTTTTTCATCCAGTCCAATCATTTTTTTCATCGCTACAAAAGCCTCGTCCTCATAAGCGAGCCTGTCCACTAATCGGCTTTTGATGGAGCCATCAGGGCTGCGGCCGTCATAACGGTCGGCTATTTGGCGCAATTCAGGCTCTGGAATGTTGCGGCTCTTGGCTATATCCCGAATGAAAATTTCATACAGGGCACCCATGTATTCCCGCACTTGAAGGCGATTTTGGTCGCTCATTTTATCCAAGCGATAAGGCTCTGTGGCGCTTTTGAACTGCCCGGCGTAAAAAATGCGCATTTGGACGTCCATTTTGTCCAAAAGGCCCTTGTAGTAGGCTATCATGCTGGAATAGCCCCTGAAGTCAACCAAGCCTACCGGATTTAATAAGATGCTGTCCGAAACACTGGAAAGGTAATAAGCACCTTGGGTGTAATAATCCGCGTATGAAACAATAAACTTTCTGCTCGATTTAAAATCAAGCAGTGCTTCACGGAGCGTGGCCGATGTAGCCTTCCCGCCCATAAAAAAAGAGGAATTCAGGTAAATGCCTTTAATTTTAGGATCATCCTTTGCCCTGCGAATAGCCGTCACCATATCGGTAAGGCCCAGCACGTCTTTTTGGTTAAAGTCGGCGGGCATCACAGTATTATTGGTTTTTTCAGGTATTGCATTTTTAAAATCAAGGGTCATCACGGCATTGGGCTCAACGGATACCGTTTCTTTAGCTGATGCCTTGGCTATCAGTCCGGTAATCCAGCCTGAGCCGATAAAAAAAAGCAGCACCAAGCAGAGTGCCGTGCCCAAACATGAAGCGAACAAAAATTTCAGAAACTGATTCATCTGAAAAACAATATACGATAAGTGAATAAATTTAGGTTACACCAAGTTAAATAGCCAGCAAATCAACGCAATGAGCATCAAAAATGATCCGAAAAATAGATGAATGGCGGTTTTTAAGGGCATAGAATGCCTTTTTTTGAGGGTCTCTAAAAATGTTTTGCTGTAGTCTGTTACACGGCTCATAGCACAGGCAGATACATTACGTTAAACCTTTTTGGTTTTTACAGGTTTTGCCATCATGGTTAAATCAAAACAACGCCCGCTTATTGACCCTCAGGAGAACAACTGGTTGGATGGGCCGCGTGAGCGGCACTTTGAACTGTTTTTTGCGCTTAGGGTATTTTGGGAATTTATACGTGGCATGCGCGGCCTGCATTTTGTAGGGCCATGCATCACGGTATTTGGGTCGGCCCGATTCAAAGAGGGGCATCGCTATTATGAACAGACGCGCGAAGTAAGCGGGAAATTAGCCACGGATCTCGGCCTTACCATCATGACCGGTGGCGGCCCTGGCGTTATGGAAGCCGCCAATAGAGGTGCAAAAGAAGCCGGCGGACGATCCGTGGGCTGCAATATTGTGCTCCCGCATGAACAGGCAGAGAACCCCTATTTGGATAAATTCGTTACCCTTCGCTACTTTTTTGTGCGAAAGGTGCTTTTGGTCAAATACTCTTACGCTTTCCTCATTATGCCGGGCGGCTTTGGCACCATGGATGAGTTTTTTGAAACGCTGACACTGGTACAAACCAAAAAAATCCATCATTTCCCCATTGTCGTCATGGGCATGGATTATTACCGCCCGCTTCAGGATTATATCAAGTTTATGGTGAGTGAAGGCACCATTTCTCCTGAGGACCTGGATTTGCTCTTGTTTACAGATGATCCCGATGAGGCGGTTGAACACATCCGCCGTCATTTGAGTGATCATTTTGTGCCGGTCAAAAAACGCAAGCCGCTGTGGTGGCTTTTAGAGCGCAATTAAGATCTATAGTCTGTTGCAAAAAGCCTGTTATTTACCAGCCAAAATGCTATTGTAACGGGGCAGATCGTTAAGCAATTTTACGGCTTCCTCCACTTCAGGGTCATTTTTCAGGTTTTTGCGCACTTTCCCGCGTTGGAAAAAGTATCGGCCTACAATTTCGTTTTCTATTTCGCGGATGATTTTTGCTTTGTTACGCTCCAGTTCGCCCTTTTTATCCATCTTGATTTTTTGCTCCATCGCCTGAAGATCAGTGCTTAGGGCAAATCCGTCAGCAGCAGCAGCGGCTTTTAATTCCGCAATTTTCTTTTCCGAATTGCTCTGGTAATCAAATTGCTTATTAGCCACGAATTGTGTAAAACCTGCCCAGTCATCAAATGAAAACGTTTCGATTGAATCAATTTTTTCATGCTTGCGAGCGTATGCTGTACAATAATCAAAAATCAGGTGTTGCTCATGCAGGGCCTTCATCAGTCCTGATGTAGTGTCATGTGGCAGCACAACATCGGGTTTCACACCTCCGCCATCCAATACCACCCGCCCGTTACGGGTTTTGAATTGGGCTCTTTCATTGTCAGGTATTTCCACGGGTTCACCGTTTTTGTAACGTGTACTTTGTATGCAGCGGCCTGACGGGATATAATATTTTGCCGTAGTCAGTTTGATGCGTGAGTTGTATCCGATTTCCTTGGTGTTTTGTACCAGGCCTTTTCCATAACTGCGTTGGCCCATAATGACGGCCCTGTCAAGGTCCTGAAGTGCACCTGAAACAATTTCACTGGCAGATGCGCTTCGTTTGTTGATCAGAACAACTACCGGGATTTTTTCATCCACTGCCCCTATCATGGTTTTGAATGAGTTGTCCCATTCGGGTACCTTGCCTTTGGTGCTTACCACAAACTCGTTTTTGGGTACGAAAGTGTTGACCACATTGACGGCTTCGCTCAAGAGGCCACCGCCGTTTTCCCTTAAATCAAGGATAATGCCCTTCAGATCGGGGTGTTTTTGCTTGAGCTGTTGTAGGCCATTGGCTACGTTGGCCCCGGCATCATTGGTAAAAGTAGTCAGGTTGATATAGCCGATGTTTTCTGCCACGATACCATAATGGGGCACATTAGGCACCTCTACTTCTTCGCGCTTGAGGGTGATTTTCAGGTCTTTAGCCTCGCCACCACGCCGGATCATAAGGTCTGTTTCGGTGCCGGATACACCGCGCAGAAAGTTCAGTACTTCATCCGCTGAACGTCCTTTTGCACTTTGCCCATCCACGGTGACGATGGCATCACCTACTTTGAGGCCAGCTTTGTGGGCCGGGCTGTTTTCGATGATTTCTGTGATAACCATAAAATCGCCCATTTTCTCCCCCTGGGCCCCCAAACCATTGTATTTGCCATCGTTTTGGATCCGATATACCTCTACGTCCGTTTCGGAAATAAAATTGGTAAAGGGGTCCAGGCCCTCCAGCATGGCATCCAGGCCTGTTGACATGAGTTTGCCGGGGTCGAGCTCGTCCACATAAGCGTGGTTCAGTTCGCGGTAGGCGTTTGCAAAGAGTTCGAGATTTTTGGAAATTTCAAAGTACTTGCCTTGGGTTTGGCTTTGTGCCAAAGGCTTGAAAACCGTGATAAAAAGGATGAAAACTAATGTGAGTTTGTGTGGGATATGCATGGGATTTTACAAAAAATTTTTTAAAATATGAAGTAATTCGTTCGGTTTTTCGGCATGTACCCAATGGCCGGCATCAGGTATTGTTACCAGCTCGGCTTCAGGAAACAGGTTTTTTACCAATGGCCACTCTTGCTCCTTTATATAATCCGATCGGCCACCTCTAATGAAAAGGGCTGGCTTGTGAAAAGGCTCGCCACTTACTGCGGCCAATATGTTGGGATAGTTTTTCCACAGTGCAGGCAGGTTCATTTTCCAGCTAAAAGTGCCATCTTCCTCCCGCGTGATGTTTTTCAGCAAAAACTGCCGTGTTCCGTAGTCCCTGATTCGGTCGGAAAGGTATGCTTCCGCATCTTGACGAGAGGTCATTTTCGACAAATCCATGCTCAACAAGGCGTCAAAAATGCCCGAATGGTTGTCTTCCGCCTTGCCCGGTTCTATGTCCACGACCACCAAACGATCCACCATTTCCGGGTGATGCAAGGCCAAATACATGGCTACTTTGCCACCCATGGAGTGTCCTATGACGGTAGCGGAATACATCCAGAGTGACTCCATGAGCTGTTTTACATCGTCAGCCATGAGCGGGTAGCTGTGGTGCTGATGGTGAGGTGAGCGGCCATGGTTGCGCAAATCAGGTGTAATGACAAGGTGGTCCTGCGCCAACGATTTGGCTATGGTTTGCCAGTTGTCAGAAAACCCCATAAGCCCATGCAAAATGAGAACGGGCTTGCCTTGGCCATACTCGCGATAAAATAGGTTCATCATTGGCCTGCAAAGGTAGCCCATTGTGCTTTTAAACGTGTATTTATACAATATCACGCAGACAAAAAAAGGGCTATTTTTAGAGTAAAAAATTGATAGTCAATATTTTAATATAAACTATTTAAAAACAAAATGGTTCAATCACTCAATTCATGGGCCGTTGTTTGGAGGCTTAATTACCTTTACGGCGCACAATGACCATTCACATCTTGACGAATGAACAAAAATTTAGCCTTGGTTCCCTTATTGCTTGCATTCATATGCGTTTCTTGTAAAAACGAAAAAAAAACAAGCGAGGTTGAGCGCGAAAAACAGGAAAACCCCGAACTGCAAACCCTGAATGCGGCCCTGCAAAACGAGCCGGACAACGACTCGCTTTACTACCTTCGGGCGCGCAGCTATCATCATCTGAAAGGTTTTGACGAGGCCATTAAGGATGCCGAGAAAGCCATACAGCTAGACTCCCTGCACCCCGAATATTACAAACTGCTGGCTGATGTGTTTTTGGAATACGCTCGGCCCAATGATTCCAAACGTGCCTTGGATGCCTTGCGTACGGCTGCCCGCAAGTTGCCTGCACATATCCCAACCTTGCTTGAACTGAGCAAAGTACAACTCATAGTACAGCAGCACTCCAATGCCCTTGCCACGCTGGGCAAAATATTGGAAAAAGAACCCCAAAATGCCGAAGCATACTTTATGTCCGCCCGAGTAGCCTTGGACCAGAAAGACACCACACGCGCTATAGTAGCTGCACGGAAAGCCGTGCAGTATGATGCCGACCTGACGGATACCTGGATGTTCCTCGGCCGTATTTATGCACAGCGAAACAATGCCCTCGCACTTCAATGTTTTGACAACGTGTTGCGCTTAGACAGCAATGCCTACCAGGCAAGAGAACTAAAGGGTGTGTATTATAAACGGCGAGGTGAACACGAAAACGCTTTCCGGGAATACCGCGCCATAACGGCCAAATCCCCGGATTATGCCAATGCCTATTTTGATATGGGTATGATGTATTTAGAGTTGGACTCCCTGCAAAAAGCATACGACCAATTTGACATCGCCATTAAAAATGATGCTTTGTTTGTGAAAGCTGTTTACTATCGTGGTGTGGCAGCTGAAAAAATGGGTAATAAAGAGGCCGCTTTAACGGATTATACCCAAGCACACAGGATGTTGCCAGCCTTTAAAGACGCAAGAGAAGCAAAAGAACGATTAGAAAAAAAATAAGCCTTTTAACTACATAATTGATATGCCAAACCTTTCTGAACTTGGTGGTTTTGTGTTTTCCACCGATCCGAATTTCAAATTACAGCCTGACCCAGAGCCAGAAGAAGAACTGGCGCCCGAAAAGCAGCAGCTCCGCATTTGGCTGGATCGTATCAAGGGTGGGAAAGAAGCCACAGTGATAAAGGGCTTTGTTGGCCCTGAAGAGCGCCTGAGCGAATTAGCCAAACTGCTCAAAAACAAATGTGCCACGGGCGGAAATGCCAAGGATGGTGTGATCCTTATCCAAGGCGATCACCGCGAAAAAACCCTGAAACTTTTGTTGGAACTCGGATATAAAAACACCAAAAAAGCCGGCGGTTAAATGTCAAACATCATTCACCTGAACAATGCCGGAGCGGCTTTGCAACCCGAACCTGTACTCAAAGCAGTATTGGATCACCTGAACCTGGAGGCAGAAACAGGTGGCTACGAGGCCGCCGACCAGCAAGCAGAAGCCATCGCGGGGTTTTACACCTCCATCGCAAACCTGATCGTCGCCAAAGCACGGAATATCGCCTTTGCCAACAGTGCAACGGATGCCTATAACCGCGCCTTGAGTACCATACCCTGGCAAAAAGACGATGTGCTGCTCACCACAGAAAATGATTATGTGTCCAACCAGATCGCATTCTTGTCCTTACAAAACAGGTTTGGGATACGCCTGCTGCGCGCGCGTGATTTGCCCGAAGGTGGTGTTGATGTG
>CAZIKN010000047.1:0-40045 GCA_964539805.1 uncultured Saprospiraceae bacterium | reverse complement strand
AAGCGGCGCAAAGGTATTCAAATCTGTTTATTTTATTGACAGACCATCTGCCAAATCCAGCAATAGCGTACTTTTAGCGCTTATGGTACCACATGTTTATTATATAACGGGTGTATCGGGAAGTGGAAAAACCCGTATAGGCCGCATGTTGGCCGATTACCTTCAGTGCCCTTTTGCGGATGGAGATGATTTTCATCCGCCAGCCAATATTGCCAAAATGAAGGCTGGGAGGCCCCTGGACGACGAAGACCGCGAGGAATGGCTTTACGCCATCCATGATTTTGTTCAAAAAAAAATGCAAAAAACCACACTGGTATTGGCCTGTTCCGCCCTAAAACAGGCCTACCGAAAAAAACTGACGGCTGACATAGCAGAAGATCAAATAAGATGGGTTCATTTGCAAGGGGATTATGACCTGATTTTGCAGCGCATGCAGGCGCGTGAGGGCCATTTTATGCCATCGGCATTGTTGCGTTCACAATTTGAAGCATACGAAAAGCCCGACCGCGGATGCCTGATCTCAGTACACCAATCTCCTGAAGAAATTTTGCAACAAATCATTGTTTCCATGTCATTGCAAACCCAATTTGGTATTGTAGGCTTAGGGGTAATGGGCCGAAATCTGGCTCGAAATTTTGCTCGAAATGGCGTTGTTTTATCGTTATTTAACCGTTTTGTGGCCGAAAAAGAAGAAAAAGTGGCCGCCAAAGCCATTTCTGAGTTTCCAGAACTTCATGCCGCACGGGCTTTTGAGGACATTCCGGCCTTTGTGCAGTCCATCGGCTTGCCCCGAAAAATTTTTCTGATGGTCAATGCCGGCCCCGCCGTAGATGAGGTGCTGGACCTGTTGCTGCCCCATTTATCCGATGGCGATATCATCATGGATGGAGGCAACTCGCACTATGAAGATACGCAACGGAGGCAGCAAAAGTCGGGCCTTTCCGGGGTGAAATTCTTGGGCGTTGGCGTTTCCGGCGGGGAATCTGGAGCACTGAACGGCCCGGCCATAATGGCTGGGGGCGACGCTTCCGCCTACCGAGAAGTTGCCCCATTGCTTAGTACTATTGCCGCCAAGGATAGTTCAGGAGGGGCTTGCGCCGCCTATATTGGTCCCGATGGGGCCGGGCATTTTGTGAAAATGGTCCACAACGGGATCGAGTACGCAGAAATGCAATTGTTGGCTGAATTGTACAGTGCCCTGCGCTGGGATTTGGGCCACGACCCTGGTGCCATAGCCAATATCTTGAGCGAATGGGCCAATTCGGGACTGAGAAGTTATCTGTTGGACATTACAGTTGCAATACTCAGGCGAAAAGAGGCCAATGGCTGGCTTTTGGACCTCATTTCAGACAAAGCGGCGCACAAAGGTACTGGCAGTTGGGCAAGCATCGCCGCCAGTGAATTAGGCACACCACTTACCATGATGACAGAAGCCCTTTTTGCTCGTTTTATGGCTGCTCTCCGTGATTACAGGCATCAGTTAGCCCCTCTATATGCAGCCGATAGCCAGGATATTGATCTGGATATCAATGCGTTAAAAGAGTCATATCGCTTAGCGCGCATCATCAATCATCATCAGGGTTTTCAGATGATCAATGCAGCCTCTAAACGATACGACTGGTCGGTAGATATGCCTGATCTGGCGCGCATCTGGACCAACGGTTGTATTATCCGCTCTGATCTCATGCAAGAAGCCGTAGTATATTTGAAAGAAAAAGGTGATTTGCTGTGCTGTGATGATGTGGTGGCGCTTATCAGGAAGCAAAAGCCTTTTCTTCAAAACACAGTGGCGGCACTGTGCAAAAGCCATCGCGCCTACCCTTGCCTGATGTCAGCATTGGCTTCGCTAAATGGGCTGACCACCGCTTATTCGGCTGCACACCTGATACAGGCACAGCGCGATTATTTTGGGGCGCATTTATATGAACGCATAGATGATACGAGTGGGAAAAAGTATCATACGGAGTGGGAGATATAATTAAAGTGATAATGAGCACATTGTATTTATGATGAACTACCCGCTTTTATTGGCCGTGCTCGGCGGCATTTCGTTTATCCTTTTTTTGATCGTAAGGGCCAAATGGCCTGCCTTTATCGCTTTACTTACCGGGTCCATTGTGGTGGGCTTGCTTTCGGGCATGCCTGTTGAGACCATTTTAAAGAGTATTGAAAAAGGAATGGGCAATACCTTGGGTTATGTAGCAACCATCGTAGGACTTGGGGCTATTTTTGGAGGTATTTTGGAAAAAACCAACGGTTCACAGGTGATTGCACGGTATTTATTGCAGGTTTTTGGCTTAAAAAGAGCCGCTACAGCCATGGCCGTAGCGGGTTTTATCATTGCTATTCCGGTCTTTTTTGATGTGGCTTTTATCATATTGTTTCCTGTACTTGGAGCCTTGCAGCGCAAAACCGGGAAATCCATTCTGCATTTTGCCTTGCCTTTATTGGCTGGCTTGGCGGTAGCGCATGCTTTTGTGCCGCCTACACCGGGGCCTATAGCTGTGGCTAATATTATTGGGGCGGATCTTGGATTGGTTATTTTGGTTGGTCTATTAATAGGTTTCCCAACTGCCTTGATCGCCGGGGTATGGTTTGGGCGCTACATTGCCGAAAAAATCCCGACAAATTCGCCAATTTATGCCTCAGATGATACAGAAACAGCTGTTTATCCGCCCAGTTCCCTTATATTTTCAATCGTTTTTCTGCCTATTTTATTGATTTTGTGTAATACCTGTATTGCTACGGATATGTTTTTTGCAGCGCCTGAACACTGGAAAAAATGGGTTATGTTGATTGGGCATCCTTTTACAGCACTTTTGATCGCCAATGTGCTGGCATGGTATCTTTTGGGTAAAAAAATAGGATTTTCAACGAAAGATCTCGCAGAAATCAGTACTAAATCCTTTCAACCAGCAGGTATAATTATCCTGCTCACGGGCGCCGGAGGTGTTTTTAAACAGATTTTAGTTGATACAGGTGCCGGTGAAATGTTAGCCAAAAGTGCAGAAGGCGCAAATATCCCAGTCCTATTGTTTGCATTTATTGCGGCGGCCATTATTCGTTTGCTCCAAGGCTCAGCTACCGTGGCAATGGCCACATCTGCCAGTATTGTGGCCCCCATGATTGCTCAATCGGGTGTAGCGGGCATACCCCTTGCGGCCGTTGTTATCGCCATAGCATCCGGGGCCTCTATTATGTCGCATGTGAACGACAGCGGCTTTTGGTTGGTTAAGGAATACCTCGGGCTGAGCGAAAAACAGACTTTTCGCAGTTGGAGCATGATGACCACGGTATTGGCCTTTACCGGGTTTTTGTTTGCTTTGCTGGTGTACAGCATAGGCTAAGGCGCGTACAGCACTTAAAGTTAGTGTGCCAGGTGCTGATTGCGCCACTAACGCTTGGATATTCGGTTTCCGGAAATAGATCGCTGCATTTTACTTTTGAAACGTTTGACGGATTCGTCCCGCAGGGCCACATGTTTGGTGGGCCGCCCTTGTACGCGGGCCCGCCATTTCTGCCAGTTTTGCACTTTCATCTCCGCTTTCATCAGGGCAATAACTTCTGCTTCAGACAGGCCAAACTGTACTTTTATGGCCTCAAATGGCGTGCGATCTTCCCAGGCCATTTGTATGACGCGGTCAATGTCAATGGGCGAAAGATCAGCCCTGATGTCAGCAATTTTTCGGGTGGGCATGTTGGCTTTGTTTTTGATTTCTGCAACGGTCACTACAGTATTTTACTTCTTCCCAGACGCGCTCCCATTTTTTGCGCCAGATAAAAGGGCGACCGCAGCTGAGGCAAATTTTTTGCGGCAGGTGTTGCTTTTTTACATTTTTCATACTTTCAGGCTGCTCATGCCACCATCCACATGAAGTACCTGTCCGGTGATCCAGGCAGCGGCAGGGGATAGGAGGAAGGCTGCCGTTTGGGCCAGTTCGCTTGCGGTGCCCACGCGTTTGAGCGGGTGCCGGGCTGCGGAGGCCTCTCTTTTTTCATCACTGCTCAGGAGTCGGGCGGCCAGAGGCGTATCCGTTAGGGATGGCGCAATGCAGTTGACGCGGATCTGCGGAGCCAATTCGGCAGCCAGGGCTTTGACAAGCCCTTCCACGGCCCCTTTGGCTGCCGCAATGCTGCTGTGAAAGGGCATACCCACACCTACAGCCACGGTGCTGAACAGCACAATGCTGCCTTGCTCCGATTGTTTTAGGGCTTTTAAGGATGCCTGGATGCAACGAACGGCCCCAATGAAATTGATTTCCAATTCTTCCCGAAATTGTTCGGGTTTTATGGTCGCGAAACTCCGTAAATTGATGCTGCCGGGTAGATAAACCAATCCGTCAATAACGGCAGGCAATACATCTGCCGGAAATTCATCTTTCACTACATCAAATTCGTAGTGTTCTGCGTTTGGTATAGCACCCAAATCGCCTGCGGTGCGACTAAGGGCAATCACTTTGTGTCCTTCCTGAGCAAGTTGGCGGGCCAATTCGAGACCGATGCCGTGACTGCCGCCAATGAGCAAGTATGTGTGTTGCATGATTAATTTTGCGACAAAACCGCGTAAAGGCCACAATTGTTTAAAGGTATGTAGGATAAACTATGAAAAAATCAATCGTTGGAACGCTCCTGCTATTGTTGCCCATGCTGCACCAGGCACAACAAATCCCCTGCTACCGTTTGTATATGATGCCAGGTTTTGGAGGTGATGCACGCACTTTTTCCCGTCTTTCTTTGCCAGGTATTGATACCCTTACATTACCATACCTTTTGCCGGAAAAAGGCGAAGACCTGCCTTCTTACGCCAGAAGAATGGCTATACATATAGATACGAGCCAGCCTTTTTCGTTGCTGGGGGTGTCCTTCGGTGGTATGCTGGCTGTAGAAATGGGCAAATTTTTAGCACCGGAGCAAATTATATTGGTAGCCAGTGCCAAAACACGTCGCGAATTGCCCTTCCGTTATCGGTTTCAGCGATTCATTCCAATACATCGTTTGTTGGGCGGGCGTTTTATGATTCGTCTCGGGCCGTTGGGTGCAAGTATTTTTGAGCCACAACTGCGGCAGGATCGCGACGTGTTCAAGTCCATGCTCAGACGTAAAGACCCTCGTTTTATGGTTCGCAGCCTTGACTGTATTGTTCGTTGGAAAAATGAGCAATACCCGGGAAATGTGGTTCATATTCATGGTTCGAAAGACCATGTTTTGCCATTGAGAAAAATTAGGAATGCTCATGTATTGCCCGGCGGCTCACATTGTATGGTTTATCTTCGGGCACAAGAATTAAGCAAATTTATCCTTTCACAAATTGATCATCAGTGAGCGCTTCCAGAAAAACTTTCAGGTCTGATTTTTCCTGGACTGTTAGCCCAAGCGGTTTGCGCAGTAAAGTATCCCGATTTATTGCGTTGGAAATGAACAAGTTGGGGTTATCGTAATAGTCTATCACCTCTTCTAAGGTTTTAAACATGCCATTGTGCATATAGGGGGCCGTGACTGCAACATTGCGCAATCCGGGCACTTTAAATCGTCCGAGATCAAGACTGTCTTTTGAGACCTCAAATCTGCCCCTATCCATAAGGTGAGCATCTTTTGCATTAAAAAGCCCGATATTGCGAAATTCATCACCTGTAAAGTCAGGGGAAAAATGGCAATCAAAACATTTGCCCTTTTGCATAAATATCTCGCGGCCTCGCACGGCAGCACTGCTCATTGGGCTGGGGCCGTCCTTCATCCACCGATCAAAAGGGGTGTCCGATGTTTCCAGCGTGCGTACATAAGCCGCAATGGCCTGACCGATCAATTCAAATGTGGGCTTTTGGCCGTATATTTTTTTAAATGCCTTTTTGTATTCCGGATGTTTGAGCAGTCGGCCCACGACCAATTCAGGGGTAGCACGCATTTCCATGGTATCTAAAATGGGCATCAGGGCTTGTTGCTCCAGGGTTGCGGCGCGGCCATCAAGAAAAAAGTGGGGGCGCGACAGCATATTGGTAATAGAGGGTGAGTTGCGGCGCCCGATGCGCCCGCCTACGCCCCTGCTGAATTGGGCAGTGTCCGAAAATGCAAATTTCGGTATGTGGCAGGTAGCACAACTAATTGTACTGTCCAAGGAAAGGATGGGATCAAAAAACAGGCGTTCGCCTAATTTTTCAGCCGTGTCAATATTAGGGCTAATAAAAGACAATATACTGAAAATCAGTACAATAATCAATGATATGAAAGGCAATTTCCGAATCATGGCACAAAAGTACAACGACTTGAATATTGCCTTTCAAGGGTTAACAATACTTTTGATCGTTATTGTTGCAATCCAATGATACGCTGGAGCAGGGCCTCGTCAATGCCGCCGCCAGCAAAGTCGTCAAAGGCTTTTTCGGTGACTTTGATCATGTTGTCACGGATAAAAGGGGCTCCTTCGCGAGCACCTTGTTCCGGGTCTTTGATACAGCATTCCCACTCTAATACAGCCCATCCTTTATAGCCATATTGCGCTAATTTACTAAAAATGGCCTTAAAATCAACCTGTCCATCACCCGGGGAACGGAAACGCCCTGGCCGGTTGACCCAATCTTGAAATCCGCCATAAACCCCGCTCTTGCCCGTTGGATTAAACTCTGCGTCTTTGACATGGAACATTTTGATGTGCTCGTGATAATAGTCAATATACTGCAGATAATCCAATTGCTGGAGGACAAAGTGCGAGGGATCATACAGGATGTGGCAGCGCGCATGATCGCCCGTTGCGGCTAAAAAACGCTCAAAAGTAACGCCATCATGCAGGTCTTCTCCCGGATGGATTTCATAACAGACGTCAACACCTGCCTCATCAAACGCATTCAGGATGGGCAGCCATCTGTTGGCCAATTCGCGGAAGCCCGCCTCTACCAATCCGGCAGGCCGCTGTGGCCAGGGGTACATGGTATGCCAAATAAGGGCACCTGAAAAAGTGGCATGGGCATCCAGACCGAGGTTTTGACTGGCTTTTGCGGCCTGTTTGAGCGTTTTAATGGCCCATTCAGTACGCCCCTGAGGATTGCCGCGCAGGTGTTCGGGCGCGAAGGCATCAAACATAAGGTCGTATGCCGGGTGTACGGCGACCAATTGCCCTTGCAGATGCGTGCTGAGTTCGGTGATGCATACGCCACAGGCCTCCACGCGTCCTTTCAGATCGTCGCAATAGGTTTTGCTTTCTGCGGCTTTTTCCAGGTCAATGAGGCGGCTATCCCAGGTAGGGATTTGAACACCCTGATAACCCAGACTGGCGGCCCAGCGGCAGATGCTTTCCAAGGAATTGAATGGGGCTTTGTCGCCCATAAATTGGGCCAGAAAAATGGCAGGACCTTGCATGAAAATTTATGAAAATTAAATATAAAGTATTGATTTATAACCTTTCCCAGCGTAAAAAAAGCGGGTCAAGGTGTGCAAAATCGGTATCTGTTGTGAGTAAAGTGGCCTCTAAAACAGAGCTTATGGCAGCGATCCAAAGGTCATTTTTACCCATATTTCTCGCGGTAGTGGGCAAGGAATGTACCTCGTGTTTGGATTGTGAAAAGGCGTCTATTTCGGCATATCGCTTGATGATGTCATCGGCATGGATGTCAACGATGATAAACCTTTTAAATAAGTTTTCCATTTCGATCAATTTCATTGGCCCCCAACGATTCTGTATGGCTAATGAACGAACCTCTCCCATCGTTACAACACAGATAACGTTGTCATGATCTTTGGCAAATGGATTAATTTTGTTATCAATATGCGCAAATACTTCATCTCGGCGAATGTAATGCACCAAAATATTGGTATCATGGAGATAGATCATGCGGTAAGTGCGTTAAGTAGTTCCCCGTTTGTATCTTGAATATCTAATGCTTTAAGAATTCGTTGAAATTCAACTTTGTCAAATCCCATATAATTCTGCTCCTTTTTCAACTGCTCCAGATCGGTTTTTTTGCGCATGGGTTTCATATAGGGCATCAGGGCCGGGTTGCGTTCCTGTATGCGGGCCAATAAATTTTCAAAGGCCTCCACGGCAGCATCGCTGTTGAGGTCGGCAATGGCCTTCATTAATTTGATTTTGCGCTCAGATAAATCGCTCATGATAAGCTTGTTTGAATGACAAAAGTACAACAAGTCGGGCAATCATTCCAAATAAATCATTTTTCCTTTTTCTATTACTTTTTTATCTTTTTCCTGCAAAATCTGATAATAATATTGACCTGTTTTGGGAAATAAACGGCGCTCAAAGTGCAAATCGCCTTGATTCACCGCGCGAGAAACCATCAATTGCCCGGTGTTGTCATATATTTCGATAATTGCGGGCACAGGGTAGGGTAGTGCAACCTGCAGGGTAAAGCCCCCACTCCCAAATGGATTGGGCGAAACATTCGAAAAATAGTTGATCTGCTGCACTGGGGTGCCTATTTCCAATGTTGGGTTCAATTTTGATCCATCGTTCCTAAAAGCAAATGAGGGGGTAGGGTAATGGGATAACTGAAAGGCTGACTCCGGATGTACCGTTGTCTGTTTTGCTTTAAGCACAAGGCTAAAAATATCCTGTGTTAAAAGGGCTTCGCCAACAGGAAAAGGGCCAGCCCCCAAATGCTCAAAGCTAAAACTAATGACACCTTGTTTGGCATTTTTTAGATTAAAATGTTCAAGCGTCAAATTGGATAATAAAGGCTCAATATCCTCAAAATCAAACAACTGTACGTTAAAATGCAAACTGAGTTGTGCAGCACACACAGGGGATACAGGGGCAGAGAAGGTGTATTGAACCTTGCCATCCGGCAAATTTATCATCCGGGTTTGGATGGGCCATTCTTCCAAATTGCGGTCTTCCAGCGGAGCAGCAAAACCGGGGCTTGCATCATCATTCAGATCACCCACCTTAATGCCCCAGAAATCGAGATTAGAAATGTTAGATGTTTGTTTTTGCGCGGTAATAAACTCTGGGAAATTGGCTTCAAAAGGATTTTGCGGATTGGGAAATACATGGCTTTTGGGTATAAATCGCCAGGATTTATTCCCTGCAATAGCCGTGTCAATACCAAGAATAAGGCGGCGCAAGGTCACTATGTCCAAGGTAGTAATGGAATTGGAACGATTGGCATCTGCTGCAATCATTTTCAAGGGTGAATTAATATTTTCCAATCCAAGAATATGTTTGGATATGAGTACAAGATCATAAGTACTCACCCCGTTTAGCGGGTTTCGGTTCAATTCAGGGATAAGGTCAAAACTACTGCAACCCGCCTGATTCCCGATAGAATACAATCCATTGGCATTGCTAAAAACAGCAGGTGTGCTGTTCAATTGTACTTCCTCCATTGCCTTGCCACTTTCCGTTTGTATTTTTCCACTTAAGACAATAGAAACGGTAGGTTTTTGTGCCAAAATGGAATCCAACGGGAATGTCCATAGACTTCGACCATAGGTAGCAGCTACCAATTCGCGGCGTGTTGTATTGTGTACCAATTCTGTGGTCACTACATACGGCATTCCTTTCCCCAAACGATTCCAATTGACACCCCCGTTGCGGGTATAATACACGCCAATATCGGTTGCGATACAAATAATACTATCCGCATGGCCGGGCAATACAAAAAGATCATTCACGGGCATGTTAGGCAGGTCGCCCCGGATATTGGTCCAACTGATTCCATTGTTGTTGGACCGATGGATGTGCGGTGTTTCATCATTGTGCCTAAAACCAGAGTGTGTAACATAAATGCGATCTACGGCTGTGGGCGAGCCGTGAACGGAGGTGACATAACGATCTGGTAATCCGGAGCTTATATTACGCCATGCGCCGCTTGGGTTTCTCCACCAAACATTTCCATCAGTGGTGCCGGCAAATAACTTTCCTTCCTGAACGGGCGATTCATCCAAGGTTGAAATGCTGTGAAATCTGGCACCGTAAATATTGCCATCCGTCAGGTCATCAGAAATAAGACCCCAACCGGAGCCATCCGTGGAGAAATAAACGCGATAGGTGGCCGCATACAAGGTGTTGGACTTATGGCGGCTCATCATAAATGGAGTGTCCCAGTTGCAGCGATCATTAGTGCCCAGGCAGGTACCTGCACTGTTGAAATTAAGACCGCCGTCAGTGGTGCGGTGTATAGCGCCATTCTGGGTTTCCACCCAAAAGCGTTTGTTATCATTGGGGTCAAATGCGCAGGCAAAGCCATCAGCCGAAAATATATCCTGCCAGTTGTTGAGGCCACTACTGAGATTGCCTTTGTTCACGCCATTGTCCTGGGCACCAACAAAGTACATATTAGGTTCAGTTGGATTAAAATCCGTGCGATAAATCTGCATGGTTGGCAGGTTTTTGCACTTTTCAAAAAAGGTCTCGTTAGGCTGATTGCGGTAAACCCCACCGTCATTGGCCCAATACCGTCGGCCCGAGGGCGTAAAAACGAGGTCGTGGGAATCCGCGTGTCCACCTGCGGCTACATTCCACTGATTGGTGCTATTCAGGCTGCGGCGCCAAAGCAAAACCGCCAAAAAATAAATATCTTCGTCATTTTTGGGGTTGAGCCTTATTTTGCCAAAGTACCAACCAAAATCGGCACTTGCTTCTGACAGGACTGTTATGTTCTGGGCTGTCCAGTTCAGTCCGCCATCCGTGGTTTTGTATAATCCTCCTGTGCGCGAAAGGGTGTCCACATAAACGGCCCATACTTTTTCTGAGTTTGTGGCCGAGATAGCCAGACCTGTTCGGCCCATTTTCCCTGTGGGCAATCCGCCGCCAAGCAAAACCCAGTTTTTGCCCCCGTCAGTGCTTTTGTAGATTTTAGCATTTGGGCCATATACGATAGACTCCGTATTGCTCCGTATGCGATCCCAAAAAGAAGCATACAGAACCTTGGGATTGCCGGGCGCCATCACGAGGTCACTTGCACCGGCCTGTTCGCTGACAAAGAGGACATGCTGCCAGTTCATGCCGCCATCGGTACTTTTGTAAATGCCGCGTTCGGGGGTTCGAACGTAAGGATTGCCCATACTGGCGGCATAAAGGTTCTGTGTATTGACCGGATCAATGACTATTTTGGAGATAATGCCCTGTTCACCCAAGCCCAAATAATCCCATGTCTCGCCTCCATCATTGCTTTTGTACACGCCATTGCCATTAAACACCTGTGATGGCATGTTGGGATCGCCCGTGCCCGCGTACACGATGTTGGTATTTTGGGGGTCGTATGTAATGTCGCCGATAGAAAGTTCGAGGTTGTCATCAAAAACGGGTCGCCAATTGGTGCCGCCATCGGTGGTTTTCCAGATGCCTCCACTGGCAAAGCCCGCTAATACGGTATTTTCATCATCAGGTTTGACGGCCAATGTATTGCACCTTCCGGCTATGTTGGATGGGCCTTGCAGGGTCCATTGTGTAGCATTACCGGCACAAGGATCGCCTTTGGCCGCCAAACTCTCCACCGTTTTAATGGATTGCATTTGTTGTCGCCAGCCCGACCAGTCAAAGGCCGCATCTGGCCATGATCGTTGTTGTGAAAAGTGGTCATAAGGCTCTGCTTTGCGGGAAAGGGCATCTACCCGGGTTGAAGGCCTGTGCTGCACGCAGGCACTCAGGAGCAAAATGGTCATCCAGACAAGGCAAAATTGTCTGAGGTCTGAAAAAAAAGAGGCAAGTATTATCGGTGCTTTTTTCATAGTTGCGGTGATGGGAGATAAAAACCTGTGCAAATATACCCGAATATAAGTGATTTTGAAGATTTTGGGATTGATTTGCCCGATTTTCGAAGATATACATACGCAAGTCGTTCAAAAATGCTTTGAAATATTTATCATCAAAAAGTCGGCCAAATGACAGGAAATCAATCTTCAATCAAGTGCAGGAATTGTTCTACCAACGGTAAATGGTGAAGTTTGGGATGCCCATACCTTTGCCATAAAAATACAAACAATGAATGCATCCTATTATACCAGCAATGCTGAGGTACAACAACTCATTCAAGATCTCAGGGATCATTTTGCCCAACAGGAATACGGACGTCCCCATGTGTCCGATATTGTAGATGATATTGGTTTTCAATACGTTGACTTGGTGTTAGAGGGTGGCGGAACCCTTGGCGTGGCTTTCTTGGGCTATGTATATGTTTTGGAACAAATGGATATCCGCTTTCTACAGTTGGCGGGTACCTCAGCCGGAAGTATTGTATCCATGCTGCTGGCCGGAGGCGGGGCTGTGCAAGATGCCAAGTCCGACTGGTTGATTGAGGCCGTGGCCACCAAAGACTTTTATGACTTTGTGGATGGTGGCAAAGAAGTTGAAGATTTTATTGATGAAGTACTTAAGCCTGATCCAAGCAAACGAAAGGCTGCACGCTATTCCCGCAAGGTATTGGATGATCTAAAGGAGGTATATGGCTTGAATCCCGGTGCCGAGTTTCATCGTTGGGTGACGGCTTTATTGCAGGAGAAGAGTGTTTTTACTTTAACTGATCTCTCTCAGGTGCGCGCAATCCGACCTCCCGGACTAAAGCATAGAGAAAGCGGATGGGAATATACAGCAGAACGATTTGAGCGTATTGCTCTGGTCAGTGCCGACCTGAGCACCGAAACCAAGGTTGTTTTCCCAGAAATGGCCTCTTTGTTTTATGCCAATCCACAGGATGCCAACCCCGCTGATTTTGTGCGCGCAAGCATGAGTGTACCCATCTTTTTTTACCCATTTGTGTTGGAAAATCTGCCTAATGATGCTGCTGCTGCGGACCGCTGGGCACAATTGGCTAATTATCACGGTACTATTCCGCCCAAAGTCTATTTTGCAGATGGTGGAATTATGTCTAATTTCCCTATTTCCCTTTTCCATAAAAATGGTGTGCCCGACGCACCAACCTTTGGTGTCAAAATAGGTCTTGACCGGAATAATTACAATGCCAACGCATCCTTCGGCCAATATCTTGGGGCGGCTTTGGGTGCCATGATGTCCTTTTCAGACAATGATTTTATCGTTCAGCATCCTGATTACCGCCACTTGGTCGGGTTTATTGATTCCGGTGATTATAACTGGTTGGATTTCAGTATTTCAGATGAAGGAAAGTTGGATTTATTTGTGCGAGGAGCACAGGCCGCTGCCGCTTTTTTGAAAGGATTTGATTGGGAAAAATACAAGATGATAAGGAGTAGAGCGGGCTCTACTCACCCAACGCATCCAACTTATACTTTTTGATGACCCGACGGATTTTGTTTCCCCATTCTGGATCGCGCGCATAGCCAGGTTCCTTTTTTTCGGCATTGGCCATTAGGCTGGTGATAAAGCATTCTACGTCAGTGGTTTGGCACTTAAAGGCATCCTGGAACCAGCGGCGGCTTTTCAAAAATTTTGAAAAATCGGAGACGGCTTCACGTGGTGTGGCATATTTACGGAAATCGGTCATTTGGCCCTCGTGCCACATCTTGTGGATACTGCCGCTCCATTGAGGCTTGGTTGCCTTCATGCCAAAGGGGTTTTTAGCCTTTTGGTACAGTTCGCTATTAAAACCGGCGGATTCCAATATGGCTAATCCGACAAAAAAAGCAGCAGGCACCTTTTGTGTTTCTTGCAGCCATTTGGCTTCTTTCATAAATGCCTCCACCACTTCTAACTTACTTTTGAAAGAATCTGCCACTATTTTAGCTGATTTTTTCTGCTCAATGGATAGTTCTGGTGCAGCTACTGGTGCTGCGGAGGCCGGTGGTTTTGCCTTTGATTTAACGGTGTTACCTTGTGCAAAGGTAACGATGGCGGGAGCGATCAGCAAGAGGCCGATCACGAGTAGCGTTTTTTTCATAGTATCGGTTTGAAATGTTTTGTTTTGTAATGACACGGCGGTTCAGACGCGGCACACCCCTTCGGGTAACGCGGAAAAGACATGTTTTTTACTCCAACTCCTTCAGTCCGGGAATGGCTGCATAACTTGTAAGGTCATGCATGGACGGCACAATAGAGATATAACCATGCTTTAATGCCCACAAATCAGTGTCTTCTGCGTGATCTCGGTTTTCAAACTGCCCTGAAAGCCAATAATAGGGCCGACCACCGGGATCACGGCCCTCCTGAAATTTTTCGATCCAGCGAGCTTCTGCCTGACGACATATCCTGAAACCCTTTATTTCGCTGGCCGGCAATTTGGGGATGTTGACGTTCAGCAGCTTACCCGGCTCAAAAGGTTTGGTCAGGGCATAAGCGATGAGCTTGCGCACCCAGATCTGGGCAGGCTTGAAATCAGCATCGAAACTGAAATCATCCAAGGAGAACCCGATGCTCCGTATCTGTTCCAAGTGGGCCTCCATTGCGGCGGACATGGTGCCTGAATAAATGATATTAATGGAGGCATTTGAGCCGTGGTTAATACCGGACACGCATAGGTCAATGTTGCGATCATGCAAGACCACATTTTTAGCCAATTTGACACAATCAACCGGCGTTCCTGAACATTCATACGCCTCAATACCTTCAAAAACTTTCACTTTTTTAAGCCGGAGCGGATCGTGGATGGTGATGGCATGCCCTTTTCCGCTTTGAGGCGAATCAGGTGCCACAACGACAACTTCGCCAAATTCAGTGGCGACCTCAACCAATGCGCGAATGCCGGGGGCTACAATGCCGTCATCATTGGTGACCAAAATAAGTGGTTTTGACATGATGGGTAGATTTATTGGGCGAAGATAAAACAAGTTGTATAAATGTTGGTTGTATCATTGGAAGTTTTATGATTTAATCACATCCACCAAACAATGCATTTTAGGTTTAGAACCGACTTGCAGGAATGTTTTTTTTGGCGGACATTTGTGGCGTAATTTAGCTTATGGAACTAAAAGGCAAATTGTTGGGAGGTGTTACCGGGCTTGCGCTCTTTGGCGTAAGCGGCATTCCTTTTGGTGGCCCAATAGGCTTTGTGATCGGCTCGCTTCTGGGGCACCACTGGTTTGACAAGCCCAAGGAGGATGAAACGGGATTGGATGCTGAGTACCGGGAATTTCAACGCAAACAACGCCGATTCCTTTCTCATGTTTTTGCCTTGTGTGCAAAGATTGCCAAAGCCGATGGTCCTGTTAACCGCCAGGAAATCAACCACATGGAGCGCTTGATGAACCAACAGTTTCGCCTAAATACCCGAGGCAGAGAACATGCTATACAAATTTGGAAACAGGTAAAAGAGTCAAGTGAATCTTTTGATACTTATGCACGGGCTTTTTATCAAGATTTTGGTTCAGAACGTTATCGGGTAAATGATATGATGGACCTGCTGTTCGCTATGTGCGCTGCTGACGGCGGCCTCCACCCAAGGGAGGAGGAAATGCTGCGCCGTGCAGCCGGGGCATTTCATATCAGTCCCATGCAATTTGACCAATTTAAAAAGCGCTACTACCAACTGCCGCCCGAAAAACTCCAAAAATGGACAGCACTTGACCCACATTACGCCCTTTTGGGGGCTTCACCTAATGACAATCTGGATACAATCAAGCGAAAATACCGCGAATTGGCCAAAAAATGGCATCCCGATGCCGTAGCCGCCAAAGGCTTAAGTACGGAAGCCTTGAGGCATGCCAAAGAAAAATTCCAACAGATCAATGAAGCCTACGAGCGGATTTTGGAGGGCAGAAAGCAGTAAGCTGCTTTTTTTTGCCACCTTGGTATTTTACCTCATTATATATGCGCCATGGGGAATTAATGAAAGCGATGGCGGTTTTTTGAGCGGCCTGGCCTGGCAGATACTAAATGGGAAAACCCTGTATCAAGATGTCATTTACGTTCGGCCACCGCTCCCAATCTGGCTAAGGGCTTTAGAAATAAAGCTATTGCCAGAGCATTATGCTGTTTTAGGAGAACGCTGGCTTTTTTACTTGAAAGTCGCTTTTTATGCTTGGTTGGCTGCTGCCATTTTGGCCGAAGGCAGCAAGCGTTGGTGGCTGGCTTGTTTTGGTTTTGTACTGTCCGTGCATTGCTACCCGGCAGCAGCCTGGCACACAGTGGACGGTATTCTTTTTGCTGTTTTTGCTGTTTGGTGCGTCACGGCCAATAAAACAAGAACATGTGCTTTTATGGGAGGGCTGTGCCTGTGTCTTAGCTTACTATGTAAACAGTCTTTTTACCCTTTACCATTGGTTTTTGGGCTTTGGTTTTTATGGGCGCGTGATTTCAGGTGGTTTAGTTTTTTTACAGGATTTATACTTTTTAATGTTTTGTTTATCACTTACTTGCATCAAAATGACTTATGGGCCAATTATAAGTTGTACACGACTGGGGCAGCAAGTGGTGAATCAGCCCTGCAACATGCTTTTTGGGACTATCTGCATATCCATCCAGCCCTACTTTTGCCGAGTCTTTTTTTGGTGGGAGCCGTTTGGTTTCCTCCATATCATTTAGGCAAATATGTTTCCCTTCGTGTTCTGGCTTGTTGGCTGCTTGTAATGCTGTTGATGGCATCTTACACCTATCAAGTATATGTAGGCCAAACCTTTACCATACCCTATGCACAAACACGCATCTTGTTCTGGCTTGCCGCGGGCTTAGCCATCAAAACCTTGTTTAACCGAGATGCCCGCCCTTTGCTTTTATTGTCAATAACATGGTGTGCAGCCATTAGCTGGGGCTATAACCTGCCCATTCTTTTCTCCACCCCGTTGGTGTGGGGCATAATGGAATTATGGCCCGATTTTCCAGATCATGCCCAAACGCTCGTCTTGCATGCTCTTACAAAATACAAAAAATCAATAATTTATACATTATTGTTGGGAGTGTTTTTTTATGCAGGCCAATTTGTTTACCGTGATGCAGCTCGCCGTGATATGCAAGTGCATTTGGGAGAAGTCTTTCCTGCCCTGAGGGGCATATACAGTACACAAAAAAAGGCGGATCTGTATCGTGATCTCAAGCAGTTATGTGCCTTTTATGGGCCAAATGTCAAGACTTTGCCCACATTTACCCAGGCCAATTTTTTAACGCATACTTACCCATCTCTACCTTTGGATTGGGTAGTGGCCCGGGAAATGGGTCGGGATACTGTTAAAATGCTTCAACAATACAGACAAAACAAGCCTTATCTTTTGATAGAAAAAGTGTATTTACAAAGGATTATGAGTAATGATCCTGAATATGAATTTTGTAGGAAAATTATGAAAAATGCAACTAAAGTTGCGGAAACCAAATTTTTTATCGTTCTTGCCTCCTAACATTTGTTGACATGATCATATATGAAGATAACCACCTGTTGGTATTGAACAAACCAGCCGGTTGGCTTGTACAGGGAGATAAAACAGGCGACCAGACCCTAACGGACTGGGGCAAAAAATACCTGAAAGAAAAATACAATAAACCCGGTGCCGTGTTCTTGACTCCGGCCCACCGTATTGATCGGCCAGTAAGCGGAGCGGTGTTGTTTGCACGAACAGATAAAGCTTTGGGGCGCTTGGCAGAACTCTTTCGCAAACAAGAGGTAGAAAAGGAATACTACGCCATAGTAAACAGGCCTCCTACTGCCCCCAACGGTATGCTTAAACATTATTTGCTTAAGGATGAGCAAAGAAATGTCGTAAAGGCATTTTTGAAACCAGTGCCCAATGCCAAAGAAAGTATAACAGCCTATGAATCAATCAAAAAGATTGAATCCGGTTTTTTGTTGCGCGTCAAGCCCACTACTGGTCGTGCGCATCAAATACGAGTTCAGTTGGCTTCCATCGGGTGCTCCATTATCGGCGACCTCAAATACGGCGCACATGAGGCACTAAATGATGCCTCTATTGGACTGCATTGCCTAAGTATGAGTTTTGTACATCCGGTGCAAAAGGAGTTGTTGAAGGTGGAAGCAGACTTGCCGAAGGCATTTTGGTGGGCATTGTAAGCAAGGCGTGCTGTGTTCATAAGTGGAAAGTACCTAGCTTTTAAACAAAAAAGCAGCCAATTCAATTGAACTGACTGCTTTTGTTAGCAGCGGAGGAAGAGAGATTCGAACTCCCGGTACCTTTCAGTACGACGGTTTTCAAGACCGCTCCATTAAACCACTCTGGCATTCCTCCGAAAGCGGGTGCAAAGATAAGTCGGTTTTTAACTGTTGCAAGCCCACATGCCTAATTTTTTTATTTCTCTTAAAATATTTAATCTCCTACGGGCTGCCTGGCAGTTATAGGCACCTCATCCTTGCTTTCCACCAGCACAAAAAAGGTATCCAAAAAGTCAATCATATCGGATACGGATGCGCGACTTAAGTGTTTCGACCTGCATATATCATAAAGATCTTTTTTGCTGGCCCTGATTTGTTGTATGGCTTTACGCAGGTGCTCGGTTTTCATGCCATTGGACATGAGGAAGCGATCCCGGACTGTTTTGAGGCCACTTTCCGATGATGGTGAGGCATAAGGAGCATTAACCAAGCCCGAAAAGTCAAAATCATAAGGAACGACCAATACTTTTCCGCTTTCTCTGGAACGAATGAGGCGCACATTGCGCATCATGGCAATTTCCCAGTCAGTATTCCCAATCATATACTCAAACATAATGGACAGCGCAGCCTGATTGGTGATTAGGCTATCCACGGGAAGGCCATATTGCTCCACTGGTTCGCCGTTGAGTCGGGCACATATCTCCTCTTCATCTTCAACCAGAATAGCAAACATGTTTCGTTTTGATTTTTCCACATGGGTGTCCCTTATGGTTAGCCGAATCAGGCGAGCGCGAAGGCTGGCCCCTGTCATTTTTTCAAACATCCGATAAATTAAGTATTCCCGGATGATGAGTTCGTCTCCGTCGTCGCTGTCAATGGTGGGCAATACCAATTTTATTTCGTTTAAGCTGTCCAAGCCCTCGGCCAACAATGCCTTTTTCTTGAACTTCATTTTAAGCGGTGGTATCTGGGAAATTTTTCTTCGAAATTTGCCGCGTGGCTTGAGTTCAAGACTGTAAGTTTTGCCATCTTCAGTAGTGAGGGTGGCAGGGAAATATTGGTTTGTTTTTTTGTTTGCTACAATACTGGTAAAATCAGCTTCAAGGGTCATTTTAGCGGCTTCAACAGCAGTGAGCCGCTCAAAAATTGAAGGGATACTGTCTGTTGACCGAGCCAATGAATGGGTGTCCAAGCCGAACATTAGCAGTGACAAAAGCGAAACAAAAAGTAATAAATTTTTTACTTGCATGTTTTCAAAATTTAATTCCGAATAATCAAGTGCTATGATGCAAAGATGCACTTATTTCTCTTGCAATATACGGAACTTGCGAAAACTGAACAATAAAATTTGGAATAAAGTTTCTGTTAAACCTCAAAACCAAATAAAAATTAGTAAAAATCATCTTGGCCAAATCGGGTTGCACCAAGCAATCAATTAACCGAAGATGCTTAGGGGTAAAAAATGGGATATAAAAAAAACAATCCGTTTTACTTTGTTCGTTGGAGGCTCAAAGGTGAAAAAATGCTATCAATTTACAATTTATTTATTCAGTATTTTATTTGGCACTTGATTAAAGGGGCGTTACAGATAGAAGCACTTCCCAACAACCCTTGTGTAAGGTGTTTACTGCATGTATCCTTTTTTACATTCTTGGTTATCAGTTTTTTTCAAAAAAAAATTTCCATAAGCGTATCCGAGTGCGAACGCCTTATATTGTTATGATTTCTATTCCACTTTTTAACAACCTGATTTTTCCTTTTTCGGCCAGTTTTTTCATTAATCGGGATACTACCTCACGGGAGGAATTGAGCTCTTGCGCGATTTGGGTATTGGTAAACTCCAGGATGTTGGTACCTAAGCTTTTCTGATGCCTTAACAAATAAAACTCTAAGCGCTCATCCAGGTTTTGAAAGGCAATATGATCAATGGTCTCCAACAGCTCTTCATATCGCTTGCGGTAAGTGCCTACAACGAATTGGTACCAGGTGCGGTATTGGCGCGTCCACTGCTCGGTATGTTCCAGTGCCACCACCAGCAAAACCGTATCAGTAACCGTTTTGGCGGTTATGGCGCTGGTTTTGAAACTGCGGTCGCAGATAAGTGAAAGGGCGCAGCCATCTCCCGGATGAAGGTGGTACATGAAGAATTCTGCCCCATCGTCATTTTCGCGGAACAACTTGACCAATCCATCCAAAACGATCATGGTATTTCGGATATGATGACCACTCTGGATTAGGGTTTCTCCAGCCTTTATCTCCATAATTCTGCCTTTTTCTTGCAGGTCGCGCCAAAGACCTGATTCCAGATCACTAAAAAGATGCCGATATTTTTCCATTTTCCGAAACGTTTACAAACCTGCTTTGATGTATGCCCAGCCTTTGTCCTGCTTGATGACAACTTCTACCACTCCTGCTGGCACGGTACGGCACTCCTTGAACAATTCTTCTCGTTTAATTTTTCGTTCGCGCAAGGTGTTTTCACAGGCGACAAAATCAACACCTCGCTCGCTCAGTTCCTTGATCTTTTCACCTTGCTTACTGACAGCGCTTTGTAAAAAACTGATACCATTGTTGTGACACACAACCTCTATTTTGGCATTTGGGGCGGCAACCAGAAAATTGTGCAACTGCTTGGCAAGGGCTTTTTGGGCCAAAGTATCTCCGGAAGTCAACTGAAAAACCACCTTGAGTTTTTTGGTGCTCACTACCGAGCTGCTATTTTGGGCCGTTATCGTGTGAGATGACAGCAGCGTGAGTAAAAACAGAATGAATAATTTTGGCATTTGTATAACTTAGATAAGTTAATTAAAAGATGTATTAAACAAAGAAATTAATCAATTATGAATTCTCGGCTAAATGATTTGCCGTCTTTGTCCACAAACAATTGATAGCTGCCTTTTTGCAAATACACTTTGCCGGAGTCAGATTTTGTTAACTCAATAAGGTTTTTAGGGTCTTTTTGTACGGACTGCAAAGCATCTTGATATGCTTTGATGACATTTTCTTTTACACTCAGCGGCAATTCAAAGGGCTGAAACCCTTTGGCGCAGCTTTCTGTGCCGGAATTTAAAACAAGTCCATCCTTTGTTTTTACGGTCCAATTGTATTTGCCTGCCGCAGCAGCGTAGAGCATGATTGGCAATGTGGGCTCTTTGATTTCCTGATAAGCCTGTTTTCTTCCCCAATTCCGGTTGTGTTTTTTCTTTTCTATGGCAAAAATACGTATATCTGCATTCATAATTTCTGGCGACCACTGTTGCAAATGTCCAACATCCATTTTGTACATGCTCCGGCCATGAGTACCGATTATCAGGTCACTTGCCTTTTGTTGTACAAGCAAGTCGTGCACAGGTGTTTTAGGGAATTCATTGTTGAGTACCTGGAATGTTGTCCCGCGATCCAGCGAAACATACACATTGTGATCAGTGCCTACATATATAATATCCTCGTTTACAGGGTCTTCTATTATGACATTTACAGGTTCTGCAGGCAGGTTAAGGCCTATACGTGTCCAGTTTTGGCCGTAGTCATCTGAGCGATAAACATAGGCATTGAAATCATCCCAACGGTAACCATTAAGACTGGCATATACACGGCTGCGTTCATGAGCGGAGGCACGCACGCGCGAAACCCAGAGTTTTTGGGGTAAGTTATCTGAAATCTTAACCCAGATTTCCCCTCCATCTTTGCTGACGTGTATGAGACCATCATCAGAGCCAACATAAAGCAAGCCAAATTTTAAAGGGCTTTCATGGATAGTGGTGAGGGTTCCGTATGGCACATTTCCTTTTTGTCCGCCGAGGGTAAGGTCTGCCGAGATAGCTTCCCAGTTATCACCTTTGCTCAGGGAGCGATAGAGTTTGTTGGCCCCGAAATAGAGCACATCACTATTATGCCGACTAAGCCAAATTGGGGTTTGCCAGTTGAAGCGAAGTGGTCTTTCACCAAGTTCATGTTTTGGGGTGATGTTTTTAAATTCGTTTTTTAATTTATTGATTCTGAAATAATTGCCGAATTGAAAGCCTGTATAAACAGTTTGGTTGTCTCTTGGATCAACCTGTATTTGCATGCCATCCCCTCCTATCAAGGATTTGTAGGGATAGTCTCCACTTTGATGCCAGTCCGTTGTGGCTTTATAGGTGTTCGGGCCTACCCACACGCCATTATCCTGCGCACCGCCATATACTTTGTAAGGCGTTGCCTCATCTGCCCAGATGGCATAAAATTGGCCCACAGGCGGGTTGTTACAAAGCATCCAGGATTCGCCGTTGTCCCAACTGATGTTTACGCCGCCGTCATTGCCATTAACCAAATGGCCCGGGCGTTTGGCATTGAGCCATAAAGCATGGTGATCTGCGTGCACATTATCCTTGTTGATATTTTTCCAGCTTTTTCCGCCATCATCACTGCGGATGATCAGAAAGCCAATGAGGTACACCTGATCAGGATTTTCGGGCATACAGCGCACATTAGCGAAATAATAGCCATAGGTAAAGAACATTTGTTCAATAGGATCGCTATGTGTTCTTTTCCACGTTTTTCCGGCATCATCACTTTTGTAGAGTTCACAACCGATATAATCCGTTTCAAAAAGGTTATTGTTGGCGTCTTCCAAGTATTCTACCAAGGTCATCGGACTAAATTTCCCAGTTCCTATTAGCTCCTTGATTTTCTTGGCATTATACTTTTCAGGGAAATCATTTTCCTTCAAAAAGTCATCTAATTTCTCATCGGATATCTTGTTGAAATCAGATGAGCTCATGTTCCTGAGTTGGTCTTTGGCCAAGGCATCCGTTTTTTTATCCTCCTTTTTAGGCTTAGCATTTTGATTGTCAATTACAGCATACAATACGGTATTGCCATTTTTCCGGCCCGCAGCCAAGCCAATCCGGCCGGCATTAGGGCCAGCGGGAAAGCCACTTGAGATGCCGCTAACATTGGCCCAGGTATTCCCACCATCTGTACTTTTCCATATACCTGAACCTTCTCCTGCGCCATCAAAGTCCCAGGCGCGCCGGCTGCGCTCCCAAGTAGCCGCGTATAGAATATTGGTATTGGAGGGATCCATGATAAGGTCAATACCACCGCTATTTTCATTTACGTACAGGGTTTTTGACCAGGTCTTGCCTCCATCCATTGTTTTGTAGATGCCACGTTCCGGGTTGCTGCTGTACAAATGACCCAACACTGCTACCCACAGGATATTGGGATCACTTGGATGTAGCAAGATGCGCCCGATATGGTGGCTTTCGGGCAGCCCACGCCACTCCCAACTCTTGCCGCCATCTGCACTGCGGTATATGCCTGTGCCTGCATAGGAGGAGCGACTGCTATTGGCTTCGCCCGTGCCTACCCATATCACATTGTTTGTCCAATCCACGGCAATGTCCCCGATGGTCATGCTTGCTTCTTGGTCAAAAACAGGGCTAAAGCTGGTGCCATTACTTTCAGTGTACCACAAACCACCTGAGGCGTAGGCAACAAACATTTTGGAAGGATCAGAAGGATTTACATCCAGATCCGTCACACGACAGGAAAAAACAGAAGGGCCAATACTTTCCGGTTTCAGATTGGTCAGGATGGAGCCTTGTGCAAGGCTTTTACGTTGCTCGTATGCTTTTAGGCGCGCTTCTGCTGCTGTGGCAATGGGTTGTGCGAGTGTTTTTACACCATTAAATAATAGCAGAACGGTCAGAACAAGTTTGAAAGAAAAAGTAAACAATCTCATGCTTGTGGTGAATTTTTGCGCCAAAGTACGATGAGATTTTGCTTTTATCTTACACTAATTTGATCAAAACAACCAGTTCACGGCAAATTGTGCATTTTGCCCGTTGAGGTTCAGTCCGTAACGATCAATCTCCGATTCAAAATCCTCCCTGGTTAAATTGATAAAATTAGCTTTGATGCGACTGCGCAGCATGCCTACATTGCCAAAAGAGGCTTCCATGGAAAGATGCTTGTTCAGAAAAAACAAGATACCCGGCCTGAATGACACTTGCTGTGTGTATGTGTCCAATTGAACAAATGAGGATTTTATACCGGAATCATCATATTGAACCTGAACTTCTCCCCAAAAGCCAAAATAGTTGTTGAACCTTTTGAGCCGGCGTGCGAATACGCCCATTCTCCAGCCTTTGGAGGAGGTCTCGTCGGAACTAAATTTTCCTCTTGTGATGCCCCCTTCAATACCTGTTATCCAATTGTTGAAGGAATAACCTATGCGTGGTATCAGCAGGGTACTGGACTTGATGGTGATATCGCCGAAAGGGCCGAGGTCTCCTTTTTCGTGAAATACGGAACCGCTTAGCCATACCTGTGTTTGGGCAGATATGGCAAGTGCCATAAAAAGCACCCATAAGCATATTTTTTTGATGTCTTTTTTCGCCAAAGTACGATGAGATTTTGCTTTTATCTTACACTAATTTGATCAAAACAACCAGTTCACGGCAAATTGTGCATTTTGCCCGTTGAGGTTCAGTCCGTAACGATCAATCTCCGATTCAAAATCCTCCCTGGTTAAATTGATAAAATTAGCTTTGATGCGACTGCGCAGCATGCCTACATTGCCAAAAGAGGCTTCCATGGAAAGATGCTTGTTCAGAAAAAACAAGATACCCGGCCTGAATGACACTTGCTGTGTGTATGTGTCCAATTGAACAAATGAGGATTTTATACCGGAATCATCATATTGAACCTGAACTTCTCCCCAAAAGCCAAAATAGTTGTTGAACCTTTTGAGCCGGCGTGCGAATACGCCCATTCTCCAGCCTTTGGAGGAGGTCTCGTCGGAACTAAATTTTCCTCTTGTGATGCCCCCTTCAATACCTGTTATCCAATTGTTGAAGGAATAACCTATGCGTGGTATCAGCAGGGTACTGGACTTGATGGTGATATCGCCGAAAGGGCCGAGGTCTCCTTTTTCGTGAAATACGGAACCGCTTAGCCATACCTGTGTTTGGGCAGATATGGCAAGTGCCATAAAAAGCACCCATAAGCATATTTTTTTGATGTCTTTTTTCATGTTTAATGTCTTTTGATGGTTTAAAATGTCCAGTTTACGGCAAACTGGAATGAGCCAGGGTTAATGGAGAGCCCTCCCCTTGATGTTTTATCTGCCTTGGCATTGGGGGAAATCGAATCGTCCAATTTAACCCTATTGCTACTGTAAGACAATGAGCCAAAAGAGCCCTCGAAAGAAAGGTGCTTGCTTATATAAAAGATGATACCCGGTCTGATACCCGTATAAAAACCGCTCAAATTGAGTCTTTTTTCGCCATCGTACTTTTCATTTCCAATGCTGCCCCCCATTTGCATTTCACCCCAGATACCCATGAATTCATTCGGCTTTTTTACATAGCGTACGAATGGACCAGCAATAAAATTGTTGGTATTGATTTCAATTGTCCCTCCCGTGAAGGGGTCCTGATCTTCGGCACTGGCATGTTCAAAGCCTATGTCAAGACCGAACATCCAATGGCCGCTTATTTTTGCAATGCGCGGAACAAAAGTAAAAGCGGTCGCTTTGGTGTCCTCGTCTATGATTTGAAGGCTTTCATTGCTGAACTCCATGCCCACTCTCCCGCTCAGGAAAACCTGGGCATACAGGCTATGGGCAAAAAAGAAGGTAAAAAGAATGAAAAAAGTGTGCTTTTGCATGTTGTAGAAGTTTGAGGAACGAGCAAACAATAATTTATCCCATTGAGCAAGAAGTTAAGGTTTACACGTCCCGAAGTTTAAAATATGCCTCAATAATACGCTGATATTTTTGATTACTGCCGATTTTTTTTGTTTTTTTGCCGAAGAAAATTGAAGGTTCATAGATTGAAATGACTCATTTGTGGCCTATTTCTCACCAATCAACTTTACCATGTTTGCTTCAAAAGATAAGTCAAATCGCCCTATCATTGAAATACCATTAACAACTACGGACCGCTTTTTGGATGCCTTATCAACTGCCCTGCTAATAATATTGTTTGTCTTGCCAATAACATATTATCCCTCTTTGCCAGAAACAATTGCTACCCACATTGACGCCTCAGGTGCGGCAGATGATTGGGGTAGCAAAAAAAGCATTTGGCTTTTGCCGATATTGGGGCTATCCATCTATTTGCTGATGTTCTTTTTAGCCCAAAAGCCTCACCAGTTTAATTATCTGACCAAGATAACGGAAGAAAATGCCGCATTTCAGTATCGCAATGCTTTGTCTTTGGTGCGCATGATGCGCATGATGGCACTTTTGTTGTTTTGCCTGTTAATTTGGATCCAAATCCAGAATTCCTTAGGCAATACCATTGGGTTTATGGGCAGTATTTCCCTTCTCGTAGTAGCTCTTATACCACTTATGGGCTTGTATTTTATCTGGAAAATGGGGCAAAAAGACCTAAAATGACCGATGAATGGCAAAAGTTTAAAGATTTTGTTTGCTCAGATAAGAAATGCCATACATTTGGCGTTCGTTTCGCGTTTTAACAAACAATCGGTTTTACCAACAAAAGCACAACTGTTTTATGACTTTTAATGCCCTACTGGCAGTATTCTTTTTTCTGCAATCCACAACAACTGCCGCCCCGGCAACAAGCTCAACGGCTAGCCACCAAAGTCTTTTTGACATTATTACCGGAAGCAGCCTCTCCGGCCAAGTTGTAATTGGCCTTTTGACTTTGTTGTCCATCTATGCTATGTACATCATTATTGAACGGTATTCTACCATTACCCGCGCAGGGCAGGTGGATCACAATTTTATGAACAGCATTAGGGCCAGTGTGGAAAGTGGCAACCTTCAGGCTGCCAAAGCCCTGTGCCAAAGCGTGGATGCTCCTATGGCCCGCATGGTTGAAAAAGGACTTGACCGCATTGGCAAACCTTTGGATGACATCAATAAATCCATTGAGAATGTGGGCAACCTTGAACTGCTCAAACTGGAAAAAAATCTCAATACCCTGGCTTCCATATCCGGCATTGCCCCTATGGTTGGATTGTTGGGTACGGTAATAGGCCTGATTATATCGTTCCAGGATATGGCTTCGGCAACCAACATCACGCCACAAGTACTTTCCAATGGTATCTATCACGCCTTGACGGCTACGGCATTTGGCCTTTTTGTGTCCATCATCGCTATGGCGGGATACAATGTGTTGGTTTCCAACTTAGACAAGGTCATTTTTAAAATGGAAAATACGGCTATGCAATTCATGGACCTGCTCCAGGAGCCTTCGCGTTGATCGGATGATGTGCGCGGGTCATTTTGCACAACGGGTTTGTGTAATATTGGCTTCAATATCATCCTTGCGTTTACGCATTTAAACTATATTGTTCATCATTCATTATCCCTATAAATGGCACTCAAACGCCGTAATAAAGTCGAGCCTGAATTCAGCCTTGCCGCCATGATTGACGTCATATTCCTGCTGCTGATGTTCTTCATGCTGACTTCTAAGTTCGTCACCCCGAATGCCCTGAACTTGTCCTTGCCATCCAGCAATTCAACAACTATGGCATCGCCAACCCTCTCAGTATCTATTGACGCCGCAGGGAAGTTCTATTTAAACGATAGCCGAACTCCCATATCTATTGCCTCGTTAGAGTCCTCCCTGCGCTCTAAAACAGCAGGTAAAGACCCCAAATCTACAACAGTCACTGTGGTCGCCGAAAAAACGGCCTCTGTAGATCATGTTGTGCAAGTCTTGGACATTGCATACCGCCTGCAATTGAAAACCATATTAGCCACGGATCCTAAGCCCCAATAACAACAAGCCTTAATTACGCCATAATGAGTACCGTAACTACAAAAACCGCTGTAAGCGAGCAGGAAGACAGGACAAAAGCTGCCCTTGGCAGTTTCCTGATTCACGCTGCATTGTTGGCTTTGCTCATTTTTTATCCAATAGGTCGCTCTGAAATTCCTATTCCACCAACGGTTATCGAACTTGATCTGACTGGCGGCGGAGGTGGTGACAATGCTGCGGCAGGACTTCCCGATGAGGGCCAAGGCGATGACCCTGCACCTCAGGGGCAGCAAATGGAGGATCCAAGTAGTACAGAGCCAGTAGAAAACCCGGAACCTACACCACCCAGCAAACCAAGCCCTCCACCTCCTTCCAGCCAAACGCCACCAGCGAAGACGGACAGCAGGGTGGTAGCGCCAAGCAATACGCCCACCAGCAATGACCCAGAGACAGCTGCAATAAAACGTGCTGAAGAACAGAAGCGCAAGCAAGAGCAGGATGCCAAGCGTCAGGCTGACGAACAACGCCGACAAGAAGAGGTCAAACGCCAGGCTGAGGCCGCGGCGGCTGCCGAAAAGGCGAGGCAGGAGCAAGAGGCCCGCGATAAGAAAAAAGGCCAGTTTGGTGGCAGTTTTGGCAAGCCCGGTGCTACGGGTACGGGTCAGGGCAACACTGGCAAGCCAGGCAACCAAGGTATTCCGGGCGGCACAGGTGATAATCCGTTTGGCAAATCAAATGGCTCGGGCGGCGGTTCTGGCGGCGGCACAGGGGGTGGTATTGGAGCCTCTGTTGGCGGTGGCCTCGGTGGCCGCGCAGTGGTTTCACGCGGCCGTATCAATGACGATTCACAAAAAAGCGGCCGTGTAGTAGTAGAGGTATGCGTTGATGGAAGCGGCAATGTAATCAATGCCGATTATAAGTCCTTGGGCTCAACCACAAGTGATCTTGAGCTGCGCAGCAAGGCTATCGCAGCAGCCAAAGGCTATAAATTTGCTACATCTGATGCCGCCAAACAATGTGGTACGATTACGTTTAATTTCCGACTTCAATAAAGGGGCTTTTAGTGTTCAAAGCCCCGTCCGTATTCCAGCATTTCTGTATCCGTTAGTGGCGGCGCCACCTCATAAAGGGAGCGCCAGTTTCGCAGAGGAAGCCGCTCTAACGGATACCAATTGCCCCACCAATCATAATATTCCAGATTGTGGAAGCTCAACTTGTAATCAAATTCACTGGGCACATCATACACAAAACCAGGATAATAATATTCTCTACCAGCCAAAATCGCTGCTTCTATCTCTTTTAGCATGGTGAAAGTGCCCAGACTGCGTGATGCCTCATCTGGCTCATGGATACAATAATTAGCTGCCACGCTACGTACGCCTACATGTACAAAACTACTGGCCAATAATTTGCCGCGCTTAAACACATCAAACATGACCCCATAACTGGGCATTATATTGCTGAAATGGCTAAAAAAGCCATAGATGCTCATGGGCTGATTGTGCGAAAAACGTTGTGCATGCCTTGAAAACAACACTTCATGGATTGGGGTAATGTTGATAGGCTGGCGTGTTATGATCAGATCATTGTTGCGCCGGAGGCATTTGCGCTGACTTTTGGTAAATTCAAACCCGTCTAAACGAATACGGATCATGACTACCCTACAGTTTTTGTTGCGCCATTCCCAATAGTTGCGCCTAAAAATCAGGTCAGACCAATAGCACCACCCGTCCTCACAAAACTGATCAAATACCATTGGGTGCAAGGGCTGCATGTTCAGGTATTCCTCTATGGGATTAGGATTGAAGGATATATTATTAAATAATGGTATGGTACGGGCGTTCATGGGCCTTATGGTAATCGGCGCTAAATAACAACAATCCTTAAAAAAATCATAATATTATTTTTCTCTTTAAACCGGCAGCGCCATGTCCGGTCGAAACACGCATAATTTCTCGAGAGTTATTGTACTCATTTTTTAACATCACAAAAACAACATTACCATGAAAAAGACTTTTTGGGTCGCATCTATTTTTTGTATATCTGTGTTTGCATTCCAATCCTGCAAAAAAGACGAAGTTGATGCCATCGCAGAAAAAACAACAGCAGAAGACATTGTTTCACTAAACGATTTGGGTGAAATCATTGATGCTGAAATAGATGAATCCATACCCAACAACCTGACTGAATTAAGTGTGGAGGACCGCAGCTGCGCAACCGTTACCTATGCGCAACCTAAGGGTACTTGGCCCAATACCATTACTATAGACTATGGTACAGGCTGCACCCAGTCCGGCGGCATAACGCTAAAAGGAAAAATTATCGTGGCGCAAACCAACAAAATGTCCCTGACTGGCGCTACACGCACCGTTACCTATGATGGCTTTTTTATTGAAAATGCCAAGGTAGAAGGACAAAAAGTGTTGACCAACACAGGCAGCAACAGTGCCGGGCAGCCAGTCTGGACCAAAACGGGCAACCAAACGCTTACTTATCCTAATGGTGATCAGGCTTCTCGCACCATAAACCACGTTCGCACCATGATTGAGGGAGCCAGCACAACAGCAGTTAGGGCAGATGATGTTTGGAGCATCAAGATTACGGATACCGGTACAGGCCGAAATGGCAACGCATTTACGGTAACATCATCAAGTGATTTGATCCGGAAGTTTGTATGTCCTTGGATATCTGATGGTGTTCTGGAATTTACACTTAACAGCAAAGTGCGCACCCTTGACTTTGGTGACGGTACTTGTGACCGGGATGCTGTGTTGACTTTGGCTGACGGCACGGAAAAAGAAGTGAAAATCCGCCATCGCTGGTGGAAATAACAACTTGATTGGAACATAAATGCTATCTTTAGGTTGATAGGAGTGTGAATTGGTTTTAGGGGTTTTAACCCAAATTCAGAAACCAATTCTCTCTTATCAACCTATTTTTTTGTATTTTTGCGCTCTTTTTCAAAACTGTAGAAATGTTCCCAAAATATGATGTAATTGTGGTCGGTGCAGGCCATGCCGGTTGCGAAGCGGCAGCGGCGGCGGCCAATATGGGCTGCCGGGTTATGTTGGCTACCATGAACATGCAAACTATTGCCCAAATGAGCTGCAATCCGGCCATGGGGGGCGTTGCCAAAGGCCAGATTGTTCGCGAGGTTGATGCCTTGTGTGGCTATTCAGGCATAGTCACGGATCATACAGCCCTCCAATTTCGTATGTTAAATCGCTCCAAAGGGCCTGCCATGTGGAGCCCGCGTGCACAAAATGATCGCATGTTTTTTGCACATAAATGGCGTATGATGCTGGAAGCCAACCCAATGGTTGATTTCTGGCAAGAAATGATACGTGGATTGATTGTTAAGGATGGAAGGGTCTGTGGAGTAGTAACCGGAATGGGTTTAACCATTGAAAGTGAGACTGTTGTACTGACCAATGGCACGTTTTTAAATGGCATTATTCATATTGGGGAAAAACAGTTTGGCGGCGGAAGGGCAGGAGAGAGCGCGGCGAAAGGCATTACGGAACAGTTGGTAGAACTGGGGTTTGAGGCAGGACGCATGAAAACCGGAACGCCGCCCCGCGTGGATGGTCGCTCCCTGGATTATAGCAAAATGGAACGGCAGGACGGCGATGTTGAGCCAAGTTGTTTTTCTTATACAGACACCCCAAAACTGACCCGACAACTGCCATGCTGGAGTACTTACACCAATCAAAAAGTGCATGATTTGCTCAGAACAGGTTTTGATCAGTCTCCCATGTTTAATGGCCGCATACAAGGCGTTGGCCCTAGGTATTGCCCAAGTATAGAAGATAAGATAGAACGCTTTAGTGATAAAGACCGTCACCAGTTGTTTATAGAGCCGGAAGGCTGGGAAACCATAGAAATCTATATCAACGGATTCTCATCATCATTGCCCGAAGATGTGCAATTCAAAGCTTTGAAGGCTATTCCTGGCCTTGAAAATGTTAAAATGTTTCGCCCGGGCTATGCCATTGAGTATGATTATTTCCCCCCTGTGCAATTACAGGCCACGCTTGAAACACAGCTTGTGAAAGGCTTGTTCTTTGCCGGGCAGATCAACGGCACCACTGGCTATGAGGAAGCGGCCTGTCAAGGACTCATGGCAGGACTGAACGCCGCACTTGTTGCAAAAGATCAGCAACCCTTAGTGCTTAAGCGTTCAGAAGCTTATATTGGCGTGTTGATAGATGATTTAGTCAACAAGGGCACACAAGAGCCTTACCGAATGTTTACGAGCAGGGCAGAGTATCGTATTTTGCTTCGGCAGGATAATGCTGACCTTCGCCTTACGCCTATTGCTCATCGCTTGGGCATGCGTGGAGCGGATGAACGCATGGACCGCGTAAGGGCAAAAAATCAGGCAAGTGCTGAGATTGAATCGTTCTTGCGCAATGCCTCCGTACTTCCCGAAGAGATAAATGGCTACCTTCATTCGGTAGAATCCGCACCCCTGCAACAAAAGATAAAACTGCACAGTATTCTGCTTCGCCCTCAGGTTGACCTAAGAGGCATGGCTACTGCATTGCCCGAGCTTCAGCGCTTTCTTACGGCGTATGATCAGGAATGCCTTGATCTGGCAGAAATTGGGATCAAATATGAAGGTTACATAAAAAAAGAAGAGGAGATGGTAAGCAAAATGAACCGCTTGGAAGATCTTCACCTTCACCCTGATTTTGATTATATGGGCGTGTCAGGCTTAAGTAACGAAGCGCGCCAAAAGTTATCTCGAATGCGCCCAAGAACTATCGGGCAAGCCAGTCGGATCAGCGGTGTTAATCCCGCAGACGTAAGTATTTTGTTGGTTCACCTGGGGCGATGAGCAAATTTTGTACGTGAATTATGACACATTTTTGACGGTTTTTTATTTTTTTTCTGGTGCTGCACCAGCATTTATGTTTCTCTTTGTATCATTGTTGCCGAAATCTAATTTCAGTTAATTAGTATAACCCGGCATCTATGACAAAATACTACACCAAAACTACTTATTTTTTTGCACTGCTTGTGCTGTTCTTCAGCCTGCCCTCTTTGCTGAAAGCCAATAACACTAACCCAACGACGGTGGAACCCGCCGTTGGCGATCCCGTTCAAGTAGATACAATTTGGATTAAGGACGAAAAGGGACACCTCAAATGTATCATTCGCGAAACGATTGATTGCAAAACAAAAACAGTTAAGTTAGAGGCTTATTTTCATTTTTTATTTACTGGTGTTTTCCAGCCTATTGAGGTGCCATGGAGCGAAGGCACTTTTGGCCATGAAATTACGGTAAAGCCTCCCGGCATCTGGTCTTATGATGATACAGGATTTGGCTGCGACCACCACAATACAACCATTGAATTAGATGCCTTTTTTGAAGATACACTTGAAATTGAAGGCCCTAAAGTTATTTGCCCCGGCATACCAGATACTTTATATGTGGATAACTATGGTTATGATTTTAAAGCTTTTGGCTGGAACCCTGCTCATCCTGACGGCGAATTCTCGCCTTATTTTATTGATAAACCCGGCACCTATACCATAACAGCCACGGATCGAATGAATTGCCCTCATTCTGCCAAAATTACCGTGTTGCCCTCTCCACCTGTTATCCCCATTTTATCCGCACCTAAAGTGATGTGCCCACAAGGTGATACAGGTGTTATCACACTAACACCTGCTTTCAATGCTTACATTTGGAGCACAGGAGAAACCACTCAAAATATCACTATTTATGAACCCGGTTTTTATGAGGTAACCGTTACCAACCAATACGGATGTACCAATGATAAAACTATAGCAATACAAAATGGCGATGTAGGCTTAGTGGATATATTGGCCTCAAAACCAGCCATTTGCCCCGGACAAAATGATACGCTGATGGTGAACGGCGGCTATATCAAATACGAATGGTCCACTTCACAAACAGGTATTCGTGTTGTGGTCAATCAGCCTGGAACCTATACCGTAACAGTAACCAATACATTTGGGTGTACGGGAACTGACGAAATAGTGGTTGGCCTTCTGCCAACCCCGCAAATCTCTTTGAGCAATACCCCTTTATGCCCCAATGGAAATGCAACGATCAGTGTTACGGGTGGCCCATTCCAACAATACAATTGGTCTAATGCGGCGAAAACACCGAGCATAAGTATCACAAATCCAGGCACTTATACTGTGACAGTAAGCGGAACTAATATCTGCCCAACTTCTACCCAGATAGCAGTGGCTGTAACACCTCCACCCATTAGCGTAATTGCTGACCCATTAATTATTACTTGTGCTTCCCCAGAGATTAGCCTTGATGGCACTGCCTCCACCAAAGGCCCCAAAATCGGCTTGAACTGGACAACATCAGGGGGAAACTTTACTGGTGGACAAAATACTTATCAACCTAAAATTGACAAGGCTGGCACCTATATTTTAAGCCTTGTTGACTCTACTTCACAATGCCGAGGTGCTGATACAGTGGCCGTCATAGAGGATAAAGTGCCACCGGGAGCCAATGCGGGCTCAACGGGTATTTTGGATTGTAAAGTATTAAGCCTTACTATTGGTGGAACCCCTCCCCCGAACGCTAATTTCGTGCCGAACTGGACCACAAGCAATGGCAATTTTGTGGGCGGGCAAAATTCTTGGAATCCTGTTGTGGATAAGCCGGGTGTTTATAACCTGCAAGTACAGAACACTACAAATGGTTGTACATCAACTGCTTCCGTGATCATTACAGAGGATAAAACGAAACCCATTGCGGCCGTACTAAAACCCGAAATACTATCTTGTACGCAGAATAAAGTTACCCTTAGCGGCACTGGAAGCAGTACCGGAGCCAATATTTCTTATCAATGGAGCACAACTAACGGCGCATTGATACCGCCAACAAATGGTATCAATACAACGGCTTCTTCCAAAGGTGTTTATGAGTTGCTGGTTACAAATACCACAAATAATTGTACGGCTACTGCTACTACCACCGTGGAGGCAGATATAAACATACCTATCGTTTTTGCCGAAAAACCAGACACCCTCAATTGTAAGGTGAAATCAATTATTATTGACGCAAGCGGCTCCAGTCAGGGTGCTTCGATGACCTACAACTGGGCGACTATAGGTGGCAAAATTGATAATGGTGGAAATACACTTAAACCAGAGGTTTCTGCGCCGGGTATTTATAACCTAACCTTGTTTAACTTAGCCAATAATTGTGTTGCCACTTTGGCCGTAGAAGTACCTCAGGATATTGAAAACCCCAAAGCAGATGCTGGGAAAGATGCGATTTTAAATTGTAATGTAACGTCTATTCAATTAAATGGCAGCGCTTCCTCACAGGGCACCAAATATGCCTATGAGTGGACTACTTCTGACGGAAAAATTGTCAGCGGGAACCAATCTCTAAATCCGACAATTAACCAGTTGGGAACGTATAACTTGTTAGTTACCAACAAAGTAAATGGTTGTACGGCAATGGCTTCAGTTAAGGTTGACAAGGATGCCAATGCCCCTGTAGCAGTCATAGCCCCAGCCGAAACGCTAACTTGTGTGGTCAAACAAATAAATATCAATGCAAAAGCGTCAACCAATGGCCCTAACATCACTTACCAATGGGCAGGCACAGGAATCACCGCTGGAGGCACCACTAATGAACCAACTGTAAACCGTCCGGGTACCTTCACGGTAACCGTTACCAACAATCAAAATGGTTGCACGGATACAGAAACGGTGACCGTGCCAGAAGATGTAGCCGCTCCAAATGCAGATGCGGGCATAGATGTTTTGATCAATTGCAAGTCGCCAACAGGTACACTGGGTAATGTAAATAACCCGGCAGGCGCTGTTTTTAATTTAGTTTGGACGACTACAGGCGGAAACTTCACCAGCCCTACCAATCAACCAACGGTAAAAATTGACAAAGCCGGGGTCTATCAGATTTCCATCACTAATACCAAAAACGGTTGTACAGATATTGATAATGTAGTGGTTACCGATGACTTTGCCAAACCCCTCGCTGACGCAGGCGTTGGCACCGAACTGAACTGCGTGCTAACCTCTTTTGAAATTCAAGGCACGGGCAGTACTGGTCAAAATTTTGTGTATGAATGGACTACAATTGGGGGTAATATCGTAAAGGACGGTAACACCCTAAAACCTACCGTAAATGCTGCAGGTATTTACAATTTGTTGGTTACCAATAATGTAAATGGTTGTACCCAAACAGATCAGGTACAAATTACTCAAAGTGCTGATGTGCCTAAAGCCGTGGCAGGGCAACCACAAATATTAAATTGCACCATTAAAAGTGTAACACTCAACGGAACCGGATCCACCACTGGCGCTACTATCGGATACTCTTGGTCAACTGTTGATGGCAATATCGTAACAGGTGTTAACAGCCTTCAGCCACAAGTGGATCGCCCCGGCACCTATGTGATCCAAGTGCTCAACAGTGCCAATAATTGCAAAGCGGTGTCTAGTGTAGTCATCAAAGAGGATATTGAAAAACCGATTGTGGATGCAGGAAAGGACAATACCCTGACTTGCACGATACGTGATTTCAAATTAGAAGCGCTTATTAAAAGCTCCAGCTCACAAAATATTGGCTATGCATGGGCCACTACGGGAGGACAAATTGCCAATGGTGCTACCACAGCCACCCCAACAGTAACGGCAAAGGGCTATTATACCGTGACTGTGACGGATAATGTCAATGGTTGTACAAACACTGATGTTATTGAAATACTGGAAGACGTGGCTAAACCTGTAACGGCCATTGCCAATCCTCCAAAACTGAATTGCATCATAAAACAAATCAATCTTGATGCCAAAGGTTCCAGTTTCGGGCCTGAGTTTGGATATAAATGGGCAACCAATAACGGTAATATCGTTACCCAAACCAAGGTTCAGGAACCAGAAGTAAACAAGCCTGGTGTGTACAACCTGACCATTACCAATGCCAACAATGGGTGCACTCAAACCGCATCAATCACAGTAGCAGAGGATGTACAATTGCCCATTGCTGAGGCTGGCCAGGTATTTACCTTGAATTGTAAAGTCAACTCACTACAGCTCAATGGGGATGCCTCAAGTAAGGGCGCTTTTTTCACCTATACTTGGATTACTCCTAATGGAAATATCGTTAGTGGAGGCAACACCACTCAACCTACTATCAACAGGCCGGGGGATTATACCATTTTAGTCAAAAATACAGACAATGGTTGTGAAAAAACGGATGAGGTTGAAGTTAAGGAAGATATAGTTAAGCCTGCTTTGGCTATTACTGCCCCTAAAGTATTGACCTGCATTGAAAAAACAGCATTGTTGGATGGCATGGCCTTGAATACAGGCTCTTCTCCATTGGTCACCTGGAAAACAGTAAACGGCAATTTTGTGGGCAATACCACCAGCTTGGATGCTACTGTGGATCAGCCGGGTATGTACACACTGACGGTACTTAACCAAACCAATCAGTGTGAAACAAGTGTAAATGTGGAGGTTAAACAAGATATAGCGCTTCCTCCTGTTCAGGCAGAGCCCGCGCCAAAACTTACTTGCACTGTTAAACAGATTAGTCTATCAGCCAGTACCGCCCCACAAATGCAAGTACTTTGGTCAACAAGCAATGGTAATATCGTATCTGGAGGCAACTCTTTAAAACCCACAGTTGATAAGCCCGGCACGTACAAGCTGCTAATAACCTCACCTGTAAATGGTTGCACCAGCACGGATCAGGTTCTTGTTTTAGCGGAGACGGATATACCACAATCCCTTGATTTTGAATTGGATCCACCATCCTGCGATGGGACTTTGGGACTGGTAAAGGTTACGGATATTGATGGCGGCGTTGGCCCCTTCCTCTATTCCATAGACGAAGGGAAAACCTTTTTCCCGCCAAAAGATTTTGACAAATTGAAGCCCGGAGAATACACCTTAGTCATTCAGGATGCCAATGGCTGCGAAATAGATGAAGTGATCAAAGTACCGGCGCCCATTTTCCCGGCCATAACATTGCCCAAAGAGTTCAGCATACAATTGGGTGATGAGCAGAAAATATTGGCCACCTTGCCACCGCCATTTACCTCTGCAATGGTTAAGCAAGTGGTGTGGACACCCAAGGAAACCCTCACTTTTGATGGCACAAGCATAGAGGATCAATTGCAGCCCACTGCAAAACCATTTAAACGCACAGAGTACACCGTGACCATATTTACGGAGGACGGATGCAAAGCGGTAGCTCGCACGACCATTAAAGTGGATAAAGAAGTAGATATCTACGTGCCCAACATCATCAAGCCCGACCTTAAAGATGGCCTAAATCAATCCTTTACCATTTTTGCGCGGGATAAATCCGTAGAGAAAATCAACAGCCTTCAAATTTATGATCGCTGGGGCACACAGGTCTTTTTGGTCAAAGACCTTTTGCCGGGCGACAGCGAGCGCGGTTGGGATGGCACTTATAACGGCTCGCCATTAAATCCGGGTGTTTTCGCCTGGTGGGCCGAAGTCCTGCTCGTGGATGGCAACAAGATTTTGCTAAAAGGCGATGTGACGATTTATCGTTAATGTGGGTATTTAACCCGGTTTAAGTATTTTTGAGGTTTATTATGTTTATTTACTTGATTTTTATAGTCAACGCAAGTGGTTTTGAATCACTCGCGTCTGTAAATCTTTAAAAATCAGGAAAATCCAAGCCATGCTCTAAAGATGTAATAGGCCTCATTACCACTTTGTATTGAAGTAATTGTCAGGAATTTTCATAAGCAATCATTGCTGACTCGCTTATGAAAATTCCTGACAGTTTTATACTGTTAGAATGGCTTAATTTGTCTGCATTTTGTCCTACACTTCGCTTTCGACACAAGTACTTTTGTATCATTATGTAACATGGGTATTGCGTTATTCATGGCATGCTCTGTTTAATTTTGTTGCACAACAAACAACTCATAATGAAATTGTTATATAAAAGTATTCTCCTGCTCGCGTTTAATCCAATAAGTTTTTTTGGCCAAAATATTGACACTAAGCATCTCGCACTTCAGTTGCAATTTGACTGGCAAAAGAAACAAGCCATTGGCACTGCTATCATTACGGCTTCCGTCCTTCAAGAAGGCGATAAAATCTATCTTGATGCGGGAAAACTCTCTATCAGAACTATCGAATCTGATGGTAAAAATCTGCACTTCAACTATGATGGTGGCGATTCAGATAATAACCTGGAAATAGTGCTGGATAGAACGTACACACCTATTGAGGTTTTTACACTAAAAATTGATTATCACACCAATCACGAAAATCAGGCTGATCCCAATGCCATAGGTGGAAGTTTTGGAAAAGGCCTACGTTTTTTTAAGCCCACATCAACCACGCCCCAAAAACACAAACAAATATGGAGTAGTGGCGAACCGGATGGAAATAAATATTGGTTCCCTTGCAATGAAGACATAGGGGATATTCACACAACTGAGATCAGTGCTACCATCCCCAAGCCCCTAATGCTGATTAGCAATGGGATCTTGATACAAGTTGCAGATAATCAGGATAATACAACATTGTATCACTATAAATCTGATCGGCCATTTCCTAATTACCTGGTATTCATAGTGGTGGGAACCTATTGTGATGTTATACAAAAAAGCAATAAAAAAAAGATTCACACGTATGGCTACCCACACGAGAAAGAAGCGATAGCCGCTACTGTTGAGCAATTGCCTAACATGATGCAGTTTATAGAAAAGAAAACGGGTTACCACTATCCTTTTGAGCAATATAGCCAGGTTGTAGTACAAGATTATCCCTTTCCTGGCTTGGTTGGGCAAAACACAGTAGGCATTCTCTCAGATAATTATATAGATGATTATGGTGTGCACAAGGATTTTAAATACTTGTGGGATGGAGTGGCGCTGCAAGCTTTAGCCAATCAATGGTTTGGAAACTTGATTATGCCAAGGTCATGGGAGGATTTTTGGCTCAACAATGCTTTTGCCCAGTATTTTGCAGGACTTTACACCATATATGATAACTCAAAAGAGGAATACCTCTTGTGGTATTATCCCTTCGAAAGATCAAATGTCTTGGGTGACTGGAATGCTGATATCAGGCACCCAATTGTTCCCAAGACTATAAATAATCTATCTTCTTTTACTTCGGATAGTTATTCCAAATTTCGAGGGGCACTGGTACTGCGTATGCTACAAAAAGAATTAGGTGAGGCAAATTGGTGGAAGTCAATGCGTTACTATGTTAAGAACAACGCGGGCAAACAGATCAATACCAAAGATTTTCAAACTGCAATAGAAAAAACAACCGGCCAAACTTATCAATGGTTTTTTGACCAATGGATCTATAAAATCGGTATGCCAAAATTTGAGGTAAAAAAAACATACGATGCGATAAAAAAACAACTTATACTGAACGTAAAACAAATACAAAGTCAGGAAA
>CAZIKN010000046.1:0-40347 GCA_964539805.1 uncultured Saprospiraceae bacterium | reverse complement strand
GGAAATTGACCAATCTGACTAGTTTGGGTTTGTCTGGTAACAACTTGACGGCCCTGCCGCCAGAAATCGGGCAATTGACCAATCTATGGGATTTGTATTTGGGCGATAACGAAATGACTGCCTTGCCCCCTGAAATAAGGAAATTGCAAAAATTGGAATATTTGTTTTTAATTAACAATCCCATCCCCCCAATCGAACAAAAAAAAATCAAAAAACTCCTCCCCAACTGCACAATCTACTTCAAATGACTAATACACCAACCCTCTCCCCCTCTGACTGGCTCGACATCCTCGACGACATCCGCGACCAAAAGGCCGTGCTGCTGATTGGGCCGGAACTCATGCAGGTGGCCGGTCAGCCGCTCAACCAGCATATCCGCGAGCAATTGTACGCCCGCAACCCGGACGATATTGCGTTTTATTACGAGCGCGACGGCTTTTTTCTGTTCTCCTCGCCCGAAAGCAAGGTGCGGGTGGCGCGGCAACTCAAGCGGCTATACCGCGACATCGCGCCCGATGAAGCGGTTTTGCGACGCATCGCGGAAATACCCTTCCATCTGGTGGTCTCGCTCAACCCCGATACCTTTGTCACGGAGGCCTTTTATCGCCACGGGGTAAAACACCGCTTCCATTATTTCCAGCACCGCCACCGCGACAACGAAAACGAGGAAATCGAAAAGCCCAGTAGAGCCTTGCCTCTGGTTTATAATCTCTTTGGTTCTAAAGACCAAGACGACTCGCTGGTGCTCGACTACGACGACGTGTATAAAATGCTGCAATCGGCCCTCGGCACCTCCAGCCTGCCCAACAAACTGATGCGCAGCTTCCGTGAGGCCAGCACCTATATCTTTTTGGGCTTCCAGTTCGACAAGTGGTATTCCCAACTGCTGCTCAAATTCTTGAGCGACAACGGCCGCAGCGAAAAAATGATCTCTATTGATAAATCGCTCAGCGATGCCCACACCAATGATTTTGTCATGCGGCAGTTCCGCATCCAGTTTATGGGCGATCAGTTTGATTTTTTCGCCGAATTGCACCGACAATGTACCCAAGCGGGCATATTGCGCACCACCCAAACCGATGCCGCCTGTCCGCAGGCTGTGGATATCCGCAAGTGCCTGGCTATGGGCGATGTGGACAATGCCTTAGACCTGCTCTTGCGCACGGCTAAGGGCCAGGCATGGGAAAACGAGGTGCTTCTGCTGCAATCCAAGTACAGCAAATTGGAACTCGACAAGGACAGAACGGACAGCCGCGACTACCGCACCGGCCTGGCGCAGGTGCTGGATGCCATTCTCGAATGCTCTAAAAACGTCTGCGCATGAACACCACACCCGTACAAAAACGTTATCCGGGCGTAAAGCCCTTTGAAATCGCCGAGCGCGGGCTGTTTTTCGGGCGCGACCGCGACATAGAAGACCTGCTCGACCTCATCTGGTTGGAAAAACTCGTGGTGCTGTTCGGCAAATCGGGCTACGGCAAAAGCTCCCTCATCAACGCAGGTCTGCTGCCGGAAATTGAACGCGAAGCAGTACCCGTGGTGGTGCGTTTGGGGAGTTTTGTGTCAGGCAAGCCAAATGGGCCGAGTGAGGGGCTGACTTTGAGTCAGCCCCTCACTATACTCCGTACCAAAATCGAAGAAACCCTCCCGAACAACCCCGAAGCGGACTTCATTGAATCCCTTGAGGTGCCAAAAACCCTTTGGCATCTGCTCAAGCGCAAGCAAGGCAGCCCCCAAGCGCAGGGTAGGAACATCCGAAAATTTGTCTTTATTTTTGACCAATTCGAGGAGTTTTTTACCTATCCCTTGGCCCAGCAGCAAGCCTTCAAGGAGCAATTGGCCGACCTGCTCTACACCGAAGTGCCGCAGGCCGTCCGCAACCTCAACGACCGCCTCACGCCCGAACAGCAGCGCTTCATCGCCGCGCCCTTTGATGCCAAGGTACTCTTCGCCATCCGCGCCGACCGCATGAGCCTGCTGGATTCCATGAAGGACAAACTGCCCACCATCCTCCAAAAACGCTATGAACTGCGGGGCCTCACGCCCGATCAGGCGCGCGAGGCGATTGAACGGCCGGCAAGTGCTGTTACAGCGCTTACTGATAGGATGACTTCGAGTCATCCTATCAGTACAGCACCAGCCTTCGCTTCACCGCCCTTTACCTACAGTCCAGAAGCCCTAAAAACCATGACCCAAAAACTGGCCGAGACCAAGGTTTCGCAGCGCAGCGGCATAGAGGCGTTTCAGTTGCAGATCTTGTGCGAATACTTGGAAGACAAGGTCATCAAGGGCGAAATACCCGACAATCGGATAGAGCCTATTCATTTCGCTGACCATATAGACGAGGTGTTTGAAGGGTATTACCAACGCCTCTTGGACAAACTCGATTCGGAAGACCGTGCACCCGCGCAATTGCTGATCGAAGAAAAACTCCTTTTTGAGGACGAAAAAACGGGCGAAGCCCGCCGCCTCGGCGTGGATTCCGGTGTCCTGCTCGCCGAGCATGGGATTGATCAACAACTGCTCAACCAATTGGAAAGCACCTTCCTGTTGCGCCGCGAAGCCACGGCCACGGGCGGCTTCAACTACGAGGTCAGCCATGATACGCTCATTGCGCCCATCCTCAAATCTAAGGGCGAGCGCAAGGCCCGCGAACGTGCCGAGGCCGAGCGCATAGAGGCCCAACGCCGCCGCCGCCGTCTTTTGGCCCTGCTGAGTGTGATGGCCCTCGCGCTGGCCGTGGTGATCGGGGTGGTGTTGTATGTGCTAAAATTGCGCAATGACGCGTTGATCGCATTGGAAACGGCCCAAAAAGCAGAGTTCGCCGCTATCACTGAGCGCGACAAGGCCCGCAAGGCCTTAGAAGACAAGGAAATTGCCGAGTTTCGGGAGATATACGACCGAGCCAGCGCCATAGCCAATAGCAACACGGGAAGTTGCCCCAGTCAGGATATGATGCGAGTGATTGACACCATGCAGCAGCGTTATCCGGACAATGCGGAGTTGCAAGACAAAATCAAGGCATTGCATGAAAAATTGAGGGCAAAAAATTGTGTTGAGAAAGACTAACTAACAAGTACCCTGTATGCTTACCACCAAAATGCGCTTGCGCCAATACCATTTTCTCAAATTATTGTTTTCTTGCTCAATAAACCTTTGAATATCAACAGGTTTGCTGGGTTTTGCTTTTTTTTCCTTTGTGTACAAGCCTTCGTTTGAAAACAGCAAACGATTCCAATACGATTGATTTTGCAGGGTATCCAACATCCCGCTTGATCCTTCGATGATTTCTGATGTAAGCCAATCCCGCTTTGAATATTCAGATTTAAATCCCTTTCATCTGTGTTGCGCATCATCCGTGTCATCTGTGTCCCCCCATCATCCGTTTACGGACACAGATGACACGGATTTTCAAACACAGATTGCGCGGATTTTTTAAATCTCTTTCAACTGTGTTGCACAGCATCTGTGTCATCTGTGTTCCCCCAAAATCGCCCCCACATGTTCCACAATCTCGCGGGTGAGATGTGCTAATGCGAGTTCTGAATCAGGCAAATACCAAAGATGTGAGGGGTCATAAGACCCGCGCACGACAAGATGTACGGGGGCATAAGCCCCCCTCGCACGGCAGGATTATGTTTTAAACTTGTCTTTTCAACCACTAATTCTTTTGGGAAAGATGAGCGCATTATTACCGCTTCATCAATTTTACCACAACGGTTCTTTCACCCATAACCCGCAGAAAATAAATCCCTGCTGGCAGGCTTGAAAAATTCGCCTGTTCAACATTTTCTCCATCAAAAACAATTTGTCCCGTAGCGTTACAGAGCATAAAACGGGCCTTTACAGGGGCATTTTTCAAAAAAATATGGTCGGAAAAGGGATTGGGGAACACCCTGATATCCGTGCTGGCAAAAGGCTCAAGGGCTGGTGTTGTGCTTGCCGAATATTTCAGGATACGGCTTGAAAACTTGAATTCGCCCACCCAAAGGTCGTTTTGGTGCGGCAAAAGCGAATTGGGCATAAAAAGGCGATCGCGGCCAATGGCTGCCTCAACACTTTGGGCATTGGGCTGGCCGAGCACGATCATTTTGACGGGATTGCCCCAATCTGCCGGGTTTTGCCAACACAATACGCGGTTATCAGCCCGGCTGGCGACAAACAAGGCCCCCTGTTTGGTAGCGCCTTGTGCTGTTTGATTGAGTCTTACGGCACCATTACTGATCACTTTGAAAGGCTGCACAACACCTGCCCTGAGGTCAGTCACCCGATAAATGTCCACACCCGTTGGGGGTTCAGGCCGCGCGGCACAAAGGTATTCGCCATCACTGTAAAGGAAGCCGTACTGCGCACTATTGGTACTGCTGAGCGTCAGTACCGGGTTGGTAGTGGCATTGGTGGGCAGCCCGGACCAGAGGTAGATTTTGCCACTTTTAGTAGCGAGGTAGAAAAAATGATCGTCCATGGTCAAGCCACGAATATCGTCAAGCAAGGCCGAACCTATTTGGCTGACCAATTGATAAGTAGGTTTGGGAGAGATATTTGCAGCATCGTCCCATACGGAGAGTACATTCCGCGCTCCCGTGATCAATTTGCCCTTGTGCAGTGTGGCTGCCCAAAGTTGGCCGTTTGGCATCTCAATTTTGTGGTCATAAACCTGGCCATTTTGTTTGGGAAAATGGTCCCAAATATACAGGGCTCGATCAAAATCAGAGGATGCAATGAGGCGAGTGCCATCCGTGACAAGTACTGGATTTTGGACATAATAAATGGAATCCAGCGTTTGGGCAACAATCGTTGGGGCAGCAATGGCAAAATCGGGTGCTTGGCTGGCATTTACTGGCAATAAATTGAAAACCAATATATTATTTCCGTTATAATTATTGACAAACAATCGGTTTTGTGCAAAAATGAGGTCAACGCCGTCGCCGTTTTTATAACTTGGTGGCGCGAGCGCAAGGTCCGGACTTTGTCCCGAGCCAGTGGGCATACTGTTCCAAATATAGATCTTGGACAAGCCACCTGCCACGAGTTTTCCATCCGGTAGTTTTTGCCCCTTTATCCATTCATCACGGTAAAAATCATAGGGCTGATTGGCAGTGACGGGATACGAATTCCAAAAAAAGGTCCCGGGAGACCCATTGACTTTGGCATTGTGATCTCCCACAAAAAAATAGGAGGCACCATCGGTTGAGATAGTGCGTGGGGTACCGAATTGCGGAAGTTTGATGCTATAATCGGGCGGCACGTTATCGGATGTTGGAAAATTATTCCAAAACAGGATGGCACCGCCCTGTGTTGCCACCGCCGCCAGGCGTTTGCCGTCCGTCCACACCCCCCAGGGCCATCCGTAAAACTGGCCTGTACCCGCCGGACTAATGCTGGGCAAGTGAATGGCGTAATCGGCCGCTTGCCCATTGGCTACCGGGAAACTGTTCCAGAGCAGAATACGGTCGTTTTCAGTGTCGGCAACGGCCAATTTCCCATCCGTAGCCAAGGAGGCATTACCTGGCCAATTGAGCTGGTTTTTGCCTGTGCCGGGGTCATTTGTATCCAAATTAGGCTGGCCCAGCACCAGATCAGGGGCTGTATTAGGGTTGGTTGGCAGTTTTTTCCAGACAAGAAGGCGGTTGTTAAAGCGGTCGCAGACAAGAAGTTGTGTACCATCAGAGGCCAAGCCGTTCGGGTGGTTGAAAATTAGGCCCCCTGTTTGGTTAAACCCCACACCGGATACCATGATCTGGGCGTTTTGGCCAGTGCTGAACCATCCTTGTGCGTTTAAAAAACAGGGAAAAGCCAGCAGGCAAAGCAAAAAACGGACAATATTAGGCATGGAATATAAAATTGAACGGAGGCTGTATCATAAATCAAAAATAGAGATGGGTTAAAGAATAAAATTTCGTTTTTTACTCATAGTATGACCTGGACTCATCCTGTGAGTAAAAAACGAAATTTTATTCCGCCTTGCTTATGCCTTTGATACTTATGATACAGCCTCAGAAGGTTAAGGATGCTATGTTTGACTTAGGAACGCCATCAGTAAAGCACAAACTTCTGGGTGAATATCCTATCCTGATCCACCAAGCGGAGCAGGTAAATGCCACTATGGGCTGTCATCAAATCTATTTCAGCCCTTGTGGCATTTGCGGGCAAGATCATGGAATAGATCGTCCGGCCATGCATATCCAGCACTGCTATCGTTCTGTCATGGCCAGTCGCTTCGTTTATCGTCATTGAAAAATGGCCGTTGGACGGGTTAGGTGCAAGCACCATAACCGGCTGATCTAAGCCCGGTCCCTCTTTTGAGGATAGGGCACAGGGGCCAACTTTATAGCTGTAGCGCACGGCGCGGTTTTTTTTGACACCGAGTGTATCCTGTGGCAGGTATGCCGACACATAGTCTATGGTGGCACAACCCTTTTCAATGGAGACCCGCAGGTGCCCCGAACCATCGAGAATGACATCAGTGTAGGCATCACCATTGTCTGTTACGCCAATTTTATAGCTGGTATCACTGGGCATGGGAACTTCCTGATATACCACACCATCCATTTTTTCCCAGGCAAAAAGGTGATCGTGACCTTGGAAAAAGACCTGCACGCCGTTAGCCACCATGAGTTGATGGATGGGCTTGTCCCAGCCGGGCCGCATTTTATCAAATTCCCAGGCACCGTTGCCGTTGTTGCCGTATCCGCCCCACTCATATCCGCGCGAAGGTTCTATTCCTCCCCTACCCTGCCCCCGATTGTGGTGGGCAAATACAAATTTAAGGGGCGCGTTGCTACTTTCAAGTGTCTTTTTAAACCAATCATATTGGGTTTTGCCCAAGGTCCAATCCCAGTTTTTGGGTTTTTCATCCACATCACAATCGCGGTAAACATCCAACACCACAAACAAGGCATCCCCCCAGGTGTAGGCGTGGTAATTTTCGGGATGGCCGATACCGTGGGGCTCCAAAGTGGTATTTCCGGTATAAAAATCATTGGGAAACGGGTTGGGATAATAGTATTTGCGCCAATTGGTGCCGTAAACCGCGATGTTGTTCGGCGGCGTTTGGTCGAGCCAATAGCCCGATTCTCCCTCGTGGTTACCGAGGCAAAAGAAAAAAGGCATGGAGTGGCAGACCGCCCCGAGGTATTGCCGATAATCCAAATGAAGTTCCTTCATGTCCTCACTGGTGGTGGTGAGCGGCGTGTGATCATCACCGAAGGTATCGCCGAGCGAGATCATGAAGTCGGCAGAATCCCTGGCCTGGTTTTGCAGGCAGATTTGGTACAGGCTGCGAATGCCTTTTTTGTCGTATAAATGTTCGTCGGCTTCTATAACAAAGGTAAATTTGGAGCCGGGCGCACGTTGGGTATGGAAGCTGCGCAATGGCCCATACTGAAATCCGGGCGCATTTTGTGTTTTATACACGGTACGGTAATAGTAGCGCGTGTTCGCCTGCAATGGCCGGAAATCGGTCACTACAGGCACACCGGCCTCGCCCGCAAATGTGGCTGTTTGGGTAGATAGGTTCGTTGGAGCAGTGCCATATTCAAAATAAACCTGGACCGCCTGAGCGAACAGGGCACTCATGGTCACTGATTGGTCGGTAGGCCTGCCGAGGATTTCGTTGAATTGGGTGTTTTGAGCAAGGGATGCTGCACTGGTAAGCAGCACGAGGATGCATGCGTAGAGTAGTTGAAATTTCATGGAATTTTGGACTTTCGGTGCGTCGTAGGGTTTAATATAGGGATCAAATTTTGCCCTTTTTGGAGGCTTTTTGGGTCTTGCGCTCACTCTTCTGGTTTGCGCCCAATTGCGTTTCCATCCCAGCCAGCTTCCCCGTATGAAAATGCCGCAAATCATACGTAAAGGAAAGCATAAAAAAGCGGGTGAGGGCATTGGTTTGAGTGTCTTCTGCATACAGCTCGGTGACGGCGCGGGCGATGCTGCGGTTTTGTTGGAGCAGATCGTTGACAGCGAGGGTAATTTCGCCACGCTCGTTTTTGAACAATTTTTTACCGATACCGAGGTTCCAAAGCCAAAAATTTTGATTAAAACCGTCGGAGAAGCCCGAAAAAAGGTTGTGCCGCACATCCGTGCGCAATACAAAGCCTTTGGCAACAATCCAGTTGAATTTTGCCCTTGAAACCGAGTTTAGGAAGGCCGCGTCGCCAAAACCGGGTTGGGTATTGCGGGTTTGTTGCCAAACAGGGCGTAGCGATAGCGTGAAGTCCACCTTTTCACTGATATTGCTGCTCAGCGTGATGCCCGTGCCGAAGCCGTGCAGGTTGGCGGCATTCAGCACACCGTTCACCATGCCGGGGGTGCGGGCGTATTGGTAAGAAAGATCGAGGTTAAGGTTCGATTTGAGTTTTTTTAAGGGGAAACCGTAGGTGCAAAGCGAGCGAAGGCTCCAGTAGCCATCCAGATTGGCCGGGCGGGTCAGTTGGGCACCAGGCTGGACGTTTAAATCCTTAAAAATCGGGTTATCGCTACCCGCCAACCAGGTGTTGCTGCCGATGTAGTCGGAGGAAACGCCTCCGCCAAACATCAAAAACAGGGTCTTTGACTTTTCTGGGCGGGCCGCTTGGTAGCGCAGGAAAAAATTGTGTTGCACCGCTTGTTTCAGGTCGGGGTTCCCGGCAGTGAGTTGCAGGGGATTGGTATTGTTCACCACATTTTGCAATTGCTCCACCGATGGCAATTGGGTACTGCTGCGGTAATTGAAGCGAAGGTTGCGGTTCTTGTCGAGGGTATAGCGCAGCGAGGCCACGGGCAAAAGGTTGAAAAACGTTTTGTCAAAAGCACCCGCCTCCGGGAAGCGCTGATCGTTTTGCAGGTCGGCCCGTTGGGCGTTCAGTCGGGCGGAGATGTTGAGTGTGCGCCCAATATTGTAATTGTAGCCGATGCCCCCCGCATGCGACCAGTAATCATTGGAAAATAAATTGCTCAAAGTCTCGTTCAGGTCATCATATCTTCCCGTCAAGCCGTTTAAATCGGAAACCTGGCGGTCGGATGATTCCTGCTGGTAGCTGCCGCGCCAAAGGAACATCAATTGGGTGTTTTTCCCAACGGGTTCAGTGTATTCCACATTGGCGGCTGCGTTCCAATTGCCGAGGGCAAGGGTGCCCTGCTGATCGAGCGTGTCGCCCGAAGGCGGGATGCGGTTGAAATAATCGCTACGCGACAACAAGCGGCTGTCCCCTGTTTTGGGGGCAGTACCGCCGCTCGCTTCTATGGAGAGGGTGCGGCCCCTTTTGGCAAATTTGTGCCGAAACAACAAGGCATTGGAGCAATTCAACCCGGTCAAGTCAGAATAATAACGGTTATCGCTTTGGTTGAGGGGGGCGGGACCCAACAACGTGGCCCCAAGGGTTTGGGCATCCCCTTCGTTTTGTTGAACCGTCAGGCGCGGCCGCCAAACGATGGAATTGGCGCTATCCAGGGCGTGTTCAAGGCGCATGGAAAAGCGGTGGTTGAGGTTGGTGGAGTGCGACAGGCTGTTTTCGTCATATCCCTCCTCGGGCGTGCCGCTGTTAAAAAACTGGCGATGCAGCGTCTCTTGCATGTCGTTTTCGCCCCGGTTGAAAAAATAGCTCGCGGCTATTTGGGTTTTGAGGCCCAAGTGGTCCGTGTAATTGAGGCCCGTCGCGAGGGTGGTATTGAGTCCCCCCGAGGCATTGACCAAAAAGTCGCTTGCCGCGCCATTGCTGCCCTCGTTTGACCTTTGCCCGCCGCGTCGCTGCCCGCCGCCTTGCCTTCTACCTGCGCCCCTTCCGCCCGCATTCCCACCAACAGCCCCAAGAACATCCTCAACGGCGAAATTTTGCACGTTGATGTTGTTACCCATACCGATGAGGCTGAGCCGTCGGTCGCCGTCGAAATAACTGATGTTGCCGCCCGCCTGGTATTTGTCCTCATATCCGTAACCTGTGTAAACTTTGCCGAACTGACCATTGCGCATACCCGTTTTCGTCACGAGGTTGATGGTTTTCACTGTATTGCCGTCGTTGAAACCCGTAAACTGCGACTGCTCGCTTTGGGCATCATAGACCTGTACTTTTTCGATGAGTTCGGCGGGCAGGTTGCGCAAGGCAGCTGTCGCGTCGTTGCCAAAAAAGGGCTTGCCGTCCACTAACACCTGCTGCATGTTTTCGCCCTGGGCCTTGATCTGGCCGTTTTCATTGCTCAGGGTGGGCATTTTTTCGAGCAATTCCTCGGCACTTGCATCTTTCATCACTTTGAATGCCCCGGCGTTCATCTCGGTCGTATCGCCCTTTTGCACGACCGTTGGGAGGGCGGCCTTTATTTCCACTTCCCCCAAGGTTTTGGTATCCGGGGTCAGGCGCAAACTGCCCAAATCGGGGGTTTCGGGCTTGATTTCAATACGCTTTTCAAAAGGCAGATACCCCAAATGCCTGATGCGCAGCAGATATGTTCCTTTTGCAATGTCATTAAGCACAAAAGTCCCGTCGCTTTGGGTCTTTGCCGTCAGCAGCCGCTCTTTTGAGGTGTGCAGGGCCGTCACGCTCGCACCGGCCAATGGCATTTCGCTTTCGCCTGTGACAGTGCCGCGCAGGTCGAAGCGTTGGGCGTTGAGCAGGTTGACGACCAACAAAGCAAGAAAGAAAAGATATAATTTCATGTTCACTCAAGTCAGAGAGAGGCACAAGTTTTTACACTATTGCACCACAACCTTACGGCAGAGTTCTCCTTTTTCAAACCCGATTTTCAACACATATACGCCAGTTGTCAAGCCGCTGATCTCCCATGTTTCACCCATGTTTTTTTGCTGGGAAACCAAACGGCCTTTGGTGTCAAAAACTTTCAGGTATTGCACATCAGGCGCGTCCAAAGCACTGATTTTTAAAGCGAAAGAGCCGTTATTGGGGTTTGGGAACACTTCAATATCTTTATCCAAATGAGAAAGGTCCCCCGTTGCGACGGGTACTTTGCAAGGCACAAAGCCATTGTACGTCTCGGTGGTAGTGCCGGTGGGCGAAATAAAGCGATAGGTATAGACCCCACTGTTTGTCCAGTCGTAGTCCACTTTATAGGTTTGCCCATTGCGGGTATAGGTGAGCACATAACCATTGTTGGCTGCTTTGGGTGTACAATCGGTAATGGTGGCACCTGTAAGCGGCGTCAGGGAAGGGCGTACGGGGTTAGCGCGGGGCTGGGGCACGATTTGCAGGGTGGCATCTTCTGTTACCTTGCCCACCATATTGCCGATCATGTAGGGCTTTTCTTTGGTGCCGTGGTAATGGTAAGCGCCTGCCGCATCGAAGTGGCCATGGTTGGCATCGAGCGGGCGCATGGGCATACCATCAGGCTCGAGTGCCCCATACACGGCAAATCCGTCCAAAGCAAAGGCGATGGGCAGTATTTCAGGCGTTTGGGGATCCAAGTGCAGCGGTGCGATGTGGTAGTGGTAATCATCCGCGCGCCCGCTGTGGCCGCCGAAATCGTCCAACTGGCCGTCCACAAGCGCGTCCAAGCCTGTGTTGGTGTAGGGGTTGAAAATGGGCACGCCATTGGCGGCAATGGCCACCGCGCCCCGGAGGAAATGATCCTGGTTTACGGGCACTGGCACTGCTGCCAATTCCGGATTTAGCGGGATCTGCCAAGCGTTTGTGCCGAGGTAGCATTGCGGAATGGGTACCTGCTGTTGCCATTTTACGATGCCTGTCATCATTTCATGGTCGGGAATGCCCAATGATTCCACATAAAACCAGTTGGCATCCCAACGGGTGGCTACTTTGGGTTTAAAGGGTTGGAAGGCCGAATCAACGAACAGCGGATCCGTGCCGAGCAGGTTTGTCCATTTTTTGAAACCAAACAGCAGGAAAACCCCACAAAGCAAACCCGCTCCGACAAGGCCGAAGGCATGCCCTTTGCGAGGTTTTACGTTTACGAAACGCAGCAAACGTGTGCGCGCAAAACCCAAGGTAAAAAGCATCAAAAGTCCGAGCAATACATATTGCCAAGCCTCAAGGCCGTTGTTGGAAACAGGCTGGTTTTCAATTGTATTGTTTTGTGCTCCTGCTTTTATGGATTGGTTTAGGCGCTCAATGTGTCCGATCTTTTCCCTGACCAATCCTTGTTCTTCCATTGTCAGGTTGGCCAATGGGAAACGCGCCACCGTGCCATCGGCTTTTTCCAAAAAAACGGTATCGTTTTTTGACATCAGAAAAGAGGCGGCGACAGGATGCCGCTCAGTTGTGATCGTCCATTGTTTGAGGTTCGCCTGTGTATCCGCGTGCTTGTGATGCCCGTGTGCAAGGGCGAGAGAGGCCGTCAACAGCAAAACGAAGGTGAGTAGGTGTATTTTCATAATGGCATTGGACGAGGATTGGGCAGCGGGGTTTAATCGGCAAATCGCAATAATTTACCCTATGGTTCAAAGAGTTTATCCATGGTAATTTCCGTATCAATTTCTTGCCAGTAGTATTGATTTTGCAAGGCAGGCAAAGTAGAAACCAAGGTAGTGAACACCGTTTTTTTGGTGTTTGTGGCTTGACGAAACACGGATTTTCGCAAACGCAGTTGAGCAGCATAATCTGCGGTCAGCGCAAAATTATCGGCTGTAAATTTCGCTTCACACAAATGGATGATATTGTCCGCACGTTCAATTACCATGTCAATTTGTGCTCCGGGAAGCGCGTCATTGCCTTTGTATATCCAAGAACTATGCTGCGTGAACACACCACTGATCCCCAAAGCGGCCTTGATTTGGGTAATGTGCATCATGCAAATATTTTCATAAGCATAGCCGCTCCACGATTTGTAGGTGCTTTGTTTGGACAGTTGCTCCCAAACGTTTTGGTTGAAACCTTTGTTTGGTTTTACAAATTTTAAATAAAAAAGCGAGTAAAGATCGGTCAGTTTGTAAATCGCTTCTTTCTTTTTGTTGAGTAAGGGCGGATAGCGGGTAATAAAATCGCTTTCCTCCAATTCTTCCAAGCTGCGGCTGAGATGGCTTTCATCCATCTTGGTCTCAAGGCCAATCGCCTTGCGTGTCAAACCTTGGGGGCTTTTAGCTAACGTTTCGACAATGGAAAGGTGCAAGCCCGCATTTTTGAACAACGACCAATACAAGTGCGCATATTCTTCGTTTAGTTTTCCCGAGGGAGAAAAGCAAATTTTGTCCAACAATTGAGGGACACTCAAACCCCTTTCTACTGATTCAAGATAAAATGGCACCCCACCCAAGGCCATATACAACTCTAAAACCTGGTATTTTGAAAAATTAAGCCCTTTTTTTTGCAGGAATGCTTCTGTTTCGTGCAAGTTAAACGGCCTTAGTTTCATACGTTCAGTGACACGGTTGTACAAGCCGCCACGTGCATTGACGAGGTTCTTTCGTATCCAGGAAGAAGCCGAGCCACAAGCAATCAACAACAAATTGTTCTGCCTGGAGCCATGTTGATTCCAAAAAAATTCAAGCGCAGAGATAAAATCGGACTTAGGTGTGTCCATCCAAGGCATTTCATCCAAAAAAACGACATGTTTGGTGTCCGAAACGGGCAAGGTTTGGAGGTATCTATTCAAATACCGAAACGCTTCCGGCCAAGATTTAGGCGGCTTGGTTTCCTGTTTGCCGTTTGTACGAGCGAGATATTCATCAAAGAAGTTCTCTAATTGGCGGCTTTTAGCGCCTTCTTTGGTGCCAGAAAGGTCAAATACGATCTGATTTTGCAAATGTTGCCGGATCAGAAAGGTTTTCCCGACCCTTCTCCTACCGTACAGGGCCAAAAATTCCGGGCGGCCCGAAAGGAGCAGTTTATCCAATTTAGCCATTTCGGGGCCTCTGCCCACAATGTCATGGGTACGCATGATGTTAGATCATTGAAGAAATCGCGACAAAATTACTACATTTCTCCAAATATCTAAAACAATAATTGAAGAAATCGAGACAAAATTACCACATTTCTTCAATTATCGGTTTGGACACTTGAAGAAATGTGAATAAAAAACATGGATTTGGACAATTTGCTTACATCAAACTCGCCACAAGTAGGCAAAAAATGCAGATTTGGACAATTTGCTTGTTTAGAAAGGTGATTTTATGCCGTATCAACCATTCTTCGCAGGTAATTGATTTGTCCCATCAGAGGGATTGGGCGTGATTCAAATGACATCTATCATCTTGTAACTCGCCCGTTTTAACGGCGAGATCAACATCTACCACTTATCTCATCTATCTTCTTTTCAAAACATCCGCATCACACCCAATAGTATGTGATGTTCTGTAAAGAAGATAGATGTGGTCGTTGCAGTTCGCTTGGCCGCCGATTGAAAGTCGGTGGTTACAAGATGATAGATGTTTTTAGTGCCGGACGCGCCACTATGATTTTAATTGAAGATGTGTGCATACCATAGGACTGAAATACGGTGCAAAAGTACCTACCTTTGGCTTAAAAGATAAGCATAAATAAGAGAAGCATGACGATCAGGATCAAACTTCCCACTATGGTTAGTTGTAAGCACACATATATAATTTATCGTTGGCAATTCTGGTCAGAAATAAAAGGCAAAATTTTGAGCAAAAAATATTTTATGACTTACTTTTGCAAATACTTATATCCAGCAAAATGTCAAAAAACGATAATTATCCTCTTATAAGCATTAAGTCTCCTAAAAAAAAGTTTGAAAGTTTTTTATCTGATTCCACAAACCGGAGAATCATATTTTCTGGTGTATTTGGATCTGGTAAAACCTATTTTCTGAAGAATTTTTTTCAAGCAGAAGAAAAATACTATTGCATAAGGCTTTCTCCAGTTAACTATTCAGTATCGAAAAATGAGGATGTTTTTGAACTAATAAAGTTCGATATAATTTTTCAACTTTTAAAAGATGGGATTGTACCCAAAGAACTCGGATTTACAGATTTAGAATTGCTGAAAATGCTAAGTTTACTTGACCCCGAAAAAGGAATTAGAGGTTTAATTGCAAAAATGGCTCAAACCGATCACGATATTCTTCAATCTCCATTTGAAAAGATTGATTTGCTTTTAAAACCACAGGATGAGGCCGTAGAGGGACAAAGGTTGATTAAATTAAGACAATTCTTAACTGATCATGAAAAAAAAACAGGTAGCCCAAAAGAGCAGGATGCAATCACTAAATTGATTTGCTATTTGTTATCCAGTAAAGTACAAGATACTAAAGAATCAATTTTGATTATTGATGATTTAGACAGAATTGACCCAGAACATATTTTTCGAATTCTCAATGTTTTCGCAGCTCATTTTGATCTTGATGAAAATGCAAATAAGTTCGGCTTTGATCGCATTGTTATTGTTTGTGACATTCAAAATATAAGGCGGATGTTTCGCAATCGTTATGGTCAGGATACTGATTTCAGCGGCTATATTGACAAGTTTTACAGCCGTCAAATTTTTCATTTTGACAATCAAAATGCCGTAGTGGAAGCAGTTAGCGGGATTTTATGCAGTTTAACAATTAATCCACCAGACAATAAATTTACTATTGATAACAACCAAAGTATTGATCACCGTTTTATGGTTTATGTATTAAACGGCTTAATAAAAGTTGGTGCTTTGAACCTTAGGGCGATTTGGCGGATGCGCAATTCTACTATAGAATATGAAAGAAAACAATTATCTCCCTTATCATATACCTATCGCCCATTGGTTGGTTTATTTGACGTATTAACTCAAATATTAGGTGATGCCGAATCACTAAGAGAAGGATTGCAGCGTTGTGTATCTGCCAAAATCGGCAAGGAAATGCCTGATGCAAATGATCCATTTCATAAATACAAACTAGGACTTGTAATACCAATAGTAAGTCACAAAAACCTTAAAAGTGAATTGTTTCAACTAATTGATAGCAAAGAGGTTGTGACGTATAATATCCATGATCAAATGAATGATAGGATATATGCGCAGGTTATCTCTATTACCGAAGATACGCATGAAACAACTCCCGACATTTTCCCATACATATTAAAATCTGTTGATGTTTTAATATTGTTAGGTTTGATAAAGTAACTGTTTATTTAATTATGATTTTACTAATCCAACCAAGCACCCGCACCATGTAAACTCCCGCCGCCAAGCCCTCTACATCTACCCGCAGTTCGCGCATCCCTGCGGACAGAATGGCCATCCGAACCACCCGCCCAAGCCCGTCCAAAACCTCAACCGTTCGCGGCTGATTTTCTGTCTGGGCAATTTGGAGGTCAAAAAACCCGCTTGCCGGATTGGGGAAAACCTCAAAAGCGGCCTCCTTCACATATTCCTCCACTGCCGAAGTCCCCACTGTTTTCCGCACCAGCACCAGATTGTCCAACACCAAGTTGGAGGTCCAGATGAACTTGGCGTTAGCCCATGCTGTGGTTTCAAAATTTTTGAACGCCGCCTGGTTGGTCACTTGTGCGGCAGTGTATAGGGAGGCTTGTACCCAGCCCGTTTCGTTGAAATTCCGCGCTGTCCAGTCAGCGGGCACGGGGTAGTGTACACCATAACAATTGGCATTGCAGGTGGGGGTGAGGGTCGCAGTAGCGGTGGAGCGCGTGCCGTCGGGTTTTTCCACCACATCGTTCAGGTTTTGGATGGGGGCGATGTAAAACACTTGCGCCTTCCAACTGGCATCCGTCACCGTGCCGTCGCTGAACTGGGCGATGAAGCCGCCGTCGCCGGGGTGGTAATTGTTGCCGTTGTTGATTTCGGAACCAAGACCGGGGTTTTCTTCCCAATCCACCAACTTTATGGCGATGGTATAGGGCCTCGATACGCGAAATTTTACCACCGAGGAATTAAAAGGCGTAAACGGCACGGCATCCACGCCAACCAGCAGACCGTTGATGTAGAGTTCAAAGTAATTATCGGAAAATAAATAACCGGTGATCAACTCGCCGCCGGGGTCAATTACGGTCACCGGCACATTGGCCAAATTGGCTGCCGCAAGGTTTGCAGGCGTAACGCCGTTGCAGGTATTGTGCAAATCGGCCAATTTTGGCGCGGTTTGGAAGTTGTTTTCTGCCGGAACTATCCAGTTTTTTCCATCGCTGGAGCTGATATTGCCCAGCGGGGTTTTGTGGTTACTGGGGCAATTGGGCATCATATCGGCAATGGTCGTGGTGCCGATGCCCTGGGTGATGGAACCAGAGGGCTGGGTCTTTGCTCCCGTCGCCATGAGACAAAAAAAGGCGGCAGGAATGAAGGTTGGAAAGTAATTTTTTGACATATTTTAATTTTAATGCTTTAGATGGCCTATAACTGTTCCATGCTTATTTTAAAAGCCTAAACGCAGTTGACGTTAAACCCCAAACCCTTAAAACATACGCGCCCCTTGGCAGTCCCGAAAAATCTGCCTGATCCACGTTTTTTCCATAAAAAACAACTTGGCCAAGGGCGTTTGTCAGCTCAAAAGCCGCGTTTGAGGGCGCATTATGTACCAAAATACGGTCGGAGAATGGGTTGGGATAAACACTTATATTAACCGTTTCCCGGGATGGCTGCTCCGTCGGCACCGTACTGCCCCCGCCGCCCCTCACGAGCAGGAGGCTGTTTTTGGCGGTCTTCAGTTCGTGGGAAATCACGCCAAAACGGGTATCCATAAACCACGCCTGGGTGGACTGGTTGGGCAAGGAGGTGGAGGCCCAAAATTTCTTAGAGCCGAGGCCGGGAAAAACCGTGGTGTTGACGGAGGGTTGGCTGCGCGTTTCGTCGTTAATGGATTGTAGTTCTTTGATGTTGGGCAAGCGCCAATCGGATTTGCCTGCCAGCACAAAGTTGTCGGCAAAAACGAGGGCATTTTCCCAGGTCATCGAGTCTTGAATGGAGGGTACGACGAAGCGTTGCCATTCCAAACCGGTCAGCGAGTCATAGGCCGTGTTGGTCGTCGTGGAAAATTGTGCCGCGACGCGCGATGGCTGCACCACGTCGCGCACGGCCCGCACATGGAATTTTTTTGTGCCGCCAGCGCTGATGGTTTCCGTTTTCGGATGGTTGCCTATGCCGCCACCCGCATTGGTTACCCATACTCTTGTGGCAATACCCACCTGCGTTTCGCCCGACCACCAGTATTCCGCGCCCGAATTGGGGAAAACGGCCGGGTCAAGCGGCGGGTTCTGCTTGCCGTGGTTTAATATAGAGAAAGCCTCTTGTGCCGTCGGCAAGCGCCAATCGCTGTGACCGCCGAGTACGAGGTTTCCAACGTAGGCCTGGGCGGCTTCAAAGCTCATTTCACCGCCATCGGCTTGTTGCCACATCAGGCCTGTGACGGTATCCGTGACGGTGCCATTGCCATGCAAGGCAAAAAACGGCGGGTTGAGCAGCCAATCGGAATCTTCACCCGGTGTATTGGTGAAACTTTGCGTCTGCCCCGTGTCGGGCAGTCGGCGCATGGTTTTGAGGGTTTGGGCATGGGCCAAAAGCGACCAAAAGAGGGCAAGAATAAAGGCGCTGTTTTTCATGGATACAGGCAATTTAATGTGCTAATTTTCAGGCAATTGCATTGCAAACGGGTTAAATGATTTACAATAGACATTATTTGCCTAATGAAATATTTAGACAAAATCAAGGGTCGTTTTTGACAGGATTTACAGGATTGAACTCAGTTTTGTAAAATCAGTTTACCACTTTTTGCCCCCCCATTTGCCCCAACAATAGTCCAAAAATACACCCCGCTCGGGAGTACAGCGCCGCCGTTGTCCTTGCCATCCCAAACGATTTGGAAATCGCCCGCCTGGACGAGGTTACCCGATAACAATTGCCGCACCAATTGGCCGTTCCCATCGAAAATCGAAAGATTGAGCCGTTCCGCCTGCGCCAGGGAAAAGGTGATGTTGACTTCACCGGAGGAGGGATTTGGGTAAATCAGTTCGTCGGAATAGTTGCTGTTCCACAGCACGGGCGAGCTTGTGGTCAGGGAATCATAGCAGTTTTTTTTGCCGATAAAATAGGTAGCCGACACGTCGCGGTTTTTGCGGTTAGCAGTTTCGTTCTGAGGCAGATAGGCGCGGACGTATTCGGTTTTCACGCCATCCGGGCTGACGCTCACGCGCAGGTGCCCTGCATTGGGCAGGATTTGTCCGGCGAAGTAGCCGTAATCTTTAGCGGTGTTAACATTGGTGAAATTGGGCAGGCTGGGCTGTGGGCAGAGCTGATAGATCAAGCACTCTTTGTCCTGTTTGGCAAAAAAATGGTCGTGTCCGTGAAAAAAAGTGGTCACGCGGTTTTCGGTCAGCAGGTCTTTGATGGGTTTGTACCAGCCCGGGCGGTTGGCGGCCCAGCCTTCGGAGCCGTTCAGGTTTTTGCCGCCCCATTCGTATTTATCAGCAAACTCTATGCCTCCTCGCCCCAATGGGTCACCACCGACCAACTGGTGACAAAAGACAAATTTGAAATTAGCTTTACTTGTTTCCAAGGTGGTCCGCAACCAATCGTATTGAACCTTGCCTAAGGTCCAGCGCCAGCCATTGAGGGAATCAGGCTTGGCAGTTGTGTACCAATATGGATCCAGAACGATAAACAAGGCATCACCCCAATGCCAGGCGTAATAACTCTCCCGTTGCCCAACAAAGGGGTGTACGGCCGCATCACCGGTGTAAAAACCATTGGGAATAGGGTTTCGGAAGTATTTTTTGCGTTCCAATGCATCATACACGGCTACATTTTCAGCGGTTTGGTTGAGTGTCCAGCCTGCTTCGCCCTCGTGATTGCCCAAGACCATAAAGAGTGGCACCGAATGATTGACCTTTTCATAAAAGCCGCGCATATACTTGACCCGGTACAGCACTGTATCGCGGGTAATCTTGTTTTGTGTGTTTTTCAGTTTGTCCGACATAAAAATATCGCCGAGGTCAACCATAAAATCGGGTTGGTCGGCGAGTTGATTTTCCAAACAACGGCGATAGAGTGCCGTGTCTGAACGTTCATCCAAATGTGGATCAGCCTGTATGACAAAAGTAAAAGCGGTGCCAGAAGGGCGTTGGGTATGAAATGTTCGCTCCGGGCGGCTGCTAAAGGCTGTAGCACCAGGCGTCCGGTAGCAAATTCGGTAGAAGTAACGGGTGTTGGGCTGTAGCTTATCTATCAGGATCTCGGCGGCCTCGCCCGCAGCGATGTTTTTCCATGTGCTTTGTTGGTTCAATTGGCCACTAAGCGTGCCAAATTGTGCACATACCTCGGCATTTTGTTGGAAAAAGCATAATACCGTGATGCTGTTATCTGTGGGTCTGCCGAGTATTTCGGCGTGTTGAAGGGTTTGAGTGAAGGCATTTGTGCCAGCAAGGAGGGCCAGGATGAGCCCATAGAGACGTTTTTTCATAAGCGCGTTGGATGAGTGGAATGGAAAAAGGTTTAATGGTAATGAAAGAATTAATGGTTTACACACAACATAAAACGCTTATTCCAAAGATCACCCAATAACATCAATCATCCTGCGAAGGTAGTTGATTTGCCCAAAAAGATAGGAATAAGGCGGGGTCATAAGACCCGCGCAAAAGACATTATGAGCTTTTACAACCAGAAGGTGTACGCAAATTCTCCATTCAAATATTCCAGTTCGATGCAAAAGCGACCGGTATGATCAAATTGTCTGATGGTTGCTTTCCAAATACCATTGATCAACTCACCATAAAAAAAGAACACATTAGGGTCAGGATTAAGCGTCATTTCATTTTTCACCTTTTTGAGGGTTTCAATAAATTTTGGGCTTTTATGGTGTAAGAAGTCGAAGTGACTATTTCCATCAGGCAACAGCATATTTACATCAAGACTATCCATATATGATTTTCTAATACGCTGACAACCAATCAATTGCTCCATTACTAACACAAGTAATGTTTTCATTTTTTCCTTATTTAATTTGACCTCATCACCCAAAATATGCCCAATTTGGGTAAGTTGTTTTCCAAGGGAATGATCTTTTCCATTATTTAAAGGCTTACCCGATGCATTCATCCCCGACATTTTATATTCTCCGTCATAATAAAATTCGCATTGAAATCTTTCAGGAGATGGCCGAAAAAAACAGATCACCCTTTTCCATGGCCCACCCGTCTCGCCTCCCCAAGCAAAAGAATAGACATAAGCATTTAATTCAGGCATATAAACGCTATCGCGCTGTGTTAAAATTCGTTTAACATCTTGCTCGTAAGGCACAACAGCATCCCGATCTAATAAAATCAAGTTCCTTACAGGATCCAAATCAACCCTGCTTTGCTGTTCAAGTGGTTGGCACCGGATTAAAAGTAAACATATTAAAATTAGTAAAGGGCGGTATTTAGTGTTCATGGCTAAAAGTATTATGCTCCATTAAAACGCCCCTTAACTACCTTGCAATATAACTGGAATTAAATGTGGGTATTATCCAAATTGGTTGGCGGGTCTTATGCCTTCCGAACAAATTCTGATTTTAGTCCCATTGCCCCGAATCCTTCAATTTTACAATCTATGTTGTGGTCGCCATCGGTAAGGCGGATGTTTTTGACTTTTGTACCTGCTTTTACGGGTCTGGGCATGCCTTTTACGGGCAGGTCTTTGATAACGATGACGGAATCACCGTTTTGAAGTTCGTTGCCATTGGAGTCCAATACCTTCAAGGGGCTGTCTTCTCCGGCTTCTTGTACGATACTGGCTGGGTCCCATTCATGAAAACACTGCGAACAACTCATCAAACCTTCATTTTCGTAGGTAAGATCAGATTGACAATTGGGGCAAAGCATAATTTCTGGCATAATGTACATTGAAATAAGGCGCAAATATCCTCCGGGCCTTCCAGAAATTCAGTAAAAAAGCAAAATAAAGAAGTAATGCCGCGAAATTTATGGCCAACACATACGCCATGTGGTCATTAAGCAGATATTCGCGCTGATCTTTACATCACTTTTAGTACGCTTTTGGGATACAAACGGGCTAAGCTTAGGTAGTCAACGCAAAGTGCTTTTGAGTTTACTCGTGCCTATAAATCTTCAAAATCACTGAAATCCGGGTATAACATGAAAAAATTATTGACCAACCTTACGTTTTGGGTGCTCATGGCTATTGCGCTGGGCATTTTGTTGGGCCATTTCCGCCCGGATATTGCCCTAATGAAGGTGCTGGATGTCCCCTTTAAGGGCCGCTTTTTAGGGCAGGAGCTCGAAATAGGAGCCACATTTAGCGAGTTTTTGGGCAAAACCTTCATTTCCGTGGTCAAATTGTTTATCAATCCCATCATTTTCTTGACCATAACTTTGGGCATTGTTTCCATGGGCGACCTCAAGAAGGTGGGTAAATTGGGGGCAAAAGCACTTATTTATTTTGAGATCGTAACCACCTTTGCCCTGCTTATCGGCATTGCCGTGGCGCACTTTTTACAGCCAGGGCGTGGCGTTACGACGGAAAAAACGGGCGGCGGCGACATCTCAAAATACACCCAAAGCGCGCAGGATTTTAGTTGGTGGAAGTTTTTGCAGGACAATTCAACCCTTCAAGTACTTTTGGTGGCCATTCTTACCGGCGTGCTGCTGTCCAAATATCCGCACCGGGAAAACCTTATGGCCTGGTTAGGGAAAGCCTCCAGGATTGCTTTTCGCTGGCTGCACCGCGTCATGCTCCTGGCTCCCATTGGGGCATTTGGCGGCATGGCCTTTACCATTGGGAAATACGGGATTGCCACCCTGTTTCCATTATTTAAGTTGATGATAACGGTGTATATCACGATGGCCTTGTTCATTTTTGTGGTGCTATGGGCCATTTTACGGCATTACAAGGTCAGTTTATGGAAATTTTTGCGCTATATCCGGGAGGAACTGCTTATTGTACTGGGGACTTCCTCTTCAGAGGCCGCCCTGCCCAGTCTGATGGAAAAATTGGAAAAAATGGGCTGTTCCAAATCAGTGGTGGGTTTGGTGGTGCCTACCGGCTATTCCTTCAATTTGGATGGCACCACGATTTACTTATCCATGGCGGTTATTTTTCTGGCGCAAGTGTATCAAGTGGAACTCGGCATCAGCCAGATGCTCACCATTTTAGGCATCCTGATGGTGACCTCCAAAGGTGCAGCCGGCGTAACGGGCAGTGGCTTTATTGTGTTGGCCTCCACCCTGAGCGCCGTCAAGGTAATCCCGGTGGAAGGCTTGGCCCTGCTGCTTGGCGTGGATCGCTTTATGTCAGAGGCACGTGCCATCACCAATTTTATCGGCAATGGTGTAGCCACAGTGTTTTTGGCCAACAACGAAAATGAATTTAAGCGCCAAAAAATGAATTATGCGTTTGGGCATGTGGAAGAGATGGAGGAGATGCATTTGTAACCCAACATAAAAGGATTAAAATTGTCCCTCACTTCTTCACAACTAATTTACCCGTGCCCAAGGTATGGCCTTTGGCTGTGAGTCGGATCAGATAGATGCCCTCGTCCAATGCCTTGGCATCTATTTCCACCTGACTGTCTCCCTGGTGCAGCGACCAAAGGCCCCGTTCGCGGCCCAGCACATCATAAGCAGCCAGCGTCCAGTCCTGCCGGGCAGGGCTGCCCCAGGCCACCAGGGCCTGATGATGTGTTGGATTGGGCGATATGCTCAATTCCTCGACCGTTTGGGCCGGATCGGCCACGGCCGTGATCCGGGTATCCTTGCAGCCCGGGGTCAGACAACCCACGCTGTCCAACTTAATCAGGAATGTTATGTATTTTTTTACGCCGTTTATCGTGCCGCCATAGGATTCACCATTGACCAAAATACCGCCATCTGATGTCCATATCGCCTCTCCGAATCTACTAATTGTCAAATTAGGTTCCGGCTCTGTAACACCCACCTCCCTAAACCACAATAGTTTGCCCTGTTCGGACAAACAGACTAAGTGTACAAAATGTGCGTGGGAACTGCCCGATACCAATATTTTACCGCTCGGGTGCACCGATACATTTTTGGCGAAAACGTTCACATTGAGGAGGATGGGATATTCGTAATCATAAAAAAGGTGGGTCCATACGGTGTCCAATTCCGGCGTGAGCATTTGGGTGCGAATGCCGCCGGGTTCGCCTATCACCACATTTGTGGCTTCGCTCATATACACCACATTGCCGTTGGGATGCAGGGCCATATCACGGGTTCGGGCCGGGCGGGTACTTGGTACATATTTTAGGAGGCGACCTAAACTATCCATCCGCAAAAAATGATCTTGATAATCAGAAACAAAATCATTGTCGTAGGCCCCAACAAGGGTGTTGTCCGGCAGGCGAACCAAAGGCGTTGCTAAACCAACATGTCCTTTGTTTTTAAAGGTGGGCACGCTCAGGGCATTATACCAGATCGTGTTGCCTGCCGAATCCACCCTATAGTTAAGGTATTTGGGTTTTGGTTCAAAAGTCCGCGCTGTTATGTAAAGCCCCAAGCTATCCTCTGTAAGTTCTAACCCCCTGTAAGTACCACCCATGCCCGTTGGCTCTCCACCATACATTTTGTACCATAAGACGCGGCCATGCCGATCTATTTTGTTCAACATAAAAGAGTCTTGGGTTGGGCGGGCATATATATACGTCGACCCATCCTTGGCTACTTTCATATCACAGGGAAAATTAAGGTAAACTTCTGGCATAGCTGATGGAGGATATTGGATTCGGGTCTCCCAAAGAATATTCCCCTGTTGGTCAAACTTTACGATTCTGTTTTGATTGACATCGCCCTCGGGCGGGCAGCAGGCAAAAAGCAGCATGTAATATTCTTGGTTCCATTCTATTATTCGGTCAGTAATCTGATTGTGGTTGTTGTTAAAATTATAAATACGGAACCAGGTATTTTGGGCAGATAGGTTCATGCCGGGCAAAATCACTGAAAAAAGAAAAGGAATGATGTATCGCATCGCCTGAAAATTAAAGTATGCCCATCAGCCTGTAGTGGCACAGGCTGATGGGCAAGGTGAGGAAAAATTAGTGGGCTGATTTTTGAAAGCGGGTGCTTTGGGTTTTGCCGTCATGGCTGACGAGTGTCAGCGTATAGGCACCTGTTGGCAAAGCTTCCAGATGGATTGTGCCATCATCCGACAGTACAAATTCCTTACACAATTGGCCGTATAGGTTGCGAATATATAAGTGGCAAGGCCCTTCTATGGTGAATCCAATAAAAAAATGGGAGGGGAGAATAAAATTTTGAATAATGAAAATGGTCCAAGCAAGAAAAAGTGTAAATGTCTCATTGTAAAAATTGTTTATTGAAAAAAGAATAGCATTCAGAAACAAAATTAGGAACTTCATTTGAAAATCAATAAATTATTTTCAAATGAAGTTCTCAAGAGGCATATTTCTTTACTTTTATATCTTTGCCAAACACAATACAACGCATGATCGTAAATATTTTCGGAGCAACAGGATTGGTCGGCGGGCACTTGTTGACACTTTGCCTGCAACACCCCGACATCAGCGAGGTGAAGGTATTCGTCAGAAAGCCCATGGATTTACAGCACCCCAAATTGGTGCAAATCACGACAGATTTTGAGGGCCTGGAACAGGTACGCGACCGGATTTCGGGAGATGTGGTTTTCAATTGCCTCGGCACCACGCTAAGGCAGGCTGGTTCACAGGCTGCGCAATACATTATTGACTGCGAATATCCCGTGAAAGTAGCCCAATTGGCTGCCGCTAACGGGGTGCCTTGTATGGTCAGTGTATCCAGCATAGGAAGCAGCCCGACGGGCAATTTTTACCTGAAAACAAAGGCGGACATGGAAAACGGCGTGCAAAAAGCCATCGGCAAACAGGCTTATTTTATGCGCCCTTCCTTTATTCTGGGCGACCGTAAAACCTTCCGTTTGGGCGAAAAAATAGGGATCGCGCTTATGGTTTTCATCAATCCTTTATTGATGGGCAGCCTGCGGAAATACCGTTCCATCCATGCGGAAAGCATTGCCAAGGCCATGTTGAAGGTAGCCTTGAAGCGGCCTGAGTCGCCCACCGTGTTTCATTATGATGATATGTTGAAAATAAGTACCACATTAAACCTAATTTAGGTTATTCTTTGAACTAATGCGCTCATAATTAGCACATTAACACATTTGCTAATTAGCACATTATACTTATATGAACAAAATTTCTCTTGACCGCCTGATTTGGACAGATGGCCTCGCTGCCCTCACCGTCGGCCTGGGTATGCTCCCGTTGCGGCATTTTTTGGCCGATCTGCTGCACCTGCCCCTATGGTTGATTACGGCACAGGCCATAGCCAACCTGTGCTACGCCACTTATTCGCTTTCCCTGGCAAGACGCAAGGACAAACCCCTTGCTTTGGTGAAGATACTGAGCATAGCCAACCTTGCTTATGCCTTCTCGGCCATCTGCCTGTTATGTTATTTTTACCCGGTATGCAGCCCTTGGGGTGTCGCCTTTTTTATGGCAGAAGTGCTGTTTATCGGGACTTTGGGCATTTTGGAGTGGAAAACGGCCAAATATTATGACAAAACATAATTGTATAATGGCAGCCTGCTTATTCCACCACCACTTTTGAGGCGAAGATACCCCGCCCGCCGATGCTGCCTTTTACCAAATAAACACCCGGATAATAGGTCCTTACATCAAAGTAGCCTATCGTGCTACCAGCCTGTATTTCAGTGGTTTGCAAAAGTTTGCCCGATAAGTCAAACAAGCGCAATTCCGCTTTTTCATACAAGAGGCCTTCTGTCTGGACTGCGATAAATTCGCCCGCAGGATTGGGGAAAATGGATACTTGTATTGCCGCTTTTTGTTCATCCACGGCACTTACCGATGGGGTGTAAGTCTGCACCGTTTCGCTTATGGCGCTTACTTTTGATGCCGTTCTAACACCATAAAAAGTAGGGCCAACAGCATAAGGATAGGCCGAATTCCATTTGTCATCCACCGTAGTAAAATAACAGTAAATGCCTTGGGGATATTCCGGGGTCAGGCAGAAGCGACCGTTGTGCTGATCCAGAACATCGGGGTCTGTACTGGCCACATATTCATAATCTTCCCTAAAATAACCCAATGGATAAGTAGCGCTTACGGCAGGGCCATCAGCCACATCGGTACCGTCGGCGTGGTGTGTGCGTACGCTTATGTTGCGCAGGCGGTAGCCAGATTTCATGCGAGTGATAGCACCTGTACCATCCGTGTTTTTGTAAGCATAAGCGCCATAAATAGGGAAACCATCATAAGCAAAACCAATAAGTGGGGAATGCTTGCTGGCATCTATGGTATAAAGCCCGTCAGCGGGATAAAGGTCACAGACATTGGAAATCACCGTTTTATCAAGATTGAAAGCAGAAGGATTTTGGTGATGGTGGTAATTGCCCATGGCAGGATGCGCTTTGGCACAATCAAAGCCGACTCGCTCAGCCACTACGGCATCACGGTTCCAGGCTTGGGTGGTGCCCATGCCACCGGGGCAGGGCGGATTACCAGGGCCGCCGCAAAGGGCATTGGTATTGGGGTTCCAGGCTACGCCATCACGGTAATCAAACAAGGCCACGCCATTGACAAATACACCAATATTCCCACCTGTTGTGGCGGTTGGGGTGCCGTTGTTTTTTACGGGATTGAGCGACAACTTAAAAAAGCCCGTCTGCTCCGTGGCCAAAGAAGGATTGTTGTCCAAAAATGGCCCGGTGATGTAAGCGGGAATACCCGTAGCCTTGATATAGGACCAATTGGCAGAGTATTGCACGGATTGGACATTTGCCAAAACATTGTCCTGTATGGGGGTTGAATTGCCTTTGGCATAATGCCGGCCTTTCAAGCCCGTAGTGTTTTGGATGAAGGCCGTAATGGCCGGATTGGTCTGCGCCAACAGTGAGTGTTGGGCCATCAACGTGAACAGCAAAAGGGCAAATTTGTACATAGAAATAAATGTTTGAGGCATTAGACGCGAAGCGCAGTGTAATCCTTCGCTTGTAGGTTGTTTTTTATTTCGTACCGGTACCTACAGGAAATGAAAAAGCTGGATTGAACAAAAATTCCCTGTCTGTCAGGGTCAACAGGAAAGTCATCAGATCCACTTTTTCAAAGGCCGTAAGCGCAATACCGAGCTCGGCAGCATCAGGCGAACTGTAAAACCGGAGCACATCCCGCAGTTTTTGGAAGCGGCCATCATGCATATAAGGATAAGAAAACTCAATGTTGCGGAGCGTTGGTACTTTAAATTTGAGCGAATCAACGGGGTTTTGCGTAATACGCATTCTGCCCCAATCCTTCAGGTCGGGGTCAGGGGGAAGGCCGTTTTTTTCAAAACCATTGTTGGTAAAAAGCGGCTCTGCATGGCAGCGGGCGCAGTTTTTTTGAAAAAGCAGATACCCGTTCTGTTCTTGTAAGGAGAAAGTATCCAGGCCCAACTTCACACGATCATATTTTGAATTGGCAGAGATCAGGCTCAGTTCAAATTGGGCAATGGCCTTCAGTAAGCGTTCGCCCGTGGCCGTGCTATCGCCATAAGCTTCATAAAAACGCGTGCGAAAAACCTGGCTCCGGTTCAGTTTCCGTACCACATTTTCCAATTTTTCATCCATCTCTGTCGAGTCAGAAATGGGTGCAAGCGCCTGAAAATCAAGATGATTTATAGCACCATCCCACATAAATTGCCGTGACCACGCAAGGTTCATCAGCGCTGGCGAATTGCGCCGTCCGATGCGGTCTTCTATGCCATGGCTCAGGGCGTGATCCACATGCGTAAACGCCGTATAAGAAAGATGACAGGAAGCGCAGGACACCGTGCTATCGCGCGACAAAATGGGATCGTAGAACAGATAACGCCCCAGTTTGATGCCCTGCTCCGTTAGCGGATTCTTGGAAAAATCATACCAAGGCTCTGGGAAATGCTTCGGCAAAGGCCGCGCACCAGGCTCCCCAACAGGAAAAGCAGCCAAGCCCAAAAACACTGATAAGAGGCCCGCAACAAGGTAAACTCGCCTATTTTTCATGCCATAAAAATGAGGTTGCCAAAATAGTTGTCAATTGTACTGCCTCCGCGCACGGGGACATGATGCTCGACTTTTTTTCCCAGTTCACAGCCCGAAAAAAAGGGGCAAGATCCAAGTTTATTACGTCGGAAGGGTTTTGAACCACCTTTCTGACACCAACCTGCCGATCTGTCCGAAATGGGGGCAGGTAGCCTCCCAGGTGAAACTCGAAACGCCCCTTGCGTGTGGGACATTTTGATGAAGTGCCTTCCAATTTCAGGTTGATGTAGCCACTTTGCCAGGCCCAGAACATCCCTTTTGTGGGGTCAAGGTCGCCACCCAACACGCCGGAGGCTGTGGTAAGGCTATCCACCCCAATACCAAAAACAATACTGTCCAAATCAATATCTCCGGGAAGGTCAACACTCAGGCAAAGCGTGGTTTCATCTTCCAAGTCAAGCAAATGATAGGTTTTTTCGGCAAAAACAGGCTTTCCATTTTTCCAAAACTGAAAGTTGCCCACATAGCACTTGAGTGTTGAAATGATCAGTGAATCATTATCATCAAGATAAATGGGCTTGTCCAATACGATTTTATCATGGGTAAAAACGGGCTGGAAGCACAATTGGAAGGCTTGCGAAAAACCACGCACCGGGCTGGCAAGCAGAAATAAAAATCCCAACAAGGGCGATATTTTTAGGGCAAAAACAAACATACCGGCTTTGACGCTTTTTGGAGCCTGAACCTTCGCAATGTTATTTCCTTTTTGGTAGTTGCCAGATTCAAAACTCACGTTGATCAGGGTTTATACGGTGTTTATGCTTGATTATGAAGGGTATATATTGGTTAATTTTGAAAAGTTGACCAAAAGGCGTTGGCTTGAATTTGGCGGTAATTTTTACACCAACCTAAATGCAAGTAACATACTTTTTAGTTAGTATGGCATCAAAATCATAAATCCGCTGTTGCTTTGGCACTTAAATTTAGAAACGCATTTTATTTATACCATGAAAATAGCCATTATAGGTTCCGGAAATGTTGGCGGCGCATTGGCGCAGCAATGGATCAAGGCGGGACACCAGGTTTTAATTGGAGCCAAATTCCCGTTGAGCGATAAAAACATCCAACTCGCTACCCGGATCGGTGAAGATCGGTTCACATCCGTAGGATCCGCCGTGGCACAAAGTGATGTGGTGCTGATCGCCACGCCTCCTACCGCCATTTTTGATATTATTGGGGAAATAGGCGACGTATCAGGCAAAGTGCTGATTGATGCTACCAATGGCGTACGCCAAAAGCCTGACCCGTATGATAGCGTTTACCATGCCCTATCAGACAAAACAAATGGAAAGCCCGTTAAATGTTTCAATTCAACGGGCTTTGAAAACATGTTAAATCCGCTGTATCACGGCGAAAAAATTGACATGTTTATGGCAGGTGATGACGCTGAGGCCAAGACTACGGCCCAGCAATTGGCCTTGGATGCAGGTTTTGGTACTTGCTGGGATTTTGGCAAGGCAGACAAGGTGGTACTTTTGGAACAGTTCGCTTTGTCGTGGATTAACTTGGCCATCATGCAGGGGCACGGGCGCGATATAGCCTTTAGGGTAATTAGGCGTTGAACAGGTGCCTATCGCTATTACACAGGCTTGCTGTGCCACTCAAAAAACAGGCCATGTGGATCTCTTTTGGCCCGTATTTCCTGTACGCGGCGCAAGTTTTCGGGTCGCATAAAGTGATCGGTGCGTTTGTGCAATCCTTCGTCAGCCAATTGAATACCTGAAGAAAGGTGCTGCATTTCGCGCACCATATCAGCTGCCCAGAAATTGTATTGCTCCGTATCCCTGGCATCCTTCCAACAGCTGTACAGGGCAAGATAAATATTGTCCTCCTTGCTGTAAGCCATATCCACCGTCAGGGGATCGGGATACCAGTTAAGCCAGAGGAAATGCGAGGGTGCCGGGGGCAGTGTTTGGGCTATTTTTTTGAGGTAAGGCATCAGCTCATCAATGGAGGCGTGGGTCCACATATTGTCCACGCCATAATGATAATTGGCAGGGTAATGGGTCATGGTAGCACTGTAAAACACCTCAATGCCCGGGTTAAATGCCGGTGTAGCCACGAGAGCGTGTTTTTTAACAGGGCTATTGAGCATAAATGCCTTGGCGGCTTCAAATTCATCTTCGTTATCAGCAAAAATAGGCGCAAATGCCTCAATGCCCGGCCCCATGAGGTTCATCATGTTTTGGTTCATCATCATTTGAAACTCCACGGCCCTGGGAATTTCAGGGCCTGTTTCGTATGCCCAACGGTACACAGCCTCTAAGTGTTTTATGGCAAAATCATGCACGATAATGGCCCGGTAGGGCGGCAGCGGGTATAATTTTAGGTAAAATTTGACTACAACACCAAAAAAGCCCGGCCCTGAGCCTCGTGCCGCCCAAAACAAATCGGCATTTTCCGTTTCATTGGCATGCACCAGTTCTCCAGCGGCCGTCACGATGTCCATACCCAGGATACTTTGGCAGGCGATGCCCGTTTTCCGGCCATTCCAACCATATCCGCCTTGCAACAAATAGCCGCCGAGGCATACGCCCTTGCAATGCCCGGCCGGGAAAAACAAGCCTTTGTTGTACAGGGCTTTCAGTAGCACAGAGCCGCCGAGACCAGGCCCCGCCTCAGCGGTCATAGCCTCTTTGTTGATCTTGTGCTGGTCAAAATGCTTCATGGAGATCACGATGCAATCCTGTCGGATGGAATTGGCACTGAAGCTGCGCCCTCCCGATAGCACGGTCACGCGTTTGCCCACCTTTTGGGCATAGCGCACGATCTGGATGATGTCCTCCACCGTACGCGGTTCCGTCAGCATATCGGGACGTCTTCCGGTATCTACCTGATTGTACAAGTTGCTTAAAATGAGTTTGTTAAACCCTGTTTCTTCTCGGCTGTACACTTGGCCGCTGATGGCCAATGCCTGCTCTTGATGGTATTTTTGGTAAAGTGCGGGCAATATGGAGGCAAGGTGGTTCATTTCTTCAGCGCAGTGGCGCAGAAGGTTAGGGGCAAAATCATGGGGCAGTCCCTTGAATTTCCGAAGGATTTCAGTGGCTATTTCTGCCAATTTCCCCTTTTTACGCACCCCTGCATAGCGGCCGCCCAGCCAGAAACGAGAGCGCATTTCTGATCCGCCTTCCACTGCTCGCAGCTGGTGCACCAAATAACCATAGTCCACCGGCAGGTCAGGGTGGCCTATTTTGGCGCAGATGTACACGGCTTTTTCCGGGCTGTTCAGAACTGATTTGGAAAAACCAAACTCGAGCGGTGATTTGAACTGAATGACCGCATCCAGCGGCTCCGGCCCGATATACTCCTTTATGATTGAGTTTCGGCCCACATAACACAGGTCCTCTTTGCCATCCTCCCAGCGGGCGCTCAGGTGCGCACCCGGGTGCCATAGTTTGTAGCGCAGATCTTGTGAGCCGTGCCAGCCAAACCACCAATCCCACATTTGGGGCCTTACCCCGGGCATATCGGTTTTGACAGCCACTGCAATACTACCATCGCGGTTAATGGAGTATCCAATTTCAGTTTGGGCATAACCGGGCCTTTCCAAGAGCGGCAGTTCTTCCACATCGGGCAGACTGCCCCAGGGCATGGCTCCGGCATCCAATGCCGCCTGCACGGGCGAAGGAAGCGGCGACAGGTTTTCCTGATAAAACGGGCCATATTCCGAGCGGTTGTCTTGTTCGTTGTAACCTAAATAATGTTTGGGCATGGTATGATTACTTTAGCTTGGTCGTTGTGACCAATTACGGGGCAAAGGTAGCGGCACATCCAAAGGCAAGTGCTTGAACTAATTCAAGAAAAAACGCCCCATTCCTGACCGTCCTCCAGGGCAGGCCCTCCTCATTCATCACTCCTCATTCATCATTCATCACTCATCATTTATCATTTATCACTCATCATTCATCACTCATCACTCCTCCCTACTTCTTTCTTTTCAATTTGCTCAGCCATTCGGCTGAAATGCCCATAAACTCGGCGATGTATTTGGAAGGTACTTTCTGTATGACATTTGGGAACTCACGGAGCAGGAATTGGTAGAGTTGCTCGGCGCTATGCGAGATGATTTTGAGTTTTAATTCATTTTCTTCCACCAAAGCCTGTATTACCAAACTATCATAAAAATGTTTGAGTGGAAGATGGCTTTGAATGACTTGATCCAGGTTCTTTTTAGACATGGCCAGTACTACGGATTCTTTCACCGCGCGCAATTCACAGGAACTGGGCTGTTGGGTAAAAAAACTGTCCACACAAGCCATAAAGGGATGCAGGTCATCAAGGTAAAAATTGATGGTTTTGGGCGTTTCGAGGTTTTCATTAAAATAACGGCAAACAAAGCCTCCGCTGACCACAAAATAGATATGGGTGCAGGTTTTGCCAGGTTTTAACAGCACAGCGTTGGATTTGAGGTGCAACAACTCTAATTTGTCCACAATTAGCTGGCCTGTTTCTTCCGGGATACTCAGGTGTTCCAGAAGGGCAAAGAGGGTGGGCAGCACCGCAGATTTTTCAATTTTTTGCATACGTTCTTCTCTTTTTTTGTTGCCAAATTTGTCGCAATATTGCGCCATAATACCCAATTCATGATACGAACAACTATATTATCCTTAACGCTCCTCTTTTCCGCCATTTGTGTTTTCGGACAGGCAAAGGAAAAAAAACTTATCATTTCTCCACTCACAGGAGATTTTTACATCTACACCACTTACAATACTTACGAGGGATTTCAAGTGCCAGCCAACGGCATGTACCTGATTACAGAGGAAGGAGTAGTCCTGTTTGATACCCCTTGGGACACGACTCAGTTTCAACCATTGCTTGACAGTATTTGGGAAAAACATAAGCAAAAAGTAAGCATGGCTTTTGCAACACATTGGCATAGCGACAAAACAGCGGGGCTTGAATACTACCGGCAACAGGGAATCAAAACCTATACTACCCTACTGACCGACCATCTGAGCAAAAAAAATGGCAAAAAAAGGGCTGAGTTTCTGATGACAAAGGATACGGTTTTCCGAGTGGGGCAATATTCCTTCGAAACCTATTACCCCGGACAAGGCCATACCGAGGACAATATTGTGATCTGGTTTAACAAAGAAAAAATCCTCTTTGGCGGTTGCCTGATCAAGGGCGCTGATGCCGAAAATTTGGGCTTTTTAGGGGATGGAAATGTTATGGAATATGCCTCTACCTTAAAAAAGGTACAAAAAAAATGCCGGAAACCAAGGTATATCGTTATCGCACATAGTGATTGGAAGGATATCAATTCCTTAAAGAACTCTATAAAATTGGCCAAAGCACTCCAAAAGAAAAACAAATCCTTTGGGCCGGCTCTGACACCTAAGGATTGATGAGGGCTTATGGTACCGATGTTTGTTCCTGTTTCTAATGGTCTCGTTACTAAATCACCTTCAAAACCACTTAAGAGCATACTACTCTTTGTTTTCGGGTCTTTTTGGTTTTTTGAAAAGCCGTTCCAGTTCACCGCTCAGTTGGTCGAATTCAGCCAATTGATCAGCGCGGCATATTTTTTTAATATCTTGAAAATGAGCAAGATGAATTTGCTCGGCAATCATTTGCAAGCGACCGATATTGGCTAACAGGCTGTCGTTTTTTGAAAAATCATTATCCTTTAATTGATGGTACAAAGCCTGGCGGGTGGCAGCCATTTCGCTGTCGTTGCCATGGATGTCAGCCCGATGTTTTTGTACCAAAAGGTCATAGGCTGATACCTGTGCAGCATCAAATTGAAGGCGATTAATGATGATCTTGCGCGGGCCTTCGGGGGGCATGCGGTTGCGGCCTTTCCACAGCACCCCCAACAAAACGGCGTTGAGCAGTGCCAACAGGACAAGGGCTATGGTCAAAAATCGGGTTTTATTCATCGTATAATTGATTGGAGGTTTGGATGTCAAGGATTTTGGCCAAGGGCTCCGGGCCGGCAAGCGGCGCTGTTGCTTCGGGTTTCAGCACGGCGACATGGATAAAAAGCAAGGCGCCCAAAGCCAGTACAGCAGCCCATTGCCAGGATGCAGGCAGGCGTTCAGATGCCGCTGCGCGGATTTTGGCCTCAATCCGGGTCAGCAAAAACGGTGGTGCATCCACTCGTTGTACTTTTTGCAACAATTCAAGTTTTTTCATGGTCTTACGGATATTTTGACGTTGGTGCATTCATATTCCTTCGCGCTCCTCTAATTTTTTTTGGAGCTTTTGTTTGGCCCGCTGCAACAGCGACTCCACGGCTTTTAGGGATAGTCTCATGACCTGGGCTATTTCTGGTGGCGGCAAATCCTCGAGATACCTCAATACAAGTGCAGTCTTTTGATTATCAGGCAATTGGTTAATCATTTTAAACAATTCCTCAAGGGCCTCCTGATCCTCCAACAATACGCCCGGGTGGTCAAACTGTGGCAGTTCGAGCGGAGTTTCGGTTTTTCCAAAAAACAAGTGGGTGAGGTAAGCAAGGCGGTTCTGGCGCTTGCGTGCGCGCAAGAGATCAAGGCAGTGGTTTACGGCAATGCGGTACACCCAGGTTTTCAGGCTTGACTTGCCTTCAAAACTATTCAGTTTGGTGTGAATTTTTACAAAAATATCCTGTGATGCCTCTTCTGCATCCTGCTTGTTTTGAAGATAATGCAGGCACAGGTTAAAGACGAGGTGCTGATGCTGCTCAAATATTTCTTTTAGGGTTGTCATGGCCTAAATAGGCCGCAATGTATGCATCATTTCGACTCAATTACGGATTCGTTTGCTCTCGCTGATGATTTTGCCAAAATGCTCCTGGTGTTTGCCCGTTGCGAGTTCGGCTTCGAATTTATTAGCCAAATCCTTTACAACACGGGTATATTCCGGATTATCCTCAGCGTAAATATACTTGCTGAACCGGAGCACTTGTTCATCCTCCTTTAACGTGACGTCATATTTCATTTCATCAACAGCAAAAATTAAGTTGCGGCCCGTGTACTCGTGAAATTTGTCCTCTATGATGTTGGCCTTTGTCCAGCCGGCCTGCTGCTCCAAAAAAGTAAGAAAGGCGGGCAACATGGAAGCTTGTATGGGATAAAGGGAATAATAAGGATAGCTGTTGTTGCTCAGGTCGAGCCGGCCCGTCCAATACGGCGGTTTCTCGAGTTTTTTGCGTTTTAATTGATCGCCTGATGTGTTTTTTTCCCATTCAAAAAATTGCTCGAACCATGCGTAGTTCATGTCATCTGTATGACCCATGCGCAGCTCGGTATCGTCAAATTTGACTGCGTAGCCCTTGTCTTGTTCAACATGGTAAACAATGAGTGCGTGCTCGGAATCAGGCAGGTCTTCATCGGCTGTATTCCAGCTTTGAAATTGCCCCCTGAACACGATGCTCTTGCGATCAGGGGAAAACGCCAAGGCGCCATGCGGACTGGGAAAGGAATAATTGTCAATACTGTTGTTGTCAGGGTTAAGGGGTTGAATATGGCGAGTGTGCACATCAAGTAGGGCATGTTCGCTGACCAACAAGTAGCGCCCTCCCTCCAAAGTGTCCAATTGGTCCAAATTTTCCGTATTGAATTTGGCAAAGACCTCGGCGTAAGGGCCGGGTTGCCCGTTTTCGCTATCCAGAAACTGGACAGCGGCAAAATCATGGTGTTGCTCCAGAATAGGTTCCACCACAGGGGTGCCGTCTTTCAAGTAAATCAGGTAAAGGCTTTGGCTGCCTGCCAACAACGTGGGTTCGGGTGTGCCCGCTAGCGCATAAACGCGCCACAGGTAGGGCAGTCCCGTATTGTTTTGCAGGGCTGCCGGAAAGGGCAGCGGTTGCCCATTGTGATAGATTGCGTAGGCTACATTAGTGTAACTTACCATACCCTTGCCTATGTCATAAGACTTGCCCGTTGTGGCCATTGCCCTAATGCTGAAAGGGCCGTAGGTGATTTCTTTTTCGATGTGATTGGCCCTAAAAGTACGTTTAAAGTAAAAATAGGTTGCGAACGCCAGCGCGGCCGCGATGAATATGATTTTCATGCGATGGACATGTTGATGGATAATTATTCCCGGATTTAATTGATTTTCAAAGATTTACAGGTGCGGGCAGAGTCAAAACCACTTTGCCTTGACTGTAAAATAAGCACAAAATACAACTTATCCTACTGCCAATTACTCCGCCCCATAGCAGAAAACATATACACCAAAGCAAACAGCAACAGCAGGCCGGCAGGAACGCCTGCCAACGCTAAAGCCAATCGCGGGCTTGAACTGCGCAACCACCAGGAGGCCGCCATTAAAAGCCCCATCAACAAGGCGGGGACAAGCAAACTGCTGTTGGAACTGACCATAAAGGTTTCATACAAACAAACTAAAAGTATAATGAGGTCAATGACCCAACAAAGCCAAAAAATAATTGTCATAATCAAAAAAATAGGGTGGGTGAAAGAATCAGGTTGTTTTCAAAACGATGCTTCGGGTTTTTTCCAGCGCGCTACGAAAATCCGGGTCATGGGCTGTGGCGTCATCCCAGTTGAGCCGAAGGAGCAAAGCACGGTCGGCCAAAAGGGTGTCGCCATAAAAAAAGCCCCAGGCCGAGAGGACATCCACGGCTTTTTTGAACCAAACCTCGTTGTCGCCTTCTAAACAATCCAGCACAAAACGTTGTACGCCAGGGTTATCGCGCAGTTTGAAGAGTCGGTTAAAAACATAATTGCGCCAGTAGTCGCTTTCAGTTTCATATTCCAGCAGGGCAATGAGGGCACGGACGCCTTCATCGGAATGTGGATTTTGGAGCAGGCCCTCAGCCATGTCCATTTTTTCTCCCGGTGTGGGTGCTACGGGCTGTGGTGGCTGGGGAGGACCGAATGTAGAGGTTTTTTCCAGGTAGTGTTCAATTTTTGCCCGAACTACCGGTGAAATCCAAGGCAGGGCTTCGGGCGGCAGGTGCAGAAAATTTTCAAAAGAGAGCAGGCCCGGCTCACCGGGCGGGTCGCGAAAAGTCCAATATCCCATTTCGATACCCCCACTTGATACCCGGATAAAATCCGTACGCACATGGTTCCCTTCTTCCCAATACAGGCCTTCTAACGATTTTTTGGGGTATTCAAACAGATCAAAATGCGATGTTGCGGCCAGGCAATCCTCCTTTACAAAACCCCGCCTCACGCGTTCCAGCACCTTTGTGCGGAGCCAAAAATCGGGGATCGGCTCTTTGGGGCCATAAAGCCAAAACTCGCTGAACAACTGTTCTTTGACCACCGGCACCCATGGGCTGTGTTCATGGGCCCGGCCCTGATAAAAAATCCCCGACTCGTTCATCGTCAGTTCCGTGTATGAGGTGTCTCTGTCGTGAAGTTTGTACACAAAGGTTTGTTCCCGGATATTATCTGTCCGGAAATGCCTCCAAAAATCAAGGTGCAGGTGGGCCGTTTCCGATAGCATTGTGGGGTTTTCCGTTGCCCAGTTCACCGCTTTTTGCACTGCCTCCATCCGATCGGCAATGGGTTCTCCATCCAAAGGGGCATGGCTGTTTAGTATATCAGCCATGGTCCAGACCTTTATTTTGTCCCAGGGGTCGGGTTGGTGTATTTCGTTGTCAATAAATCGGATCATCGGGGGGCTTAAGGTGAATGGATGCTACAAAAGTGAGGTATCATGTTTATAAAGGTCAATTTTTTGTGGGTGAAGTGGTGTGAAATGGATATGAGATGTAGTAATAGTATATTGGAGTGCTGAGGCGCGCGCGAACACTTTTGCACAATCTATTTTTGGCGATATGGGCCAATTGTTTTTATTTTAATGTTTACCTTTACCGCTATAACATATTTGAAAATAGACCATGCAGTCTTGTCATCAGCACTTTGATAATTATGCTGCTTAATTTATAAATTTCAATGACCCAATTTCAACTTGAGCGCTACCGCAAAAAAGCCACAGATTTTGCCCTCGAATGGGCGCACGAGCGCGACGAAAAAGGCGAGGCCCACTCTTTTTGGGATGCCTTTTTCCGCATCTTCAACCTTGAACGCCGCCACTTTGCCCGACATGAAAGCCGCGTGAGCCGAACGGGGAAAAGCAAGGGCTTTATTGACCTGTTTTGGCCCGGAAAACTCTTGGTGGAGCATAAATCGGCCCATAAAAACCGCCCCGAAGACTGGGCCGACACCTTGCGGCAAGCCCTTGATTACATCGAAGAATTGCCCGCCGCCCAGCGCCCCAAGGTGGTCGTGTTGTGCAATTTCAAACGCTTCCAAGTATTCGACTTGGCCGCCCCAACCGGCACCGCTGCGCCCACAGCCGAGGTGGATATCGCAGATTTGGGGCAACAAATCCAAGTATTTGACTTCATCCCGCGTTTTGCGGGGCAGATTTTTGAGGAAGAAGAAACCGCCAACCTGCGCGCCATCGAATACATGGCCGCCGTACACGATGTGTTGAACAAATCGGGCTACCGGGGGCGCGACCTCGAATTGCTGTTGGTGCGCGTGTTGTTTTGCCTGTTCGCCGAGGATACCGGTATTTTTGAGCACAAACAGTTCTCCAAATTTATCGAGCACGACACCCTTGAAAACGGTTCCGACATCGGCCAAGCATTGGTGGAACTTTTTGAGGTGTTAGACACGCCCGTGCGGGGACGCGGCGAGCACATCCAAGGTCGCTTGCGGCAGTTTCCTTATGTCAATGGGGGGCTGTTTGCCGAGCCGCTGAGCGCCCCGCCGCCCGCGCTGATGGGCATCCGGCAGGTGCTGCTGAACTGCGCCCCTTTCGATTGGTCGGAAATCAGCCCGGAGATATTTGGCTCGCTGTTCCAAGCCGTGCTTTCTTCCGCCGAGCGCCGCTCTTTGGGCGCGCACTTTACCTCCGAGCGCAACATCCGCCGCCTCATCGAACCATTGTTCCTGCGCGAACTGTGGGCCGAACTCGAAGAAGCCCGTCAGACCCCCAAAAAACTCGAAGCCCTGCGCCGCAAAATCGGTGCCCTGCGCTTCCTCGACCCCGCCTGCGGCTGCGGCAATTTCTTGGTGGTCACTTACCGCGAGTTGCGCCTGCTTGACCTCGAAATCCTCAAAATACAATTCGCCGCCAGCGGCCAGTATGTAGCCGACATCAGCGCGGTGGCCAATGTCCGCCTCGACCAGATGTACGGTATCGAGATCAAACCCGTTTCGGCCCTGATCGCCCAAACGGCCCTTTGGCTCACCGACCACCAATGCAACCGCCTTCTCCAAAACAGCGTGGGCACTGCCGTGCCGAGCATCCCGTTGGCCAAAAATACACAAATCCAAATCGCCAACGCCCTCCAAACCGATTGGGCCGCGCTGCTGCCCGCCAGACAAGCGTTTGATTATATTATTGGAAATCCGCCGTTTATCGGATCCAAGATTATGGACGACGCGCAGCGCGAAGAAATCAAAACCCTTTTTGGCAATGAATCGGGCAGCGGCACGCTCGATTATGTGACAGGTTGGTACAT
>CAZIKN010000045.1:0-40443 GCA_964539805.1 uncultured Saprospiraceae bacterium | reverse complement strand
CTTGGGAACTGCAAATGCCCAAGTTGATTGGCGTCAAACTGACCGGCAAACTGCGCGGATGGGCCTCACCCAAAGATGTGATCCTAAAGGTGGCAGGCATCTTGACCGTGAAAGGGGGGACCGGAGCGATTGTGGAATATTTTGGCCCCGGCGCACAGAGTATGAGCGCCACAGGCAAAGGTACCATCTGCAACATGGGGGCAGAGATAGGCGCTACAACCTCCACTTTTGGCTATGATAAAAGCATGGCCCGCTACCTGAAGGCCACAGGCCGTGCCAAAGTAGCCAATATGTGCAATAAAATAGCAGATTACCTCACCGGCGATGCAGAATGTTATGCCAATCCTGAAAAATACTTCGATCAGGTAATCGAAATTGACCTGAGTAAATTAGAGCCGCATATCAATGGCCCCTTCACGCCTGATTTGGCATGGCCACTTTCCAAATTTGCAGCAGCCGTGAAAAAGCACAAGTACCCGGCAAAATTGGAGGTCGGTCTCATTGGTTCTTGTACCAACTCCTCTTATGAAGACCTCACCCGCGCTGCATCAGTGGCCCGCCAGGCCAAAGAAAAAGGCATTCAGGTCAATGCGGAATTTACCATTACACCCGGATCAGAGTTAATTCGTTACACCGCTGAGCGCGATGGACTTTTAAAAGAATTTGAACAAATTGGTGGAGTTGTGCTGGCCAATGCCTGTGGCCCCTGCATCGGCCAATGGGCCCGTCACATGGATGACATGAAACGCCCGAACTCCATCATGACCTCCTTCAACCGCAACTTCACCTCGCGCAATGATGGAAACCCAAACACCCATGCTTTTGTAGCGTCTCCAGAAATTGTTACAGCGTTTGCCATTTCAGGTGACCTGACCTTCAATCCCAAAAAAGGGACCTTGACCAACAAAAAAGGTGAGCAGGTTAAACTTGACCCACCGAAGGGCATTGAATTGCCTAAGGCTGGTTTTGCGGTAGAAGATGCGGGCTACATTGCCCCCGCCAAAAAAGGCGGCAGCGTCAAAGTGGCCGTGGATAAAAAATCAGAGCGCCTCCAGTTGCTCAAGCCATTCACGCCTGTCACGTCGGACGAGCTACAGGGCATGCGCCTTTTGATCAAAGCAAAAGGAAAATGTACTACGGACCATATCTCCATGGCAGGCCCTTGGCTCAAGTACCGCGGGCACTTGGAGAACATTTCCAACAACTGCTATATCGGTGCTGAAAACTTTTTCAACGGCGAGCGCAACAAAGTGTATAACGTGGACAAAGGCGAATACATGGAAGTACCTGCCTCCGCCCGCCATTACCAGAAAAAAGGCATCGGGACCATCATTTTTGGAGAAGAAAACCTCGGAGAAGGCTCCAGCCGTGAGCACGCCGCCATGGAACCGCGTTACCTTGGCGTAAAAGCAGTAGTGGTGAAGTCCTTTGCCCGTATTCACCAGACCAACCTGAAAAAACAAGGCATGTTGGCCCTCACCTTTGCCAATCCTTCGGATTATGACAAAGTGCGTCAGGATGACAAGGTCAGTATTCTCGGTTTTGACAAGTTTGCTCCCGGAAAACCCCTGCAAATCCGGCTTGACCATGCAGATGGAACGTCAGAAACCTTTGACGTGAACCACTCCTACAACGATCAACAAATCGAATGGGTAAAGTCGGGTAGCGCTTTGAACAAAATTCGTAAGGATTTTGGCGCGAAATAGGAAAAACGATCAGGATGAGGTACTAATGAACAAAACAGTATCACATCACTAGGACTATATTAACCCCGGTCATGCGCTTGAGCATGGCCGGGGTGTTTTTTTTTACCCCCAAACTAAACACATTAGTACCTTTGCGCCATGAAAAAAGACGCATTGGTGCTGGTAACTGGTGGCACCGGATTTCTGGGAGCAAGCCTGTTACACCTGCTGGCTAAGCAAAACGTTCGGATTCGGGCCATACGCCGCAAAAACAGCCCAATGGATTTGGTGGCACAACTCCAAAACATTGAATGGGTAGAGGCTGATGTCACGGACATTGTAGCCTTGGAAGAGGCCTTTCAAGATGTGACACATGTATATCACTGTGCCGCCATGGTATCCTTCCACCCTCGTGATGTACGCCAGATGATGAACATCAACGTACAAGGCACGGCCAATATGGTAAATCTTGCCCTTGATTTTGAAGTGCAAAAATTTGTGCATGTCAGCAGTATAGCGGCGCTCGGCCGTAGCAAGGAACGCTATGAATTAGACGAGCAGACCAAGTGGGTCAACAGCAGTGCCAATACCAATTATGCCATTAGCAAATACCAGAGCGAACAGGAAGTATGGCGCGCCCATTATGAAGGATTACCAGTGGCCATCGTAAACCCTGCGGTGATATTGGGGGCCGGATTTTGGGATGACGGCTCCGCACGATTTTTCAGACAAATAGACGATGGCTTGAAATTCTGGACCGTTGGTTACACTGGTTTTGTGGATGTGCGTGACGTTGCCCTTTTTATGACCATGCTTATGGAAAGCGACATCAACGGAGAGCGCTATGTGCTGGCTGCTGAAAACATGCCTTATCGCGTATTGTTTGAAAAAATTGCCCTTTCATTGGGCAAAAAGCCCCCAAGTATCAAGGTTTCGCCCTTTTTGGCTGAAGTGGCCTGGCGTGTAGAGTGGATAAAGGAAAAATTGCTCGGCGCAACGCCCTTGGTCACCAGGGAAAGCGCCCGGGCAAGTGTTTCCAAGTACCATTACCTCAACCAAAAATCGCTTCAGGTTCCCAAGTTCAACTACCGCTCCATAGACCAAACCATTCAAGAAACAGGAATCCTGTTCAAAGAAGCAAAAGCCAATCATTATCAGCCCAATCTATTGAAGTTTTGATGCCTTTTTGCTGATTTGACACCTTTGACACCACATACCTAACAAGTTTAACCATAAATACCATGCTCATGGAGCAACTATTAGACAAATACAAAAATAAAAAACCGGAAATTGTTTTTGAATGGCATGACGAGGAAACTGGCGCAGAAGGCTGGATTGTCATCAACTCACTGCGCAACGGTGCGGCAGGCGGAGGTACGCGTATGCGCCTTGGCCTTACTCGCGAAGAAGTGATTTCTTTGGCTAAAGTCATGGAAATCAAATTCAGTGTTTGTGGCCCCGCTATTGGCGGCGCAAAAAGCGGGATCAACTTTGATCCGCGCCACCCGAAAAGACTCGAAGTGCTGGAGCGTTGGTACAAAGCCGCCCTCCCCATCCTGAAAAACTATTACGGCACTGGCGGCGATTTGAATGTGGATGAAATAAAGGATGTGGTGCCCATAACGGAGCAGCTCGGCCTATGGCACCCACAGGAGGGCATCGTGCGCGGGCACCTAAAGCCTACCGAAGGGCAACAAATCAATATTATTGGCCAGTTGCGCTACGGCTGCACAAAAATTGTTGAGGACCCGGAGTTTGTACCGGAAGGCAGCCAGCACAAATATGCAGTTGCTGACCTCATCACCGGGTATGGCGTAGCAGAATCTGTCCGACATTTTTATGACCTGTATAAAAAAACGACCCCGAAAGGCAAAACCGCCATTATTCAGGGCTGGGGCAATGTAGCCTCTGCAGCAGCCTGCTATTTAGCAAAAGAAGGCGTTAAAATTGTGGGCGTCATTGACCGCGATGGCGGTATTTTGGCCCCTGAAGGCCTTGGCCTCGAACAGGTAAAACAACTTTTCAATACTAAGGATGGAAACAGGCTTTCTGCTGATAACTTATTGCCATTCAGTGAAATAAATGAAAAAATTTGGTCTTTGGGGGCAGATATTTTTATCCCCGGAGCGGCCTCCAAATTGGTAACACGCGCCCAAGTGGATGCATTGTTGGAGGGCGGAGTAGAAGTGATTGCCTGCGGCGCAAATGTGCCCTTTACTGATGATGAAGTTTTCTTTGGGCCTACTGCCCGATATACAGATCAACATACGACTTTGATACCGGATTTTATTGCCAACTGCGGAATGGCACGTGTTTTTGCTTACCTGATGCAGCCTGATGCAGCCATGACAGACCGCGCTATTTTTACAGATACCTCACAAACAATTAGGAATGGATTAGAAGAAGTAATAAAAAATAACCCTTCTAACCTTGGAGTTTCTACTAATGCACTATATTTGGCCCTTAAAAAATTGGGTAATTAGTATCGCATTTTGTGATCAACCCCTTTTTTTGTCAAAAACTGCATGCTTAAATGCAGATTTAACATCGTCAACATAAATTTTTTCATTAAAAGTAATGACCCTATGAAGGTTCGCCACTTTACCCTCTCTATCCTCTTCACCCTTGCATCCCTTGCTGTTATGGCGCAGGATGCTCCGGCCCAACGCTCTCTTACACCAAAAGATAAATGGGAAGTTGGCCTTGATCTCGGCCTGCCATTTGTGGCAGGTGATATTGAATCCAAACTCGGTTTCGGCGGTGGTTTGCACGTACGCAAAGCGCTTGATCACATCTTTTCTATCCGTGGTAATGTGCTTTTCGCAGCTACCAAAAACGAAGAAGAGTCTGGTACGCTTACCCAAACATCTGACATGAGCTACCTCAGCGGAGGTATTTCAGTGGTGACGGCTATCAACAACATCCGTTTTGACAAACCCAACCGCAAACTTTTGTTGAATGCGATTGTCGGTGTAGGCTACCACAGTTTCAAAACAGAATACGCCAATATCCCACAAGCTAATTCTACATTGAACTCTGGCGAAAGCGATAGCCGCAACAACGCCTATATCGAGCTCGGTGCCGGCATTGCTTACCGCGTAAGCCCTAAGCTCAATATTGGCCTTACTCATTCCATCCACTCTGCTTTTGGCCGTACGGCTGACCTTTTGGACAGTGATCAAAACGTAGATCGCGCTGTAACAACATACCGCGACATCCTGCACATTCCACACCTGTCCCTGAACTTCAACATCGGTGGCAAAAAATCTGCTGACGGTATGGCCGCTTCTGAGCCACTGTACTGGTCCAACCCACTCGCAGCAACAGCACAGGCTATTGCAGACCTTGAAGCTCGCCCTGTTTATGACCCAACAGACACAGATGGTGACGGCGTTATTGATGCCATTGATGATGAGGACAATAGCCCGGCTGGTGCTAAAGTAAACACTAAGGGTGTTACTTTGGACAGCGACGGCGATAAAGTGGCAGACTACAAAGATAAAGAGCCATTCTCTCCTCCAGGCTACGCCGTAAACGCTGATGGTGTTGCCCAAGGTTTGCCTAAGTACACTACGGAAAAGCAGGTTAATGACATCGTTGATGCCAAAATCGCAGCCATTAAGTTCCCAGAGCCTAAAACTAACGATTGGTTTTTCCCAATGGTTAACTTCAGCGATAACAGCTACAGCATTCGTTACGGTGAATATGAAAAACTGTATCAGGTAGCTACGGTGTTGAAGCAAAACCCAAGTATCAAAGTAGTTGCCGTAGGTAACACTGATGACCGCAGCAGCGAAAAGTACAACAACGTACTCTCTTACAACCGTGCAAAGGCCGCTATTGATTTTATCGTTAGCAACTACGGCATTGATCGCAGCCGCTTCATCTTGAACTGGGCTGGTGAAGGTTCTAAATTGGTGCCTGTAAAAGGTTCCAACGTAGCAAACCGCCGCGTAGAATTCCGCGTTGCGAAAGGCGAAACCGAAATGGGTCGCCCAGAAGGCCCGGAAGCTGGCAAAGGCGGAAAAGCCAACACCAATTCTGGCTACTAATAAACAACAGCATACCTTAAGCAGATACTGATTGCAGACGCTTTACGGTATTCGCTTTTGTTAAAAATAAAAAGCCGCCTCGCAGATATGTCTGTGGGGCGGCTTTTTTGCATGGTTTTTGTATGCTTTTCTTTGAAAATCAATCAACTTTATGTTTCAGTTTTTCCTGTTGTGTTCTGCTCCGCTGACCACAGCGCAAAAATATCGTCTCCATCCCATCACTATTTCACACCTCGCGGAGCGTTGTGTTCCGCACAAAATTTTTTATTATGAAAAGTCTCTTCGAACTCGTAGGTTTTGTCGCCACCGCACTTTTTTCCGGTTTTTTGGTTTTTACGTATGTCGGACACAGCAAAAAAACGGCTGCCCGCTCTACCAATGAACCATTTATATCCGAGAATAACAGCTCAAGCCAACGTATGGCCCCGGCAGAACTTCCCGAAATCTCCAAAAACCGCAAAGGACAGGCCTCCGCTGCTTCAAGCCCTAAATCCAAAATTGCTGCTCCGGCCATGCCTGTGGGCAATGAATCCGAAAAATTGCGCAACCTGTATAATGATGCCAGCTTTATCCAAAACACGGCTCGAAAATGGAAAGATGCCGTGGCCGATGCTGCTGATGAATACACCTTGCGCCCTGAACTTTTGTTGGCTCATATCGCGATAAAATCCTACACGGGCAACTATTCCAAGGCTGATTTTAACTATGACGTAGCAGAGCATGCTGGTGATCTGAGCGCGTCATTTACAGCAGCCAGCAAAAAATACGAACATGCCTGGAGCGTGGGGAAAATAGCACAGCAGTACAATTTGGCACAACATTTCCCCAACAGCTCACCCGCTACTGCTATGGTACCCAAAAAATCAGTACGTGCGGCAGAGGCTAATTTTGGCACATCAAGCAGCACCAAAAAAGCGGCTATTGCGCAGCCACAATCTGGAAAGCCACAAGCGGGCATCTCTGCAGCAGAGGCCGGTTTTCGCGATATGGTTGCCAAGGATGAAGGCTATACCTCATGGGCTGGCTTGCAACGCCTTGCCGATGAGGAAACCAAACAACAGGCCGCACAAAGGGTAAAGCGACTTTTGTTGGGAGCGAGGGTGAAGTGAGCCAAGTTATTATTTTCCGCAGATATTAGCAGGTTTTACAGGGCAAGACCTGCTAATATCTGCGGAAAACATTCATCTCTACCCGGGGAGACCTTAACTAAGCACTAAAGCCCCAACAAAAAATGCATGACATCAACCCCATCAGGGTAATCCATTAAGCCTGGCTCCTGTGTTTTGCCAAAAGGTAATACCGAAATCCCCGGAAGAGGGATATTCCCTACAACACACTGAATATAGGGCGAAAGAGCATTGATTTTCAGTTCCAGATCATCCGTAGTGTCATAATACTCGTAGTGAAGGGAAGCAATTCGCGAAGAAAGGGAGCTTTCTTCCTGTAGAATCAGGCAGCCATTGTTCATATACTTGACGTTGTTCAAAACGAGCAGCGTCATGTTGTAGTCAAAATTGTTTTTGTATTTGTTGTGGTGTATGATCTCGCGGTATTCATGAAGGGCCTCCAAAAGCGCTTCGAAGTTATAATCGCGTGGTACATAAATTTTGCTCACATTGCGGCAGCCCAAACCGAAATAACTGAAGATATCACGGCCAAGCGCATATAAGTCTGCAAGGCTTTCCTGTCCGTTCAAAAGGGCCACGCTGTTGCGGTTGTGGCGTATAATATGCGGATATTTTCCAAAATACTGTTGAAAATAGCGGGCGGTGTTGTTGCTCCCGGTAGCTATCACGGCATCAAAACTGTGCAATTTTTCACCTTCAATGACGTAGCGGGTGTACTCGCGGCTTTCAAAATTCCAATCACCCAATTTGTCCGTTAAAAACGGAAGCAAATAGGGGTCTTTATCGGAAAGCTTTATGAGGGCGCGCTCACCCGCCAAAAAAACACAAAGCCAGTCATGAAAGCCCACGAGTGGAATATTGCCCGCCATGACCAAGGCGATATTCCGTTGTGGGTGTTCATGGCTACCGATTTCATAACGATTGGCCCACGCTTCCAGGGTTTCACGACCCAACATGCCCTCCGCGATAGCTTTTAGGGCAGCATATTGGTTTTCCGGCGTAAACCATTGATTTTCAGCGTAAGATTTCCGTATTTCTTTTTCTAAATCGGCATCTGTTGTTTCCTGCAATAGGAATTGCCCAAGTTCTACAAGCAGGTCTATGCGTTCTGTCAGGAGCATGCTACAATGTGTTTTGAAGGGGCAAACATAATACCCTTCCTCATTTCAGGATCACCAATTTCTCAAATTCACTTTCTGTAGTGAGGGCTTTCCCGCTTTCATCCGTGCCCCGTACTTTTACTTTGTAGAGGTAAACGCCCTTGGCTAATTGGTCGCCATAGTCATCACGTCCGTCCCATTGTATATTGTCAATGCGATAACTATCCGTAGTGCTGCTTTGCTGTAGTGTTTTGACTAATTTTCCAGAAACGGAGAAGATGTTAATTTGTACATCCAACACTTGATTAACCAAATTATGCTCAAACTGGAAATAGGTGTTCGTGGTAAATGGATTGGGATAATTGAGCACATGCCCCAAAGCAGCCTTCCCATCATCTGCTACAACAAACTCGGTGTATCCTTCGCCCGGGTTATTGGCCACATCCCAGCCCTTGACCCTCAAGGTGTGCCTGCCTACTGACAGGTTGCGCAAGGGATAAATGGCCCGGCCAGTTTTGTAATCATTCTCATTACTGGAGTAAAATTCATTCAGCACGATGGTTTCCAAAACATTGCCATCCAGAACAGCGGTGAGGTCATGCCCAAGGCTGGCACCGCTTACATTCATGCCATTGTCATCCGTGCATTCTACCAATATCTTGGGGCTGTCATCTGTAATACCTCCAAACGCAAAAGCATCCGTATTCAGGTAAGGGACTACCAATGGTGGTTTGTCATCAACGATCAGGTTGGCATTGCCGCCAATAACAATGCTTTCATCATATCCAGCACCGTCATAAGGTGTTCCGTTTTCGGCATAGTAGCTGATTTTGCCGAGACCAAATTGAAAATTGATGTCTTTGGGCATGATAAATTTGACTTTGAACAAGCCCTTGTTCACCGTGGCCACCCCTCGGAAAATAATATTCCGCTGCACTTTAAAGGATTGGACATAGCTTCTGCCCGGGTCTTGACCCAATGTTTGCAAGGTTTGGGCTTTATCAAAAACGGTGACATAGACACGGCCATTAAAATCGGGAAGCAGATTGCCCAAGGTATCTGTTACTTTTCCTTCAATTTCGACAGGCATAAGCGAGCGAAGCGTGTCTGTTTTGCCTGTATTTACCTCTTTACCATTGATTTTTGTCGTGTAAACACTGTATTCTGGCATGGCGAGGAACATTGAGGGATCTCCTAAAAGTGTAAAACGCCGTGCATTGTTGTCAAAAGTACTGGAACCAAGGGAGTTTTTGGCATCCCGCAGAATATCGCCGATGCTTCTGTATTGGCCATTTACGCGGCGGTAAATATATTTTTGTACCGCAGTAGTCAAGGCGTTATTGTCTATGATGTAAACAGCGCGGGTGGTGGTGAAAAGCCCAATGGCCCCCGATTTTTGTTTGGCGAGTACCTGTTCGCCACCAGTGACCGTGGTATAGTCGTCATACCCGCCAAAAGAACAGGTAGCGGTAATAAATAATGGATACCGATTGGGGTTGTCCCAATCAGCGATGTCATTGTTGTCAATCACGCGTTCCTGCGCCCATCCGCGCGGGCCTCCGTGGCCAATATAGTTTACCACCTGTGCTCCTTTGAACACACCTGCATTAATGGCCACCTTGGCATCCGGAAAGCGGGCACCACCGGAGGTAGCCACTTGTTGGTAAGCATCGAAATATACATTGTCAGGATTGAAGTATTTGAACTCGCTTCTGACGGATGCCGTCAGGGTTTCTGCTTGAGTGATGTGTGCATTTCCATCTTCATCATCAGCGAGGTACATCAGGCGCAAGCGCCAATCACCCAAGGTTTCATTTCCGAGGTCATAAGCAATAATTTTGTCCACGATGGCGCTTGACTCCGTTCTGTTACGGGCCGTGATTCGACCTACCGCAATATCCTGTGTGCCAAAATTGATATTTGCTCCTTCTGAGGGGCTGAGCAGGGAGAAATAGTCATCGCAGGGATAAGCCAGGATAGGCTCCAAGGATTCCCAGGTTTCAAATACAGGGATAAAATCTTTGTTTTCGGTACTGTTGGTAAGGTTTTTGGGGTCAAAGGAGCCGTCGCCAAACAATAGCAGGTATTCAAATTTATTGGGTTGACGCTCCAGAAGCATAACCGCAAAATCACGGATAGCGGTGGGGTCTTTGGCGCCACTTGAAAATTCATTGAACAGTTCATTAATATTTACTAATGCTACATCCAATTTGCCGAAAGTTCGGCGGTGCTCGGCCAATCTTTTGGCATCAGCTTCAAATTCAGGGTGGTAAATAATGGCCAAGTGCTTATTGTCAATGCCATGCAAATTTTGATTATTAATTCGTCCAACAGATATTTCAGGTTTTGAAAAGGAACTGTTGTCATAAAAGGCGACATAGTTACGCAGCACATTCTGGGTTGAAGCGCCAAATTCGGCAATATTGCCTGAAGTTGTGAATTTTTGGCGGACGGAACGGGTTGGGTCCGTGATGTCCCAGATATTTAGCCCATTGCTAATGCCCGAAAGGCGAAAAGTTGTGGCAGTTTGGGTCAAAGTTTTGGTATCCCGAAATTCCATGATCTGACCGGTCATGATCAAACGGCGCCTGGCGTTTACCTCAATATAATCAAGCCAGCCTTCACTTTGATCTGAAATGTTGGGATAGTTTATCCGTACACTAAATTTATCGGAAACGGTATTGGTATTTCCTTGCAACAAAGCAACACTGGCATACAGGGATTCTGGTTCGCCAACATTCACTGAGCTAATGGTTCTTGTGGTGCTCAAGCCGGTAGTACTCATGGTGACCGTTTGTGAAATACGGCTTCGGCCAGCAAATTCTGCGCGTAGGCGGGTAGTACTTCCGGAGACGATATTAGGGAAATTAAATTCGTAATCGCGGCTTCGGGTTTGGTTAAAATAATCACCAAACCAACGCTTACCGGAACCCTGTGTACTGGCATAAAAATCCAATAAATTGGTACGTTCATCCTCTATGCGCTGCACATCATCAAATTCTTCCGTTGAGCTGGCAGCCGGAAGGCTTTCCATGTCACTTATTCTCAAGCCATTCCCTTCCCCTATTTTCAGGAAATACCAGGCATTTCGGTCATACAGGTGTTTGCTGTAGCTCAGTTCAAGGCTGTTTTGTGCGTTGGGTCTGTAGTTCCAGTTGTCCGGCCCAGAGGCATAAATCAGGATATAATCACTTGTGTTAAACTTGCCATCACCTTCTCCAGAGATAAAAATGGCATTCTCTCTCAGGTCATCAATTCTTGGATCGGAGACACGCTCAGGTAACATGCGGCCTCCATTGCCATAAATGCGTATGGTGCGTGGGTCAATGTTGTCAATATCGCTGATTTTCAGGTCATTTTTCAAATAATTGTAATCCAGCTTGTACACCGTGGTTTGGCTTACACCAAATTTGTACACAGCGCCGTTGGCCAATACAGAGGTAGAAGTAAATGGCCCTCCCCGTTGTTGCACGCCTTGAGGTTCCGGCTTAGGTGTTATCGTTACTTGCAGGGTGAAAGAAGTAGCACGCTCAAAGCCACTATTAGTTTTCCTGATGGGAATGAAAGTGATATAGCCCCAGAAATTTTTACGCTCCTGGCCCACATAGGCATTGATGAGCAGTTCACTTCCAAGATTGGCATCTGCTTTTGCATTGCTTTTTTTGGGAAATGCTTCCCATTGCACATCGGCTACAACTACGCTCAAATCGGCATCAGCTGCCAGCGCAAATCGCTCGCTGAACAAAGGGAGGCCTGGTGCTGTGGCGGTGTAATTACAACCTTCAAAGGCCCAGGCTTCCAAAATACGCTCATCGGGCAAGCTTTCCAAAATAGGGGAAGCTGCCCAGTTCAGCGTACGCTGTATGGCCAGAGTATTTTGCTGCGCAAACGTATTGAAGGCAATAAAAGAAAAAAACAGCAGGGTAAAAAACCACTTTTTCATGGAGTGCAAGATTTTGATATGACGGCACAAAGGCGTGAACCTTGTAAGATCGGTTGCCCGATCCAACAAAATTAAGGCATTAGGTGCACAACAAGGGCAGATTAAAAGTGGGTTTTGCTAATTTTGGACAGCGGCAGGTGCTAATGCTCTGTCAGTGCTTAGGCTTCTTCAAAAACCTCAATCTCATGATTGCGAACTACTAAATCCGTAAACTTCCCTTTGAAACGGGTGGCGCGTACGATGTGGTTGTCAATCCAGTGGTAATTTCCGCCCCGCGGTTTGCCAAAAAGGATTCCATGATGTTTGAATCCATGCTTTTTGAGCCAGTATTCCGTAATTTCACGATGGGCCTCGGTTCGGCTTGTAAAAAAGTAAATAATATGCCCTTCATCATACCAGCGGTTGAGCATGTTTAGGGCATCAGGATATGGTAGCACGAGCCCCATTCTTTCCGGCTCTTCGTTGGGTACGTCGTCACAGATCGTACCATCAATATCAATCAAAAAATTTTTGACATGTTTGGGAAGCACCGGGCTTATCCTTTCTCCTTTTTCATTAAATGCTTCACTAAGCCCTGTTCCGGTTAATTCCTGTTGCATAATTTCAACTTTTGTTCGTGTAATTTTTACGCAAAGGTAGGGCCTGTGGATAGAAGTTGCTTGATTTTGTTCTACTTTATTGGATTTTGGGGCAAAACAGCGTTAAATTTACATATTCTTGTCAGATTAAAGGCATTTATGCAGGGCCAATAATCCTGATGAGATCAGAAAAATGCCAAAATTTCAACCCCGGCAATAAAGATAACAAGGTATAACAGCGCTTGCAGGCGCTCGCGTTTTATGATTTTTTCCGCAGGGACATGTTTTTCCATCTCATTCCCGCTTCGGATGATATTGACCAAAACGAGGGAAATGAGCACATAGCACAGCAGGTATATTTTATCCATTAAAACCATGTAACCGGTATCGGGCAAGGCCCCGCTGTAGGATTGTTGTAAAAAAAACTGCGGTGAGCAGGCCTCCAATGGGCAATGAGGAGCGGGTGTCAATGTGGGTAGGGTGTAAGGCCAAAGCGCCTATACTGACGAGCATAACGACAACTAATGGCAGGAGCATTTTTAATAAAAAATAACTGAAAGGCCGTTGCAGGATAACCGCATACTGGATATTGCTGTATCGTTGGGCATTTTCTTGTGGGTTGCCAAAATTGCTGCCGTAGTCATGGATGGAGTTTTTTAGAGAACAGCCCATCACATCCCAGCCCACCTGCTTGAGGTTGCGTCTAATATCAGCTGAAGCGGTATCGGGCACATACACCAAAGAGTCTGCCGGGTACTCGGGGTTTTCGATCTGGATGTCCAACTCGTGCCGATCCAAAGGGAATTCGCCCAATGAATAAGAGTGGAAAAAACGGCCCTCCACGCGCATGATCTTATATTTGCTACCGTCTTTTAGGACAACGGGTGTACTGTCCCCATCAAAGCCCGTTTGGTCTTTGCTCCATTTTTCAATCAAATTGACAAACTCTATATTGCTGGGATCTTTTTTGCCCTTCCATTTGAACCAGATATAGAAATCGGCATAAAAGGAGTTTTCATCCATGTTCAAGCCGTACAGGTTCATGAGGTAAACACCGGTTTTTACTTCCTCTGGCGGGCCTGCATAGCTGCTGTTTGCGAAGAGAAACAAATTGAAAATCAGAAGGACAATATATCGCATGGCACAATATTATGTTGCCGCAAATCTCGATTAAGTTCTGGACACTTCAAAATAGAAAAGGGCCGACAGGCACTGCCATTTTTGAACAGTGCTTACCGGCCCCTTCTTGCATGGGTATCGTCCGTTTGTTTTAAAGTCCTTCCTGTTGGTCGCTTGGAGGGTTTTTGCGCTCGTAGAAGTAGGCGCCCAGCATGCCAAGTCCGCCAAAAATGGCTATCAAACCGAAGAATACCCCTGTGGCATAGTCATCATCCATTTGCAGGGTGCTGGTGATAATTATGGCGAGCAGTAATCCGATACCTGCACCCACAAACAATAAACCGTTTTTAAGGGTGGTGGATGGGTCTGCATTAAAGCGGCGTTTTTTCTTGGTACTAGGATCCATGCCACGTTCAATCATGGCCATATTCTCCCTGTTTTCCATATACCGCATGGCGATGATCATTAAAAAGATGCTGGCTGGCAGCACACCGAATATAAAAACAATTGCTAATTCCTGTTGCATTTTCGCTGTTGTTGTAGGTGAATGATGATATTTGTTCCCTATGACAGCAAGGTTTTTAAATAGGTTACAGCCTAAGGTGAGCATTTTTATTTTTTATCCGGGCTTGCCCTTAGAGATCAAAAATATCTGACAGGGGGACATGTTTTTTGCGGAATTCAGTAGGTGTAAGCCCTGTTTGCCTTTTGAACATTTTATTGAAATAGGATACATTGTTGAACCCGCAGGATGCTGCTATATCATAAATGCTCACATGGGCTTGTTTTAAAAGGTTTTTGGCGGCGGAAATTCGTTCATTGTTGATAAAATCAACGGGTGAAATACCCAATTCGTTTTTGAAACTGCGGAAAAAATTGGTTTGGCTCATGCAGGCTTTTTGGCTGAGTTGGTGGATCGTTAGCTGGGCAGACAAATGCTCCCGGATAAATTGGATAATATGTGCCAAACGGGACTGACTGGCATACACTTGGGTGTGTTCGGTTAACAGGAACCTGGCCTCGGTTTGCATTAAACGAATGATCAGTTCACTCAGGGCCAATTCGGTGAAAATATGTTTTGCCGGGTTGTTCTCTACTGAAAGCCAAATCAATCTTGAAATGATCTGGTTAACAGCTTCATCATTGTTAAAATGAAAATTGTAATCTGTAAAACGCCATTCTTGATTTGTACTGGTTCTGGGATTTCGATCATTTAGGTTTTGTACAATATTGCCAATGAAATCAGGTTCGATGGCCAAAGCCAGGCATTGTGTTGGATTTGAAATGCCAGCCTCCGGAAAATCAATCTTCATTAATTCCCCGGCAGGCACAATGACGGACTCCCCAGGGAAAAAATCAAAACTGTTGTCGCGCAGGTGCATGACCTTTTTTCCAGTGATCATACCCGCTAAAACAGGAGCGCTAAAGCGCAATTCCACCATGTCTGCTTGCTGGTGGGTTTCGTACACGTTCATTTCGGCTTTAGGCAGCTGGTAAATGGTTCTATTCTCAACATGAACCTCTAACTTCCTATTTGCGTAGTGGGTATCGGGCAACAGCATGGCCAAATAAAATTTTTAAAATATAACGAAAACAGTCAAATAAGTTTTATAGGGCTAAAATAACGACACAAAGATAATATCTCGTACGAGGAAAAACGCAAAAAGGGAGAATTGTACTATGTAATGGCAGAATTGTGCAAACGCTACCAACAACAAGGGTAATAATTTTGTGCCAACAAAAATACGCAGAATATTATTTCTGTTTTTTTTGTCTTTTCTTATATTTTACATTAAAAACAATTGTGTCCATTATGGCAACAACAGTTACTGCAGGAAAAAGTATCCTGACTCCTCCCAACTTCAAAGAACAGTATGATAATTTTATCGGCGGCAAATGGGTTGCCCCGACACGCGGCGAGTATTTTGAAAATATATCACCTGTAGATGGCCAAGTGTTTACCTTGGTGGCTCGCTCTACCGCAGAGGATATTGAGCTTGCCTTGGATGCCGCACATGCAGCGGCACCCCATTGGAACAATACATCAGCTACAGAGCGCAGCAATATTTTGTTGAAAATAGCGGATGTCATGGAACAAAACCTTGAAACATTGGCCCGTGTGGAAACTTGGGACAATGGGAAACCGCTCCGCGAGACGCGAGCAGCAGACTTGCCGTTGGCATTAGATCATTTCAGGTATTTTGCGGGCGTTATCAGGGCAGAAGAAGGTTCAGTGGCTGAATTGGACAGTACCACGATCTCGGTCAATATTCCTGAGCCCTTAGGTGTAGTGGCCCAAATCATTCCCTGGAACTTTCCGATCCTAATGGCGGCATGGAAACTAGCCCCCGCATTGGCTGCGGGTAACTGTGTTGTGTTGAAACCGGCTGAGCAAACACCAGTGGGTATTTTGGTTCTGGCCGAAATGATTCAGCATCTATTGCCTCCCGGTGTACTTAATATTGTCAATGGTTTTGGCCTTGAAGCGGGCAAGCCTTTGGCATCAAGCCCAAGGGTTGCTAAAGTGGCCTTTACAGGTGAAACCAATACGGGACGATTGATTATGCAGTATGCGGCGCAAAACATTATCCCTGTTACGCTTGAACTGGGCGGAAAATCGCCAAATATCTTCTTCAAAAGTATCATGGATGCTGATGATGAGTACTTTGACAAGTGTTTGGAAGGGGCCGTAATGTTTGCGCTAAATCAAGGAGAGGTATGCACCTGCCCATCTCGTTTGTTAGTAGAAGAGTCCATATTTGATGCTTTCATGGAGCGCGTTGTAGCACGTGCCAAAGCCGTTAAACTGGGGCACCCGCTTGATCCGAGTACCATGATGGGTGCACAAGCCTCAAACGAACAATATGAAAAAATACTTCGCTATATTGAAATTGGCCAAGAAGAGGGCTGTGAAGTGTTATGTGGTGGTAAAGCTGCCTACAATGAAGGGCTTACAGGTGGTTTTTACATTCAACCCACTATCCTGAAAGGCAATAACAAGATGCGCGTCTTCCAGGAAGAAATATTTGGCCCGGTAGTCTGCGTGACCACATTTAAGGATGAAAAAGAGGCCATAGCTATAGCCAATGATACACTGTATGGTCTTGGGGCTGGGGTTTGGACGCGTGATATGCACCAAGCCTACCAAGTATCCCGCCAGATACAGGCTGGCCGTGTTTGGGTCAATTGTTATCATGCCTACCCGTCACATGCCCCATTTGGTGGCTACAAAAAGTCAGGAATTGGCCGAGAAACCCACAAAATGATGCTCAGCCACTACCGTCAGACTAAAAATATGCTTATTTCGTACAGTAAAAATGCCCTTGGTTTTTTCTAATGAAGAGGTTTTTTTTAGATGGAAATTATTCCCTTGCCGCTTCCAAGCGGTAAGGATAAAAACTTGACTTTCACATTGGTATCATGGGTCACCCTGATTAATTGGGGTGGCTCATGCGCTTTTTGAGGCAAAATCTGCATACTTACGGTCAAAGCAAAGTGGTTATGCATCTACTCGCGTCAGTAAATCTTCAAAATCACCGAAATGCGTGCATAGAAACCATGTCAAAACAATCTCTTACAAAAAAGGGAATTAAAATGAAACATTCCGACCGTATAACTACAATCCTTTTTTACTTTTGCGGCGCGTTGGACTTGGTCCAACCATCGTTGCTCTATTTATGTCGCTTTATCTTTTCCTCGCATTAGCCGCCTTGTCCATACTTGGCGCTTTGCTTATGGTGTTCTCTCGTAATCCGGTGCACAGTGTTTTGTACCTGATTTTAACCTTTTTCGCCATTGCGGGCCAATATATATTGCTCAATGCGCAGTTTTTAGCCGTAGTGCACATCATTGTGTATGCAGGGGCCATTATGGTACTTTTTCTCTTTGTTCTAATGTTGCTGAACTTGAACAAAGATACGGAGCCGCAAAAGTCGGCTATATGGCGCCTGAGTGCTGGTTTGGCGGCGGGCATGTTAATGCTCACCTTGGTTGCTGCACTCAAGGGCAGCATTCAGGTGACGATCCCGGAACAAACCAATGCTTCTGTGGGGCTGGTCGAAAATTTGGGCAAAGAGCTGTTTACCCGCTTTGTGGTGCCTTTTGAAATTTCGGGCATTCTGTTTTTGGCCGCTATGGTAGGGGCGGTTTTGGTGGGTAAACGCGATGTAAAAATATAGTACAGTGAACAATAGCCGCGGTACCTATTTATAGTTGATACCGCAGCATTCTTCATGTCCATTTTATAAAATCAAGAATAATGCTCGAAACAATACAACAAATCCCTGTTGATTATTACGTCTTTTACGCGACCATTTTGTTCTGCATAGGTGTTTTTGGGGTGCTTACACGTCGGAATGCCATTGTGGTTCTCATGTGTGTAGAGCTGATGCTCAATGCTGTAAACTTGCTTTTGGCCGCTTTTTCCACCTATTTATCTGATGCACAGGGACAGATCATGGTGTTTTTTATCATGGTGGTTGCTGCGGCAGAAGCTGCTGTGGGTTTAGGCATTTTAGTCATGATTTACAGAAATACAAAAAGCACGGATATTTCGCTGTTGGACAAATTGCGGAATTGACCCAATGAATGATTACCGCTTACTTTAAAACGGTTTTTGTTCTTACTTATTCATTAAGAGAATTATGAATCAACTTATACCACTCATTCCCTTTTTGCCCTTTATCGGCTTTATTATCAATGGCTTATTCGGCAGAAATCTGTCCAAGAGCCTTGTGGGTATTATCGGCGCTGGCTCCGTGCTGGCTTCTTTTGTCTTGAGTTTGATGTGCTTTAACCAGGTGGCAGCAAATGGCCCGATTCAGCTCGACCTCTACCAGTTTCTTGCGGTGGATAGCCTAAGCGTGAATTTTGGTTTTTTAGTAGATCACTTGTCTGCCTGGATGATGCTCATCGTTACCGGCGTAGGGTTTCTGATTCATGTTTACAGTATTGGCTACATGCATGAAGATGAAGGGTTCTGGAAATTTTTCACCTATCTCAATTTGTTCATTTTCAGCATGTTGTTGTTGATAATGGGCAATAACTTCCTGATGTTGTTCTTTGGATGGGAGGGCGTGGGCCTTTGTTCTTATTTGCTAATTGGTTTTTGGTTTGAAAATAAAGAATATGGAAAGGCTGCTCGCAAAGCTTTCATCATGAACCGCATCGGTGATTTGGGCTTGTTGCTGGGTATGTTCCTTATTTTCAAAACCTTTGGTAGCCTCAATTACGCAGATATATTCAGCCAATTGCCAACCATGCGCTTTGAGGAAGGTGTTATCACAACCATTTGCCTTCTGCTTTTTGTGGGAGCCATTGGGAAAAGTGCACAAATACCCCTGTACACATGGCTGCCGGATGCTATGGCTGGTCCAACGCCCGTATCAGCGCTTATTCACGCAGCAACTATGGTTACGGCGGGTATTTATCTGATTGCCCGCTGTAATGGTTTGTACAGTTTGTCGCCTGATGCCATGCATATCGTGGCCTTGGTAGGTATCGTAACCGCTATTTTCACGGCCATCATTGGCCTGCGCCAAAACGACATTAAAAAGGTATTGGCTTATTCTACGGTCTCGCAATTGGGCCTAATGTTCGCAGCGCTTGGTGTGGGGGCCTATGCCAGTGCCATGTTCCACGTCACGACACACGCTTTTTTCAAAGCCCTTTTATTTCTTGCAGCAGGCAGTGTGATCCATGGCATGGGAGGCGAGCAGGACATCAGGAATATGGGTGGGCTGCGCAAGCACATGCCCATTACATTTTGGGTTTTCTTTATCGGCACCATGGCTATCTCCGGTTTCCCGTTCCTGAGTGGCTTTTTCTCCAAGGATGAAATTTTTGCCAATATTTACGCACACCATGGTAAAGTGTGGTGGGGTTTTGCTGGCTTAGGGGCCTTTTTTACCACCGTTTACATGTGCCGCCTGTTGTATGTCACCTTTTTTGGCGAATTCAGGGGCACCGCAGAACAAAAACATCACCTGCACGAGAGCCCTTATGTCATGACAGTACCGCTGATGATTTTGGCGCTGTTGTCCATTGTGGGCGGCTTTTTGAACATACCTCATTTTTTCCACTTGGATCACATGGCAAAACCAGGGTGGCTTACGCATTGGTTTGAGCCTGTGATACCTGTTATGGAAATGCACATGTCAGAAGCCACAGAATGGAGTTTGATGCTCTTTACAACGGGCCTTGCTCTGGTGGTCATTATTGTCAGCTACTTTATTTATGGCAAAAAGACCAACTTGCCTGTCAGCGATGCGGACCAAACGGGTTTGACAAAGGTGATTGCCAATAAGTTTTATGTGGATGAAATATATGACGCCCTGTTTGTCAAGCCTTTGGAAAAAGTGTCACGACTATTCCATTATTATGTTGATATTCAAGGAATTGATGGTATCATCAACGGTGTGGCCAATGGTGTTCAAGGGCTTGGTGCATGGTTTAGGCGTCTTCAAAACGGCAATATAGAATATTACCTTATCGGTATGGTAGCCGGAGCGGCCATGCTGATGTTAAGTTTGTTTTTATAGAAAATACGGTTTGGCTTAACCGCTCTCCTGGAAATTCCTAACCTGTATTAATTGGTAAATGAATAAAGCTCGCAACATAAGTATCACAACAGCCTGGCTCTTTGATGTACGCATCTGGATTGCCCTGTTGTTTCTTATTCGTTTAGAGAACATTGACTTGGCTCCATACGATGAGCATGCCTGGCGTCAGACCATGACTTTGGGTGTAGCCAGAAATTACGCCCAGGCAGACGCTTCTTTTCTGCATCCCCGAACCATCGTTTGTGATAGCAGGGGCGGTATTTTTGCACAGGAGTTTCCAGTATTCAATTATTGTATTTTTCTGCTTTGGAAAATTTTTGGGCCTCACAACTGGTGTTTTCGTTTGTTCAACTTGGTGGTGGCCAGTGTGGGGCTTTGGGCATTCGCGCAAACCGTAAAGCGATTGGTCAATGAGCGTACTGCCTTGCTGGCGACAGTGATCTTTGGTGTTTCGGTAGCCTTTGTTTATGCTCGAAAAGGGATGCCTGATGTATTTGCTGTATCATTGGCCTTGTTGGGCGTGTATTGGGGCTGGAGGTTTCTGGAAGAAAAGAAAGGGCAGCATTTGATGCTGTTTGGTGTATTTGCAGCATTGGGAATGTTGTGCAAAATGCCTGCTGCTTGCGTTATGGCATTGCTTGTGCCAGGTATCTGGCAAGATAAGGTGGATAACAAAATCAGGACACAATTATTGAGTGTAGGAGCATTGGGCGTTGCTGCTATGGCCTTTTGGTATTTTTCTTGGGTACCAAAGACGGAAAAAGAATATGGCTTTCCCTTGTTTTTTCCAACAACCATCGCTGAAGGCTGGCGGCAACTGGTAGAAATGAAAACGGATACCTTATCCAGATTCTATCCCATCGCATTAACCAGCCGGCTTGCTTTTTTGTTCTGTGTGGCTGGATTGGGATTGGCTGCCTGGAAAAGAAACAAAAACGTTATGCTAAGCTTTGCCGCCTCATCTGTTTTGTTGTTTGCACTGATGCTCAAAGCTGGCGCTACTTTTTCAGGTCACGTTTATTACATTATTCCGTACGTGCCCATGATGGCAATATTGGCTGGGTATGGAATAAGTGAATTGCTCCGCAACAATTGGTTGCAACTGCTTGTGCTTTGCTGCATCGTAGCAGAGGCGGTATATCTGCACAAATATGATTTTTTTATACCCTGGGAAGATCAAAAATTTCTAAAGTTGGAGCAGATCGTAGATAATCATATTCCTAAAGACTCGAGGATATTAGTTAATAATCGGGAAGGCTCTCCTGTCATGCTTTATGCCGCTAATCGCCGAGGATGGACGGTGACGGACAGAATGAAGGATTCCGCCTGGGTTGCAGGCGAATCAACGGTCGGTATGCACTATTTGGTGATTGAACGTTCGCGTTGGCATGACACCCTGCCATTTCCCAAACTTTATGAAGACAACGAGTTCCAGATTTACAAAACAAAGAAAGACTGACACATGTCTCTACTTTTTATACTTATTCCTCTTTTACCCGCATTGGCGCTGCTTTTGGCACGGCCAGAAGCTACTGCCTCTCGAAATATTGCACTGGCGGCTTCCATAGCGAACCTGATTGTTACGGGCTTTTGTCTTACTTCATGTGATCATAGCATGGTCAATTGTGTTTTTGACCAGCCGTGGCTCCCTGAGGCCGGTATTTCGTTCAGCCTTGGCATGGATGGCATCAGTACGCTTATGGTGTTGTTGACCAACCTGCTTGCGCCGCTTATTGTGCTTACCAGCTGGGGGCGCAATTTTGGCAATGATGCGCGCTACTACGGCTTGGTGCTGCTTATGTTGTCCGCTTTGAATGGTGTTTTTTTAGCTCAGGATGGCCTTTTATTCTACATTTTCTATGAGTTGGCCCTCATACCAATCTATTTTATCTGTGCTATCTGGGGTGGTGAGAACCGTATCCGCATAACCCTTAAGTTTTTCATATACACTTTTGTAGGATCCCTCTTTATGTTGGTGGCCTTGCTTTATGTATATTTGCAAACCCCAGGCAATCACTCCTTCAAATGGGATGACCTGGTGGCGGTTCAGTTAGATGCAGCTGCAGCCTGGTGGGTTTTGCTGGGCTTTTTCCTCGCTTTTGCCGTAAAAATGCCCGTATTCCCTTTCCATACCTGGCAACCGGATACCTATGTAACATCCCCCACGGGCGGAACTATGCTGCTCTCAGGCATCATGCTTAAAATGGGTATATACGGTGTGATACGCTGGATGGTGCCCCTTGCGCCGGAAGCCATGCACAGCCTCTCGCCTATTTTTATTGCCTTGGCTGTAATAGGTATTGTATATGCCAGCATTATTGCCGTGAAACAAAGCGATCTGAAACGCCTGATTGCTTATTCCTCCATAGCGCACGTAGGGCTTATCGCCGCAGGAGCCATGGCCTGGAACAAAGCTGGCTTACAGGGCAGCATGATTCAAATGCTCAATCACGGTATCAATGTCGTGGGCCTGTTCTTTGTTGTTGACCTCATTGAACGGCGCCTGGATACGCGTTCACTGTCCGACATGGGCGGCATAGCTAAGGTTGCTCCAAAATTTGCCGTATTGTTTATGATTATCATGCTGGGTTCAGTGGCGGTGCCGCTGACCAATGGCTTTCCGGGTGAGTTTTTGCTGTTGAACGGCGTATGGAGCTACAACAATTGGACCGGGGCTGTGGCCGGCCTTACCATAATCTTTGGAGCGGTGTACATGCTGCGCGCCTATGGCTTGGTTGCATTTGGGGATACGAACAGGAATACAGCCAGTTTTGCCGATGTCAATACCCGTGAGTGGATTGTTTTGGGCGCTATTGCTGCCTTGGTTTTGGTATTCGGATTTTTCCCGCAAATGATTTTGAACCTGACCGATGCCAGCGTAAACCGCATTTTGGGAGCAGTACAGTTTTGACAGTGTAGCAATTAAATAGATATGCATTTCACCTTGAACGATACCACAGACCACATTCCACTCAACCAATTGCTGAAAGTAATGCGTTGGGTAGGCACAGGCGGAGAAGCCAATATCAGGATAGAACAGGGTGAGGTGAAAGTAAATGGTACTGTAGAAACACAAAAACGCAAAAAAATAAGAACTGGCGATGTGGTACAGTTTGGAAAAAACACCGTCAGCATACAATAAGAACCATTGAATACCAATCAAAAAAGGAACGAAAAATGACCGCACTACTTATACTCTTTGTTGCCGCTCTTGCGGCTTTGTTTGCCGGCCTAACCAAGAATCGGCAGTTGTTGCAACCCATCGCCTTGGTTGGCAGTTTGCTGGCCCTGGGAGGCGTTTTGGCCAGCCCCCCGCAAGGCTGGAATGATATGTACCCGGATATGATGAATTTTGATTCATTCGCGAGGGCCTTTTCCGGGGTAGCCATATTGGCCACAGCCCTCATTATCGGGTTGTCCGCTTGGGGCTTTCGGCAACTGAACGAAACCTTGGGCGACAACTACGGCTTGATTTTGTTCAGCCTTTGTGGTGCTTTGGTCATGTTCTCTTTTACCAATATGACCATGTTGTTTTTGGGCATTGAGATCCTTTCCATACCGCTTTATGTGCTGGCAGGAAGTAAAAGAGATGATCTTTCCAGCAATGAAGCCGCGCTTAAGTATTTCCTGATGGGTGCTTTTGCCACAGGTATTCTGCTTTTTGGCATGGCTCTCGTATATGGCGCTACCGCCAGCTTTGATCTGGCTACCATTGCTTCGGCTATCCAGGACGGGCGGCATTCTGCGGGGATGCTTAATACAGGTATTTTATTGATTATCATAGGGTTGAGTTTTAAAGTGTCAGCAGTGCCATTTCATTTTTGGGCACCGGATGTCTATACCGGAAGCCCTAATTTAGTCACAGCCTTCATGGCCACAGTGGTTAAAACTGCCGGCTTTGCTGCCTTTTTTAGGTTGTTTTCTATGGCTTTTGCGCCTGCCATTGATACCTGGAGTGTGCCGGTAGCAGCAGTGGCAGCGCTAACCATGACCGTGGCTAACATGACGGCCATTTTCCAGACGGATTTCAAACGCATGATGGCCTATTCGTCCATTTCACATGCTGGTTACCTATTGTTGGCCATATTGGCAATAGGTAATACAGGGGCGGCTGGTGCCATGTTATTTTATCTGTTGACATACGCTATCGCTACAGTTTGTGCTTTTGGTGTTTACATTGTGGTGGCCGAGCCTAATCAGAACGGATCTTTTGATGTCTTTAACGGACTTTCCAAAAAATACCCCTTCTTTGCGGCTGTTATGGCCATTTCAATGCTTTCTTTGGCTGGCATTCCACCTACGGCGGGCTTTTTTGGTAAATATTTCCTCTTTACCGCAGCCTTTGCGGACTATCCCTGGTTAATTGTATTGGCCGTAATCAATTCTGCTATTTCCATTTACTATTACTTCAAAGTCATCATTGCTATGTATTTCAAGGATGAAAATGAGATAGCCACAGAAATGGCTTCCCCTGCAAGTGTGCGATGGGTAGTAATATTGGGTCTTCTGCTTATTGCGTTGTTGACGGTAGTGCCTGGCGCAGTGTACGGATGGGTGAAGTAAAAAATTTGCTCCAGACAACTTTTGTGAACCTGTGCTCCACATATACTGCGGACGGTGGCCGTATTGCTACGCTTTGGGCTGAAATAGAAAAGAACTATACGGCAAAGGGAAGACACTACCATAGTTTGGTTCATTTGGAAAACTTGCTGGAGCAGTTGTCCTCAGTAAGGTCACGTATAAATGATTGGGACACGCTCCTCTTTTCCCTTTTTTATCACGATATAATTTATAATGTGTTAAAAAATGATAATGAGGAAAAAAGTGCAAAGTTGGCAGCCTCCCGAATGTATGAATTATCCCTGCCCGCATCAAGTATCGAACGCTGCAAACATCAAATATTGGCCACCCAAAAACATCAACCCGACTCGGATTCCGATACGAATTATTTCACGGATGCGGATTTATCCGTACTTGGCCAAAAATGGGATATTTATTGGGAATATACCCAAAACGTGCGAAAAGAATATGCTATTTACCCTGACTTGCTCTACAAACCAGGGCGCATTAAGGTGTTGAAACATTTTTTAGATAAGCCACAAATTTATCATACACCACATTTTTACCAAAAATATGAGGAACCTGCAAGGGTCAATATGATGGAAGAATGGCGTGCTTTGACCCAATAAACCCTTAGAAAGCCTCTCCAAAAGTCAGGTAAAACCCTTTGGAGCGGTAACCAAAGCCATAATCAGCACGTATATTTATTTTTTGAGCCTTGTCAATCTGAAAGCGCAGTCCGGCACCAACGTGATGCCTTATATTGTTTGCTGTCAAGGTGTTGAAAGATTCGGCTACCAAACCAAAACCACCAAAAGTCGCTAAACCCAATCGCCAGAATAAGGGCCTTCTGTATTCACCTTGCAAGATCATTAGGTGCTTGTCCCTGTATTTGCCCTCAAAATAACCACGGAGTCGTTTGGTACCGCCAATCACGGGCATTTGATGAAATGGTACATCGCCAAAGGAAAAAACCTGTACGGCATTAAGTGCCATAATGCCCTTTTTGCCCGCCTGTACATAATGTGCCAGATCAAAAGTGAAACGGGTATAATCAAATTCGCTACCGCTCCAACGGCCCTCGTCATATAACGAAATCTCTCCAAACCAACCCTTTGATGGGAAAAACTGAATGTCTCGTGTATCAATATTTACGCCGAAGCCTAAGCCGGAAATACGTCCGCCATCACTCCCACGGATGTTTTTTTGTGCCAAAATACCATTTTTGTCCGTGCGGGTAAATTGGAAATCATCAAACGCATAACGAAGACCAGCGTATAAGCCCGGTGATATTTTTCGACTGATATTCAGGCGAATACGCGGGAAAGTAGCATCATATTTTTCAATATAGTCAGATGGAATTTCATTGCCGATGCCGAAAAAGTTAAAAACATAGCGATAATACCCCACTTCTCCGCTGATCCAGTAATCCGCATTGCGCGGGAAAAGCTGGAAGGGAACATAAAGCAGAAATTGTTTGAGTTGGGTATAAACAATACCAAGTGTGGCGCTTGATCGGCGCGCATACAGGCTGTCGGCCCTAAAATTGAAAGTAGAAAGCCCCCCAGCCCCAAAGCCCAAACGAGTGTCAGGCGTATAAAAAAGTACCGGAAGTGCCACTATCTTGAAACGATTGGGATTTTTTACGGCAGCGGTATCCTGGGCGAGAACGCTACTAATGGAAAGGGCCAGGGCAAGGATAATAAGCAAATACAGGTGGTTTTTTTTCAGGATAGGCTTAATCATGTAAGGCGGATTTTTTGCGGAAAGATAGGCCCGTTCATGTTTTGAAAATGAAGACTGCGCGACAAGTGTTGCTTTTCCAAAGAAATATTGCATCTTTGCGCAAAAACCAATTCAAATACGCCCTCAGCGTAACTAAGCATTGAACCAATTTACCTCAATAACGCCTTTTGTATGGCAATCCTCATTCAATAAAAATAACTATTCACGTTGGACTTTTCATCATTTGATTTTCATCCGGATTTGTTGGACAGCATTGATTCGCTGAACTATAAATCTGCTACACCTATTCAGGAAAAAGCCATTCCGATCATTATGGAAGGTCGGGATATTATTGGCACAGCTCAGACCGGGACGGGTAAAACCGCAGCATTTCTTCTGCCTATTATTGATCATATTGTGCGATCTGGCGAAAGCGGCTTTGTGCAAGCCTTGGTCATCGTGCCTACCCGTGAACTGGCACAACAGATTGACAAGGCCATTTCAGCGTTTTCCTATTTTACAGGCATATCCTCCATGGCCATTTATGGTGGTGGTGATGGCAAATCATTTGCACAGGAAAAAACAGCCATCACGGGTGGTGCCGATATCCTTGTAGCTACCCCCGGACGCCTTATTGCCCATATCAATTTGGGTTATGTTGATTTCTCCGACACACATTTTCTGGTGCTGGATGAGGCTGATCGGATGCTTGACATGGGCTTTAAGCCGGACTTGCTCAAGATTATTCGCAAAATAAACCCTAATAGACAAAGCTTGCTTTTTTCGGCTACCATGCCCGATGGAGTGCTAAAATTGGGGCGTAGCCTTACCCGCAATGCCGCAATGGTGAGTATTGCACTCTCAAAACCTGCCGAAGGCGTGACACAAAGTGCATTTTTGGTCAAAGAAGATCAAAAACTAGACTTGGTACAGGAACTGCTTCGCGATGCCCAAGGACAACGAATCCTGATCTTCGGCTCAACCAAACAATCGGTTAGCCGTCTTTATCAGAAGCTGAAGTCAAAAAAAATGAACGTTGGTACCATTAGCAGTGATATTGAGCAAGATCAGCGTGAACAAGTGATGTTGGATTATCGAAATGGGAAATTGGATATCCTCGTGGCTACAGATGTTTTGAGCCGCGGTATCCATGTAGATGGCATTGACTTGGTAATTAATTATGATGTACCCCATGATGCGGAAGACTATGTGCACCGTATCGGGCGTACCGCTCGCGCAGCGAGCAAAGGGGCAGCCATTACCTTAGTTTCCTCCAAAGACATGATGAAACTTAAACGAATCGAAAAATTGATTGGCAAAGCTGTACCCAAGATGCCGCTGCCAGATCATTTGATTCCCAAAAGCGAAAGGGCCACAAAACCTGCCTCAGATGTGAAGCGGGATGAAAAAACAGAAGGCAAAAACCCAAGGGGGCCTTTTAAGGCAAAGCAGAACCAAAATGCCCCACAGGAGCCTACGCCAAACACGGAAACCGAAGCACCCAAGAAAAAAAAGAGCCGGTGGAGAAAGAAAAAAAGTGCATCAAGTGGCCCTAAGGATACCAAGCCACAAATGTGATAGCCGTTTTACCAATCGCCACCTGCACCACCGCCGCCAAAACCGCCGCCGCCAAAATCACCACCGGACCAGCCGCCACTATCCCCGCCGGACCAACCACCGCCACTGGACCATCCGCCGCCGCCTATCCACCATCCACCACCGGATGACGGAAGATCTGAAGAGCGTCGTGAAGTACGTGGCCCTCCGGAATGGGTGTACCATGTGCCTTTGCGGCGTGCACGGAGAAATATGAATAAAAACAGCAGAAAAATGGCGAAAAAAACGAGCGAAATGATCAATAGGGCCGTTTCGGCACCATCGCTACCGTCGCTATGTTCAGCCTTAAATTCACCTTTTAGGGCAGCAATAATATCATCAACTCCTGCATTGATCCCTTCATAGTATTCCTGGCGCTTAAAAAATGGTGCCATGGTATTGCGCACAATACGGGCACAAGTGATATCAGGTAAAGCGCCTTCTGTGCCATATCCGGTGGCAATGAAAATACCCCGTTCAGGTGGCTGGCTTTTGATGAGCATTACCACGCCATTGTCTTTGTCTTTTCTGCCAATGCCCCAGCGATTGCCCAATTCAAAAGCGTAGGAGGCTTTGTCATAATCACCAATATCAGGCCGGATCATGACCACTATTTGTGTGCTTGTGCTATCCCAATAACGGCGCAATTTGATTTCCAACGCTTCCTTTTGGCTTCCGGTCAGCCATCCAGTGTAGTCGTGCACATACACCGCTGGGACGGGTTTGGGAGGGAAAAGTTCAGTACTGTTTTGGGCAAGACCAACTCCTGCCACAGCTGATAATATTATCGTCAAATAAGCCGATAATATATTAAATATATTGATTTTGAATAATTTATGATTCATTTGTACAAGGGGGGTGTGAGATTTTGCCCTGTTTTAAGATCAACCGTATATGATTTCATCGGGCAACTCATTGTCGTTTTCATGCTCGTCTGTTGGGAAATATTCTTTCAAACGGGAACCAATGAGCGCAACAGCCTGTATAACGCCTTCTGTTTTTTCATCGCGTTGGAAATGTGAGCGCAACAGATGCTTTTCGGCATCCCAAAATTGGTATCCCACCCGCTCATGTATGCCCGTATCACCCCAAATGGCAAATTGACGGGACTTCTCTGCAAAGTAAATCAGCACAGCATTGCGGTCTTTGGTATTGAACATACCAAATAGGCGAAAAACTTCTTCGGCACGTTCAACCGGATGGTCACGCATGCAAAAGTCTTCTACAAACAGGCGTATCTCACCGCTTGTGCCGCGTTCTGCCTGTTTGATGGCCGCAATGATTTCTTGTTCCTCAGTCGTGGAAAAGAGCATGATAACTGTAAAGGTTGATTGTAAGCTTGATGAGGGTTGATAAGGGTTGATTTTAAAAGGGTTATATTGAAATATCAACCTTTATCAACCCATATCAACCCTAATTTTAGAATTTCACCTGAGGTGCCTTATCCGAGCCTGCTGCGGACTGGAAATAGCCTTTTGGAGAGAAGCCGAACAAGCCTACCAGCAGATTGGTTGGGAAACGCCGGATATAGCCGTTGTAATCGTTAACGGCCTCATTGAAGTTTTTCCGTTCCACAGAAACACGGTTCTCGGTGCCTTCCAATTGTTTTTGCAAATCCATAAAATTTTGATTTGCTTTCAAATCAGGATAATTTTCAGTGAGCACCATAAGGCGTTGAAGCGCACCGCCCAATCCCTGTTGGGCTTGCTCAAAGCGTTGTATGTTCTCAGGTGTAAGGTCGTTGGGGTCAATTTTGATCTGTGATGCCGCTGAACGGGCTTCTACCACTGCTGTAAGGGTAGACTGCTCAAAATTGGCATACCCTTTTACCGTTTCCACTAAGTTAGGAATGAGGTCTGCACGGCGTTGATACTGGTTTTCAACCTGTGACCATGCTTTTTTTACATTTTCATCTTTGCCCACGGCAGAGTTGTAAGAACCACACATGCTGAAAACAAACAAGGCTCCAACGCCAAGTAAAATTAAAGGCAGGTATTTGCGAAAGTCAATCATGTTAAACGTGTTGAATGTTTAAGTTTGTTTTGTAAAATTTAAATGCGAAGGTAATGTGTAATTTTCAGCATACCCTCATTTCAACGATAAGTATGGGCTAATTTCTCGACAAGTGTCGTTAGATTTGCCACTTATTTATAGTACACTACTATGTTTCAACCCCTAAATACAGCCCAAAACGTTGTCCTGCAGCTCGGTACCGCCCAATGGGGCTGGAATGTGGATGCCAAACAGGCCTTTGAACTTCTTGATACATGGCTATTGGCAGGATATAAAGCCGTGGATTGTGCCACCAATTACCCTATCAACCGCAACCCATCTGATTTTCGCGCCGCTGAAAAAATCCTTCTGGAATATACACAAACGCATGGCCTCCATGATTTGGAGCTGAACATGAAAATAGGCAGTATGGACAATATGCGTACACCGGATATCAACCTTTCGCCATCATACATCCTGATGGCTGGAGAAGAATACCTCCGGCAGTTTCGCGAAAACCTGCGCTGTGTCATGTTGCATTGGGATAACCGGGATGATGGCAAAGCGATAGCCGAAACCTTAATGTCGCTTAAGCAACTGCAGGATACCTTTGGCCTCAGGGCCGGTCTTTCAGGAATCGCACATCCGGAAATTTATGCCAGCATAGCACAGGAGATGTCGCTATTGTTTGATATTCAAGTTAAGCACAATATGCTGCAATCCGGAATTTCCCAATACGCAACATACTTCTCTGCTGAAAACCGACTGTTTGCCTATGGCATTAATGCAGGGGGTATAAAATTACAAGGGGCCTATAACCCCAATGACACCTACCTCTTAAGAGGAGGCCAACCGGAGCAGTTGGCGGAAAAACTGCAAAGTATCAGTGCATTGCTCCCCGAACTGAATACTGCTTTTGTACGCCCGCCGCTTAAAACCATGAATCATATCGGCTTGGTCTATTCCGGCCTGCATCCGCGTGTTCAGGGTATTTTATTGGGTGTTTCATCTGTGGCGCAACTGAAGGAAACCCTTGATTTTTGGCGAAATATAGAGGTTTTTGACTATTCAGATGCTTGGATGAAACTGAACAAGCTGGCCCATCAAAAACCATAGGAAAAATAGAAACCTGTGCGTAGCAAGACATAAAATATTGTCTTCGCAACCATTGTACTATAAAAAACGTCTTGTAGAATAAGTTTAGGTGTTTCGCCTTTGAGGTTGTTTGGATATCCCTCAACCGTCATTAAGCATTTACCAAACCTCAATACTGCAATTTACGTTTATTTTGCAACGATAAACATATTCAAACTCATGAGTTATCTGCCCGTACAGCGTTTACGACTTTACCGTAACTTCAAAGCTCTGGCCGCGAATGATTTTTATGGTATTGTGCGTTACTACGAGCAGCATGAAGAAGGCATTCGTAACCTTGATTTTGACGAGTTTTTTGACTGCACTTATGCTTATACCAATGCACTTTTTGAGACCACTGACTATGGGCGCCATGTGGTCATGTGTGATCATGTTTTGGAACTTATTATCATGGAAAATATAGAAACATGGGGCGGGCAAGATGTGTACACGCATACCCTTTTTAGAAAAGCCTGTTCCCAATGCGAGTTGCAAGATACCCGACAGGCAGGGCATACCCTGCGCGAGCTGATTAAAATAGACCCGGATAATAAGGTATATCAACGCCAATGGCGACGCTGCCTTCAGTCGGAAAAACCACAATGGCTTATGAAAACCCGAGCCGCTTCAGTCGGTGTTTTGTTGTTTTCAGCGGTATTTATTGCTGTTGAGTTCTTTGTTATCGCCCCGTTTTTCCCCAAGCTTCTTCAATATGCCATTTGGCTTCACAATACATTTCTGGCCACAGGAGTAGGAATTTTAGCTGCAGGTGAATTTGGACACGCGTGGCTATGTTACATGACGGTATATCGTTTTGTCCAGCAACGCAAAGATTTTCTAATTTGATGGTCTTATTGTTTAATCCTCGTAGCGCAAATGCGAAATACCGTGTGCCCAACAGTATTTTGCAGGTAGGCGCCTCCATTTATGGTCAGTATGATTTCGTTTTTGTTGATGGCAACTTAGAAGACGACCCCTGGGCCGTAATATCAAAGTATTTAAAAGATGGGCGGGTGCGATACTTTGGCTGTACCGTGATGCCTGGCCCACAGTTGAAGCAGGCTATACCCATTACCCGATGCATTCGCGAGCAGTTTCCAGAGGTGATCACCATTTGGGGAGGTTATTTTGCAAGTAACCAATATAAGGTGGTCATGGAAAGCGGATACGTGGATTTTGTGGTATATGGCCCCGGCGATCGGGCTTTTCCAGCACTCATAACAGCATTGGAATCCCAAACACCCTATGAATTTATTCCTAATGTGATCTGGAAAACGCCTGAAGGGGATATCATCAAAAACAGCAAAGAGGCCCTTCTGGATCCGGACACATTGCCGCAGTTGCCGTATGATTATTTGGATCAATGTTATCCTATGTCGCGCTATCTCAACCCCACCTTTCTGGGAAAAAAAACCTTAGCCTACCACAGTAGTATGGGTTGCCCGTTCAAATGCTCGTTTTGTGCGGTGGTGCCCATTTTTGAGGCCCGTTGGCGCGGGAAATCCGCTCCCAATATGCATCAGGATATCATGTATGTAAAAGAACGATGGGGTGCTGACAGCATCGAGTTCCACGACAACAATTTCTTTGTCAGTGAAAAACGATGTGTAGAATTTTCCAGACTTATGTTAAACGAAAACATGCAATGGTGGGGGGAAGCGCGTATTGATACCTTGGATCAGTTTTCTGATGATTCGCTGAACCTTATGCGCAGGTCAGGATGCCGTATGATATTTTTTGGTGCTGAAACTGGCAATGATACCCTTCTCGCTCAAATGGATAAAGGTGGAAAACAAAGTGGAGCACAAATCAAGGCTTTCGCAGCCCGCATGAAACGCCATGACATTATACCGGAATATTCCTTTGTGCTGGGCATGCCTGCCGATACCCCGGCATTGGTCTGGAAGCAGATAGAAGAAGATATTACCTTTATTAAAACCATTAAGGCCATCAACCCTGATACTGAGATCATTATTTACCTGTATTCCCCCGTACCCACGGAAGGTTCTGAATTGTATGAGCGAATTACCCGTGCAGGATTTCGCTTCCCGGAGCGCTTGGATGATTGGCTTAGTCCTCAATGGGAAGGCTTTGACCAGCGGCGCAATCCACTGACACCTTGGCTTACACCAAAAATGGTGGATCGTATCCATCATTTTGAAACGGTGCTGAATGCGCGCTACCCAACCCTTACGGACAAAAAAATAAGCCCTCTTCAACGCAAAACCATGCAGACTATATCTTATTGGCGTTATCAAAGCGGTTTCTATCATTTTCCATACGAACTCAAGGCACTGCAAAAATTTTGGCTAAAATATCGGCAACCAGAAGTAGAGGGGATGTAATGACAAGGGGCAATGATACAGGAGTACCTCAATCGGCCTTACCTAAAATTCACGTAGCCTACCGGATCTACCGCGCGTCCTTTGTGCCAGAGTTCAAAATGCAAATGTGGTCCACTACTTTGTTCGCCAGTATTGCCTATGATGGCTACCGCTTCACCAGCCTTGACGGGGCTGCCCTCTTTTTTCAACAAAATGGAGTTGTGCTTGTACATGGTAACCACATTGTTGGGGTGTTGGATGGCAATGATATATCCTGTCTCCACGGTGTAACCTGCGTTGATCACTACACCATCAGCGGCAGCTTTGATGGCCGTATTTTTAGGGGCTGCCACATCAACGCCATAATGTTCTTTTTTCCGGTCAAAGGGGGAGGTAATTTCGCCTGAGACTGGCGGAATAAAATGCATTTGCTCCAGGGGCAGATCTCGTGGACTTGTTGGTCCCGTCCTATTCCCTGCACTTACCGAGGCAGCCAACATGGGATCACTGGTAAAATTACCTTGTGCTACTGCCGACCGCAATTGGTCATCCTCGGGTATTCGTTCTACATCTTGAGGAAGCGTATCGGCGGGATTTTCTGGTACACCCTGTTTCAGGGCATCTTCCTTGGTATTGCCACTCATGTCACCTACAAGCAATTTCCTAAAATTTTCGTTGTAGCGGCGATGTGCATCCACCTCTTCCTCCAAAATGCTCAATTTGCTGTTTAATTCTGCTATCTCAGCATCTCGCTTGAAATCACCATAGCCGGGTATGTATCTTTTGATTGGCGTCCAAATGATCAAAAAGGTAACAAGTATGGCTGTTCCCACGATCAAAGAACTCAAAAAAACATATACACTTAAGGGAGTAAGCCGCAATGAGGTGACCTCCTCAAACGTGTCGTCATTCATGATCACGAGGCGATATTTATCGCGCAACTTGTCCATGAGGCTTCGCTCATCATCGCTCTGACGACTAAAAAACTGCTTGATTTTATTGAAAAAACCTAAATATTTTTGCAACATGGCACAAAGTTCGGATAAATTGCCCAATTATGCCAATTTTTAATAGAACAGGCTTTGAATAAGGGTAAAACGCGATTGAAATCACTACCTTTGGCACTTAATCTTCAAAAGATACAGACAATATGAGCGTACAGCAGGCCTCCATTTATGTGGCTTATTCAGAGGTGCATGGCAAAGGTGTTTTCGCAGCAAGGGATATAGCGGAGGGGGAAGTTATTGAGGTTTGTCCGGTGATTTTATTTCCCTTGGAGCAACTTCCCTACATGCGGCAAACTGTTTTGGATGATTACTACTTTGATTGGGGCGACGAGGGTAAATGGTTTGCGGTTTGTTTGGGCTATGGGTCATTGTACAATCATTCCTATGCCCCCAATGCTGAATATGGAATGGACTTTGACGCGCAGACTATTGACTTTTACTGCATTAAGGACATTCCTGCGGGAACCGAGATATTTATTAATTACAATGGAGATCCTGATAATTTAGAAAAAGTATGGTTTGAAAAATAAATTTTTGGCATCAAAATGCCTAACTTTGTCATGAAAAGTTGTGCTTTAAAGCAGTTTTTTATTAAAAAAACGAATTTAAAAATACTACAAGTTGCTGATTTTTAATGATTTGTGTTTATAAAGATGTAAAAGTGCGGTAAAAATCAGGGCGACAATTATGTATTTTTTGTCCTTTCTCAGCGCAGATTTATCGCCCTATCTTTGTGTCATCAAAAACGGAAACAAATATTCTACATCGGAAAATTCTTTCATGAGATATAATGTAAAACCCCGCATTACAAAAGAGTAGTGCGGGGTTTACTGTTTTATTGTAAGGCCAATAAAGATAATTAAAACCGCTCTGGATTGCTTAGTATAAACGAAATGGTAATGCCCCCAAAGTAATACCAATCTCCTTTATTGGGGTTGGCATTCTGTTTTATCCCGTCAATGGCATCCGAAAACACAGGTCGCCAGCCTACTTCTCCACCGAGAATTACTTTTTCAAAAATATTGGTGCGTAGCCCTATACCGGTAGGTACCATAAAAAACTGTGAGGGTAGCCCCGGCTCCGGGAAAGGAACCTTGAGGTAAGTGTCTCTGTTCTCCAATGCACCATAATATTCGGCGCTTGTATTGGCGAACGTAGTACCTGCTCCTACAAACAGGTAGGGGGTAAAACGTACCTTGTGCACGCCCATAGCGGTGTAGGGTTCACGGGCAAAAGGAGCCCATTCAATAGCACCGGCCAGCTCTACAATGTTGGTACCAAAACGAAAGGCTCTGTCCTTGAGCAACTTGGAGTTGCGGTCATCGCCAGATATGGAACCGGAATAGGCATGAAGGCGGAAGGATAGTTTTTCGTTAAAACCATAGCGCACAAAAACGCCAAAACCAGGTTGGGTTTCAGATAGCACGATAGGAAAATCACTGGAAATATCACCGGAATAATTTGTGGCCCCTAATAGGCAACCCGCTTCGAGATAATTTTTTTTTCGATGTATTTGGGCATCAAGACTAAATACGCAGAGCAGCAAAATGCTGATCAAAAACAACTTTTGCATTGTAAAATTGACGGTTTGGGAATAAAATTGCCCCTTTAATATCAAAAAGAGAGGCAAAACCCGCCTAAAACGACCAAAAACTGTTTATGTTTTACAATAGTGCAAAAACAACAGGCATAAAAAACGGGCCACCCGATGTTTATCGAATGACCCGTCTTATAATAATTTTTTTGTTTCTTTTTAACATCTTTGTGGCCAAAAGCAGGGCTTTGGTAAAACTTTTTTTAAAAAATAATACAAAAATATTTTCATTAAAAACTTTTTGTTTATTTTTGTGCCGAGTTTTGATCTTAAATCAATATAATTCCAATTTAAAAATCAATTTACTGTATCATGTCCAACGAAAAAGAACAAAAACTTAAAACGCTTCAGGCTACGATTGAGCGTATTGACAAAACCTATGGCAAAGGAACCATTATGCGCCTTGGCGACAAGCAAGCCGTAGAGGTAGAGGCTATTTCAAGCGGATCCCTTGGCCTTGATGTAGCGCTGGGCTGCAATGGCTTTCCTAAAGGCCGTATCATTGAAATATATGGCCCCGAATCATCCGGTAAAACAACTTTGGCGATACACGCCGTGGCAGAATGTCAGCGCATGGGCGGTATTGCAGCCATCATTGACGCAGAGCACGCTTTTGACCGCTTTTACGCGGAAGCCCTTGGGGTGGATGTAAACAATCTGCTCATCAGCCAGCCCGACAATGGAGAACAGGCCTTGGAAATTGCCGAAAACCTTATCCGTTCGGGGGCTGTTGATATTTTGGTCGTGGACTCCGTCGCAGCATTGGTGCCCCGCTCCGAGATTGAGGGTGAAATGGGCGACTCCAAAATGGGCTTACAAGCACGCTTGATGAGCCAGGCCATGCGTAAGCTCACCGCAAACATCGGTCGCACTGGCTGTTGCTGCATATTCATCAACCAATTGCGCGAAAAGATCGGTGTCATGTTTGGCAACCCTGAAACCACAACGGGCGGCAACGCACTTAAGTTTTATGCCTCTGTTCGCTTGGATATTCGCCGTTCAGGCGCAGGGCTCAAAGACAAAGAGGGCAACGTAGTAGGCAATTTAGTAAAAGTTAAAGTAGTGAAAAACAAACTTGCGCCCCCTTTCCGTGTGGCAGAGTTTGAAATTATCTTTGGTCAAGGTATCAATAAGGTGGGTGAAATTGTTGATTTGGGGAGCCAATTTGACATAATTCAAAAAAGCGGTGCCTGGTACAGTTATAATGGAGCAAAAATAGCACAGGGCCGCGATGCCGCCAAGCAATTCCTGATGGATAATCCAGAGGTAGCACACGAGATGGAAATGAAAATCAAGGAAAAATTGGCTGCCGGTAATCCTTCCAAGCAGGCCGCTGCTGCTGTAGCTGCAGATGATGACGGTGATGATTTTTGACCATTAAACCCAATATAAATTCACAAAATGCAATCATACGTACGCACCGACCTTACACCAGATGGCGTAGCGCACATTATATTTTATCATCCCAATCACAACAGCCTCCCCAGTCATTTGTTGAATGGCTTAGTTGAGGCTATGGAAGTAGCCAGTCAAAATGATGCTGCAAAAATCATAGTGCTGCGCAGCGCAGAGCACAATACCTTCTGTGCGGGCGCCAGCTTTGATGAATTAGTGGCAATAGAGGATTATGAAACCAGTTTGCGTTTCTTTTCAGGATTTGGTCGGGTTATCAATGCCATGCGCAAATGCCGCAAAATCGTAGTGGGGCGTATTCATGGCAAAGCAGTGGGCGGAGGGGTAGGCTTAGCTGCTGCCACAGATTTCTGTATTGCTTCTAAATTTGCCTCGGTTAGGTTGAGTGAGTTGGCCGTAGGCTTTGGTCCTTTTGTGATTGGGCCGGCGGTAGAGCGAAAAACAGGAGTAGCGGCATTCTCCAAAATGTCCTTGACCCCCTCGGAGTGGCAAACAGCGGAATGGGCCAAGCAGCATAACCTTTTTCAAGAGGTATTTGAATCAATAGAACAAATGGATGCTTATTTGCACCACTTGACTACTACTTTATGTGGATATAGCCCTGAAGCACTTCAAGAGCTTAAGCGTATTTTTTGGCAAGGCACTGAGCATTGGGATGAGCTTCTGTCAGAGCGGGCAGGCATCAGTGGGCGTCTGGCCTTATCAGATTTTACCAAAAATGCCATTGCCAAGTTTAAAAACGGATAAAATTGAGGCTGTATCATAAGCCAAAAATTGAAACCGGCATAAGAATAAAATTTTGTTGAACTTATTATTTTATCGTTATTAAGGGCATAAAATCATCAAATGTTCAAAATTTAATTCTACAGGTTTCAAAAAATTGCTATTTGTGATGCAGCCTTAATTTCCTTTTAGAGGCAAATCAATCCTGATAATCTTCAAAAGCACTTAAATCCCGGTATATTTCAGCGCCGGTCCTATTCTGTTGACCACAAATTTATTATAAAAAAATCCACGATCCTCTTTACTGAGCATTTCGGATAAGTCAGGCTCATCTGTGAAAAGATCAGGCAGGGATTGAGCAAGGTTTCTTTCTACCATTAAATTCCAGTACACCAATCGCGCACCAGGCCTTGCGCCAGCGGCAAACCCACGGCCTACCTGCTGGAAAGTAAGCTCATCCATGTATTCAAAAATATCGGAGAGGTTGAAATAATCGAATTGCCCAAAACGATCTATGGCGGCATCTGCCAATCCTTCATACAAGATAAGGCGGTCAATACGGCTTTGTATCTTCGTATAATTTTCTTCCTGTACGTAGTCCGGTAGCAGCTGCCCAAAATGCCCGGTAAGGTTATACTTCAAAATGAAATTGTGCTGAGCAGCTGTTGATTTTAGATGCTGCTCTGCTTTCTGAAAAATAAACTGCCCAACATTCACCGCTACTTGTTTTAAAAACTCAGGGTCGCGGCCCAGCCAGCCCATGATTCGCTTGGAAAAAAAAAACCGAAAAAGAAAACGCCAACGCCAATTGTTCCACCGGGTCTGATAAAAATGGCTTTGTTCTTTTTCTGGTTTGGGGGATAAAAGAGCCTCTATCGTTTTTTTTCCGTGAATGAAAGGTAGAATTCGGTGCGCGAAGAGTTGAAAGTAACGCTCGAATTTTCCCTGGTTTATTGCTCCTGCTTGAAGCACTTCCGAATTGGCATCCCAATAGGCTGATGCTTGGGGCGAAAGAGTAGATCTTAGTTTTTTATAGGTGTTAAGTCGGTCATCATCTTCTAAAAACCCTATAAATCTTTGATAATCAATACAACTTAAGTTTTTTATTGCAGCCTTTTTCAAGGCGCAAAGCGCTAACTGTGGGTGATTAATGTCCACGGCAACTACTAATTCGGGGTCCGTAAGCAAAAGCATGAGCGCATTGTCGCCACCGCTTGCTATACTCAAATGTTTGCCGCCTGTTTTGGCTTGCAGTCCCTTTAGCATTACCTGAGCATCCTCCCATACATTGGCGTAGCGGATATAATCATGCCTCGCCTCTTTTAAGTGATTATGCCGTTTCATATATCAACTGTTTGAGATTGGGATGTTCGCTTCTGAATAATTAGCCTTTGTGAAACAGGATGCATAGCCAGTTGCCCCGTTGGGTTTGTTTTGATTTGACAAAACCTGCCTGAGCGGCTGCTGATGTGACCACATCATTATCTTGTTCCAAAATGCCCGACACTAAAAGCCAAGCCCCGCTGCGCATTTTTTCAGCCAAGATCGGGAACGAAGGTATAATCACATTACGGTTGATATTGGCCAAAACACCGTCAAAGTCGCGGCCTAAAACGGCGTCCAAAGTACCACAGCGAGCAGTGATATTTTCTACCTGATTAACTGCTGCATTTTCTATGGTATTCAGGTATGATTCCTGTTCTATGTCAACAGCTTCAATGTGTGCAGCGCCCAATTTTGAGGCCATTATGGCCAAAATGCCTGTACCACACCCATAATCCAGCAGATGGGTGTTTTTAATGGGCAAATCTTCCATTGCGGCCAGGCATTGCCAGGTGGTTTCATGGTGCCCTGTGCCAAAAGCCATTTTGGGATTAATGACTAATTCCCAGCGTACCCCCGGCTGTGCAGTGTGAAAATCAGCCCTTACGGCACAAAAATTGCCCACGATCACGGGTTGAAAATTACTTTCCCATATCTCGTTCCAATTTTGGCCCGGTACAAAGGTTTTTTCCCATTCAAAATCAAAATCCGCTTGTAGTTCGTGAAACAATGTAACAAGGGCATCAGCATCATGCACAGAGGCAGGGCAATACGCTGTAAGCCCGGAATCCGTTTCCTCAAAAGTATCAAACGGTGCCTCAGATAAAAAAGCCATCAGGAGCTCAGCGGTCTCCTGGGTACATTGCAGGTCATATTTCCAATAATCCA
>CAZIKN010000044.1:0-40793 GCA_964539805.1 uncultured Saprospiraceae bacterium | reverse complement strand
GGATGCCTTGAACGCGCAACGCTGGAACATCCTGAATACCATGATGGGCAGTAAGGAAAAATTGAATCTGGGCGCCCGAAAGCGGGAACTGCTTGATTTGTGGCCGGAAGCACAAAAACTGACCCGGACCAAACCAGCCCAGCATAGTTTGTTTGAAATGTTGGCCATTGAGATAACCCAAACCTGCAAAGAGGAAGGCGATAAAGCACAGGATGCCCAGTTGAGCATAAAAGCTTATACAGAAGCACTCGAAACCCTTAAACGGGCCGGGAACTTTCAGCAGCTTCACATAGAGGGAAGTGTAGCAAAGCAGGCAATTTATTTGGATTTGGCCAATAAGCAACTGTCTTTGGGCCAATATACCGAAGCCAAAAACAATTACCATACCGCGCTTGATATTATACAAAACCTGAAGGGAGCCTCTGCGGATAATTTTGACTGGGCTTCAAGCATGGGCAGCGTTTATGCTAATCTCGGTATGATACACTTGTATGAAAACAAGATAGCGGAAGCGGAAACATTGTTCGCTCGTGCGGACAGTACTAACCCGGGCGGCTTAAATAAATTGTATTTTGCCCATGCCGCATTGCTGCGCGGAGATCGGGATGAGGCCCTGCTTGGATACGGTGACATTTACGATAGCCGTATCCTGGCTGATGCCCTCTTTGAGATCGAGCGTTTTGCAGACCGCTATCCTGAAAAGCAGCAGCAGTTAAAAGAAATGTCGCAAACGCTATTAAAACTCTTGCCCCAACAACGGCCGGATGCCATATCGGCAACTGAAACCAAGTATTGGTTTGCAGAAAGGCAAATGCGCCATTTTTCGGACCTGCACAAATGGCGCGATGCCCGACTCTGGGTGCTCGAAATGGTGGGGCAGGCTGATGAAATGCTCAAGCAAGAGCATGGGGATGCGCTTAATTTTTGGGTTGATGCCTATGTCAGTGCCTCCTATTATTATTTATTTGAATCCAATGAAAATCCCTCTTTTCTGGATGAAAGTATTCATTTTGCACAAATAGCCATGGACAAAACCAAGGATGTGGAAACCAAGAACTATTCCATCATCCTATTGGAAACCAATTTGGCACACGCCCTATATCTGCGCAACAAGCCCGGTGATAAAGAAGAAGCAGTTAAGCATTACCGACACTACCTTGAGCAGCAGATTCAGGTGTACGAGTATGACCTGTGGGAAACATTGATGTTGGATTTTATCTACCTGCATGACAAGGGCATTCGTTTTTCTGACCTGCGTGGTTTGGTCGGCAAGATCAAGCCGGATGCCAAGATTTCAGAATCAGAATGGAAGAATATGGGTGGATAGGGAATGTGATAATGTAAGGAATGTGATAATATCTGTCAGCCAAACATGATTTTACGCTATTGTGCGGCTTGTGGCAATTTGTCCAGCACTTTATACACTTCGGAAAGGGTTAGGCTTATGCCTAAGGAATGCAGTGTGATGTGGTCATCCGGGTTGGTAAAGGTCTCAATTTTCCAGAGGTTTGACGCCGGATCTTGCAGGTACATTTGTTTGACCCAAGTATCTTCCGGCTCAATCAGCAGGTATTCACGGAAAGTAGGAATGGTGCAATAATTGTCAAACTTGCTGCCTTTGTCATTTTCTCTTGTTTCATCTGACAATACCTCTACCACCAGCAAGGGATTGATAATGGTGTCACGTCGGGTTTTGCCCTCCGGTGTCTCGTAATATATGGGAGTGCCCTCCGTTACCGTCACATCAGGATACACAAATCGGTTCAGGCGTTCCATGCGTACTTTGGTGTCGCTATTGAGTACTACATGAGGATATTGTGGTTGTCTTAGGGTAATGTTAAGCAGAGTATAGACCTCCCCTTTAACCATGTTATGTGGTAAAATTCCTCCAGCCATAGGTGCTAAATTTCCATTGTTAAACTCATGCCTGACAGGCGATGCATCCTCCAGCGCGAAGTATTCCGCTATGGTATAATACTGTTCCTGTACTTCTGTTTTGAACATGGTGAGCGATTTTTAAATATGATAAGCTAAACTGTCGCTTTTGACTTCACAAATTTAGCACCTATTTTCCATTTGAGCAGGAAAAAATACGCATGCGAAAACCGTATGGCTCAGGGAAGCAATTGTTCCAAAATATTCCTTACCAAGCCTGGCCCCTTATATACCAAACCGGAATAAAGCTGAATCAAATCAGCCCCGGCCTTTAGCTTTTCCTGTGCAGCCTCTGGCGAATCAATACCGCCCACGCCTATGATTGTGGCATTTGTGCCCAGTTTTTTGCGCATATACCGAATCACTTCAGTGGAACGGTTCCGCACGGGCGCGCCGCTAAGCCCTCCTGCCCCTATGGCTTGTATGGTATCGTCAGGAGTGTGCAAATTAGCCCTTGCGATGGTGGTATTGGTGGCGATGATGCCCGTGATTTGGGTTTCCCGCACAATGTCCGCAATATCGTCCAATTGGCCGTCGCTAAGATCGGGTGCTATTTTGAGCAAAATAGGCTTTGGGCTGCCTTTTGTGCTGTTATGGTTTTGTAGCAGGGTGAGCAGGTGGGTTAGGGGTGCTTTTTCCTGAAGGTCACGAAGGTTTGGAGTGTTGGGGGAACTGACATTAACCACAAAATAATCCACCCAGGGGAATAATTTGTCAAAGCACAAAAGGTAGTCCCGGGCGGCTTCCTCGTTGGGCGTTACTTTGTTTTTGCCAATGTTGCCACCGATAATCGTTTGGCTGAAAGCATTGCCATGTTTGCGCAAGTGCTCCAATTGGGCCACTAATGCATCTAAGCCCAAGTTGTTAAAACCCATTCGGTTAATCAGGGCCTCATCAGCGGGAAGGCGAAACAGGCGAGGCTTTGGGTTGCCTTCCTGTGGCAAAGGGGTTACCGTTCCTACTTCGATGAAGCCAAAACCCAGGCACACCATGCCCTTAATGTGCCTGCCATCTTTGTCAAAGCCCGCAGCCAGTCCAACGGGATTAGGGAATGAAATACCCATGACAGTCTTGTTCAAACGTTTATCGGATGTGGTAAACCATTTTTGGAGTAGCCATTTTGTAGGGCCAAAAGAAACAGCCCGATCCAACAAGTTGACCGTCACATGATGGGCTTTTTCGGGAGAAAGGACAAAGAGAAGGGGTTTCAGTAAAGTATAAAACATTGACTTAAAAAAGATTAAGGCGCAACCGAAATAGCGCGTATTCCGTGTTCGTTGTTAGCATTTTATGGTTAGCGGGGCTACCTGAAAAATGGCCGTACCATATACCAGTTTTTAACCGTAACTTTGAATGCTGCTTTAAAGCGCCTGATTTATATGATGCACCGCAAAGGTACAACGCTCATCATCATGCTTTGCCTGCTTTGTGCTATGAGTGATGTTTTGGCACAAACGGATTTTTCTGCCGTGGATCAGAGAGCCAGAAATACGCCAGAATCTGTAGCACACGATCTGCCTACTTTAGCCAACTATCTGTGTGCGGATGCCCGGACGGATATAGAAAAAACACGAGCTATTTACATCTGGATTACCTCGCATATTGCGTATCGCGACAGCAGTGACGGAGGTTTGTGGACATCACCTGATGAGGCCCTCAGGCAGCGACCGGAATCTGTGCTGCGCAACCGCTCAGCCGTATGCCGAGGATATGCAAACCTGTTTATCCAGCTTGCTATGGAGGCAGGCTTGCATGCACACCTTGTTACAGGGAGCATTAAGGAAGATGGGCTTGTTTCGGAGCAAGGGCATGCCTGGGTAGCGGTATTTGCTGATGGCCAATGGAGGCTTTGTGATCCCACCTGGGGCACTCCACGGCAAGCAGGTACTTTTCACCTTGTTGATAAGTACTTTTGTAGTATGCCCAATGCGCTTATTTTAGAACACTTACCCGATGATCCCGTATGGCAACTACTGGAAAACCCTGTTGCAGATGCGGATTTCAGGACACTAACAGATGCACAATTGCAGGAAACGCTCCTTCGCCAGGAACGGGGCGCTGAAAATTATATAGACAGCTTGCAGGATTGGCTCACCTTGGATTCCGTACAGCGGCTATTTAGCGCAGAGCGGCGTATTCTGCGCTTTAGCGCTGATAATGAGCGTTCCCTTTTTAAGCTGGGACAGGACTATCTGACCGAGTTTTACAACCTGAATCAGGCTATAGGTGATATGGTGCGCAGCCAAATATTGCATCCCTCGGATACCATGCCGGATTCTATCCGCTTTTTTCAGGATATAGCCCGCATGCAATTGCTTTACCAAAGGGCATACGCCACATTTGCCCGCCTCAGGGATCCGGCACGTATCAACCGGGTATCACGGCTTTACTCGGAAAAGGATTTGATGGCGATGGCTAAAAAATTGGAAGGAGATCACTGGACGGCCCTTTTTGAGCATGAATTTCACCAAAAAAAGAAAAATGAAAAAAACTTCCCGTTGGACAGATTGGGTCATTATGCCAAACAGATGGATTCCGCCTACCTCATTGCGCACAAAGAGATGGATTGCCCCAAAATGAACAACCACTGTGATGATATGCGGCACAATACCAGTTTGGTGCACCTGAAATTAGCCACTCGCATGCTTTATGCGGCACAGGTTTTTTTATGGGAAAAAAATCAGTCTGCACCTGCGCGTGTACTGCTACAGCACACACAGGTGCATTTGGAGAAAAGTGCCAAAGCGACTACGGAGATGCTAAGCCAGAAACCCGTTTTTCAATACGTTACAGAAAGGATGGACGTGGTTTGGCAAACCCGCATCAACCTTCGGGTGGCAATGGCGCAAATCCGGCGCGATGAATTACTACAACGCTTAGATATAGTATTTGAATCGGATAACCAGTCTGGTACGGAATCAGAGCGGTTGGCCTCGGCATATCGTGTATTTATACAGCAAAATATCCAATTGCTGGATTCACTTCAAAACGCCAAATTCCCGTTTGAAGCCGCCAAGCAAAACGAAATAGCCCAGTTGTTTGCCCTTGATATTGTTTCTGACCGCACCAATTTGGCCAACCTGCATTACCGGCAGGCGGCAGCGCAGTACATGCAGGCCCAACAGGCCCGCAAACTGCCTGCGGAAGCGGATGCCATAAAAGCAAATGCGCAAAAAGCACTCCGACAGTTGGACAAGGCAGGCGAAATGCTGACGGCAATAAAAGACAAACGCGCAACCCAAAGAGGAAACCAACAGGCAGCGCGGATCAAGGAAGCCGTTATGGATTTGCTCGGGCGGCTTTAGGGGCTGCCTGAATTATACCAGGATTTGAGTGATGTTGAAGATTTACAGGATTGATTTACCTGATTATTAAAGATTTACAGACGCGAGTGATTCAAAACCACTTTGCGTTGACTATACCTTTTTGGGGTATTGTCCTGCCATTTTTGAATCTTTTTGCTACCTTTGCCCCATGACCCGGCTGTTTTTTATCTTTTTCTCCTTTGCCCTTAAAACCATTGTCACGGCACAAAGTGCACACCCGCTTAGTTTGCAGGAGGGTATTGCCATGTCTTTGAACAATAGTGCTAACCTTAAGAAGGCAAAATTGGAGCGCCAGGGTCTGGAGCAGCGTTTGCGCGAGGCCAGAAGTGCGGCCTATCCGCAGATCAATGCATCTTTGGGTTATGATTTTTACCCGGCCCTGCCTACACAAAACCTGCCCGGTGAGCTGTTTGGATTGAGTGAGGATAGTTACCAAGCCGTACAATTTGGCCAACCTTGGCAAATGGGCGTTTCTTTGGAGGCCCGGCAAAACCTTTACAGCGAATCATTGCGAAGAGGAATCCCCGCCATGAACGTCAGCCGGAGCATCTATGATCTCCTTACCGAACGCACAGAAGAGGAAGTGATTTTTCAGACAGCCAACGTGTTTTATCAAACGCTCCAAACGGAGCAATTGCTCAGGGCCGTTCATGCCAATGCCGACAAATTGGAAGCCCTTGAGCGTATAGCTGATCTGCAATATAAAAATGGATACGCGGTACCCACGGATGTACGGCGTATAAAAGTTGCCCGCACCAATCTTGAAACACAACGCCAAAACCTGAATTCGGCCATCAGTGCACTTCGGAATACCCTGCGGTTTTTGTGCGGTGTACCCTTTGATGAAGCAATTGAGCTAACAGAAGAGAAAAACCAGCCGGCTGCAGACTCAGCAAAATACCTCCAGCTGCTTTCCTCTCCTGAAAATACTACTGAACACAGGCTGATTATCAATCAGTTGGAGCTCAATCGCATCCAAACCAACAGCCTTAAAGGAGAGGCATATCCTAATTTTTATGCCTATGCATCAGGCCAATATTTCACGCAGCGGGGTAATCCAAACCTCTTTAGCACCAATGGTCGCTGGTTTACGATGGGGGTAGTGGGCTTTCGTATGCAAATCCCTGTTTTTGACGGCTTTCGACGCCATCGCAAGACCGGGCTGCTAAAATTGGAAGCAGAAAAGTTGGAAGCAGATCGGAACCAGATTTTAAAAGCAAAGGAATTGGAGTTTGTGCAGGCGCGTGACCAATTGCAAACCACGTTGCAAAACCTTAGGACGCAGTCTGAAAACGTAGCCTTGGCTCGTGAAATCAGTGATAAAATGCTGTTGCAATACAAAGAAGGTGTTGTTTCCCTCACTGATCTGCTCAACGCACAAACAGCCCATACCGAAGCTGAAACCAATTACTGGCAGCAGACATATTCCTATAAATTGGCGGTACTGAAATTGTTGAAGGCTGCAGGCAGATTGGATGATTTGAAATAACTTTTGCCTATTTTTTCTTCTTGTTGGTCTTTCTTTCCCATTTCTCAGCCTCTTCTATTTCCTCCATCAGGCTTTTCATACGGTCAGGGGCATCATTGTAAAAACTTTTCGTTTGGGTGTAGTCGTCTTTGGCAATATCCAAAATGCGAATTTTTTTGGTCAAAAATGACTCTATCTCATCTAAAACAGGTTTTTCCTCCGGGCTGCAAAATGCAATGGCCTGCCCTTTTTTGGTGCCCCGGCCAGTACGCCCAACGCGGTGCACATAATTTTCGGATTCGGTGGGCAGGTCATAGTTGATGACCAAATCCACATCGGGAATATCAATACCCCTTGCGCTCACATCCGTCGCGATCAGAACCTTTATTTTTCCTTCCCTAAACTGTTCCATCACGGAAAGCCGGTCTCTCTGGTCTTTATCGCCGTGCATGGTCAGGCTGGGTATATTGGCCCGCAGCAAGGCAGCGGCAACGCGCTCGGCGCGTACTTTTGTGCGCACAAATACGAGCAATTTGGCATCGGGATTGTCCTCTATCACACGGGCTAAGAAGAACCGTTTGTCATCCATTTCGATAAAGGCCACGGCATGTTCTACATTTTTGGACACCGGGTCTTTGGGCGAGATCTGTATGCGAATGGCATTGTTCACCAGGGAATAGGCTAATTTTTTGATCTTTTCATTAATGGTCGCAGAGAAAAACAGGGTTTGACGCTTGGTGGGCAAATGCCGTATCAGGTCTTGTATATCCTTAATAAAGCCAAGATCAAGCATGTGATCCGCCTCATCTACCACCAAAATCTCCACTCCGTTTAGTTTGATGTGGCCCTGGCTGACCAAGTCAAACATTCGGCCCGGTGTTGTCACCAATATGTCAATACCTTTTTGGAGGCGGGCGATCTGGGGATCCTGATTCACGCCACCAAAAACGCACAAAGTGCTTACCCGTGTACCCTTGCCAAGGCGTTCAAACACCTCCGTGATCTGGAGGGCCAGCTCACGTGTGGGCTGAATGACTACACAGCGTATGCCTTCACTTCTCGACGAATTTTTGGTGCTGTGCAGCAGGTGCAGCACGGGTATGGCGAAGGCAGCTGTTTTACCCGTGCCCGTTTGGGCGATGGCCAGCACATCTTCGCCCTTCAGGATGGCTGGTATGGCCTTAAACTGAATATCCGTAGGCCGTTTCAGGCCCATATCCTGCAAATTGCGGCGTATTTCTGGAGCGATGCGGTAATCGTCAAATTTCATAACAAGGATAACATTGTGCTAAAAATCAAGATGGTTATTGTCGTTTTTCCCTACAGGGACTAAGCGCATTCAATTTGTAATCCATCGTGAGCAAAGGCCACATGGGGCGGGAGCATTGGGCCTATGTCGGCTACTTTACCCATTTGATGGCTTACGTGCGTGAGCCATGCACGATCAGGCTGTACGGTTTCTATAAATTCAAGCGCCTCTTGCAGGCTCATGTGCGTAGGGTGAAAATCATGATGCAAAGCGCTGACAACCAGATTTTTAACGCCTTTAATTTTTTGTAGTTCACTGGCCTCTATTGTTTTGACATCTGTCAGATAGGTCAAATCGCCTATACGAAACCCAAAAATGGCTAAAGGGCCGTGCATGATTTCAATAGGTTCAATACACAAATCGCCAAAATGCAGTGTCGTGTTTTTTTGGAGATCCAGCAAGGCAATTCGTGGAAGGCCCGGTATAGGTTCGCCAAATACATAATCAAACCTGTAGCGGACCTGATCTGCTACGCTGGGCCGGGCATATACCTGCATGGCCTGTCCGGTGCGAAAGTTGAAGGGCCGAATATCATCAAGGCCGATCACGTGGTCATTGTGCTCATGGGTAAGCAAAATGGCGTCCAGGTGTTTGACCCCGTGGCGCAACATTTGCTGGCGAAAATCGGGGCCTGCATCAATTAGGATATTCCAGTCGGGGGTTTGCAACAAAGCCGACGAGCGCAGCCGATTGTCACGGGGATCATCCGAGTGGCAAACAGCGCAGTCACAGCCGATGACGGGTACGCCCTGCGAGGTGCCAGTGCCGAGCAGGGTGAGGGTCATGCCTCCTGACCTTTTTTCCATTTTTCGATGAGTTCGCGTGATTTTTCACTCAGGTTTTCCGGCTCATAATCTAAGGAGGAAAGTATATCCAATAGGCAATTGATTCGGGCTTCGGTATCAAAAAATTTGTTTACAACCGCGATACGGCGGTTCTCCACAAGGCAATACCCGCTTTGAAAATTGCCTTTTTCGTAACGAACGGTGTAGTCCAGTTCTCCAAACAGGTCTTCTAATTTTTTTAATGTTGTTTGAGTAAACCGCATTTAATACCTGTTTTGGGAGGTCAAAGAATATTGGCAATTTGTTCCTTAATTTTTTCCAATTCGTCCTTCATTTGAATGACAAGTCTTTGCAGATCAGCGTCGTACGCTTTGGCACCCAGGGTATTTATTTCACGGCCCATTTCCTGGGATATAAAATTGAGGGTACGGCCGGCGCTTTGTCGGTCATTTTTCACCTGTTCCAAAAAATAGTTGCAATGCTGTTCCAAGCGTACTTTTTCCTCTGAAATATCCATTTTTTCGAGGTAGTACAGCAATTCCTGCTCAAATCGGTTGGTATCAAAATTGTCTTTGCCGAACACCTCTTCTGCGTTGGTGCGTATGCGCTCGCGCATGCGCACGAAGCGCTCCTTGTCAAAAGGTTCGGTTTCCTGCAGCAGTTTGCGGATATTGGTTACCCTTAGGCACATATCGGCTTCCAACACCTTGCCCTCTTCTGTTCGGAATTCCTTCAGGGCATCCAGTGCCCGGCTTACCGCGTTGGTAACGGTGTTCCATTCTTCCTCGTCCACATCGCCGGCGGCACCGGAAACCACATTTTGTATGCGCAAAATGGCTGGGATGAGAGATCCTTTGTCCACTTCGGCACCCAATTGGGCACTCAAGCGGGTTAAGGCATGAAAATAACCCTTAAACAGGGCCTCGTTAAGGCCTACTGTGGCGGAGCCATCAGCATTTTGCACGTCAATGTTGAGGTCAATTTTGCCGCGATCCGCATGATCCAAAATGACCTTGCGCAGTTCCAGTTCGCGATCTTTATATTCGGCTGGAAGCCTTATTTTAAGATCCGTTGATTTTGAGTTTAAAGCCCGAACCTCTACCACAATGGTTTTTTCCCCGAAATGGCCATTTGCCCGGCCATATCCCGTCATCGAATAAAGCATATCTTGAATGCGCTGATTTAACAATAGCAGGCAAAGGTAAGTTGTGCCGAGCGTTCAAATGCAAAAACCTGCAAATCAGAACAAAAAACTATGGTTCTTCTGCTGGAATGCCTACACTATCTGCAATCCATGTTTTGAGTTGCTGGAATCCCGGGGCGTTTTTCTGTTTTAATGTGTTGATAAATTGTTTTAGATTTTGGTTCTGGTTGGCATCCTGCCTTTTACATATTGATCTGAAAATTTTGGCGGTTTTAAATCCATATTTTTGAGGATCAACATCCACTTTTGCAGCATTTTGAAACACCCAGTTTTCAAAAGCAGGGGTAATGACGATTATGGTGTGTTGGGTATTGGCCCTCAATCTGCGTTGGAGGCCCTCGCATTCTTCGACAAGGTCAAATTCCTTAAAATCAGTTGGCTTTTTTTTGTCGTTGTCAATAATACCAACAGCACGATTGTTTATAAATTTCTTTGCCAAAGCATCCATTACCTCACCAATACCCAATTTATGGTTTGGTGTCACAAAACCTAACATTTCGACAAGTAAGGTGTCTGCGTAGCATTCGGGGATGATATTAAAATGTTTCATTCAGGATAAAATGATCAAGATTCAGGAAAACATCAAACCCGTAATTGAGAATATGAGCAATTTCCTCGTTTGAGAGCCTTCGAGCATGTGTTTGGTATCCCTCAAACCATGTGACAAACAATGCAACATCCGATGATTCTTGTAAAATCGGTGTGAGCAGGTATGGGTTGTGTGTTGTGATAAAAAATTGATTTCCTCCTTCATCGTCTAAAATATGTTGCGCCAATTGGTACACATACGGAGCATAAGAATGCGACTCCGGTTCTTCAAACAGCAAAACAGCGTCTCGATTTGACATGATGGCAGCAAGATGAAAAACGTACCGCTGAAACGTGTCAGGAACCAAATGAAGTGGATATGAAATCAATGCGTTTTGTTTTTTCTGTACGATACGCAAGCGTTTACTCGCAATATCCATTAGCAGATCGAGCCCATTGGGACTTAAAAACTGTTGTATCTCCGCTTGAAGCTGTGGGTGGCGCTCTACAACGGAGTAGATGTTATCACCGTTGGGCATCTTTAATATCGAGCCATTTATCTCGCTCTCTATCAAACCTTTAAACTCGTATTTTTTAACTATATTTAATAAGTTTTGGTTTTGGGCAGCGGCACCCTGATACATTCCATTTGTATGAAATGTTATTGTTTGAGATGGGATAGATATTTGGTTGTTTAGGTTTTTTATTGAAAGTTGAAATTGATTGTTGGTATTTTTTAGTTCTTTTATGTTTAGACTAACACTTTCCTGGTTTACAAATATGTCAATTTCCTCATTTATATCAAATTCATGAAACAAATGGGCCATATCATCTAAACGAACAAGCCGTTTCAAATAGTCGTTCTGATCATGAGTTTCTGGAAAGGGCAACCCCAAGAGAGAAATGGCCTCCAAGATATTTGATTTACCCGCATTCGGTTTTCCTATAAAAATATTTATTCTTTCAAATTCAAGATTCAGGTTTTGAATTGATTTGAAATTTTTGATCTGTATATCTTTGAATATTGCGCTCATAAACTTGACAAGTTAATAACAAAGGTAATGTTTTGCCGAACACCTTTGACAAAAGTTTTTAAGACCCATGAGGTACGAGCCTTTTTAAGACCAATCAGCCTAAACTTCTTTAGTATGGGCGTAATTTGAGGCTTGCTTAAATGCATAAGGTCTTCTTTTTTGGTGATGGTTTTGACCAATAAGATGAAATCCTTTTTTATGCCCAAGACACACCTCTTTAAATAGTATCTTCTTGGATTAACATTTCAAATTAGTGCTACTATTCCGAGTAAAACTCCAAGATATTGCTTCACGTGCATGCGAATCCTAACTCGATTATTTAAGAAACCTTAATGTTATCTTTGTTTTTATAATATGACTTTACCTGCAATAGATTGAAATGAAGAGAAATAAATAAAGGCAGTGATGAATTTAATATCTCATCAACTACATCTGGTATTTCATTTTCATTTTTAAAATACCAATGTTTCTTCTCATAAATTTCATCAATGTTTGGAAATAGATCTATTAAATTAGAATTTAGTAGAGTTAATCCAGCGAACTCTGGCTTACCGCCTCTACTTATACTTCTAAAATAGCCAAGTATGATAGTTTCTTTTATTTGTGTATTTGAAGGCAAATTATTTTCTTCAATTAACTCACGTTCCATAGATTTCTTAATTGTTTCTGGGAATGAATATTTGTTAGGTTCATCTTTGAGAGACACAAGATCTTTGTAATCACATGAGCCGCTTCCGGTAGATACAAACTGATGCTCTCCTATCATATTTTTATTTCGTTGCTTCCAAATCACAATGTAATTATCTTTTGTGATAGCAATAGTAGATACACCTATATGATTATTTAGGTTAGAAGATGAAATATCGTGTAAAACATATGAATTCCCATTTTGATTGAAGGGTGCGTAATTTCTTGCATCAGCAAGAATTATATTGCTATCTAAATTTGATATTAAATACTTTCCATATATTTCATTTGTTAAAAAACTATCATAGTACGTTCCCTTATGGCAAGTAATAGGAATGTGAGGCTTCAGGATGTCTTCAGAAAGGCATAATTTTTTTTCGTTAAAAAAGTTTTTACCCTCTAGACAACTATGAATAACTTGATATTTTAGGAATGGTAATAAGATATTTTTTTGATATTTTATTTTATCAAATATTTGTTTGTGCCCATTAATACTAATTACGATTTCTCTGAATTCATTATTCAAGAGGCAGTTGTTTATATTCTCGGAAGTTATAATGTAATTGTCAAGATTATTATTCTTGAGCAACCTTATCTCATAACCAAATGAGGCTTCTTTTGAGCTAATTTTAATATTCCCATTTATTAGTAAATCGTTTGATTTTATTTTTGCGTCTTTGCTTTCAGAATAAAATTTATAGATAGAATATAATATTTTAAAAATACTAATAAGCGCTTTTAGTAATGCTAATATTGTAACTAATTTAATTGGGGTATCAGTTAGCTGCACCCAATAATTATAAATATTAGGTAATCCAACGAATACGAAAATAATATCAATTAAAAAAAAACAAGATGTCGAAGGATCAATCCTGAATACATATATTATATATGATATAAAATTTGACTTCATAAAAATGATTTAATTCGATGGATAAAGTCTTTGGACAGAAATGTTATTAATTACAAATAGGAGCTACCTTAAAAACAACATAACGCAGACTCAATTTTCATTACTAAAATAAAGGGGCTAAATATTCCAAGCTTCAAACCCAATGAGCAATCAATACAAATTTGCATTCATAGTTATAGAATCCAAGATTGGCATTTTCCCCTTAATTCATAAACACCGCATTGGCAAAAAGCATTTTCCCTTGCTCCCAAAAACAGCGGAACAGCGGGCCGTCAACGAAATAGACCACGGAGCCTTCGCCCATTTTTTGTACTGCCGCAACAGGTGATTTCTTCAGCCTTGGCTTCACTTTGCTGCCGATAAAGCCGTAGGATTGATAGTTGTCATCCAAATAGATGGCAGGCACGGCATTGTCCGGCATTTGATATACTTCCGGGCTTGTTTTCAAGGAAAAATAATGTTCCCCGAAACCGTAGCACAGCGGAAAGGAATTGTCAGCCTGTGCCTTGACGATGGCGCCCGGCAAACTGCCACTGGCCCAATCGCGTTCCCGCTTTCGGAAAGGTTTGGGCAGGGCCACACTGTCCTTCTTTTCTTCGCTGGTTTTGGTTTTAAGCGCAAAACCATCCTTGTCGGCAAAGGATTTCAGGGCATTGTCGCTGGCGATGAGGCGGCCGCCCTCGCTGATCCAGTTTTTCAAAGCTTCCAATTGTTTGTCCGTAAACGTATAGTAGCCGTTGGGGAAAATCAGCACTTGATAATTGCTCAGGCGAACCTTGAACAGCCGCTCTGCGGACAAGGCCGTGACAGGATATTCCAGTTCCTGTTCCATAAAAAACCAGGTGTGGCCATAAGCGTTGTCATCCACGTCATCCCCATAAATTATGGCTGCCTGTGGCGCTGCGACGAGGTCAAATGCATCAGAGCCGAGATCATTGCCAGCTCCGGAAAAACCGGTAAAAACAGGATGCAAACTTACGTTTCTCTTTGCGGCCTCTTCCATTACGATTTGATCCAGGTCGTTAATAATCAGCCTATTATCTGCTCTGTTGATAACTAATGCCCCTGCGGCAAATTGCTGATCGGCCATGCTAAAAGGCTTGGTGGCCGTGCGCACCTTTACGCCTTTTTGGAGCAGTGCTGACAACAGTTGAAGTTCAGCCAGTGATTTGCGGTGTATGCACCAGGAATATGGGGGGGCGGCTATACGAACGGTGTTGGCTTTGTAAGGCTCGTATTTTTTTTGGGGTTCAATGCGCTCCTTAATGGCATAGGCATCCAGGCCATGTGCATAAGGCAGTGCCCAGGCAGTGATGTCATAGGTCAGGGAGTCATTCAGTTTGGATTCAGGATCAAACAATACCTGTAGCAGCACTGAGCGCGGTTGATATGCGCTGATCACAATGTCATTGATACCAATGGATACACTGCTTTCCTTACCTGCCACATAATCAAAGGCTTTAACACCCGTCATGGCTATGCCGCTGCGGCCATAGCGGATCTGGTGCCGATCAAGGAAATTACACAACTGATTGATTTTGTTTGGGTTGTTGCTTTCTCGAATGACGTATGATTTATAAGGCCCTTGCGGTTTGGTATTGGCATCCTGATAAAATTTCCTGAAATTTTCGATGAGTTTTGCCGCGTTTTTACTGCTGATTTCAATAGTAGAGACACAGGCCGTGAAGTGGTGCTGTATGCGGTCATAAAGGGTGAGGGTATCACCAAGGGCATTGTGCACGTGTACGCCCCCGCGCGGGCCGCCAGCTTGCTCATAAGTCATGCCAATGGCCCCTGCAAATGTGGGATAGGTATCGCCGTATGACGGATAAAAGAGGTCAAAAATTTCCTTGGTGAAGTAGAGCCATCCGTTTTGGTCAAAATAGCGGGCATTGTTCTTGCCGATTTGGGTCTGAAAATCGCGTTGCCACGGCGTGACGTATTCGTGTATAGGTTCGGCAGCGGGCGCGAAATAGTAGGGATCATCAACGCCCTGCTCATGCACGTCGGCGTGTACATGCGGCATCCATCGCTGATAAACGCTGAGGCGCTGCCGTGTTTCTGTTTGTGTGGCCCAGGCCCAATCCCGGTTAAGGTCAAAATAATAGTGGTTGGTACGTCCGCCGGGCCAGGGTTCGCGGTGCTCGCGGGCATCGGCATTTGGGTTTTTCACGCGGTTGGAGGCCATGCGGTTCCAATGGGTGTAGCGGTCATTGCCATCGGGGTTAAGGGTTGGATCAAGGATGACCACGGTATTGCGGAGCCATTCCTTGGTTTCTGCGTCGGTTTGCGCGGCCAATTTGTAGGCCAACATAGGACTGCATTCGGCTCCGGAGGGTTCATTGCCGTGTACCGTCATGCTTAGCCATACGATGGCAACAGGGTTGCTCATATCGGGTTGCCCTTCCGCTAAGCCGGACATTTTCAGGTTGTTGATGCGGATCTGCTCTAATCGCGCCATGTTCTCCGGAGAGGAAAAAATGGCAATTTTCAAAGGCCTGTCCTCATTGGTTGCACCGTATTGTTCCAGTCGCATAGTGCTACCGGCATTGGCCGCGAGGTACTCAAAATAATTAGTGAGTTGGTGGTGCGGGGTAAATTTTTCTCCTCTTTTGTGCGGGAAAAAGGTGTCCGGGTCTTTCAGGCCATTGTTGCTCTGCGCTACTGCGAAAAGGGTCTGGTGCAGGCAAAGCAGCACCATAAACAAGCTTCTAAATGTCATGTCAGGAGGGAAAGTATGACGTAAATAAAATCAAACACTTACACATTTAAGTAGTGCATAAGCGAATCATAACGATCTTGTAGTGAATCGGAATATTGGATTTCTCCAAAGGATTGTTTCACCTCGTAACCATGCCTTTCTAGGGAGTTGATGGCCCTGCTGAGCTCATGTCGGTTGAGTTTTAAGGTGAGTTCCAAAAAGTCGGGGTCAGGGGAGCTGCCCACAAACGCACTTAGGATTTTTACGTCTTCTTCTTCAAAATAGCGCGCAATGGTGGCCAATGAATAATCCCTTATGGGCATTTCCAGCAGTAGCACTGCGCCTGATTCCGTAAAAGAAGCACTTTGTGCAAAATAGCGCAAGAGATCATTTTGGGAGATCAGGCCCAAGTAATGGCCTTCAGCGTCAATCACCGGAATGATGGTAAGCCTGTGAAGCCCCATGACTCGCATGACTTCAAAAAGGTGATCGTTTTCACGTACAGCAAAACGCCGAAGCACACCAAAATCATAGGTGCTGAGCGGGTCATACAGTTTGTGGTTGAAAATTTCTTCTTCTGAGAGGATACCCATGAGCACCCCTTCGTCATCAACGACTGGCAGGTGCTTCACGTGATAATCGCTCAGCAGGTGAAATACATCGCGACCGGTTTTGTCCAACGTCAGCGAAGGAATGTCGTGCGCTATTAAGTTTCGGGCTGTCATAGTTTGGGTCTGTCAGCTCAATTGACATGGTGCAAGAATACAGGTTTTTGCATAATGTTCAAGAAAAATGGAAAATTTTGCACCGCATTGTCCATGTTATGCCAAGTGTACAATATGCTAATGTATTGATTTGTAGTTTTTTATGCAAAATTTACATCGTGTAATCGCGAGGCCCTTCTCTTGCGCTAAATAATTAATTTTCAGAGGTTTTGGTGTCATGTGGTGCCTGCGGCACGAAATACATCCCGAGTCGTCCGAGTTCAAGTTTGATGCGGTTCCAAAGGGCTTTTGCGAAGCTGCCATCGCGCTCCAAGTTGCGCATGCTGGTCCAAACCACGGCATCGGAGCGTTTCATGATCTCCATTCGGCCAAAGCCGTGCTGTAGCAGATCAAAAGCCATTCGGCCATCTTCGCCGCGGACATTGCGCATATCAAAGCCCACTTTCATGCCATCGGCGCGATGAAAGCCCATGTTAAAGCCTAAGGCATTGAGATGGGGGCGCTTGGCCTGGCGCAGGCGAACCATTACGTTTTTCAGTTTTTCGTAAACAAACAACTGCCAACGCGAAGTTTTGCCCTCTGCGATAAAGGAATAACGCCCTACTACCACTGCTACGCCGGGTTTTTGTAGTACATCAGCCATTCCGTCAATCCAGTTGGGCGGAATCAGGGTATCCGCATCAGTCATGATGATCTCTTTGCCTTTGGCATTTTCCATGCCCATTTGGCGGGCTGCTCCTACGCCCTGAATGGGTTGAAAAAAGCTGCGCACATGTAGTTTGTCCAGCACTTCCTGCGTGCGGTCGCTTGAGTTGTTGTTGACCACAACGAACTCTAATTTGCGCTGTGTGCTGCTTTTGGCCAAAGAGGCCATGGTGGGCAGAATGTTTACTTCCTCATTCCAGGCGGGGATGAGGATGGTGACATCAGGTGTGTCACTGCTGAGGCGATCCAGCCCGGCGTTTATTTCGTCATAGATATGTTGCGGCACTTCATCCACCTTTTTGTAAGGGAACTGAAATTCGCGAATCCATGCAGGGTTGTTGAAAATATTCATTTTGTTAATGTACTAATTTGCTAACTCATAACTCATCATTCATCATTCATCATTCATCATTCATCACTCCACCTTCTCCGGATGCTGCACTTGTTCCCATTTGAGGCCTATGATTTCTTCCAAGGCATAGCGGGCTGTGAGCACATCAGTTTCGGCTTCTAATTTTTCTTCTTGAGCGGTGTACCATGCTTTGTTTGCGGTGGAGTACTCCTCGAATGTTTTTTCGTCAGATTCGTATAGCTGTTTGATTAACACATAATTGGCATACACTTCTTGTTCGGCTAACACACGGGCCTTGTAGATGTTTCGGGCCAGGTTGAAGCGGGCATAGCGGGTAAGTGTTTCGGATCGCAGGGCTAATTTTTGCATGTTGGCTTTGTGTTCCGTCACAGTGGTTTCGCGTTTGCCAATCTTGTTTTTGGTTTTTTGGGTAATGATGTTGTTAAGGTTTAGGCCTATCCCGAAATTATATCTCGGGAAAAACACGTTGTCGCCGCTTTGGCGCAAGTTTACCTCGTTCACGTTGAAACTGGCCGCAACATCCTTCATCCATTCTTTTTTGATGTTTTTCTCGCGATCTTGTGAGATTTTTGCCTCTTCCTGAGCGATGAGGCTTTCCGGGTTGTTCATCCAGGCCAGTTGAACAAGGTATTCCTGAAAGTCGCGGGCCTTGTTTTCGACGGGCTGCACAATGGTCTCATAGTCCGTTTGCTGTGCATGGAGCGTGGAGACAAAAAGGCAATAAAAAGCGAAAAAGGTAATTTTTTTAATCACGGTTTGGGTGTTTTAATAGCAATCTGCTGTGATTTTTATATGATCAAAATACTGTTTTTTCAAATCTTCTTCATGTATAAAAAGGTATTTCACCCTTCCTGTGCTGCGGCCTCCTGATACGCCGGATCAAAATTTTTCAGGCATACCATAATCCCCAACAGGATGTTGTAAATGATATTCATGGGCAGTTGCAAAATGGCCTCTTGCGCATAACAGGCTACGGCAAGCATAAAACACCAGGTGGTAATGCCTGCATATATCGCCTTAATGAGCGGGTCACGGCACCGGACAAAATAGAACAGCCCTGTCCGCAACACAAAATAGTGCAAAAGTGTGTACAAAATCAGGCCAATCCAGCCTAATTCCACGCCCATGCGCACAAAACTGGAGTCGTGCGGGAACTTGGCCAATTCACTGTCCGGGGTAAACCTTTTGCCCCAAAGGCCGCAGCTGCCTAAGCCACCCCCAATGGGATGTGTCTGTATATAAGGCTGTATCTTTCGCTGGTTTTCTAAGCGGAGGTTCATGGAAGCATCCTGGCTGGGCCTGAATGCCGTTTGAATACGCCATATTACACTGTTTCCTGTGGATTTTAGTACAAAGGCACCCCCAATCATTCCAAAAATAACGCCAAGTATGAGTATGCGTTTGCTAAAGTTGAGCCCGCCATAAAAAATAGCCCCTATGGGTACCAGGACAAACGCGGTACGAGTGCCCGTGTATGCCATGGCCAGCAGGGATGATGCAATACAAAGCCCCAGTATGATGCGCTGCCATTGTTGCACCGGCCCCATAAACAAAGCGGTACAGAACATGGCAAAGCAGGCCATAAGAATACCAAATGTTGTGGGGTCCGTACATAGAGAGGGCAGCCTGAGCCTCCCCCATTGGAACATCAGTTCAAAACGATCCGGATCCGCATAAAGCCATGTTTTTTCAAAAGAAAAAAGACCAAAAAATTCTTGTTTTAGCCCGTAAACAGCATATAAAAAACAAAATGCAATCAGCACCTTGAGCATGGTGAAAATGGCCTTTCGGTTGTATTGATAGGCATATACGGCAATGAACAAAACGATCTGTTGTATGGCCACACTGCGCACGGTGTACACCCAGGCCAATTTGGATTCAGCCCAAGGGTTAAGTACCTGTAAAATATTGTAATACAGCCAGATAAGGGTGATACGCACCAACTGGTGCTTCATAAAGGACCAGTCGCGATCTTTGATTTGACGCAATAAAATGCCGACTAAGCTCAGCATGATGAGCAGATCCAGCAAAGTGCCTATGGGCGCTTCAATAATCTTGCCCATTACCGGTATGGTACCCGCAATGAACAGCATCATCATTAGGGCAAAGGGGATGTCAAAAAGGCAAAAAACAATCAAGGGCAATCCTATCAGCGACAAGAACAACAGGACGCTTACCTTGATCTCAAGACTGGCGAGTGCCCAGGCAATTGGTATGCCGGACAAAAGCAAGAGGGAAAGCCCCAGTGGGCTGTTCAGTTTTTTGCCCCAAAGCTCATAAGAAAACCAATCCTTTAGCCGCTGCCGTGCCGAAGTCTTGGACTCAAATAAATCGCCATGTGTAAATTTTTGTTCGCTCACAAAGATAGTAGGGTATAAAGGTGACGGTAGTTAAGAAGGCTCGCAGCTGAAACGCAGGGGTACCCACAGTTCAACAGCTTGATCAAAACACCAAAACTTTTAAAAAAATGGCCGATAGCACTATGATGATGAACGTATGCATAAGCCGTTGGATCATACGCTGGTATGGGGTCAGTTCAAATTCAGGTTCTTTCATTGTTATATTTTATACAGTATCAAATTATGGCATTTCCAAAATTATCACATTATCACATTTCCCACATTATCACATTTTCTCCACAATTTCCCAAAGCTGTTTAATGCGTGCTTCCCAGGTATTGGTTCGGGCCAGTTCCTGCCGTTTTTTAGGCAGTTCGGGATCGCGCTCGGTCAGGGCTTTGTCAATTTGTGTCAAAAAATGATCGTGGTTTTCGGCTAGATAGATATATGGCGCAAAACCGCGAATATCATCCGAAAACGAACTTGATACCACGGGCTTGCCTGCAGCGAGGTATTCATTTATTTTTAAGGGGTAAATGCTCTCCGTTAGTTTGTTTAGGGCAAAAGGGATCAGCACACAATCCATGTGCTGCAAATATGCGGGCAATTGTTCAATAGGCCGACTCCCTATCATGAGCACATTGGGCAATTGGTCCAGCCCGAATTTGGGGTAATCATCCGAGCGGTAAGGGCCAACCAATAGCAGGGTTTTGTCCGGGTGAGCCTTGGCAATTTTTTGCAACAAAGGGTAATCTATGCGCAAGATGTCCAGATTGCCCGTATAGCCAATCACTTTGCCTTCTCGGCCCTGCAACTCTATTGGCCGATCAAATTGCTCCGTCGTTACGCGTTCAAAAATCTGCACATCAGCAGCATTGAAATAGGTTACGATGCGCGGGGAGAGATGCGCCTTTAGTTTGGCCAATTTTGTGCTGGTCACAAACGTGATATCGGCCTCTCTGATGGCCTGGTTTTCAAGTTCAAAAGCATGTTTTAGCGTAAAGGGCTCCTCTGCGGTATCATCAATACAATGGTAGATGCATTTGTGTGCACCCATGCTTTTGGGCAGGCATCCGGCATAATAGGGATCAAAACAATTGATGTAAACAAAGTCAGTAAGTTTATAGCGCTGCAAAGTTTTGCGTATGGTTCGCAGTACGATGCGGTTGTTTATGCTCTGGAAAAAACGATAAACAGGGCCTTTGGGCAAAAAATTGGTGGGAAAAATGAGTGGCGGCACAACCGAGATAAAATTATCGGGTATCTTCTCAAAATGCTCATAACGAATGCGCCCGCTCAGGAGCCAGGGCAAGCGCTCGCGCAGCATTTTGTCGCCAGCGCGCCACTTTTGCCACATTTCCCAGAGGGAGTAAGGATGGTTCACATAAAAGACACGGCTTTCCTTCGCCAACACTTTCGACATGGAAAGGGAGATCGAAGAATAGGCATTGTCCGTGCGAAACACCGTAAAAAACACTATGTCCTTACCGCTCATTATGGATATTTTTTGTTGTGCCGATTGTTTAATATCTTTTCCCGAACCACTTCCCAACCCATGCGGTACATATCGGGCAAATGCCGGAACACCTGTTGCCAACGAATGCCGTACTCCCGTTTCAGGACATGCTGCATCAGGAAAAAACTAATGGTATAACCCGCCAGGGTGGCTATAGCCGCGCCATACAAACCTATGTTTTTGACCAAAAAATAGCTCAATCCAAGATTGAGCACTGCCGTGAAAAAGGTATAGACAAAATTGAGGCCCGGCCGACCGGTAGAATCCAACATGGTGCCAAACTGTACCGCAAAAGGCATGAAAAGGCCAAAAAATGCGGTCAGGCGCAACAAATTCGCGGATTCAGCATATTGGTTGCTGGCCAAAAGAAGCACAATAGGCTCGGCAAACAACAGGCAAATGAGCAACAAAGGCAATATTATGGCCAAAATAGCAGCCACGCTGCGTTCATACAGCCATTTGACGCCTGCCTTGCCCTCCGTTTCCATACGGACTGCACTTTGAGGAAAAACCACCTGCGCTATACTAAACGATGGCGCTTCTACCATGGTGGTCACTTTGCCTGCCACGTCGTACAAAGCAAATGCTACAGGCCCCAGAATTTGTCCCAGAACCAATTTGTCCAAATTTTTGTACATCATGGTACTGAGGTTGGTGCCAAAACCAAATTTGCCGAAGGCGAATAAATTGCTCATCCATTTAAGGTCAATGGTGTAAGCATGTTTAAGGTAAGGGCGGGCAAAAAACCAGGACATAGCCATGCCTATGCCCGTGCCAATCAGCATCCAGTACGAAAGGCTAATCAGGTCAATTTTCTGGCCCGTAAAAAGGCAGGTCACGGCCCAGCACAGTGCAGGAAGGCGCAGGAACAAGGAACTCCAAAAAATACCGCGAAACTCCAGGTTGGCCTGCTGCACATAATTGAAATGGATCAAAAAAGTCATCAGTACCGCTGTTCCGAGGTACACTTCCAGCATGCCGGTCAGTTGTGGCAATTGGTAACTTCGGCCTACCCAGGCCTCCAGGCCCCAGATAATCAGGCAAATCAGCAGGGTAAAAGCGGCATTTAGCACAAAGGATGCCGTGCTGATGATGCCATAGATACGCGGGTCATCGCGATGGATGGTCAGGTAACGGATCAGGCCATTCATGATCAGGCCAACCCGCGCATTTTCCAGGATATAAACAATGAGTATAAAAAGATTGTAGGCTGCAAAATCAGTGGTACTGAGCACCCTTGAAAACAGCATAAAAGTGGCTAAAGAAAAGAACAGTACTGCACCTTTCTCCATTAATGTGTAAAATCCTGAACGGAGCCAATAGCTGCGTCCGGCTTTCCGGGTGGTTGTTGCCGCTGAGGCTTGGTCTGTCATGTATGTTTAGCCAAAATCAGGTAGAACCTCAATAGTCTAATTTTGTGCCAAATGTACCCCGATCGCAGATTTTTATGGATATTATCTTGATTCATACAATAATTCATGGATTTCCCGACCTTCGTCCCATGATTCAGCAGCAAGTTTCTTTATTGCCGCACAATACTTTTGGCATAGCGGCTACGGCGGAACACTTTATGGAGGCGCATAGCGTAGCGGATCTTCGCGCAGCCCTGCGCTCCGGCATTCGGCCCCTTTTGGTGCTTGGGGGCGGGAGCAACATGCTTTTTGTACGGGATACCCTGCCGGGCCTTGTGCTTAAAAACAGCCTTCGCGGCATTGAAGTGGTGCGTACCTTTAACCATAAAGTGTGGGTAAAGGTGCAGGGCGGAGAGGTCTGGCATGAATTTGTGCTCTGGGCCGTACAACAGGGCTATGGCGGCTTGGAGAACATGAGCCTTATCCCCGGCTCCGTTGGGGCGGCTCCGGTGCAGAACATCGGTGCCTATGGCACGGAACTCAAAGATGTCATGGTGCGCTTAGAAGCCATGGATATGACGGGCAAAATTCATGTTTTTAACCGCAAAAAATGCCGTTTTGGGTATCGGGACAGCATTTTTAAGCAGGAAGCCAAAGGGAAATACATCATCACCGCTGTTACTTTTTCCCTCAGTCGTCATAAACACAATATCCACATTGCCTACGGCGACATCAAAAAGACTTTACAGGAAATGGGCGCGGCACAGCCCACAATAGCCGATGTGAGCAGGGCCGTCATCCATATCCGTTCGTCCAAACTGCCCGACCCTACCCAAATAGGCAATTGCGGCAGTTTTTTTAAAAACCCGGAAGTAGAGGCTCCTGTTTTCCAACGCATTTTGGCCGCTTACCCACAGGCTCCGAACTATCCCTTGCCCGATGGTAAGGTGAAAGTGCCGGCGGGCTGGCTCATCGAGCAGTGCGGTTGGAAGGGCAAACGCGTTGGAAATACAGGGAGCTACGAAAAACAGGCCTTGGTATTGGTCAATTACGGAGGGGCAAAAGGGGCAGAAGTTCGTGATCTCGCTTATGCCATCATTGATTCCGTTGACCAAAAATTCGGCATACGCTTAGAGCCGGAGGTGAATATGATACAGTAAACGCTTCTAATTTACAGGTCAAGTGCCGGACGCGCTACCAGGCTTCGCTTTTTTTCCAAAAGCCCTACCCCTACAAACACGATCAAGGCGATGACCCCGGCACAGGTCCACAGGGTATGATAGCCCCAGGCGGCGATGATCTGGGTGCCAGCGAGCGGCGCCACGATGTTGGCCACGGAATAGGCAATGGTGTATAGGGCCACATATTGCCCTTGTTTGGCCTCACCCATTCGGCTGTACACAAAATTGCTGCTAAACGGCATCACGAATATTTCACCGATGGAAATGGCGACAATATAAGCCAGCGCCGCAACCATGGGAAATACAGGCATCAAAAAGGCAAAATGGGCCAGGGCATAGCACAGAAGTCCCACGCGCACCAGGGACAACACCGCATGGCGGCCCTCCAAACGGAATACCAGGGGCATTTCAACCAAAAAAACGATCAGCCCATTGAGCGCAATCACCATACCGATCTGATTTTCAGGCCATTTGTACACTTCACGGAAAAAGACCGGAATGGTCCAGATAATCTGCATAAACACAATGGCATTCAAAAAGGTCAGCGCAATAAAGGCCATAAAAATCTTGTCCCGCAGGGGTGATGGCTGGGGGAGTTTAGGGGACTGATCATCGGTTTCGGGGGCAACTTTTGCCTTCACCTGTGCCAGTCGGCGGGGGAGCAGCCGCTGTAATACCAAGGCTGCCAGAATACAGGTTGCTCCGTCCACAACAAACAGCCAGTGCCATCCGAAATAGGCCAAAATGCCGCCCAACGCTGGCGCTACCGTCCAACCCAGATTGGCGGCCATCCGGTAAAGCGAAATAGAGCGGGTGATGGTTTCTTCTGTCGCATTCTGATTGATGGAGATGGACATGGCCGGACGGAAAGCCTCTGAAATGGCGCTCATGAGAAAAATGGTGCCGCACATCGGCCAAAAATCGCGGACAAACATGATCAAAAACAGCATTATACCGTTCAGAATCAAGCTCCAGTACTGTACCAACCAGTACCCTATCCTGTCCGTAAGGCGCCCACCTGCATACGCGCCCACGATGGCACCCGCACCGAAACAGCCCAATGCATACCCCGTATCCTTAATATCATAGCCCAGGTGTTGGGTCATGTAAATGGAAATAAAAGAGATGACCATGGCCCCGCAACGGTTGACGAGGGTAACCAATGCCAGAAACCAAATTCGGAGCGGTATGCCACTGTACGATTTGCGCCAGTGACTAAAAAAGCGAAACAACATGGGCAGGTGTTTTTGTGTTTAAAGGATCAAATAAAAGGAGAATCAGAATATTAAACTGTTAATCACCTAAAATTGGTTTCATTTTAGAAGAATATTTTTTAAAAATAAAATATTGGCTTTGGGTAAGCATTAGTGTCCTTGCTGTGACAATAATATCAAAAGAAGGGGAAATAATATTTGGAGTACAGTGTTGGCTATTGCTGTTGTGCTTTCTCTTATGTTGTGAAGACTAATTTGTGTAAGCGCGACAAAAAATCGGACGCTACGTACAGTTACACCAATGGTCCTGCCCGATCATACCGACGGCGGTTGGCCTTACGGAATCCGGCCCCTCAAACAAGCACGGGGCCAACCGGGCCTTCTTCAAGGATGAAAAGCAGCCTGTACATCTGGGCGGTTGATTCCACCTCTCAGTACAGTGACTGGAAAGCGCCCATTCCCACGCAGATTTATTTTTCTATAAATTTGTGGAGACTTAAACTATATTCACGAAGGAAATCGGCATGGCAAGAGATCCAAATATAAGGCATCTTTCACCTTTGGATCCTAATTTTTTCCACGGTATAAACCCGGCCACAACACGGCTTATACCCACCAACGAATAGTTATGAAGAATAGATTTTTGATTCTTTGGGCATTTGTATTTGCTTTTTCTTTTCAAAGATGCGAAATATTCGCCCAAAAAAAACGCGGTCATATCATCATTGAAGATGTTTCAAAGGCCTCAAAACATAACATGTCATTGAATAAACAGCATTGGACGATGTCCGTTGATGTGATAGAAAATTCCCTGAATGACACGGCAATTGTTTGTAGTTTCTGGAAAGTACCTCCAAAATGGACGGGGCGCCTTCTCCAATCTGAATGTGCCGTTGATTCACTTTATTTCTTTTATGAGCCTTACAAGGCCCAAACAGGCAAATTAGTAATCGAGTATGCCTCGTGGAAGTATTGAGTTGTCCACAATAAAATATGGGCCGCCCTGAATTTTTTGGGGCGGCTCAATTGTTTCCTCCAATAAAAAACGTTATAAAAAATTGATATTCAATTTTTTGTACATCTGGGCGGTTGATTCCACCTCTCAGTACAGTGACTGGAAAGCGCCCATTCCCACGCAGATTTATTTTTCTATAAATTTGTGGAGACTTAAACTATATTCACGAAGGAAATCGGCATGGCAAGAGATCAAATATAGGTGCGGGGTCGTAAGACCCCACGCACGGCGGGTTTATCCGACCTCAAAGGGGCGGGTTTATCCGACTCCAGGGGTGGCGGGTTTATCCGACTCCAAAGGGGAGGCAGATGTTCGTCAGGTCATAGCGGTGAGTACTGCTGAGCTTTCTTCGCCAATCTATACCGGGTGCCGTGCGAGGGGTCTTACGACCCCGCACTTCTTAATATATTGCGTCCGAGAGGCTTGTCGAAGCCATTGTTTCTACCAGGTTAACAGGTATGGTGTTAGAGGAGATAGAGACGTGTTAGCGCTTTTCTAATAGTTATGAAGAATAGGTTTTAGACTTATTGCGGTGGGAGGCCATCCGGCCAGAAAAGTGTGCCACCGTTACACTTTTTGTAAAGAGCAGCCATAAAAAAAGACAACTTCACAAACCGTACTGTATGGATCAAAGTCCAGGTTTCGGAATTTGTGAAGTTGTCTTGTTCTGTTTAGGATGTGCCGTTTAATCTGGCAGTAAAAGCAGCACTATTGCGCGCCATCATTTTTGCCGCGCTGAATGGCAAATTCTGCCACTTTCTTCCCTGAAGCCAGGCCTACCTCGCAGTCAAAACGATAGTGAATGCATCCGTAAATCCTTGATTCTGAGGCTTCTTTTGCCAAAGCGCGCATTTCGGCTGCTTTATCCGGGAACAAATAAGCCAATACTTCAGCTCCTGCGGCTGAAAAGGTGGAGTGCCCTGAAGTGTAGGCCGGGAAGTTGGGGATACCAGCACCTGTGGTAATATTTGGGTCAACTTCGGTAGGGCGAGGGTACAAATAATAGTACTTCGTATCCCAGCAACTGATCCCGGCATCCTGAACCGCTGTGCTCACAAGCGCCAAGGCGCGCGCAGTCCGGATTTCATTTAATTGTTTTTCAAGAATGGCTTCACAAGCCAGTCGGTTCCAGTGCCCCGGCGGTGTATAACTCCCCGTGCCATCAGCCCAGAAGGTGGTGATGCGTTGTTGTTCGCGTGTCGGATTTTTGGAGTATTTGCGCAATTCGGCCATGTCTGACTCAAATTCAGGGCTGCCAATGGCTGGTGGCGCGGCCGGGCGGATGGCTTTTTTGGTTTCGTCATCAAAATTCCATGTTTTTACATTGCCAAAAAAGGGCAATAGTGGTGGGCGTGAGGGTTTCTCCAAGCTGTGCCACTGGGCTGTGATACCGCGCAGGGTAGCGTCTTCCCGCGTTTTGGGAAAATCTACCTGGGCGTTAGACTTGCCCATATTGTCTGTTTTGGCATAGGCAATGATCTTGGCCGCTACGGCCTTGCCTAAGGCTTCACCTGCGGTCAAGTCGCTCTGCACATTGGCCCCGGCCCAGAGGCGGCTCTGCAAGTGCTCATCAGCTTGGGTGCGCAGGTAGGCTTTTTCACCGGGGAACAAAAAGGCCAATACCTCGTAAGAAGCCGCAGCGATGACGGCATCTTCCGAGGGATAGGACGGCAGATCGTTTTCAGGAATTAAGGGGTCAACAGTGCTATCGTTTTTGTACGGTGCCTTGCGGTTGTACTTGAATTTTTGGGCCCATGCGCTTACCAAACCATCATAGTGTGCCACCGACAACAAAGCCAGAGCACGTGCTGTGTATGGAGGATTGGCAAAGGGGAAGCGAGGCTCGGCAGTGGGATTGTTGGCATCCGGCACCGGATAGGTTCCATCCGGACGGGCCTTGGGCGCCGAGTTGTACTGGGCTGCCAGCTCACGCGCTATGGCATGCCAGCGTGCAGTAGCGTTGCCGCCCCACAGCCGGGCAAGGTCCTTTTGAGCGTCCGTAGCGGCGGCCATTTTGGATTTTAGGTCGCTCAGTTCCTGTTTGTAGGCCGCCGTTGCCGGGTCTTCCGGTACGGCCACGCTCAGCTCGTTGCCATCCGTCAGAATATATGTTTTCCAGCTACCCCCTTTGTCATCAAGGGAAATCTCTGCATACGGCTCAAAAATGGGGTTTTCGGGGGATTTGTCGCAGTGGACAAAGGCCAACATTGCGAAGACAATCAATATGTTGCGTGAAATATTTTTCATGGTTGCGTGATCTTTTTAAAATTGAAAAATGAAGGAGACGGATGGTTTAGGATTTTGCCTTTTTCAGGTGAAAAATGTAAAATATGCCACCAGAGAGCATGGTGCTTTCCCCAACGTTGCGGCCACTCAATACCTTTGCGGCAGAGGCTTGCAGGGCCAAGCGACCAAAATAATATTTCCCCATAATACCTGCTGACATCGCCTGCATTTTATTGGTCAGTTGGGGCATTTCATTGTATCGGATATCATCACCGCTAAGCCCTGTAAAAGAGTCTAACCATAGTTCTGCCTGCCATTTTGTACGGATCATGCCCACACGTACGGTGTAGTCAAAGATATTGGGGACGGGTGCCTGATCACTGTAAATCACCTCATTGCCCAATAAAAAAGAATTTCTGTCCAAAGGAGCATCAGATCGCCAGCTGTGTCCGCCCTGAGCGGTGGCGTAAATGCCCATATCCAAGGTGTAATTCAGGATGGCCCTGAGCGATGCTGTACGGGATTGCATACCGATGGCCAACGGTAGAAAATCGGCTATGTAGTTGGTCAGCGGTGTGGATACACCACCGGTAGTTTGTGCCTTGAGCTCGCCCTTGCCTAAGCGGTGTTGCCAGGGCTGCCATTTTAGCCAAAGCGAAAGATCCTGGATGCCACTCTGGCCCGAGAGATAACTGTCGCTTCCTGTGCGTACGTAAGGCAGGGCAAACATGGCGTTTAGCTTGCTGCTGATGCCGTAATTGCTCATCAGCATCACGTTCTGATTGGTAACGGTGCCAATGTTGGGATTGTCGCGCTTGAGCTTGCCTTCCCAATAATGATGGAAACTGCTGTGTGTGTACTGTAGTACATTGCACAAATCACCGCCTGGCATCATAAGCCCGTCGGACGGTGTTTGCGCATAGAGCAGAGAGGCCATAAAAAGGCCGAACAAAAGAGTAAAATAGCGCATAATAATAGCGTTTTGAATACCAAGGATCTGTATTCTGATGAGTTCTGTCCCTGCAAAGCTAAGGGCATTTGGTATGGAAGAACTCAATTTAGGCCTTAGAAAGGTCTTAGAGAAAACCCCGGATATGCTCCTAGGAATATCATGCGCTATTATTAACCCATTAGAGAATGCCCTTTTCTGGCTTTATTCCCTTTATCTTTTTAAAATAATCCCAAATGTATTGCAAGTCCTTTTTTTCGTCGCCGCTGGGATAAAACAAGACTGGATCAAAGAAAAATTCCTTTTTTGCGGCATCTAAACAACAGAGGCAGATGGGTACTTCGGCACCAACAGCAATGTGGTAAAAACCTGTTTTGAACTTGTCCACCTTGGTGCGTGTGCCTTCTGGTGAAATCACCAAGTGAAACCTTTTTTCACGTTTAAAGGCATCCACAATAGCCGAAACAAAGTTGCCTTTTTTGGTGCGGTCAACCGGAATGCCACCCCACCAACGGAATAATATGCCAAAGGGCCAACGAAACAAGGTGTGTTTCCCAACATAATTTGCCCTGCAGCGATAGGCACTGTTGATGAGTACCCCAAGAGGGAAATCCCAGTTGGAGGTATGGGGCGCTACGGCAATGACAATTTTATCCACGTTGTGGGGGTAATGACCGGAGGCCTTCCAACCCCATATCCATAAGATTAAACGACTGAAAAGACTGAACATGTGTCAAATGTGATAATGTGATAATTTGGGGAATGTGATAATTTTTGTAATGTGATAATTTGTCAGCCCGCCCATCCTTCGCGGTCAAGGCTTCTGTAATGAATCGCTTCTGCGAGGTCTTCAATGCGAATGTCACTGCTTCCGGACAAATCCGCTGCGGTACGGGCCACTTTCAAGATTCGGTCGTATGCTCGGGCACTCAGTTGCAAACGCTCCATGGCCGTTTTCAGCAAATTAAGTCCTGCCTGGTTGAGTTGGCACACTTCACGCACCATGCGACTTGGCATTTGGGCATTGCAATACACTTCACTCAGGTTTTTATACCGCTCTGCCTGAATGGCGCGTGCCTGTAGCACCCTGGTGCGAATTTCGGCACTCGTCAGCTTGGGCCGCTCTACGGCTGTGAGCTCTTCCAATTTTACAGGCACAACTTCCACGTGAAGGTCAATACGATCCAATAAGGGACCCGAAATCTTGGACAAATACCGCTTGACCACCCCCGGGCCGCAAACACATTCTTTCTCCGGATGGTTATAATAGCCACAAGGGCAGGGATTCATACTGGTCACGAGCATGAAGCTCGCTGGATAATCCACCGTCACCTTTGCCCTGCTGATGGTCACCTTGCGCTCCTCCATGGGCTGGCGCATTACTTCCAGCACGGTGCGCTTGAACTCCGGCAATTCATCCAGAAACAACACACCGTTGTGGGCTAAGCTGATCTCTCCCGGCATGGGATCCGAGCCGCCGCCCACCAGCGCTACATCGCTTATGGTATGGTGGGGTGCGCGGAATGGCCTTGTCGTGACCAATGCCGCATTGCCCGGCAAAATGCCCGATACCGAATGTATTTTTGTGGTATCCAGGGCTTCCTGAAGGGTCAGTGGTGGCAAAATGGTGGGCAGCCTTCTGGCCAACATCGTTTTGCCAGCTCCTGGCGGACCAATCAGGATCACATTGTGGCCACCAGCTGCGGCCAGTTCCAATGCCCGCTTAATGTTCTCCTGCCCACGCACATCGGAAAAATCCACATCATAATTGTCCAAATTTTCCGAAAACTCTTCCCGGGTGTTGACCATCAGCGGCTTTATGTCCGAATCGCCACCCAAAATGTCTATCGCTTCGCGAAGGTTGTCCACCCCATATATTTCCACATCATTGACGATGGCCGCCTCACGGGCATTTTGTTTGGGCAAAATGAAGCCCTTGAATTTTTGCTTCCGTGCCTGAATTGAAATGGGCAGCGCTCCCTTTATGGGCCGCACGGAGCCGTCTAATGACAACTCGCCCATGATGATGTACTGATCAACCCTATCAGGCGAAATGACCCCTGAACCCGCCAGCATTCCAATGGCAATGGGCAAATCAAAGGCGGAGCCCTCTTTTCGTATGTCGGCAGGTGCAAGGTTGATGATTGTTTTAAGGCGCGGCAGGCGAATGCCCGAGTTTTTTACGGCGGCCTCTATACGGGGCAAACTTTCCCGAACAGCGCTATCCGGCAAACCAACAATAAAGATGCTGGGTTTTTCGGTGTTTCCGGCAGCGCCCCCGGTGTTGGTTTCTACGGTGATTATTTGAGCGTCAACGCCATGTACCGCTCCGGCAAAGGTTTTTACAAGCATGGAAATGTAAGTTTAAGTGTCGCGAAGGTAAGCAATACATTACAATCTGAGTAATGTCTTCATTTTCCAATAAATTTCGGTATTGTCCATTACCCCGTTAAAAAGGGATGAGCCTGGCCCATACGCAAATACGGGCACCAAGGATGCCGTATGATGGCCTGTGTTGAATTCAATGTGAAGGCTATCCGTGGTGCTGCCCTGGTCAATGGCCATGCCCCCTGTTTCGTGGTCGGCTGTCACAATGAGCAAGGTTTCCTTATTGGCTTCCGCAAATTTCAGGGCTTCGCCGATGGCGCGGTCAAAATCAAGCATCTCGGCTATAGCGCGCGGGCCGTCTTTTGCGTGGCAGGCCCAATCAATTTGTGATCCTTCCACCATTAGGAAAAAGCCCTTTGGGCTCCTTTTTTGCAGGTAATCAACGGATAATTTAGTGGCAGGACGGAGGTAATCCCTACCCTTAAGCACGCTTTCGGGCTCATCTATGGCCGAAAACCATACAAAAGGCTTTGCCGGATCGGGTTGTATTTCCGTAATTTTTTTATCCGAAAAAAGATAGCTTTGATAGCCTGCTTTTACCATTTCCTCTACCAGGTTGCGCTGATCCTGCGTACGGGCATTGAAGTACTTTAAACCACCGCCAATAAGCAGATCGGCGCCTGATTTTGGGTAAAATGTGGCAATTTTTTCCATTTCCGAACGGTTTTCCACATGGGCTACAAAGGCAGCCGGCGTGGCGTGCGTAATGCTGCTGGTGGCCACCAAACCCACGGCAAGGCCCATAGCCTTAGCTGATTCCAAAAGGGTGGTGCACACTTTTTTGTCCGATGTCATGCCCAGTGTGCCATTGCGGGTTTTGCAGCCACAGGAAAAGGCCGTGGCCCCCGCTGCGGAATCCGTGATCAGGTTACGGTGTGCATGCGTTTTCATCATGCCCGATACCGGAAACTGCTCCAAATTCAATGTATTGTTGTTGGCATACATGCCCGCTGTCACTTGGGTAAGCCCCATGCCATCCCCAATAAGCAGGATGATATTTTTGGGGTAAAGCGTATCCGCAGGAACGGTAACGGCATCGCGGTGCGCTATACCTGATGATCGCTCAAGTGCCGGGGCCGTGGAAAGCAGTACTAAAGAGGAAAGTACAAGAAGTTGTAGGGGTATGTTTCGCTCCATGAGTGGTCCGTTTGTTTTTCAAAAAACAAAGGTACTAAATCTTGCAGGATTGTTTGCTGATCTGTTTGTGGTTGTTCATAAATGAACTTCTTTTGTGCAGGATTTTCCTATTGACACACGCATGACAAACAAACAAATCGCCAATGCTTTTGATGAGCTGGCCAACTTGATGGAGCTGCATGAGGAAGACGACTTTCGCATCCGCTCCTACAAAAATGCCTATATCACCCTGCGCAAATTGGACCGACCGCTGGCCGAAATGAGTGACACCGAAATCAAGGGTATCAAAGGCGTAGGCCCCGCCATCGCCGGGAAAATTCGCGAGCTGCTCAGTGGCGGAAAAATGGCTACCTTGGACAAATACCGCGCACAAACCCCGCCCGGAGTAGTAGAAATGCTGGAGGTCAATGGTTTTGGCCCAAAAAAAGTGCGGGTGGTTTGGAAGGATATGGCCATAGAGTCCATCGGTGAGCTCTGGTATGCCTGCAATGAAAACCGCTTGGTGGAATACAAGGGCTTTGGTCTAAAAACACAGGATGATTTGCGGCAAAAACTCGAATATTTCCTAAAAAGCCGTGACAAACTTCACCTGAGTACCGCCGAGGCCGAAGCCGATTTTGTCTGTACCTGGCTCACCGGAAAATTGCCGGGAGCTTACGTAGCCCCCGTTGGGGAACTGCGGCGCAAATGCCCCGTAATATCGCGGATAGAGATCTTAGTGGGTTACAATGGCGAACTCTCCGCTGCATTTGATGGCGAAACCCTCCAGCTCGAACGCAATGAAAGCACGATCCTCTATGAAGTGCGCCTTGAAGACCGCACGCCCATCACCATTTACCGCTGCATGGCAGAAGAATTTGGCTCCAAACTTTTTCAGCGCAGCAGCAGCCCGGCATTTTTGGAGGCCTTCGTAAAGGCAACACCAGGTCTTGTTTTTAAAAATTTGCGCCTTGAACATGACGTGTTCGAGCGGGCCAATATGCCATTTATAGTCCCGGAACTGCGAGAGAACGAGGAGGCTATACAATGGGCTTTGGAAAACAAATTACCTAAACTAATTGAAAATGACGATATAAAAGGTGTTTTGCACGTGCATACTACCTGGAGTGACGGCCTGCACAGCCTGCGCGATATGTGCACGTATGCCCGTGACCTTGGCTATGAATACATCGGCATCACGGATCACAGCCAGGCAGCCTTTTATGCCAATGGCCTCAAGCCCGACCGCGTATTGCAACAAATGGAAGAAATAGATGCCCTGAATGCCGAATTGGCCCCATTCCGCATTTTTAAAGGGATAGAAAGTGATATTTTGAACGACGGCTCTTTGGATTACGAGGACAGTTTGCTCGAAAAATTTGACTTTATCATTGCGTCCGTGCATTCCAACCTGAAAATGAACCGGGAAAAGGCCACCGAACGCATCCTGAAAGCCATACAAAATCCACACACCACCATTTTAGGGCATCCCACAGGCCGCTTGTTGCTGGGCCGCGAAGGTTACCCTTTGGATTGGGATGCCATTATGGAGGCCTGCGCCAAACACAACGTAGCCATTGAACTCAATGCCAATCCGCATCGTCTGGATATTGACTGGACGCTCATCAGGGCAGCCACTCAACGAGGCATCCGCATCAGCATCAACCCCGATGCCCACAGCCGGGAAGGCATCCACGACATCCGATACGGTGTGGCCGTAGCGCGAAAAGCGGGCCTTAGCGCCGCCCAATGCCTCAATCATCTGGATGCCGCAGCGTTTCAGAACATACTATTGTAACCCAGTCAGATAACCGGCTGGCAAGGTATAGCCATTTTTGACCGCCTGTTCTGCGGCGGCTTTGGCTTCTGATTTGCGCCCCATGCGGCTCAGGGCAGCACTGCGGTAGTAATGGACAATGCCGCTGCCCGGATTTTTTTGCAAAAACGCATCAAAGTCGGCTAAGGCTTCGGCATAGCGGGCCGTTGTGAGGTAGGTGGCCCCACGATCCTGATGGCTTGCCTGATCGTCCGGTTTTAAACGCAGGGCTGTGGTGTAATTTTCAATAGCCGCCTCGTATTGTTGCAGGTTAAAGTACGCCGAACCTCTGTTGTGCCACAAATCAGCATCATTAGGATCGAGTTTCAGGGCCTGATTATAGGTGTCTATGGCTGCCGGGTTTTGTCCCGTATAAAAATAGCAATCGCCCAATTTTTTGTAAAAAATGGCATTGGTATCCCCTTTTTCAATCACTTTTTTCAAACTCGGTATGGCTTCCGTGTATTTTTTCAGGTCATAATACACCAAGGAGCGCCCCCTGTGTATCATGTTGTATTCCGGCTGTACCTTTTCGGCAGCATCATAATCCCGCAAAGCCAGATCGTATTGTTTTCGGGCGCGGTACTCTTGAGCACGATTGATGTAGGCATTTAAACTGGCAGGATAATGGGCAATAGCCTGTGAAAACAACGTGATACTATCCTTCCAAACGGGTATTTGCCGAAATGTCTGCACCGAGCAGGCCAAAGCAAACAACACCGCACAAGCCAAAAGGGCTTTTTTGGTATTGCCCTCCGGCAGCCCGAAAAGGTACATGCCCAGCGCGAAAAACAGCCCGATATAAGGCACATAAGTGTAGCGCTCCGCCATAAGCGTACCGCCAACCGATACTATGCGCAGGACCAAAAAGATGTTTAGGGTAAAAAAAGCAAGCCCGAAAAAGGCGTTTCGCTGCCGCCAAAAACCATACGCGCTAAATGCCAAAACAGCCGCCAATGCTGGCAACGCGTAATAATAAGTGCCTGGTAAATCCACCATATTGCCTTCGTAAGGATAAAAAGCGGATTGCTTGCCCCACCAAAAAGCCTTGAGCATATACATTATATAGGTGTAGGCACCGATGACCCATTTTTCCAACCCCGAATATCCGTCCGCGTGCATGGCCACCTCTTGCGCGCGGGTGGTGACAAGCCCTACGAGCAGCGACACCAAAAAGAAGGGCAGCTTTTCTACCCAGACCCTTGCGCCGGACAGCCACCCCTGATACCAATCCAGTAATAAGAGAACAAGAGGCAGCACCACTGCAGAAGGCTTTGACAAACAGGCCATTACGGCAAGTGCCAGGGACAGGGTATAGTAGCCATATCCTCCTTTTTCCTGATACCGCAAATAAGCCAATAAACTGCCAAAGAAAAACGCCGTGTACAATACATCCTTGCGGGCCGAAACCCAGGCAACGGACTCCACGTGCATAGGATGGGCGGCAAAAAAGAAAGCGGAAAAAAGGGCTACCCAATGCTGTCCTTTGCTGAGGCGAAGGCTGAAAAAATACACTAAGGCAGTATTGAGCACATGCCATAACACATTGGTCAAATGATAGGGAAAAGCGTTGCTTGTACCCCCAAAGGCATGATCCACACTTAGGGAAAGCATGGTTAAGGGGTGATAGTTGCCCATACAAAAGCCTGTGAATATGGCCTGGAGGTTTTTGGCCGTCAATGCAATATTGGGATTGTCCAGCACATAACCATGATCGTCCCAATTGGTGAAGCCATGGCTCAATGCCGGGATATAGAGCACAAAAACAAAGGCGAGAAGGGCCAATAACCCAATAATCGGATTGACCTTAGAAGGGGTAGAGGCGGCAGTAGGGGCCGGCACGGGTTTAGCCGCAGGGTTAGGTTTGTTTTTTGCCATGTACAGGTGCTTTAATCGCCTCAAAAGTACAATAATGGCTTTGATTTGAGCGAAATGTGCTTTTGGGAAATAGAAACTGTTGCCAAAAAAAGCGAACAAAAAAAAACCGATCTGCACTGTTGCGCAGACCGGTCTTTTTCGTTTTTCGTAAATTGCGAAATCTTACTTGCCGCCTTTCAGGGCAGCCTGGAGCTGGGCCAGTTCAGCCGTTTTGCCATCACGGGCAAGGGCGGCTTGCTTGGGCCATGAGCCTGGGTCATGCATCTGGTAGCGTTTGCCGGCAGCCTCCAAAATGGCTTTGAGGGCAGCGGGCTTGGCAGCAGCCAGTTCTTTGAATGACTTGATGCCAGCAGCGATCAGCAGTTCGGCGATTTTAGGGCCAACGCCTTCGATGATGGTGAGGTCATCCGTTTTCGCAACGGTTTCGGTGGTTGCCTTAGCGCTTTTGGTCGCGGGTTTCTTGTCGGCAACCGGGCCAGCGGATTTTTTAGCCGTCGGTTTTGTTTCCACGGTCTTGGGTTCAGCAACGGGTTTGGTTGCTGTAGTCTTGGTTGTTGCCTTTTTGGCAGTAGCCTTCAGGGTTTGGCCCATAAGGTAAAGTTCTTCCACGATTTTACCGTTGTTCCAGGTGCGGCGAATAACTTCGTTGTACACCATCGGGTTGCCCCAGTTGTCGGTAAAGTTGAAAGTGAATTGGGAGTCCGTTACATTGTCGTTTACAACGGCAAATGCCGGGCGCTCAATGTGGTTTACCTTGGCAACATTGTTGAAAAACCAGCGGAGGGCTTCAACTTTCTGTGCTTTGTTGGTTGTTTTATCTTCCGGGCTGCTCAAGGTAACGCAATGGTCTGCTGCAAACTGTTCGAAGGCAGTGATGATATCGCCTTTCACAACCTGGGCATCCAATGCCTCTACGAGTTGATTCAAGTTCATGGTAAAGTTAATGTGTTTTTGATGAACAAATTACGCTGCAAAGATAGTGTAATTTTTACACACCAAACAAAATTTTGTTATCATAAATTTTGTTAAGTAATTTTAAAATAAAAATTTGTTGCAAAATTAGGCAATCTCAAAAAGCGATCCGTCTTATAAAAAATGCTTATTTTTAAAAACCAATCCGGGGTATTGCAGAATATAGTTCTGTCAAAAAGAGTCAAGCAAAAAAATGTTTCAGAATTCACGTTAAACCGTATTATCGGTGACCAAAGGCCAAAAAAAAATCCCGGGCCATGCATAAAGCAAGGCCCGGGACAGTTTGTTTGCGCAAAAAAATCAATTATCAGGCATCAGCCTCATCTTTTTTGCTTTCTTCTTCTGCTTTTGCGTCCTCGGTTGCTACGGCGGCCTCAGGTGCTTCTGCGGGTGCTTCGGCCACATCCTTATGGACTACATCTTCTATGATATTATCGCCCGCATCGGATGAGCCGGTGGATTCAAGGGCAACGGTTTCTTCCGTGTCGGCTTTGGCTGGAGCTTCCGGTTGCTCTTCTTTTTTCATGATGACCTCGGCTACTTCTTCCACTTTTTTGGCCACGTCCTCCATGGCATCTTCTGCTTTTTCGGCCATGACGGAGGCTACGGCCTTCATGGTATCCAAGGCATCCATCAGCACATCGCCCAGGACGGTGCCGGCGGCTTCAAAGATATTGTCCTCTTCTTTGTCATCACCTTTTCCTCGGGTGCGGATATCTTTTGCGATCTCATTTTTGGCGGCTTCTTTAGCTTCGTCAAAGCGCTGTTGCTTGGCCACGCGCTCTGCGCGTTTTTGCTCACCTTCTTTTGCGCGACCGATTTGGCGCTCGATATCCGTGATGGTTTGCTGCATATCTGCCAGTTTTTCACGTTTTCCGGCTAAGCGCTCTTCGATCATTTTGATCTTCGCCATGCGGATTTGCGCTTCCAGCTGTCCTTCCGTTGAGTTTACTTTTTTCTGCTGGAAGGCCAGATCTTCTTCGTCTAATTTAATGGTGTGCTGCATGCGTTTGATGGCTTCATGCAGGCCAGTGAGGCGACGGTTGTGGCGTTCCACGGCGGAGCCATCATCGGCGCTGCCACCAAAGCGGCGTTCTTTTACTTTTTTGAACGCATCATCAATGCGGCCAAAGAACTTGTTGCGGTGCTCGTTGGTAAATTTGGCGTCGCGGTATTTTTGTTGCAGTTGCTTGAGTTCGTCAAACAAACTGGCCACACGGGTATTGCTGTTTTCCAATTTGGCCTCTACGGCATCAACAGCACTGTTGAACTCGTCGTATATTTTCTGCGAAGCTTCGTGAAGTTCGCCCTGCACGCGGTTGCGGATTAGTTTTAGGTCTTCAAAAAGGGCATTAATGCCATCACGCAGGCCATCGGCGTGCTCGCGGAAAAGGTTGCGCGAGCGGCTTTGTTCCTGTACTTTGTCCCAAAAACCTTTCAGGCTCTGAAATACATTGAAGTCATAGGCGCTCAGGGCGGCTACTTTTTCTTTGAATTCGGCTAATTCCTGTTGGTAGGCCTGATTTAATTTTGCGGACAGCACGGCAAAGTGCCACTCTGTTTGAGCCTGCTGTATGACATCGGCCCGGTCCACTTTCAGGTTTTCCGGCAGCAGACTTTCTGTTACGCTCAGTTCGCGTTCGAGGGTGCTGTGCCCCTCGGGGAATTCAACTTCTTTCCCTGTACGCCAGTCTTTCATCATTTTGTTGACGAATTCCTCGTTGGCAACAGACTCCGGAAAGGTGTGAAGCAATACTTTGTTTGCTTCTGCTTGCAGTTCAAGGGCGATCAAAACCTTCTCATTCTCGGCGTTCGTACCCCAAATAACGACTTTATGCCTCATGTGTTTCAGTTAAATTGACGGACGGTGACAGATCAAAATTACTTCGTGCGATACTTTCGGCAGGGCGGCGAATGACTTGGGCGCGTCCGTCAGGCGTTGGCCGCTTCGCTTCCGCTGCTTGAGTATGTGTTTTGGTGCGTATGTTAAAATAGACTTGGAGACCTAAATGCTCATCCGTCATTTTAAAAGCGCGCAAAATTAGGCGTTTTCCACTGTTTTTTTCACTTTTAATTTTAAAATTCCTTGCGCGAGCAGATATTCTGCTATTTGAATGGCATTTGTGGCTGCTCCCTTGCGCAAATTGTCTGATACGACCCACATATTTAAGGTGTTGGCCTGGCTTTCATCTCGGCGCAGGCGACCTACAAAAACCTCGTCCTTGTCATGCGCGTGCAGGGGCATGGGATATTGCAGTGTGGCGGGGTCATCCACCAGCACACAACCAGCTGCGCTGCTGAGCAGTTGGCGGACCTCGTTGAGGTCAAAATCGCGCTCAAACTCAACATTTACCGACTCCGAATGGCCGCCGATAACGGGCACCCGCACGGTGGTAGAAGTTATGCGCAGGCTGTCATCGCCCATGATTTTACGGGTTTCGTTCACCATTTTCATTTCTTCCTTGGTGTATCCGTTTTCCGTAAAAACATCAATATGGGGCAACAAATTCAGGTCAATCTGGTAAGGATAGGCGCGATCCACCGTCTTGCCCTTGCGCTCGGCCATAAGCTGGTCCACGGCTTTTTTGCCCGTGCCAGTCACGCTTTGGTAAGTGCTGACCACTATACGCCTGATCTTGTATTTGTCGTGTAAAGGCTTGAGCGCCACCACCATTTGGATGGTAGAGCAGTTGGGGTTGGCAATGATTTTATCTTTTTTGGTCAATACCGAGGCGTTTACCTCAGGCACCACCAATTTTTTGTCCGGATCCATGCGCCAGGCAGAGGAGTTGTCAATGACCACCGTGCCTACTTCCGCAAATCGGGGTGCCCATTCCTTGGACACCGTGCCCCCGGCGGAGAAAATGGCCACATCGGGCTTTTTGCCGATGGCATCCGTCATGCTGATGATTTTATAGCGCTTGCCTTTGAATTTTATGCTTTGCCCAACCGAGCGCTCGGAAGCAACGGGGAACAACTTGGTCACAGGGAAGTTGCGTTCTTCCAATACCTGTAACATTTTGGTGCCCACCAGACCGGTAGCACCCACTACGGCTACTTTCATTTTCGTGAAGTTAAATTTTAGCACACAACCAGCTGCGCTGCTGAGCAGTTGGCGGACCTCGTTGAGGTCAAAAT
>CAZIKN010000043.1:1449-42196 GCA_964539805.1 uncultured Saprospiraceae bacterium | reverse complement strand
AGTGCTTAGCCGGCGCGCCACGGAGTAGTAAGAGCGGGGGTCTTCCGGTTCCACATTGGTAGGGCAAACGATCACTTCAGCGCCCATAGCCCTCAGCAGATCAACTTTTTCCTTGCTTTGTTTGTCCGTTGTGGTAAAAATACAGCGATAACCGCGCACACAGCCCACTAAGGCAAGGCCCATGCCCGTATTGCCCGAAGTGCATTCAATGATGGTGCCGCCGGGTTTGAGGTCGCCGCGTGCTTCGGCATCGTCAATCATTTTTTTGGCCATGCGATCCTTGATGGAGTGGCCGGGATTGAAGGTTTCCACCTTGGCCAAGACCAATGCGGGTATGTCTGCTGCTACGCGGTTGAGTTTGACCAAAGGGGTATTACCGATGGTTTCCAATATATTGTTGCGGTAATTCATCTCCTGAATAAGTTGATTTAGAGGAATTTGTATTAGGGGTGCTGATTTTTAACGGAAATATTCGTCAAAAACGGCGCAAAGGTATTGAAATGGTCGGTAGTTATGTTATTTCTGTATAGTTTTGCTGTACATTTTTATACCAGGATTTGAGTGATTTTGAAGATTTACAGGATTGATTTACCTGATTTTTAAAGATTTACAGATGCGAGTGATTCAAAAACACTTTGCGTTAACTATATAACTGATCTGGCAATATGAACATAGTATTTTTATCTTCAAAACAGAGTCGTTTTGAAAGGCAGGCTCGTCTAAATCTTTAAAAATCAAGTAAATCAATCCGACGAATCTTCAAAATCACTTAAATCCGGGTTAAGATTTAAAAAAGGGTTTACCCTGCAATGCCTGTACCAGTGTAAATACGGCCAAAAAAGCATATAGAATGGCCCCGATGAAAGTCAATTTCACGTCTTTTAACACATAATAAGCCAAAATGGGCAAGATCTGCAAGGCGTGCATTCCAATAAAATGCGCAATGCGGGGGTCGCCATATTGGTAACTCCAATTCAGTACGGGCAGCCCCGCTCCGCCATCGGGGCCGCCAATGGTATGCGTCATTCGGCTCCCCATGACAAAACCCTCGAAAGAAAAAACAACAAACAGGACGAGCCCCAAGCGAATCGCCCAAACATAATAATCGGGCAGTTCGGGGAAGTCTTTGGTAAAAAACTGCAAAGCGATATAGGCCGCTGCCAAGGTCGCCACGCTTGCCGCCATAGCCATCAAGGAATACAGAGCAGCATACATCGGGCTACTCACATTATAGTGCGACAATTGCCCTCGCCATGCTTGCAGGGCGATGTAAAACACCTCAAAACCAAGCGTGACGATGATGACCCAATTGAAAACCTGTGTCGTGGTGGTCTGGTTTAAATAATGCATATACCAGGCCATTGCCCACGAAAAAGCAGCCGTGGAAAGTGCAAATTTGAACGGCTTGAACCAGGCATTTACGCCCATGACCTGTGTTTCGGAGATAAAAGTGAGGGCGAAAAAGATAATCGCCAACAGCAAATTGAGGCTTCCGAACCAAAACAGCACCTCATTGCGCCCTCTTAGAACATCTAAAAAAATAAACATGATCAGTTGTTTTTTGCTTCTGCTGTTTGTTTGATCTGTGTGAGCCAATCATCGGCCCATACAGGCCTATTAGCGTTCCTTAAACTGGTACCGCAACCCAAAACTAAACAGGTTGGCATTCCCGAAATAGGCAGCAAGACTTCCGCTGAGCTGCTTGGTAAACGGAATGCTCCCAGCAAACATAATGGCTGCTTCGCTCCCTGCAGTTGCTACCCCCAACCTGATACGGGCATTCCCGCTTGGATCCCCGAAGCCCCAGTTGATGCCACCAGAGGATATAGGTTGATAGGACATGGCTAATATAGGCTCGTCATAGACCCTCAAGTCAATAAACAAGCTACTTAGGCGACCCAGCCTCAAAGAACCCAAGCCTAAGAGTTTAGCGTTTGAATTTTGCCCAACTTTGGCGGGATATGTTTTCTGTTGGTTAAACACCCCAATGGCTAAACCAACTATGTTACCACTATATTCGCCCCTGACACCAAGGGAAGTATAGTGATTGTTATCATTCGGATCACTGTTTTCAAGGGTACTGTTCTGGCCAAAGGCACCCCTTATACCGATCTGAAATTTATCAGAACCATTTTGAAAATTCGCATTAATTTCGCCACCTCCGTACTTTGCGGATATTTCATCAATCTCTTTACGCACTACGTTTCCATTGCAATCACGCTCCACCGCTTTTTCTTCTTTGTATTTGCCAAAAATGCCACCAGCTCCTACATCAATCCATCTCTTCCATTCCTTGGCTTGAGTGTTTTTCGGTATTGAATCCAATGGATTGGTTATCAAAAGAATAGTAGTTGCGGAGAGCATGGAAGCCTGCACCAGAACGGATTTCCCTAAAATATATTCACGCCACAGGATTCGACTTAATAATATGATGGCTGGGGCACAAGAGGCCAAAATAAACAAGGTTTCCGCTATGGTCATTACATTATGGATCAAGAAACTGCCCACCGTGATGCCGCCGAGCGCGTAAGCCAATTGCGATGAACGGATATGCCTGCTACCGGGGTTGTGCTCCTGAAGTTGTTTGTTTTGATTAAAATGGATCAGCCAAAATCCTGTAAAACTTCCCAGAGCGAGGAGCAATGATAGCCATTGAGTGATTTTTAGTCCACCTGCAAATATGCCAAACATACCCTGGTTGGTAACGGCATCTCGAAAGAACTCTATGCCAAACCGCTGCAAGGCCACTAAGCCCAAACCTAAAAGAGCAAGCGCTCCCGGGCGGATTATTTTTGATCTTAATACCCATAAAACCATGAATAAGAGCAAGTTATTCCCGATCAACAACAGCTGCGTCGGAAATAGAAAAGCACTTGCATTTGCCCCTTCCAACAGATTGCCTGTCGCCACCTGATGCAGGTATGCAGGTGTTCCGGGGCCATAGGCAATCCCCCAGTCAGCATTGGTAGGAATGCCGTAGCAACAACCAGCCATCAGGCAGCCTATTCGCCCGGATACTGCTGCCAAGGGCAAGCCCAACACCAGCACATCCGCCATGCTTAAAGGGATTTTCCACCAGCGCCGTAGTGCCATAAACACCACTATCATCAACAGCATACCTCCAACAACCGTTTTCCCTGGCATATCAGGTAGTCCGGCCCCGCTCAATACCTTAATCCAATCCCCTGCAGTCCACGCACCTAATCTGGAGCCAAGTATGATACTGGTATTCAAAATGGCTATCATGGTCAGTACCGATACCATTTGGTATTGTCTTTCGCGGGCGAACTTATATTGCGCTACTAAGGCGATCACCGGGGCGAGGATGATTCCAAGGTTCCAGGCCCATGGTCCGTAGGTTTCCAAATAATGGCTGTATTCAAGGTTGCAAGGATGATCAGCAAAGGCAACAAAAAAGGCAAGTATGTAAGTATTCTTTTCATAACAATAAAGGATGTTTTATTTGAATGCAAAGAAAGTCTTTTTATACACAGGTTTCATTATTGGGTGTACGATTGTTGAAAAATCACCTCGCCATCAAGCGATACACCATGCCCAGCATAAAATAGCGGCTCAAGATATTGGCCTGTTCGTCTCGCACAAAATTGAGTTGGGTGCTGCGCTGAATCTGTACATTCCGGTTCAACAAATCAAAAGCCTGAAGTGATATCTCCAAGCGATCACCTGATAACAACTGCTTGGAGATGCTGCCATTCCAGATGGGTATTTTTTGGTTAAAACCTTCGGCCCGCCCCTTGCTCACAGCCAAATTGAAGTCGGAATTGATATTCCAATTGCCGGGTAGCAACAGGTATCCTCCTGCGGAGAAATTTTGATCAAAAAAGCGCTGGTTTAGTTCGCGGGAAACGGAGTAATCAAGCAGGTTTCGGCCAAAGTGCAGGCTCATGGTGACCGAGCACCAGTCCTTGGGAGAAAAATCAAGTGAAGTAGTCTGGTTAAAAATGCGCGTTTTTTGTTTGTTATCTACTTCATTGACAATGGCTTGGCTTTCGCCAAACTGTAGCGAGCCAGAGAGGGTGACCGTTAGGGGCCATTTTTTGACAGGAAAAGAAACGGAGCCGCTCAGGTTTTGTATCCACTCATTGCGTCCGTTTTGCGGCTGGAAATAGCGCACAAGGTTAGAATCCAAAGTAATGGTCTCTATTATTTTGTTTGTGACGATGGATATATCCGTGGAGCCAAAAAGATTAACCTGTTTTTTGGGCAAAAAATAATTGGCTCGCGCGCTGAACTGGTGCCGGAATTCAGGGCGCAAACCGGGGTTGCCTACACGGACATTTAGGGGATCCGAGCGGTCAGGAATGGCTTGGAGTTGCCGGATGTCGGGCGAGTTCTGATTGGCCTCATAGGAAAATCCCGTAGAGCCAGTGGTGCCTAAGGAGCGTTCGGCGCGCAGGTTGGGCAATATTCGGGTGATGTTCAGCTTGGAAACCGAGTCGTTTAAACCGTTTCTACGGGTTTGCAGGATACTCCGCTGAAAGACAACACCCGGGTTAAATTGCCATTTTTTCCAATTGTATTGCACAGTTGATCGAATTTGGTGGTCTAAGGTTTGGTTTCGCACCTTGTTGCTAAGCGAGTCATTACGGATTTCCTGCTGTTGTTTTTTATCAAAAGTAAGGAGTTCGCTGCGGTCAGCCAAACGTGAAAAACCATACTCTACTTGCAAAAGGCGGTCTTTGAAAATGGGTTCGGTGAATGAAAAATTGATGCCCTGCTGGTTGGTGCGCCCTGTTTGGCGCGTGGCCTGACGAATGGTGTCGTTTCGTTTGGCCAGCCCATTTTCATCAAAAAAAGTATTGGCCGAAAAAATATCGCTATTGACATCATTGTCCGAAAAAAACAGGTTGCCATGCAGCAAAAAGACTCGCCCGCGCTTTTTCAGCCTTTTCCCCCACATCAGTTGGCTTCCGGCAGCCCTGTCTGTCAGGCTGTTCCGATGGTTTTGTTCGGCCCCCAATATTTGCCTGCTTGAGCCGCTGAATGTTCTGTTGCGGTTTTCATCCGTGTTTTCCGAGCGATTATGGTTGATATTGATGCCCATACCGAACATGTGTATCGAATCTTGTTGCAGGGATAGGGAACTGTATCCTGAAACACTTTGGTTTTGGCTGCTGCTTTGGTTGTCTTCAAAACTGTTCTGCACGCCATCGGGCAGGAAAACCTGCTGTCGGATCGTGCGTTTGGCCTGTTGTCGGTTGTTTAAAAGATCAGCATTCTGGCTTGATTCAAGCTTGGGGGACAGGTTTTGGGACAATGAGCCACTCAGGTTTTGCGACCGCTGAAAACCGCCACCGATATTGCCGGTATTGCTCAGTGTGCCATTTAATCCTGCCCGAAAATCAGGCGAGAAGCGGTTCAGGTTTAGGTTGGGATTGTAGCGCAGGTCATTTTGCCCGGAACCGCCACCTTCTGCCCTCGCTTCACCGAACCAGCCTTTTTTCCGGTCTTCCTTAAGGATCAAATTGATGGTACGCTCTTCTTTTCCATCGGAAACCCCTGTAAAATCCGACATTTTAGAGGCCTCATCATAGACTTCAACAGTTTCAATGGCTTCTGCTTCCAATACGCGAGTGGGCAGTTTGTCATCATTAAAAAAGGTTTTGCCATCCACCAGGATGTTCTGCACCTCTTTGCCTTGCGCCATGATGGTGCCGTCGGCCCGCACCTGTATGCCGGGCAGTTTTTTCAGCAATTCTAATACTGCGGCATTCGGGCGGGTTTGAAAGGATGCGGCATGGTAGTACATGGTGTCATTGCGCACAATGATCGGGGTGGCTTTTTCCACAATTTGTACCGTGGAAAGCATAACGGCGTTGCTTTTCATTGGTATCTCACCTAAAATCATGGTGCGCGGCTCACCGGCAAGTTCTACGTCCAATTGTATAGGATCATAGCCTAAGTAGGAGCAGATGAACCAATATTGTCCAACGGATAGGCCGCCGAGGCGAAAATTGCCCAGACTGTCCGTGCGTCCGACAGCGGCGTGGGTGCTGTCTTTTGAGGAAAGGACAATAACTGTTGCTCCCACGACAGGATCCTGACGTTCATCCTTGATATTGCCCTCTAATTGGAAGTGCTGGGCCATCGTCTTGTACGGAAAGAGGAGGGCGAAAATGAGCATGAACTTGTTCAACATTATTATATATTAGGCTACTCGCAACGGCAAAAGTAGTGCGGAATTGCCTAACAAGCCAATAGGTATGCTGTCGGGATGAACAAAAGAGCTGTGGCAGGTTTTACTGCTTTGTTGTGTTACTTACCTTTTCCAAGCTGTCAATCAAAGGATCAACCCCTGCATCATACATGGCTTTCATCATCCATTCTACCATCCAGCCCGTTTTTTCGGGGCTGCCGCCAACTATGGGCGGAGCGGGATCATACTCCATGTCAAGCATAACACCCTGGGCATATTTTTCGCCCCAGTTATCCTTTAATATGGCAAGCGACATATCCATGCCTGCCGTAACACCAGCCGATGTCCAGTATTTCCCATCCTGTGTATAGCGTTCATTAGCAGGTATGGCACCGTATTTTTTTAAAAATTCTTCTTCTTTATACCAATTGGTGGAAGCGCGTTTGCCCTTTAAAAGTCCTGTGGCACCCAGGATCCAGCCACCGGTGCACACGGAAGCCGTGTAGCTGGAATTTTGATCAATCATGCGGATCCAATTGTGTAGTTTTTGGTCATAGGCGGCCTCTATGGTGCCTTTAAAACCGCCGGGTATAACCAGAATGTCAAGTTGTTTTACGGAATCAATGATGGTGTTTGGCACAATCTCTACGCCCATAACAGTTTTAAAGTTGCCGGGGCGGATTGCGATAAGTTTGACTTTGGCACCACTTTGCCCCAACACATAACGAGGGCCCATAAAATCGAGGTCGTTCACACCGTCATAAACCAGGATGCCAATGGTTTTGATTACGCGTTTAGGTTTGCCCAAAATCATATCCATCACACCACTATGGTTTTCAGCAGTAAGGGTGTCAGGCAGTTGTTTATGAATCAAGGAATCCTCAGCCGTGTACTTTTGGAAATTGGAGGCATCAGGCAGATGGGATATATTTGGGGAGGGGCGAAAAAACCAGAAGCCCAGTCCAGCCAAAATGATGATAAAAAGGAGTAATTTATATTTCATAATTTACAGGTATTGAATGTTTAATGGTGGAGGGCTATTTTATTTAACGGTAGATTTTTTTACCTTTTCCAAACTGTCAATCAAGGGATTGATACCACCGTCATACATGGCTTTCATCATTTGATTGACCATCTGGCTTGTTTTTTCGGGACTTCCGCCAGCGATAGGCGGGGCTGGGTCATATTCCATGTCCAGCATAATGGCCTCGGCGTAGCGTTCGCCATAAATCTCTTTCATAATAGCCAGGGACATATCCATGCCAGCCGTTACGCCTGCTGAAGTCCAGTATTTTCCGTCTTGCGTATAGCGTTCGTTAGCGGGTATGGCACCGTATTTTTTCAGGAACTCTTCTTCGCGGTACCAGTTGGTAGAGGCGCGTTTGCCTTTTAAAAGCCCGGTTGCGCCCAAGATCCAGCCACCGGTACATACAGCAGCTGTAAATTTTGTTGTTTGATCAATTTTTCGGATCCAATCATGCAGGTGCGTATCATAAGCTGCTTCTACAGTGCCCTTAAAGCCACCGGGAATAATCAAAATATCCAATTGGTTGACGGAATCCATAATGGTGTTTGGCATGATGTCCACCCCCATTACGGTTCGGATGTTTCCTGATTTCAGACCGATGAGCTGGGTTTTTACACCCATGGCCTGGCCCAGAACATAGCGCGGGCCCATAACATCCAGTTCATTCACGCCATCATAAACTAAGATCCCGATGGTTCTGATGTCAAACTTCGGTTTGCCAAAAATGGTTTCCATTGAACTTACGTGATGTTCAGGGGAAAAATGTTCCATTTCTTGAGCAATTTTAAGGGAATCCTCATGGCCGGCACCCTCCTTTTCTCCACTGTTGCGGCTTGTTTGCACCTTGTTGCAAGCGAATAAAAAAAGCGCGGCAAGAGTGTATAGGTATTTTTTCATAAAATTAAATAATTTTAGTCAATGCAAAGTGTTTTTGTGTTGACTTGCGTCTGTAAATCTTTAAAAATCAGGTAAATTAATCCTGTTAATCTTCCAAATCACTTAAATTCTGGTATAAAAAAGGTACATGCGCCAGCGGTAATGGCTTGGCGCATGTATCCAAGTTTAGACATGCTCTCTAAAACTGAAGTTTTGCTGTTGCGCCAAATGTGCGTGGTGCTGCGGTGCGAACATTGGTTCCAAAACTGCTGTCCGGATTTCCAAATGCAAAATAGGCCGTGTCGCCAAGATTTTGCCCCCAGAAGGAGAGACTGAATTTTGCAAAATCCAGCATAACGTTTGTATTGAGCAGGGTATAGGAAGGCTGCTCGATAGCGTTTTGAATGTCAGTGTAAAACTTGCCGATGTTGCGCAGTTCGCCGCGCAGGGTAAGGCTTGCCTTGCCCGTGATTTTGGCGCTGTACTGTGCACCCAGAAACAGGGTGTGGGCAGGTGCATTGGAGAGCCTGTTGCCGCCTATCGGGATGCTGAACACTTTGGGAGGAGAGGTGGCAAAGCTAACGCGCTTCAGTTCAAAATCATCATACTCGGTTTGGTTGACCCCTATGCTGGCATCCACTTGCAGGTTGCGCACCGGAATGGCTGATAATTCCAGTTCAACCCCTGATGATTGCGCATCGCCAACATTGTCACGGGCAAACGTACCGGGTGCAACGAGGTTGAAGAACTGAAGATCCTGCCACTGAATCAAAAATGCTGACAGGCCAATCCTCAAGCGTTTGTCCCAGATTTGAGCTTTATAGCCCAGTTCAAAATTGTTGGAATATTCCGGATCGAACTTTTGACGAACTCCCGCAGGCAAGCGGCTGGCATTGACCCCACCGGCACGGAATCCGCGTGTAAAGGTGGCGTACAGGTTTGCATTGCTGTTCAGCCCGTAGGCCAGCGATACCTTGGGTGAAAGTGCGGAATAGTTGCCGTTGACAGTTGTATCATTCCTGAGGTTGGTGATCTTGCCATCAATCAAAAATGCATCGGCATAGCCGTTGAATGTGGCTTGTGGGCGTTCATAATCATAGCGCAACCCGGCGGTCGCTTTCAGTTTGGGCAAAACAGCGTAGGTCAATTCACCAAATCCCGCAAAGCCATAATTATTACTGCGGTTGCGGTAAATCATTGGTGTGCCCACAGGTAACTGAAACCCCGACGCTTCAAAAGCAGATATTTCATAAGCCAGATTGGTTGAAGGCTCAAACCCTTTTTGTCCGAATCCGAATGCCCCTACGGTATATTGCAATTTGTTGGACATTGCCGAGCCATTGAGGCGCAATTCCTGGGTTAACACGCGCTGTGGCGGCAAAGCCTCGCCCAATTCCTTGTCGTAAAAAGAGGAGTAAAATCCCGGGAAGTCAATGTCTTTGAATGAAATCCCGATACGCTGTACTGCAGAAATAGAGGTTAACGTGAAGCCACTGCCGAAATATTTTAGCGTTAGGGTGCTGTTCAGGATACGGCGTTCATGCTCACCAATGCGCGCCAGATTGATTTTTTCAGGCGTTTTTATGGCAGCCGATGTGCGCTGAGATACAAAAAAGCCCGACTCGTCCGACCAGTCGCGTTGCCCTTTAAAGTTAAGGGTTGCGCTGAATTTTGCCGAAGGCAACCATTTCAAAAATATATTCCCGTAGAGGTTTTTTTCTCCACCAACGGTTTGCCCTTGCAGGGAAGCATCCCTTGATCCTGTACCGGTTGTGTCATTTTTCCAATACCCTTCACGGCTTTGGAACAAGCCGTTGATACCCAAAAAAACTTTGTCCTTTATTAGAGGTGTTTTGAAGCCAGCCGCATGGCGTTGCAAGGCGAGGTTGCCAACCCCTGCTTCAACAAAGCCTTCTGTGCGGTTGCTTGGCTTTTTGGTAATGATATTCACCACGCCCCCCATGGCATTGCGCCCAAAAAGAGTGCCTTGTGGCCCGCGAAGCACCTCTATGCGCTCAATATCGGTAAACATCATGCCATTGGCAAGTATATCGAGATTGTTCACATCATCAATGTAGGTTGCTACCGCAGGGTTTTCACTAAACACCTGAACACCGCGGATGGACTGTACTTGCTGGAAGCCTACGCCCAGTTCCGAGTAAAGGTAATTAGGTACCAGGCCTGTGAGGTTGCTCAGTCCAACGGTGCGTGTCTGCTCCACTTTTTGGGCAGGAAGTGAAGTGATGGAGCTTGCTACCTGCAAAATATCTTCCTCCCGTTTGTTGGCACTTACTACTACTTCTCCGAGCGCAGTGGTGCCGTTTTCAAGTACGATATTTAGCGCGGTCGCCTGGCCGGCAAGCTGATAGGCCTGTACCTTGGCAGCATAACCAACGGCATTGATTGCCAGCTGGTAATCGCCATCAGCAAGATTCAGGCTGAATCGCCCCTCACGGTCGGCCACCGTGCTGAGGCTGGTGTTCAGTACACTGATTGTAGCAAAAGCAATACCCTCACCAGAGCTGTTTTTTACTGTGCCAAGGATATTCTGGGCATCAGATGAATGAATTAAAAAAAAATGTAGGGATAAAAAAAATAGAATTCTAACGATCATACGAATGAAAATGAAAAAGTGAAAAAAGTGAAAAAGTGTATTTATTGCTTGGCTTCCTTGTTCAAAAATGACACAGGATTCGCCTTGAACTCATCCTTGCAAGATGAAGAACAGAAAGCATACACCTTGCCTTGATAATGGCAGGTGTCCGTAAAATTTGCCTGCACTTTCATGTTGCAGATATAGTCCGTATCATTGGCAAAGCCGCTTGTTGACTGTGGCTCCGTGGCTTTTTGTTTGCAGGCAAAAAATAAGCTGAGCAGGCAAAAACCGATTGAGATAAATATTTTTAGATTCATCTTTTTGTGATTTGGATCAGAACGGGAGAGCCAAAGCCCTCCCGTCGTTTGGTGTTTTTACTTTTGAAACAAGTAATCAATTAATGGACTGTCAGATCATTGTGATGATTGATTACTCTCGGCATTTCTCCATGATTTCATGGAAAATATCATGCGCTTTATTGATTTCAGTAAAGAGCATTTCATCTGATTTGCCCTTCTTGACCATTTTGTTTACTGCTTTGCTTTGTTTAACCAGGCGCTTTAGTATTTCGGCGCTTACCTCTGGTTTGTAGCCAGCCGGGACGGCTGATTTTTGCCAGGCCTTGGCCCGTTCTACCAATAAACCTGACTTCTCTTTCAAGGGAGCGAAGTTTTTTTCCTCAGCCGAGTGAAAAGTGACGCTCATGACCTCATGGAAGTCGTGCATTTCCTTCCAGGGTGCCTTTTTGACTGCAGTTGTTTGTGCAGTAGCGATAGTGCTACTTACCGTCAGTGCGATGAGGGCAAATAAGCCCAACATGAGTTTTTTCATTGTTGTAGATATTTAAATGATGGTAAAAATTATTATACTTTAGTGTTGGATCATCAGGGTTTCGGTCATTTCTCCCTGGGCATTTTTCAGCCTTAATACATAAGCGCCATGGGCCAGCTCCGTTAAGTCAAATGTCAGGTAGTTCTCTCCGGGGTTAAGGTTTCGTGTCTGTTGTACCACTATTTTTCCCTCCATGTTTTCAATGGAAAACTGCATGGCTACGGCAGCTGGCGCGAGGGCTACCACGCGAGCGACACCGTCAGTGACAGGGTTGGGCTGGATCTTTAAAGCGAAACCAAGTTTTGCAAGCCCGGGTACGCCAACACTTACTTTTTGCACCTTGTTGTTTTTGGTAATCAGCCACAGGTCAGGATCAAATTCAACAGAAGTTACAACAAAATTGACCTGCTCCTGAAAATTTTGCCCATTGGTCGTGTGCTGCAACACGATGTCTTTCACCTGGCCTTGTGCGCCTTTAAGCCGCAGCGGCAAGGGTAATTCAAAATACGGAACCGAAATATGTGATTGCGTTTGTTTTACCTTGAAATTCAGGGTGTTGGAGGTGTTTTGAGACCAATCAATCTGGTATGATGGATAGCCCTGGCCACTGTACCAATCATCAAAAAAGCCTTGCAGGTTTTTGCCAGAGGCGGCTTCCAAATGCCTTTGCAGGTCAGGTGTCCGGGCATAGCCATGAGCCAGATCAGGATCTGTGAGGTAATTGCGGATGCCTTTAAAAAAGGCGGCATCACCGCAGATCCAGCGGAGCATGTTGAGCACCATTGCCCCTTTGGAATAGGTAAGCCTGCCGCTAAAAATGCGGCCCACGCTCGTGGTATCATCCACGCGCAGGGAACCACCATCCTGACTCGTAATGCTGTTGACCCGCTGTTGTTTAAATTGATACCAATACTGCGGCTGCAGGTTTTCATAACAAAGGCCACTGAGGTAGGTGGCAAAACCCTCGTTGAGCCAGATGTCCTCCCATGAGCCGCAGGTTACTTTGTCCCCAAACCACTGGTGGGCCATTTCATGGGCTACCAGTTCAAAGCCAAAGCTTCCCATAAATGACATGGTTTGGTGTTCCATGCCGCCGCCCCAGCCAAACTGGGCATGCCCATATTTTTCTTTTTGAAAAGGATAAAGGCCAAAAAGATCATTGTACAGGTTCATCTGGGTACTGAGGTAGGCCATGCTGGCTTGTGCATTGCCCTCTGATTCGGGATATACATAATTGACAATGGGGGTAGTCCCTTCAGCATGTTTTACTTCACCGGTAAACACTTTGTAGTTAGTCACCGCAATGGCTACCAAATAGGTGGCTATCGGCAAACGGTGTTTCCAGTGTGCAGTGAGCTGGTTATTTTCATTTTTTTCGGATTGCAAGAGGCCGTTGCTCGCCGCGCGATAGCCTGCCGGATGTGTGATGAAAATATCCACAGAATCAATTTTGTCATTTAAGGCTTGCTTGCACGGCATCCATTCCATAGCACCATAAGGCTCTGAAAGCGTCCACATCACGGGTACATTTTCATGTGTGGTAGTCTCGAAAGAACCAAATCCGGTTGAAGTAGGGATGCCTTGGTAAAAAAAGCGGACTGAATCAGACAAAAGCGCGGGCAGTGCCTGCGGGAACTTTACGGTCAGGATATCTTCATTCCGCACGAAAGCCAATTTTTGACCATGCCAAAGGATGCTATCCATGGTCAGTGCTGATGAAAAATCAAAATCAAGGCTATTGACCGTTTCCGTTGGCTCAAAAGCAGTCATTATGTCACCACGTATATAACGCACGGCCGGATCAACCCAAAAATGAAATCGGGTGTAGTGGATGTCCGAACGGTTGTTGGCAGAGTTGAGCATGCCGCGTTGGACCGAGGCATTTTGGCGTAGCCAGGCGGATTTTTCGCCTTCAATAATGCTTTCCAATTCATCAGCATGTTGGGCAAAAGTACAAGCTGCAAGGATCAGCATGACAGTCAGTAAAGGTAATTTTTTCATTATATAACAAATTTAACAGTATGAAAATCAATGATTTGTGATATTCTCTTTAGCACATTTGTTCAGGACGATCCTTTCTGGCGCACTAATGGTTTACTACCAAAAAGCGGAGCAAAGCAGCCTCACCGTTTACCGTGGTCATTTTCAGGAATAGCACACCCTCCGGCAGCCCAAGTACTGAAAATTGGCGCTCGGCAGGCTCAAGGCGACGAACTGTTCTGCCTGTGGCATCACAGATTGCGAGAGAGGAAATTGACAGCTCAGCAGGGCATTTCAGTTGAACTAAATCAGTAGCAGGATTCGGGAAAAGTTCCGCCCCTCCAAATGGATCAAACTGTTCTCTCACGCCGGAAATCCCTGATGCATCCCACAAAATGACATCACCAGAACTATTGCCAGTGACAATTTTATTGCCTTCTGGCGACCATGCAACAGTCCAAACGATGCCGCTATTGCCATTGCCAAAAGTGGAGATGAGGCTACCTGTGTTAAAATTCCATATTTTACAGCTCTGGTCGCTCGAAGCGGACACAATCATGGTGCCATTGGGCGAAATATCCAGCTGCTTAATTTGGGTACTATGCGCATTGATGGTTCTAACAAGTGAACCGTCAGCCGTTTTCCATATTCTAATCTTTCCATCATATCCTCCCGTGATCAAAAAGGCATTGTCGGGCGAAAATTTTACGGAGCTAACATCATCACTGTGCCCTGTTAGGGTAAATTTAAGGGTGCCATCAGCAGTCCATATTTTAGCTTTATTGTCAGAGCCACCACTGGCCAAAAGACTGCCGTCAGCTGAGTAAGCAACAGTTATAACATAACCCGTATGGGCTGTTACACTTTTGACGAGCGTTCCACCGGGCAGGCTGTACAGGTTCATTTTGCTGTTGGATGCACCTATGGCAAGGTAATTATTGTTCGGGGCAAAATCTGCCGAGAAGGCATAGGCCGAACCCGTTTTAATAGTGTCAACAATGACCGGTGTTGTGCCCGTGTTATTGAAAATCAGGATATTGCCCAATTCTTCTACAGATGCGATAAGTGAACCGTTGGAACTAAATTTCACTCCCTGGATGCACATAAACGTATGCCCCACATTGTAATCCCAATCTAAATTGCCAGTAGCCACATCAAACATTCTGATGTTGGCAGGGTGGCACTCGCTGCCGCTGAGTAGTTTTTTGCCATCGGCAGAGAAGGCAACACCATAAGTTGCCAACCCGTTAGAACTGTTGCTTTTTCTGGACCAGAGCATGCTCTGTCCCTGAAGACCTGCTGTGATGGCAACGAGCAGGCAGAGCGTAAATACAAATTTTGACTTCATGTTTATATAGTTGTTTTATTTGTGACGGCTTAGAACCTTAAGTAAACCATTGATTTTGAAGATCTGAATTACAACTACGCCACTTAGTATCCAACCAATGGCCATAAAAAATGGCAAGAAGCGAAACAGGGCTGCAATGGCCGCACACAAGAGGGCAAGCGCGGAATTACGGGTAAGTTTTTTGATATCCTCCCGTTCAATTGGGAGATCATCATGGTAGCGCAGATACAAATTGACCATGCCACTTAAGGCTGACAATACAAAAAAGGCGCTGAACGCAAGAGCGATCATTTGGGCATATTGCCCGGTTATATTTTCCATTTTATGGATCTTTTTTTATGGTGAATAAGAAAGTTGCACGCCAATTGTCAACAATTGACAAGGCTGCGAAAGTCATACCCGGATGTAAGTGATTTTGAAGACTACCCGGATTGATTAGATTTACAGACACGAGTAGCCTTAAAACCACTTTGCATTGACTATAATTGCCGCAATGCCTACAGGTGCCCCATGGGTATGATGGAGCGGTTCGACTTTGCATCAAACCCTAAAATGGATCAAAAAAGGCCATAAAAGTTAGGCTTTGGGTATCATCATCCCTTCTGTTTGATGATGAACATCCAGATAGCATTTGATGTAAGACCCATTTGTGGGCTGCCAACGAAATTATGTTAGTGGCACGTCCGGTGGATGGAAGACGCTCAACAAGTGAGCTGATGGGCAAAAAAGGGGCTGGGTTAACGGAAGGCTTTTGAGGATGATGGTTTCTATTGGTGCTTCAACAGACCATGATTGTAGCTCAAAGCAATAAGTGGATTCTTGTTTTTCTTTTGATTTTTGTGGACTTTGCTTGTGGTCTTTCCCTTCGTCGGCTTCAAGTTTTTTTTGCAACACACATTTGCCCTTGCAGCAATTTTGGGGTTTCTCCCGGTTTATGCATAGCACCTTGGCAATGTAATCCTGGTTGAGTTTGAATGAAACAAATATCCAGACCTTGCTGAACGACTGCAGCAGGATGAGTGTTGCCAATAATATGGATACGGTTTTTTTCAAGCGTACAAATGTGCGGCAAAGGTAGTGAGCCTTAAGATTAATTCACAGGTTTTTTCCGCAAATGACATAGTCGTCAAATCTAAGGAAGGGTTTTGATATTGCTATTTTTTACAAAAAATTGAACGTCAGGCATATATGAATATGGAAAACTGGCGCATTTGAGCCCAAAAGTCAAATGCGCCAGATAAAGATAAAGCCTTGTATATGAGGTGCTTAATTGCCAGCAGTCATCATCTTGCATTGGCGAAAAACGCCATCAGGGTTTGAAACCTGTAACTGGTAGATGTAATTGCTGGTAGGTAGTCCCAAGGCACCCATATCCACTTCAATCTGCTGTTGTCCGGCAGCCATGTTGGGGCGTTTGATTTCCGTTAGTTTTTGGGCAGAAAGGTCAAAAATTTCCAACAGAACATCCGAGTTTTGAGTCAGCTCAAATGGGATAAGCGTTTCTTTTTGATAAGGATTGGGGAAATTTTGCCCCAGTCGGAACTGTCCACCTGTTTCCGGCTCCAAGCTGGCCAACACACCTGACCCATTTACAGAAACTTCCAAAAACGAGTCATAACTGCCATCCGAGTTTTTGGTCAGGCTAGCCAATTGAAGGGCGTAACCATCTGAAAAGATGTTATCGGTGGAGTAGGTGAGTGGATCGGCGCCTTTGGTGTACAGGGTAGGGTTGGCGGCGTACAAGGCATTTTTTTCTGCCAAGGGAAAGGTCATTTGTGATACCGCAGCATACACTGAGCTCACATATACCTGGAAGTGAATGTGGCAAATGCGCCCGGTGTACCAGCCCGGAAATATGGTCTTGAAATTGACCTCGCCATTGGCATCCGTCATTTGATAACCGCGTAGGTAGGTGAGCCCGGCCTGTCCCTGATTGTTGTTTTGGCTGTAACCGCTGTACAGACCATCTTTGGTGCAATGCCAGACATTGACCCTTACATTGGCCATTGGAAGGCAGTTGTTTAAGCCCATAACGCGCATTTTCAGGTTGAGGATTACGCCAGTCTGTGTCTCCCTAATGTCCTGCCGAAAAAAGGTGGAGTTTGCCGTAAGGTCAAGGGGGAAAGGGCCGGCGGTTTCGCTTGGAATCAGGGTGCAGGCATCGGGGGGAGGGATAAAAAGTTTGCTGGCCTGTGCAGTGCCGCCTGGCAAAACAGTCCCGATACCGGCGAGCCCGATTCCCTGTAAAAATTCTTTTCTTTTCATGTTGCGTACATGGTTGGGTTGGTGAAGAGATGGTGTCTTTAAGGTGTACGCAGGAGTATGCTTGCAGGTTGCGGATAGGGGTGCGACACTGCATAATGATCAATAAATCAATTGATCCTTTACAACCTTGCCTTTAAAAATCCAAAACACGCTTATCGTGTAAAATGCAACCAAGGGCACTCCAATCAAAGCAACAGTCATTAAGTTTTTTAAGGTTTTTTGGGAAGAGGCTGCATTGTAAATGGTCAAATTGTAATCTGCTGAGAGGGTTGAGAGTACAATATTTGGGAAAAGGCCAATAGAGAAAAGGGTGAGTAGCATAGCCGCTGTGATCCCGGAAAAGACAAAGGCTGCCATGTATTTTCGCTTTGAGATCAGGCGAGGGATATTGGCTACAGATAAAATTGCAATCAATGGCACGGTGAACAAATAGGCATTTTGTCTGAATTTTTCTGCCATCTGAGGGATATAAATCAGGGTAGCCACCGTGGCAATACTAAACACCACTACAAAGGCAATCACCAAGTTTTTGGCAAGTACTGTCAGTCGCGCATATACCCGATCCTCCGTTTTTAGCAATAAAAACATGGCTCCGTGCATGGCAAACAAAAACAGCGTTGTCAGAGCGATCAGAAAAGCGTATGGATTCAGAAAGTCTAACCAATTTCCCCTAAACTCAAAATCACGGTCAATTGCCAGGCCCTGTATCATATTGCCCAAAACAAGGCCCAACAGCAGGGTGATCAGGATACTTGATGCACTGAACATGAGGTCCCAGGTCCAGCGCCACCAGAGCATTTCTTCTTTTGAGCGAAACTCAATGGCCACTGCCCGAAAGATCAGGCCCGTCAGAAGCAGCATAAAAGGGATGTAAAAAGCGGAAAAAACGGTGGCGTACACCACAGGATAACCCGCAAACATGGCCCCTCCTGCTATGACCAACCACACCTCGTTGCCATCCCACACCGGGCCAATGGCATTCAGGGCAATGCGGCGGCTTTGCTCTTTACGAAAGAAAAGGTGGATAATGCCCACGCCCAGATCAAAACCATCCAGAACGGCATAGCCCGTGAGGACAGCCCCCAGGACCAAAAACCACCATGTATTAAGGTCTAAGCCGAAATAGGTCTCCATCATTACCAATTATTTTGTGTTAAGGAATGGCAGTTCCCGTTTTGTAGATATTTCTTTCTGCTCTTGATTGGGATCTTCATATCCGTGCTTGATTTTTTTGTTCAGCAGATATATAAAAAGCACAAAAAGCAAAGAATAAACCCAAGTGAACAGGATGAGCGAAAACCAAAGATGGTTCTCGCTAACGGATTTGGACAGCGCATCCGAAGTGCGCAATAAACCGTACACAACCCATGGCTGCCGGCCCACTTCCGCTGAGTACCAGCCCAGCTGATTGGCCAATTGAGGCAGCAGGACAGCCCACGCGAACAGTTGCATTAACCATTTTTGGTTGAACAACTTATTGCGCCACCATAAAAACAACCCAAGCCACGATAAACCAATCAAAAACATACCAATGGCCACCATCAGGTGATAGGTCTGAAAAACAAAGTTCACTGCCCTGGGGCGCTCATTTTCAGGGAAAGCATTAAGGCCCGTCACGGGCGTCGTGAAATCCTGATGCAACAAATAACTCAGGCCCTTGGGTATTTTTATGCCGTCCGTAGTTTGTGTTTTGGGATTGGTCCAGCCCATTATATAGAGGTCCGCAACAGCCAACGAGTCATAGTGGCCTTCAAAAGCAGCGAGTTTGGCGGGTTGGTTGTGCGCAACACCTTCCGCTGACCGGTGTCCTGTGAACAACTGTAAAATGGACGAAATGGCGGCGAACACAAGGGCAAATTTGAAAGATGCCCTGGCCGTTTCAATATTTTTGTTTTTTAAAATGTAATAGGCATTGACGCTAAGCACCAAAAAGGCCCCTGCCAAAAAGGCTCCTACCAGCGTATGGGACAAGCGGTCAACACTGGAGGGGTTGAATACCATGGCCCAAAAATCCGTGATAACCGCTCGAGCGTGTATGCCTTCTCCTTCTATTTCAAACCCGGCCGGTGTCTGCTGCCATGAGTTGGCTACAACGATCCAAACTGCCGAGAACATGGAGCCTAAGGCTACCATAATGGTTGAAAAAAAATGGAAACGCGGGCTAACCCGATCCCAGCCAAACAACAAAACGCCCAGAAAACCTGATTCCAGGGCAAAGGCAAAAATGCCCTCTGCGGCCAATGCCGAACCAAAAACATCACCCACATACCTGGAATAAGTTGCCCAGTTGGTCCCAAACTCAAATTCCATCACAATCCCGGTAGCTACGCCAATGCCAAAAATAAGGGCAAAAATTCTGATCCAAAACTGGGTCATCTGTTTGTACATCAGCTTGCCGGTACGGATATACGCGCCTTCCATTACGATGAGCATAATCCCCAAGCCAATGCTCAATGGAGGGTAGATGTAATGAAATGCTATGGTAAAAGCGAATTGTATGCGAGCGAGTATCTCTACGTTCCAGTCCATATTTTTGGGTTATCAGTCTGCGCAAACGCCACAAGGACACAAAGTTAAGTGATTTGCTGTTTGCAGCAGTATTTATGTGTGGCAAAAATCAGGTAATTATCTGTAAGGACAAAGGTTTTTTGGCCAGGTACCAATCAATCATCTCTAAGTCACTGGATCTTCTTTCTGCCAATCCCTTCTGGGTTTTGGGTGCAGGAGGCATGATGACCTTTTCGCCAATGCCTGGCATAGAATGAAATACTTGATTATCCATTGAAAATATTTGATCTTGTCAAATGACGCTGCAAAGTTCAGGCTCCCGGGCTGTGTGCTGGCGTGATAAATGTTACACATCTTGTTTAAGGGTTAAATTTTACATACACACAGCATACCACAGAGATCAAGCCCAAGTAAATTTATCAAAAAACATATTGTCAATCTAATGCCCTTTTGATCCCACTTGAACAAGTTGATACAATAAAAGTATCTTCGCGCTGCGCATGGACCGCGATCCGAAGGGGTCATTCGGCTGCGCGTTGATGCAATACCTTGACCAAAAAGATTATCCATATTGACATGGATGCATTTTTTGCGTCCGTTGAGCAGCGCAACAACCCGGAATTGCGCGGCAAGCCTATAGCCGTGGGTGGCGGAGGGCCACGAGGGGTAGTGGCCGCGGCCAGTTATGAGGCCCGAAAATTTGGCGTCCGCTCAGCCATGTCCGGCGCAAAGGCCAAACAATTGTGCCCCGATCTGATCTTCGTAAGGCATGATTTTGAGCAATACAAGGCCGTATCACATCAAATAAGGGAGATTTTTTTTGAATTTACCGACTTAGTGGAGCCGCTTTCCTTGGATGAGGCTTACTTGGATGTTACCCAACCCAAAATTGGCCCACCCTCTGCAACGCTGATCGCACAGGAAATTCGGCGGCGTATTTACGAGGCCACCCAACTGACCGCCTCTGCCGGCATATCCTACTGTAAATTTTTGGCCAAAACCGCTTCCGATCTCAACAAGCCCAATGGTCAGGCAGTCATTTTGCCCCATGAAGCCGCCGGTTTTTTGGAAAAACTGCCCGTGGAAAAATTCCACGGTATCGGTAAAGCCACCACCCAAAAACTGCATCAGTTGGGCATAAAAACGGGTGCCGACCTCAAAAAATGCAGCCTGATGGATTTGGCCCGCCGCTTTGGCAAATTTGGCCGCTTTTATTACAACATTGTGCGCGGCATTGACGAACGGCCGGTGCGCAGCCACTGGGTGCGCAAATCCATCAGTGTCGAAAACACTTTTACGACAGATTTGGATACCCATGAGGCTATGCTGGAGGAATTGGCCAAAATAGCCGACGATCTGGAATACCGCATCCGCAAAGCGGACAATCCCGGGAGAACCCTTACCCTGAAAGTGAAATATGCTGATTTTAAGCATGTTACGAGATCCAAAAGCCTTGAGCAGGACATTACAACCGCAGCGGAAATGATGACCTTGGTACCAGAACTGCTGAAGGACACGGAGGCCATACAAAAAAAGGTTAGGCTGCTCGGCATTGGTGTATCCAAACTTCGGCGTGAAGAGGAGCAGCAACGACTGCTGTACGAACCAGGGCAACAATTGGAACTGCCGTTTTTATGAATCTGCGGCATACATTTTTAGGAATCTTGCCAGCGGCTTGGTTACACCCACAAGGCGTGCTACATTTGTGCCGAACAAATTGATATTGCAATGATCGCTTACACCATGGCTGAAATGGCCGCCGAAGGCCGTAACCCTGAAATCCTGTTCTGGGTAGGTTGCGCAGGCAGTTTTGATGCGCGCGCCCAAAAAGTTACCCGTGCACTGTGCGAAATACTCAACCACGCAGGGGTGCAATTTGCCATTCTCGGAAATGAAGAGCGCTGCACGGGCGATCCTGCGCGCCGGGCGGGCAATGAATTTTTGTTCCAAATGACAGCTGCCATGAACATCGAAACCCTGAATATGTACGGGGTGCAAAAGATCGTAACGGCATGCCCGCATTGTTTCAATATCCTCAAAAACGAATATCCGGCGCTCGGTGGCCAGTACGAGGTGGTGCACCACACCCAATTGCTCAATGACCTTATACTACAGGGAAAATTGAAACTCCGGGAAGGTGGCGATTTCAAGGGCAAACGCATCACTTAGTTACACCCACAAGGCGTGCTACATTTGTGCCGAACAAATTGATATTGCAATGATCGCTTACACCATGGCTGAAATGGCCGCCGAAGGCCGTAACCCTGAAATCCTGTTCTGGGTAGGTTGCGCAGGCAGTTTTGATGCGCGCGCCCAAAAAGTTACCCGTGCACTGTGCGAAATACTCAACCACGCAGGGGTGCAATTTGCCATTCTCGGAAATGAAGAGCGCTGCACGGGCGATCCTGCGCGCCGGGCGGGCAATGAATTTTTGTTCCAAATGACAGCTGCCATGAACATCGAAACCCTGAATATGTACGGGGTGCAAAAGATCGTAACGGCATGCCCGCATTGTTTCAATATCCTCAAAAACGAATATCCGGCGCTCGGTGGCCAGTACGAGGTGGTGCACCACACCCAATTGCTCAATGACCTTATACTACAGGGAAAATTGAAACTCCGGGAAGGTGGCGATTTCAAGGGCAAACGCATCACTTACCATGACTCCTGCTACCTCGGTCGTGCCAATGATGTGTATGAAGCACCCCGCGCCCTGCTGGAAGCCCTTGATGTGGACTTGGTAGAAATGAAGCGCAGCCGCAAAAATGGCCTTTGCTGCGGTGCGGGAGGTGCCCAAATGTGGAAAGAAGATGAAGCAGGCAATAAACGCATCAATATTGAGCGCACAGAGGAAATGCTGGAGACCAATCCCGGTGCCGTGGCCGCCAATTGCCCCTTCTGCATTACCATGCTGCAAGATGGATTAAAAGCAAAGGAAAAAAACGAGCAGATACCTGTTTATGACCTTTCTGAAATGGTGCTGAGCCGCGTAGTTGTATCCTAAACCCACTAAAATGCGAAAGCCCGCACGTAGTATCGCAGTTGTCATCGTAGCCATTGTCCTGATTTTTTGGGGATGGGCCGAAACCCGGAAGAAGAATCCGGATCGCCAGGAAATCTATATCCCTGAAAAACAGGAAATACCGCCTATAGTTGTTCCCGGGTAATTCCAAGGTTCTTTTTCGACCATTCAATCTTCATTCAAGGCATTTCATGACTTTTCATTTTGGTTACTTTCTCCCCTGTCTTTGTTTTGTGCCTGAAATTACATTGCACCGTGTAGTGTGGTTAGTTGAATGATCTTAATTATAAGATAAATAAGCATGAAAATCGCTGAATTCTCCGTAAAAAACAGCCAGTTTACCTTTATCATCTTTTTGGCCGTCATGGCCCTCGGCTTAGGCGCATTGTTCAATATGCCCCGTGCAGAGGACCCGAAATTCGCGCCTCCGGGCTACAATATCGTGGTCGTGTATCCCGGGGCAGGTCCTTCCGAAATCGAAAACAAGATCACGGACAAATTGGAAGGGCGCATCGGTGCCCTGGAAAATTTGAAGGAACTGCGCTCCGTATCCTCTAACGGCTTCATGTTGTTGACGGTAGAATTTCAGCACGGTCAGGATGCCGACAAAAAATATGAGGAAGTGATCCGAGAGGTCAATGCCTTGCGCCCCGAACTTCCTTCCGACATTTACCGCATTCAGATACAACGGTTTTCATCGGCAGATGTGGCCATTTTGCAAGGTGCTATCGTAAGTGAAAATGCTTCCTGGGCCGAGCTGAGGGCTGAAGCCGAGCGTTTGGAGGACGAGTTGGAAAAAATAAGCGGCATCAAGGGCGCCGATACCTGGGGTTTCCCCAAACGAGAAGTGCGAATCAGCCTTAATTTGCCCAAAATGGCTACAGAGGGCATACCCGTAAGCCGTATTTTTGGTGCTTTGCAAAGTGAAAACGTATCCATTCCGGGCGGCTCCGTAAATATGGGTGAGCGTTATTTCAACATAGAAACCAGCGGCGATTATGAAAACATAGATGAAATCAGGAATACCGTTATCAATGGCGCACCCGGCAATATCCTGTACCTCAAGGATTTGGCAGAAGTAGAATGGGCTTATGAAGAACCTCGGCACCTCGCCCGCATCAACGGTGTGCGCTGCGTGTGGGTAACCGCGCGCATGAAAGACGAGCAAAACATCTCTTTTGTAGGTGAACAGGTAAACCGCACCGTTGCAGCATGGCGTACCGCCTTGCCCAGGAGCATGGACTACAAAAAGCTGTTTGACCAAAATGACTCTGTCAACAAAAGGCTGACCCGTTTTGCAAAGGATTTTGGTATCGCCATCTTGTTGGTTTTGCTCACGCTGCTGCCATTGGGCTGGAGGGCTGCCATGGTGGTGATGATCTCTATTCCCTTGAGCATTGCCATCGGGCTGTTTGCGCTGGACCATTTGGGTTATTCGCTCAACCAATTAAGTATCGTGGGGCTTATCATCGCCCTGGGTATATTGGTGGATGACTCTATTGTGGTTGTGGAGAACATTGAACGCTGGCTGCGCGAGGGGCATAGCCGACGGGAAGCCGCTATATTGGCCACGAGACAAATTGGGCTGGCCGTTTTGGGCTGCACGGCTACTTTGGTGTTGGCCTTTATGCCATTGGTATTTTTACCAGAGGCTTCAGGTGATTTCATACGCTCCCTGCCCATGGCTGTGGTACTTACAGTGCTGGCATCCTTGTTTGTTTCCCTGACCATTGTGCCTTTTTTGGGCAGCCGTGTATTGGCGGAGCACCATGATCCACGGGGCAATATTTTCCTGCGCGGGCTGAAATGGCTCATTTCCGGCTCCTATGCCAAATTGCTGCACAAAGCGTTGGAGTGGCCACGCACAACCATGTTGTTCTCAGTGGTCATTTTTATCGGGGTGCTAAGCATAGCGGGTAAGGCAGGCTTTGCCATTTTTCCGGCCTCTGAGCGACCCATGTTTTATATAGATGTTGAGATGGCAGCCGGAACCAATCTTGAGCAAACGGAAAAAACAGTGCAAATGATTGATTCTGTGCTGAGTACTTACCAATTGGCAGGATTTGATCAACGTTATCTGTACCATAATGACAGCACAGATGCCCCAAAATGGCAAAGCGGCCCTGCACGCATCACCTGGTATGCCAGCAATATCGGCAGGGGCAATCCACGCATATATTACAACGTGATCCGGGAAACAGAATCACCGGATTACGGTCAGATTTTTGTGCAATTGCAGGATCATACGCCCCCGCCTGTGAAAGTGGCCCTGATTGATGAGTTGCGTGAAAAGTTTAAAAACGTGCCGGGCGCTGTAATCAATGTCAAGAATTTTGAGCAAGGACCACCCATTGAAGCACCTGTGGCCATCCGTGTTTTTGGCGAAAATTTGGACAGCCTGCGCACCCTTGCCGTGCAGGTAGAGCAAATATTGTCAGAAACAGATGGAACGATGTATATTGACAATCCCATTGCCACCATCAAAACCAACCTGAAAATCAAAACCAACAAGGATAAGGCAGCTCTTTATGGCATACCCATGGCAGAAGTTGACCGTATGGTGCGGCTCGCTGTTGCAGGTTTAAATTTGGGTAGTTTTACCGCATCCTCGGATGGTGAAGCCTACAACATCAATGTGAGCGTGCCAAAATCTACCACATTTTCCAGTCTTAAAGCACTTAATAACCTGTATATCAACAATATACAGGGCGCGGCTATACCATTGAACCAAGTGGCGGAAATCGAGTTCATACCATCTCCCAATTATATTGAGCATTTTGATAAATCGCGTTATACCACCATTTCTGCTTTTGTCAAAACGGGCTTTTTCGCCACTCAAATCAATAATGCAGTGGAGGAAAAATTAAAAGGCATCAACATGCCAAAGGGCTACCAATATGTGATCGCCGGGGAGCGTGAGAGCGCCAACGAATCTTTTGGCGGCATGGGCACCATTGTGCTGATCACCATATTTGGTTTGTTGGCTGTACTCATTTTGGAATTTAAAACCTTCAAAAGCACCCTGATAGTGCTATCTGTAATACCGCTTGGCATTATTGGTGCTGTCCTGATCTTATTGGCCACGGGCTACCCATTTTCATTTACCGTAGTGGTTGGCCTGATTGCCCTCATGGGAATAGAGGTTAAAAACTCCATTTTGTTGGTTGATTTTACCAACCAACTCAGGGCGGAAGGCCGGGGTTTGGATGATGCCATACAGGAAGCAGGAGAAATCCGCTTTGTCCCTATATTGCTCACCTCACTGACCGCTATAGGTGGTCTCTTGCCCATTGCCGTGGAAGAAAATCCCCTCTATTCCCCTTTGGCTTATGTACTTATCGGAGGGCTTATCTCTTCTACACTTTTGTCAAGAATTGTAACCCCCGTATTGTATAAGTTGTTGGCACCGAGGGTGGTATGACAACATAGTAGATTGGCTATATATGTAAAGTTTTGAATAAATTATGAGAAAGGGTTGGTATTTTAAAAATCCAACCCTATCATTACATTTTTTTTCAGAACACATGCCTACTATAAAGTCATCGGATATCCGTTTCCCCTCCGCACCCATTGCCGACTTTTTCCCTACTTTGCGCAAGCGAGTGGGCGACTATTTCTCCCAAAATGCAATATCAAAATATGGCAATCACAAGTTGTTTATTAAGACTGCCGTATTTTTCACGCTTTACATCGGTACCTACCTGATTATTATGGCTCAGATAGTGCCGGGCTGGGCCATGCTTTTGCTGAGTGTGGTACTGGGTTTGGGCGCTGTGGGCTTAGGCATGAGCGTCATGCACGATGCCTTGCACAATGCTTATTCCAAACATAAAATAGTTAACAACCTTTTTGGCTGTACAATGGAAATGTTGGGAGGAAGTTCGTTTACCTGGAAAATACAGCACAACATCCTGCACCATACCTACACCAACGTTTACGGGATGGACGAAGACATTCACGACAAGGTACTACTGCGCCTTTCGCCAAGCGGAAAACGCATTTTTTTGCACCGATTCCAACATATTTATGCCTTTCTCCTGTATAGCCTATCTAATTTTTCATGGGTTTTGGCCAAAGATTTCAAGCAGCTTTACCAATACCACAAACAGGGATTGGTAAAACAGGTAGGCTCCAATGTCTGGCGAGAACTGCTTATTCAGGTCGTTTCAAAATCCCTGTTTATCTTTTTTATGCTTGTGTTACCCATCATTTGGTTGGATTATGCCTGGTATTGGGTGCTCCTGGGCTTTAGTATCATGCTGGCCACGACGGGCTTAATACTCACTGTTGTGTTTTTGACAGCCCATGCCGTGGAAGAAGCCGACCACATTCAGCCGGACGAGACGGGCAACATGGAATCCAATTGGGCCATCCACCAATTGAGGACAACCGCCAATTTCAATACCACCAAACTCTTCAGTTGGTACATTGGCGGCTTAAACTACCAGATAGAGCACCACCTTTTTCCCGGCATATCACATGTGCATTATCCGCAAATTGCAAAAATAGTGGAACAAACAGCGTATGAATATGGCTTGCCTTATTACAAAAACCCCTCTTTCGGGGCTGCTGTTGGCTCGCACGTGAAGTATTTATACCAATTGGGCAACAGCTGATGTAAGTGCCAAGCTGTAAAAAATCAGGTAAACCAAGGTATAATTTTCTGTACCTTTGCGGCCCTTATGGCCACCCCACGCACCGTAGCATTTCACACATTGGGTTGTAAACTCAATTATTCGGAGACCTCCGCCTTGGCGCGCCTCTTCGAAGGCAATGGATATTTGCCCGTGAAATTTGAAGAAGAAGCCGACATTTTTGTCCTCAATACCTGCTCAGTGACCGAACAAGCTGACCGCGAATGCAAAAAAATCGTGCGCCAGGCACTGCGCCGCAATCCCGATGCCTTTGTCGTGGTCACAGGCTGTTATGCTCAGCTTAAACCCCAGGAAATTGCCGAAATACCGGGCGTAGATCTGGTATTAGGCGCGGGAGAGAAATTTCGGATTTTGGACTATGTAGATGACCTCAGCAAAGCACAGGGTAAAGGAATGGTGCACGCCGGTGAGGTTCGGGATGTCAATACCTTCACCGCCTCTTTTTCCTTCGGCGACCGCACCCGCTCCTTTCTGAAAGTTCAGGATGGCTGCGATTACAAATGTTCTTTTTGCACCATACCACAGGCCCGGGGGGCCAGCCGCTCCGATGCCGTAGAAAATGTGGTGAAAAATGCCCGTGAAATTGCGGCAAAGGGGGTGCAGGAAATCGTGCTAACAGGCGTAAACCTTGGCGACTTTGGCAATGGCACCGCTGTGATAGAAGGTGTCCGCCCCCGTAAAGAAGCCCTTTTCGCTGACCTGGTACAAGTGCTTGACCGCGAAGTGGAGGATATTGGCCGATTCCGCATCAGCAGCATTGAACCCAATTTGCTCACAGAGGAAATTATTGCCTTTGTGGCTGATAGCCAACGATTTATGCCCCATTTTCACATACCCCTGCAAAGCGGGAACGACAAACAATTGCGTGACATGCGCCGCCGTTACCGCCGTGATTTGTATGCCGAACGGGTGACGGCCATCAAGAAGTATATGCCCCATGCCTGTATCGGCTGTGATGTCATAGTGGGTTTTCCCGGCGAAACCGAGGATGATTTTTTGGAAACATACCAGTTTATCTCTTCTTTGGAGGTTTCGTACCTGCACGTGTTCACCTACTCGGAGCGGGCCAACACCCCTGCGGCAGAAATGCCCGGCGCAGTGGCCGTAGAAGAACGCCGCCGCCGTAATCATGCTTTACGCGGTTTGTCCGAGATGAAACGCCGTGTCTTTTACGCCCAACATGAGGGCAACACAAGGCCCGTACTGTTTGAACAGCATAAGGATGCCGCCAAACTCACGGGCTTCACCGATAACTACATCAAAATAGAAATGCCTTTTGAGTCCGGAAAAATCAATACCATTGCACCCGTATTGCTGGGCTCGCTTACAGCTGATGGGGAAGCTTTAACTGCCATCAGGCCCTAAACCGCTTACAAAATATAGTCAATATAAAGAGGTTTTGAGCCTGCTCGTGTCTGTAAATCTTTAAACATCAGGCAAATTTATCCTGGTTATCTTCAAAATCACTTAAATCCGGGTATCCACTATGACGGCTTTATTAGAAAAATACAATTACCTGCGTGATTTTGGCCGCTACCTGAATATGCTCGGGCAGGCCTTCAAAAGGCCTGAAAAAGGCATTATGTATTGGAAAGAGACGCTTCGCCAGATGAACGACATTGGGGTGGGCTCGCTGATTATTGTATGCCTGATTTCTATTTTTATCGGTGCCGTGGCGGCCGTACAGTTTGCCTACCAATTGAGCGGCGGCCTTATTCCCCGCTACTATATAGGTTATATGGTGCGTGATTTGGCCCTTATTGAACTTTCCCCAACCATTACCTGCCTCGTTTTGGCGGGTAAAGTGGGCTCAAACATGGCCGCCGAAATCGGGGGCATGCGCCAAAAAGAACATATTGATGCCATGGAAATCATGGGCGTCAACACTACGGCTTATTTGGTTATGCCAAAGATCATAGCCGCCCTGATTGTTATTCCTTTATTGGTTACTTTCTCCGCTTTTGTGGCCATTTGGGGCGGGTACTTAGCCTCAGTGCCAACAGGTTTGGTCACCAATGCCGAGTATATACAAGGCTCAAGAGCCTTTTTTGTGCCATACAATGTATTTATGATGTATGTCAAATCCGTAGTTTTTGCCTTCCTCCTGACCACAATCAGCTGTTATCAAGGTTATTTCGTCAAGGGGGGCAGTGTAGAACTCGGTCAGGCCAGCACAAGGGCTGTGGTCTTTAGCGACATCTTTATCCTGCTGGCAGATTATATGATAGCGGTGCTGCTCACGGCATGATGCGTCAGCAGACCTTCCAAGTCTCGAAGACTTGGAAGGTCTGCGAACGCGATTCTACCCCATCGCCTTTTCATACCGCATGCTCGCCTCTTTCCAGTTGATAACATTATAGAAAGCCGAGATGTAATCGGGGCGCTTGTTCTGATACTTTAGGTAATAGGCGTGTTCCCAAACATCCAAACCTATGATAGGTGTGCCAATTTGTTTGACCACATTGAGCATCAAGGGGTTATCCTGATTGGGTGTGCTGCTTACAAACAGTGATTTGTCCTTAGCCACACAGAGCCAGGCCCACCCAGAGCCAAAAACACCTTTGGCCGCATTGGTAAACTCTTCTTTAAATTTGTCAAAAGAGCCCCACTTGGCATTTATGGCAGCGGCTAAAGCGCCACTTGGTACACTGGTGCCGCCCGGGGTCAGGGTTTGCCAAAAAAACGTGTGGTTCCAATGCCCTCCGGCGTTGTTCCTTATTTTTTTGTCCGTATCCAACGAGCTGATGCGTGCAATAATGTCCTCTAATTCGTAATCCGCGTACACACTACCTTTTACAGCGTCATTCAGGTTGGTGATATAGGCGTTGTGATGGCGGCCATGGTGTATTTCCATGGTCATTTTGTCAAAATGAGGCTCCAGAGCGGCAACATCATAGGATAATTTGGGCAGCTCAAATGGCGTGCTCCGGCGCATTTTGGGTGGTGGCAAAGAAGGGGCTATGGCTGAAGGAGCCGCTGATTTTGATGCAGCCGATTTGCAGGCCTGCCAAAAAGAAGAGCTTGCTGCGGCTATGCCCAGCAGCAGGCCGGTTTTGAGAAATTCACGTTTTTGCATGGTGATCATAAATTTATGGCAGCAAAGATATTTGGCCTGCAGTTATTTGAAGCAATAAATACAACTTTAACCCAAAATAACGCAATCTATTGATTATCAATGCTAAACATGATTTACTCTAATAATCAACAAAAAATTTTTACGCCATAAAATAACTCATAATCAATAACTTACAAAAAAGTTGTTGAAAAAAGTTTGCAACTTCCTTGCAAGACTAATTTTGGCTAACTACCTTTGCGGCCTCTTTTGAAAAAGGGGGTTTTGTTTTTGTAGGCAAGCGGCATTTTTCTGATTGTTAATGCTATTTAGCCCGCTGACAACCAACACTTTATCATTGAACAATTCAACTTTTTACTACATAAAATGAATACGCTGAGTTATCAGACCAAATCCGTAAGCGCCGCACAAACTGAGCGCAAATGGTACGTGGTGGATGCGGAAAACCAGGTGACAGGCCGCTTGAGTGCGCGCGTGGCATCCATTCTCCGTGGCAAAAACAAGCCATCATACACCCCCAATGCGGATACAGGTGACTATGTCATCATCATCAATGCCGACAAGGTTCGTTTCACTGGCAAAAAAATGGCCGTGAAAGAATATCACGATTATTCACTCCACCCCGGTGGTTTGCGTGTAACGCTTGCCGAGGAAATGCTCGAGAAACACCCTGAGCGCATCCTGGAGCGCGCCATCAAAGGCATGTTGCCCAAGACAAAATTGGGTAAGGCAATGATCAAAAAATTGTTTGTTTATGCTGGTGCCGAGCACCCGCATGCAGCACAAAAACCCGTTGCCATCAAGTTTTAACCCCATGAAAAGATGGGTTTTGATGGATGATTTCCCTCAAGACTATATCTAATCACCACATTCTCACAACTTATCACATTCAAGTATATATGGAAATGATAAATGCCGTAGGTCGCCGCAAAACAGCCGTGGCCCGCGTGTACCTGATGAAGGGAGAAGGCAAGATTACGGTAAATGGCCGTGATTACCGCGAGTATTTCCCTCAAATGCACGTTCAGTTCAACCTCACCGATCCTTTTGCAGTGGTAGGTGCCGAAAACATCTATGACCTCAATGTTAACGTACGCGGTGGCGGCTTCAAAGGCCAGGCCGAGGCCGTTCGCATGGGCATCAGCCGCGCCTTGGTGAAACTGAACGAAGAGTTCAAATCGCCGCTCAAAGCGCGCAAATTCCTCACCCGCGACAGCCGTGCGGTGGAACGCAAAAAGTATGGCAGACCTAAAGCACGCAAGCGCTTCCAGTTCTCCAAACGCTAAAAACCAGCATCTGTCCTTTTCTCGGAAAAAGGAAATGCTGCCTTTCGTTTCATCACTCATCTCTCATCACATTTTACAACTTACTTCTCATGCAGAAGCCATCATACAACGAACTGCTTGAAGCGGGTTGCCACTTCGGCCACCTGCGCAAAAAGTGGAACCCAAAGATGACTCCATATATCTTTATGGAGCACAAAGGCATCCACATCATTGACCTCAACCGTACAGCCGAAATGCTGGAACGCGCTGCCATCGCCATGAAGGCCATCGCGAAAAGCGGCAAAAAGATCATGTTCGTCGCCACCAAAAAACAGGCCCGCGCCATTGTTCAAAAGGCTGCCGAAAGCGTAGGCATGCCTTTCGTAACCGAACGCTGGCTGGGTGGCACCATGACCAACTTCGCCACTATCCGCAAATCAGTGCGCAAAATGCAGAACATCGAGCGTATGCTCGCTGACGAAACACTGACCAGCATCACCAAAAAAGAACGCCTCACCCTGAGCCGTGAGCATACCAAGATGAACAAACAACTCGGTGGTATCGAGCAGCTTAACCGCCTCCCATCTGCCGTGTTCATCGTGGATATTCACCACGAACACCTCGCGCTCGCTGAGGCTAAAAAATTGAATATCAAGACGTTCGGCATGGTAGATACCAACTCTGATCCAACTCAGGTGGATTTTGCCATCCCCAGCAATGATGACGCCTCAAAGTCCATCTCCTTTGTGACCAACTACCTTACGGCAGCCATTCGCGAAGGCCTGGAAGAACGCAAAGCCACTAAGGGCGACGAAGCAGAAGCCTAAACAAGACTGGTGAACAAGCACTTTGCCTCTTCAAAGTCAAAATACGCATTGTTCATCGTTCTTACCCCCAAACCCAACCTATATCACATATAATTTATCTTTAACACAATGTCTGTAAAAGTTTCAACAGCTGATATACAAAAACTGCGCGAAATCACCGGCGCAGGTATGATGGACTGCAAAAAAGCCCTCGAAGAAGCGGGTGGCGATTTTGAAGGCGCACAAGACTGGCTCCGCAAAAAAGGTATTGCCAAAGCCGCCAAGCGCGAAGACCGCGATGCCAAAGAAGGCGTGGTTATTGCACTGACCAATGCCAACCAAACTCGCGGCGTGGTAGTAGCCCTCAACTGCGAAACTGACTTTGTGGCACGCAATGAGAATTTCATTGCCATGACACAAAAAATCGCAGATATCGCTATCGAAAACTTCCCCGAAACCCTTGAAGCACTGCTTGCCCTCCCATACGAAGGCAGCGTGACCATCGGTGAAAAAGTAGGCGAACAAAACGGTATCATTGGAGAAAAAGTAGAACTCAGCCGCTACGAACCGCTCACAGGCGCTCAACTGCTGACCTACAACCACTCCAACAACAAGCGTTCTGTACTCGTTGCCCTCAACAAGCGCGAAAATACTTTTGAACAAGCGGGACGCGACGTGGCCATGCAGATTGCCGCCATGAACCCGGTTTCCGTCAGCAAAGACGACGTTGATCCAAAGATCATCGCGAAAGAAATCGAGATCGGTAAAGAATTGGCTCGCAATGAAGGCAAAGCCGAGGATATGCTGGAAAAAATCGCCATGGGCCGTTTGAACAAATTTTTCCAGGAAAGCACCCTGCTGAGCCAGAAATTTGTAAAAAACAACGACCAGACGGTAGATCAATACCTCAGATCATTGGACAAAGAACTGACCGTTACGGCATTCAAGCACGTAGCACTGTAGTTTTCGATCCATTTCACAGGAATAGTTCAAGAGCCACCCCGATGTTTTGGGGTGGCTCTTGGTTGTTATGGAGCCAATAATTGAAAATCCGATTGCTCTACGCGATTATTATTTTTCCAAATGCTCTTTTACCACCAAAGCGACGGAAGCAACCGTAATTCTTTTCTTTTCACAATATTTACTGCTAATCCAATCTTCAATTTTTTTATTCCCTTTACTAGAATTGCAGGAGCCACAGCATAATGCAATATTCTCAGGCCCATTAATTCTAATATCGTTGATGATATGCTCCCATGTTCTTTTAGTCTTCCTATTCCTGTCGAATTCCTTAAAGGGTATACCACAATAAACACAATTGCGATCCCTATCTATAACTATTTTTTCAACTTCTTTGGTTATGCCCCATCTATTTGCCATAAAATGAATCTATTTTTGCCTATAAGTAATGGTTGAAAAATAAGATACCAGTTTCCTACCCATAGTAAAGAAAGGAGCAGAAATTCTGCTGCATCATTCATCATTCATCATTCATCACCCCCCAATCATTCTCCTCACCGCCTCCATCTCCAGATCCTTTTCCTGGAGGTAATCAAGGATGCTATACTGTACGGGCACATGGGGCATCACACCACGACCTGTGTTGGGCTTGCCGTGGCGGTAGCGGATCCAGAATAAGGGAAACCGGATTTTGAAACGGGTGTTCGGCAGGCGAAGGGTAGGGAAGCCGCCACCGCAATTGCCGGATTCTCCGCCGCCCGTTTCGGTGCCCACAATGATGGCTCCAGCGGTATTTTTCAAAAAACTGGCGCACATACTGGCCGAGGAAAAGGACCAGCCATTGGTCAGGACAAACACTTTGCCGTCAAAATGGTCGCGCTTGTGCGGCTTCACCCGCCAGCGCTGCACGTGTTGTCCATTTTCGCGCCTGTACTTAAATCCCGGTTGCAGGTTGTATTTGAGCCAAATAAAAACCTTGGTTATTTTGGCTTTAGGACCGAAATAAGGCCCCATTCGGGTATTGCGCTTGCGCATGTAATCATACCCAAAAGTACTGTCGGCAATATAGGAAACCAAACGATCCATGTTGCGGATGTTGCCGCCGGTGTTGTAGCGCAGGTCAATGACAAGGTTTTCCATACCATTATCATCCAACCAGTCAAACATGTTGCGGTAAAAACGGGGGAAGCGGCGGTTGGGGAAACTTCCCATTTTCAGGATGGCGGTTTTGGAGTGCAGGGTATCACGAAATAAGGCCACACTTCGACCATTGCGCAAAACAGGGGCCGGGCCGGGTTTGCGCGGGGTGTTATTCTGCCGGAGTTCCTGCATTTTTTGGATCACTGCGCGGCTTTTTGTGGCAAGCTGGTGGTTGCGCATGGCTCCATCCTTTGTTGATGCTACGGTAAGGCTATCGCTTGGGCCTTGAAGCAGGTAAAGGTAACGGGCAAAATACACCGGAGCAAGGGCATCGCCGAAGGAAGTATTAAAGCCATCGCCAAAAAAAAGCGGCGTCATGGCGGCAATATGCTCCTGCACGGGTTTGTTGGCCACATGGCTTATCTCGGTGCCACGCCTAAGGCTTGTATCCGCCGAATAGTTGCGCCATACAAACACCCTTCCTTTGGCATCGGTTTGAATGGCCAAGGGCAAAACCTTGGTTTCTTCATCATAAAATGGCGTAAGGACAGAGGTATGGCCATCGCGAACAGCGGCCACAGCGCATTGGATGGCGGAGTGGGCTTGCAGCTGTGTAATCTTTCCATCGGGCAAGGCGGCGCGCAGGGAATCGAAAAGCGCATCCAAGCCGGTTTGGGTCTGGTAACGGAAAACGCCGGGATGCCCTCGATACAGGGCTTTTTGCAAAAAAAACAAATCTTCGCGCACAGCTCTGGCTTCAAAAAAATCCTGTGCGGCCAGTTGAGAAGACCCAAGCAACAAAAAGAAACAAAACAAAGGAGACAAGAATATTTGCATGGCGCAAAGAAAGTGTATTACGGCGCGAACATTCACCTAAAAAAACTGCCAATAGTGCGCATATAAACGCCTTTTTCAGTCACGGCAAAAACGCGTCCTCCCCATTCATACACACCAATGATCCAACTGTTGTCCAAGCCATCCAGATTGAGGTTTCTCCGTCCATAAAAAGCGCCCTTTGGCGATTCAATCGTACTGATTTGGCTTGGTGTGTACAGGACAAACTGATTGCCAATTTTGGTGTATCCCTGCATAATACTCAGGTTTTGGAAAGCCAGCCCACGTGAATCAAAGCTAGAATTGATCAAGGTCCATGAAAAACCCTTATTTTGGGATTCATAAAAACCATTGGAGCCAACGGCAAACTGGATGGAATCCAGATCAATGACCTTATAAATCAAGTCTTTGCTTGCGGTTGTCATCGAGGCATTTGGTTCAATCAGTAGTGTTCGGTTTTCAACGCTAAAAAATGACGTTATGGGTATCAAAAAATTATCTCCCAAATTTAGAATAATGTTAGACGACAATATACTAGGCACTGTTATCCTTCTGTAGTTAACGGCTTTGATGTGCGAAAGAGTATCATCTCGTTCTACCACTACATCAAACAGGAAAAAAACAGGCTTGGACGCTTTATCCAAAAAAATGGTCATCATTTGCCCTTTATCATTCATGGCAAAAGCCCGTTGATTGTTGAATTGTGGTACTCCAAAAATATCAGTACCCAAGTCTGAAGGCTTGATTCTTATTCGTTTGGCGTTGGGATGGCTCGGATTGGCCGTAGGAACGAACACCAATACATCTGGATTTCTTTCAAGGGCCACAAAATAATCGCTGGTGAGGGGAAGGGCAAACGGGATAGTCTCTCCATGAGGGCTATGCGAAGCGGAACCGTTTTTTTGTACCACAGAAAGATATTTGTCGCTTACTACATACAACTGTCCATCGGAGACCGTGCTATTCCGAATGGTCATGTTATCCGCAGCAAAGCCTGAGGCTAATTGCCAACCAGGGCCAGCAGGCGGTGCTTCCTCCTCAATAAGGTTTTCTGTGCAGGAAAAAAACGTTATGGCAATGATGCCGCACATCCATAAAGGCAGTAGTTTTAACATGGCTTTACAACCCTTGTTCTGCTTCTCTTTTCCGCTCCTTGAAATTGATGCGAACGGAAAAGATATGTGAGTAATTGACTTGTGAAACATTTCCGATGTCCGTCAAGGCATAATCCACCTGAAAGCGGCCTATGCTAAGCCCAACACCAAAATTGGGCTGGAAAGATAAGGACTCTTTGTTGGGATCAAAATCATCTTTTACCCGTTGGAAGTTGCCCAAGCCTGCGCGCAGCTGCAAAAAGCCGTCATAATCAGCCTCTACGCCAAAGCGCAGGTCAGCGTTCAGGGTTTTGCTGCTGAGGAGCACGTTGCGCTGGCCATCCGTGGTAATCTCCGCATCAAGTGCTGGCGTGATGGTCATTTTGCCTTTGGTTTTGATCTGATAAGCGCCGCCGAGGGCAAAACGGGGGCGCGTGATCTCGGTATTGCTGACAGGGATTTCGTTGTTTGTGCTGGTAAACACCTCTTTTTCCCGTTGTGTAAGGTTAAATGACCATGCGTTGAAGGTGGTAGTAATATCACGGGCCATCAGGCCCAACATGAGCTGGCCCTTGCGGTACTGCAGGCCGGCATCCAAGCCAAAGCCCCAGGAACTGCCAATGGTGCCTATCACCCTTCGGATCACTTTGGCCGATGCCCCAAAACTGAGTGCCGGGTTTTTCAAGCGTCGTGCGTAACTGCCCATGAGGGCGTAATCTGCCGCCGAAAATTCGGTCACATTATCATAGTTGATGGTGCCATCCGGCTCTACCAGATTAATGGTGTAAGGTATTTGGTCAATGCCAAGCCTGATAAGGGAAAAGGATAAAAAGGATTGCTTCTCACGGCTCAATGGCTTGCCAAACGCCAGATAATCATATTGACCAACACCGGCAAACCATTCGGCATGCATGGCAGCAAGCTGAAACGGCGCTGTGATCTGGCTAAGCCCCGCAGGGTTCCAATAAGCCGCTGTAAGGTCATTCGTCAGGGCCGTTTGGGCACCAGACATACCATGAGCGCGGCCACCGACACCGATTGCGAGAAATTCATTGCTGTATTTTTGCGAAAAAACAGGGGAAATGACCGCAATCAGCAAAAGATAAGAGAGTAGGTAATGTTTTTTCATAATGCCGCTACATTTGAGGCTTAAAAAGTCGGGAATTTTGCCGCAATGACGCACGACTGCAAATCAAGGTTGCTTTTCCCGATCTATCAAATTTTTTCACGTAAATCTATGTCAGAATTGGCGATTGTCAAATAATTGCCATGCAACGCCAAGTTTACCCCTGATATTTAAATGCTTATCCATTCATCATTATGCTGTACCGAATCACGTTTCTAATTTTTCTTCTTTCTACCTCACTCATGGCCCAAAACAACCTAAACATGGAACTGTTGGCCCGTTGGGACCAGGACACCCTGCCAGTGGCCAATCCGGGAGGCCTGAATGTTCAGTATTCAGGCTGTTGGGGACTGGTAGCCAACGGCCTCGAAATTGCCGTTGTGGGTGGGGCGCGCCATGTCCTGTTCTTTGATGTGACCAACCCCAAAAACCCAAAACTGATCGGCAAATTTGCCGGAGCCCAAAATACGGTGTGGCGGGAAATCAAATCGTACAAAGACCGCGTCTATGCCGTATCTGATGGCACTACGGAAGGGCTGATGATCTTTGACTGCTCCAAAGCCCCCGAAATCAAGCGCAGTTATTGGAGTAACAAGTATTTTAGGCGTTCTCATACCATTACCTTAGATACCGTTTCAGCACGCATCTACCTAAATGGTACGGATACCGTTAACCAGGGAATGGCTTTATTGAGCATAAAAAACAATCTGGATCAGCCCGAGCCCTTGCCTTATGCCCCAAATTTGCGCTGCAAATACATCCATGATTCTTATGTCCGCAATGATACCATTTACGCCTCCAGCGGTTATGAAGGGTATTGCGTTTATGATTTTAAAGACCCCGCCAACGTCAAATACTTAGCCGGACTGCCCGCAACGGGTTACAACCACAACAGTTGGGTGACCACTGATGGGCGTTATGCCTACTATACCGATGAAATACCCCGTAATCAACCCATCAGGATTGTTGACCTTAAAAACCTGAGCGTTACTGGAGAAATTCGGGAAGTAGTGAGGTTTTTGGACCCACTCCTTGCGGTGGACACACCTAACAACTATCCTATTGCACACAATGTTTATATCAAAAACAATTTGCTTTTCAACTCACAATATGAAGATGGCTTATTGGTGTATGATATCACAGATCCACTTCAGCCCAAACTATTTGCCCATTACGACACGCACCCGGAAAACAAGCGCTACAATGGCTATTTTGGAAACTGGGGCAATTATCCCTGGCTTCCGTCCGGTACTATTATCGCGGTAGATATGCAGAACGGGCTGCATCTTTTGCAGTTGAAAAGTAGTAGTACGCGTAGTCCGTATAGTGGTGACCTTGCCTTACAATCCTTCCCCAATCCGGTGAACGAAGTGCTGAATATCCGAATAACAGGTGAAAATACAGCGGATTGGCAATCCGGGTGGCAGTACCGCATGATAAACAGCACGGGGCAAATCATGCAATCCAGAGCAAACATACAAGGAGATTCCTTCGCCATCAATACCGGCAACTGGCCCAATGGTGTCTATTGGCTGGAAGTATTGAGCGAAAACAACAAGCACGCCATACAACGTGTGGTGGTGCAGCATTGAGCATTGTTATTCCGGGGCGACTGGGATTACCAGTCGCCCCGGAATGGCCTTTAGAGGTCGAATGTTGGTATAAAATGTTGACCAACAACGAGTAACGATAAAATAATACTACCGCACAATAGTCACATCGCCTTTGTCTTTCAGCGCGATCTTCCGTCCGCAATAACCAATATCTGCATAAAGATACCAAACATATACCCCGGGATCCATTTTTTCCGCATCAAAAACGCCATCCCAAGATGCATTAAGGTCTGTAGTGCGAAACATCAAATTTCCCCAGCGATCAAAAATTTCTAATTTATAACTCAACAGTTCCAGTTCTTCAGCAAAATAGGGTTTGAAACGGTCATTAGGATAATCCCGTGAACGATCAGGAGCAAAAACATTGGGCACATAAAGGAAGGATTTGTCATTCGCGATAACATCCCACTCTACCTTTATTTCCTTTTTTACGGTTTCGCACACGTTTTTGAGTTCAACCCACATTTTCCCGGCATCTTTTGCATAGGTACTGGCCGTAGTGGCACCATTGGACCAAAGGTAACTAAGGCCATTGGTGAGTCCCGTAATTTCAGGTGTCAGGACAACGGAATCCACTTCACAGGCCAAAACAGCATCATCCAACATTACCCCCAAACGATCCAATGCTATCACATTGGCATTTTGCTGGAAAACACAGCCCTGGGCATCTCTGATATATACGGTATATTTGCCATCTTTCACCTGCTTAAATCCAGGATCCGTCTGATACTGAACCCCGTCAATGGAATAAAAGAAGGGTGCGGTGCCACCCGTTAGGCTTAATACTTTTATCTCTCCGGTAGCGGTGTTGCCGCAAGACGCTATGGTCTGAAGGTCAAACTTGAGTTCTGGATTTCCCTCAACTTTTACTGTAACCGTAGAATCACAACCCTCATAATTTTTCAAGATGAAATCTTTCACATCACCAATGCGCAAGGTAGCGTTGCCATATTTGTAGGTTTCACCCGGGCAAATCTTCACCGCTATATTGGAGGCTGAGGTTTTTGCCGCATTCACGGTTACTGTTACCACGGAATCACAGCCTTTGAAATTTTTGTACACAAACTGCTTTACATCGCCTCCTTGCAACGGATTGCCATTGTAAGAGACGGTTTGACCGGGGCATGCCTTTAGGGTAACAGCCTTGGATGAAACGGGCAGGTCTTCAACTGTGACCGTCACCAAAGAGTCGCACTGTAGGTAGTTTTTAAGGGTGAAGGTCTCTGTTTGCCCTACTGCCAGTTGCTTGCCCTCATAGGTAACTGTGGTACCGGGGCAGGTTTTGAGCGTGATGGCCTTGGATGAGGTAGGCAATGCTTCCACACTGACCGTCACCACGGAATCGCACTGCAGGTAGTTTTTCAGGGTAAAATTCTCTGTTTGGCCTACAGCCAGTTGCTTGCCCTCGTAAGTAATCGTGGTGCCGGGGCAGGTTTTGAGCGTGATGGCCTTGGATGAGGTAGGCAACGCCTCCACGCTGACCGTCACCACGGAATCGCACTGCAGGTAGTTTTTCAGGGTAAAATTCTCTGTTTGGCCTACTGCCAGCTGCTTGCCCTCATAGGTAACTG
>CAZIKN010000043.1:0-1349 GCA_964539805.1 uncultured Saprospiraceae bacterium | reverse complement strand
AGGGTAAAATTCTCTGTTTGGCCTACTGCCAGCTGCTTGCCCTCATAGGTAACTGTGGTGCCGGGGCAGGTTTTGAGCGTGATGGCCTTGGATGAAGTAGGCAATGCTTCCACACTGACCGTCACTACGGAGTCGCATTGCAGATAGTTTTTATACGTAAATGTTCTTGACTGACCCGTCGGGATTTGTTGCCCGTCATAAGTTGCAGAAGAGCCAGGACATGCCTTTAAGGTAATTGACTTTGAGGAACTTATTAAGGGTTGTACATTAACGGTGACAATAGAATCACAGCCAAGGGCATTTTGAAGCAAAAAGTTTTTGCTGCTGCCGGTTGCTACACTTTGTCCATTGTAGATGGCTGCACCGCCCGGGCATGCTTTTAGCGTTACGTTACTGGATAACGGAGGACATACATATTTTACCAACAAATTGGTTAGGGCAATTGCGTCACAGCCCACCAATTTGGTATTGCGCTGCCCTATCACGATTTGCCATTTGCTGGCAAGGGTAGCGTTCACAATTTGCACTACATAATCTGTGGAAAGGATGTTGTTAAAGGAAAAGCCACCTGTTTTGCCACTTTGGGTGGTATCAATGGGTACATTATTCTTGAGAATGCGGACATCAATTCCAGAGACTAAGGTATCAGCGATGTCAATTGCACCATTGTTGTTCACATCTACCCATACCTGCCCGATCACGGAGCCAAAGCCGTCAAACAAATTAAGGGTCAACGGATCACTTTGATTTTCACAGCCAAACACATCCTTTAGCACAGCATAATAGGTCCCGCTTTCCTGTGCAACGAATTTCTGTGTGTTTGCCCCGACCACAGCTTGCCCGTTTTTGTACCATTGCCAAGATACGATATTGGGAATATTCGGGATACAAAGGCTATCAGGCTTGCAACGGGAATGGCAGCCACCGGGGATAGCCGCAGTGTTAGGTCCGGGGAGCAGTTCTACATTGCCACTTTTCGCCTCGCATCCGAACTCATTAATGACGCGAATATAATAAACCCCGGCGTCTTTGGTGGTCATGCTTGTGCCTTGTGCCCCATTGCTCCAGATGTATTTCCAAGTGGGTTGTTGGGTGCCAGTATAGGTTAAGGAAACCGGCTTTCCGGCACATGTTTTATCGCTCATGATATTTAATCCAGTAGGCACAGGATTTACTTTTACCTGAAAAGGAGAAGTAACAGCAGTGCACCCCGTGGCAAAGTCCGTAACAGTAACGGTATAAAAGGTAGTACCCACGGGCAACAGATTATTACGAGTCTCCGTGTAGAATACCTCATTTCCAAAAGTACCATTGCTCCAGGTATAGCTAAAGTTGGAGCCACTGCCAAA
>CAZIKN010000042.1:0-43474 GCA_964539805.1 uncultured Saprospiraceae bacterium | reverse complement strand
CCTGTATGAAGCTTTGCAATTAAAAGCCAATGCCGCCGAACAATTATATGAACAAACCAATGACCATCAATGGCTTATACACGCTATGGACTGCCACGACCTGGCCTGGCAGGCAGAAATGCGGTTGAGGCAGGTGTATCGTTACCAATCAGCCAAATTAGGGCTTCAAAAAATGGCGCGCGAGCGCGAGCGCAGTGCCATCCGCATGGCCCATATCCTCTTTGAGCGAACCCATGATGATGCCTGGTTTTTCAAGGGCTTGAGCATATCCGAGCGCAACAGGGCCACCCTTTTGGCAGAAGCTTTGGAAGAAAACTTGGTGCGGCAAAAATTGGCCAACCAGGACAATCGCTTTGCCGAATTGGCTACCCTTCGTCAAAGCAGGGCTTATTTTGAACGCCAATTGTTGACAGAGCCGGATCATGCTCAGGCTGTACAGTGGCGCAGTGAGTTGGACCAAATCGTCAGCAGTATTTCTGCTTTGGAACTCGCTTTAAAAGGGGCATTCCCCAATCTTGATCAATATGTGTCAAATAATTCATTTTCAGATATTTATCATAGTTTAAAAACCTTGGATGACCATGAGATTCTGCTTGAGTTCTTTGTAGCAGGAAAAGATGTTTACCTGTTTGTTTGTCAGAACAATATGCGGCCGCAGTGGCGAGTGCTCCCCTTTGATACGGGCCTGAAAGACCTGTTGCAGCAGTTTTCCTCCTGTTTTAAACGCGCAGATATCATTTTAAATGACCCTGAAAAATACCTGGCTACCGCATGGGAACTGAGCCAAAAAATGGGGCTTGACCAATTGAATGCCGGGAACAGATTGCTAATTGTGCCGGATGGCCCGTTCCATTTTGTGCCTTTTGAAGCATTGGTGGTGCAGGCACCTGATGCCCATACATCCCTTCGTAATGCTGTGTACCTGCTTCGGCAGCAAAGGGTTCGCTATGCCTGGTCAATATCCACCCTGATCCGGCAGGAAGCCATGGCATCAAAGGCAAAACAGCCTTTTTTAGGTTTTTCACCAATGCAAAGCACTGGCCTGCGCGGTTTGGCCCCCTTGCCTGAAGCCTCTAAGGAATGGGCTTCGGTAAAAAACAAAACACTTCGCTTAGACGAAGAGGCCACTTGGAAAAATTTTGCAGCAATGGCACCTGACTTTGACATTTTGCACCTTTGTACCCACGCTTTTGGAACAGGCGAGGCTCCTCACATTGAAATGTATGACCAGGCGGTTTATCTGCCGGATATTTATGCCCTGCCCTTGCAAGCGCATTTGGTGGTGTTGAGCGCCTGCGAGACAGGTTTGGGCAGTGAACAAAGTGGCGAGGGCGTGATGAGCCTTGCCCGCGCATTTGGCCAGGCGGGTTCTGCCTGTTTAATTTCAAGCCTTTGGATGGCTAATGATGTTAGTACGGCCTTGATTTTCAACCAATTTTATCAAAATATTCAAAAAGGGCACAGTACTGCTTCCGCCTTGCGGGACGCAAAACTCAGCTACCTGAATGATCCCCAAACAAGCGTTACCCTCCAATCGCCTTATTTTTGGGCAGGCTTTTCCATGGTGGGCGCTGATCAGGTCTGGGCTGACAGAGCGGTGCGCTGGCCCTGGTTCTTGGGGTTGTTCCTTTTGCTACTCCTCTCTGGTTATACGTTTCTGAAAAGAAAGAAGCGCCTACCTTAAAAAGCGATCTACAACTTCTCCCGGTTCCCGGAAAGGCACTTTTACACTCCAGCTGATCCATTGCAGGTAGTTGCCACCACAAAACAGGGCGTTTGGATTGTTGCCTCCGCCCGCTTCACAATATAAGTCCTTGAGGGTCTTTGAGTTGGCAAGCGGAAAGTATATTTCCAGGGCATCGCCAAAAAATCCAAGCATGAGGCCGCCACTCCACAGCAGTTGTTCTTTTGTGGGACGATCCTTGCCCAAGGGCGTGTTGTCATCAAAATAGCCCACGTCAAACCAGGGTTTTAAAGGTATCCCTAAAGGAAGGCGTCGCGGCAGGTCCGCTTTTAGGTTTAGGGCAAGGACAAAGTTGTTGGAATTGCCCAGCTGGCCACCATACGCTGCACCAAAAGCGCCCTTGAAGCCACCCTCCGTTCGACTGACCTGCCGGCCCAAAATGCCGGATCCGCCCGAACGGGCCATGAATATCTGGTCAAAACGATAATCATTAAAACCCTGAGGATTAAGGGATAGGGTTCCCTGGGAGAGGTCACCAGGCAAAATGCCCCGAGCGCGCCAGTCATTTTGCAGGAAAAAACCGGTAAAGGCCCGCAGGGATACCGCTCGCCCCGGAGCGTAAAGCAATTGCTGATCCCAGGTAGCAGTAGTGCGGAGGTAAGCGCCACTTTGATCAAAAGCGTTCTGGCCGTTTTGGCTTTCCAAGGCCAGTACAAAATGGTAAGGATTTGGCTTGGCTTTTTGTCGCGCTTCGTAGCGCAACTCATGGATGGTATATTTTTTTGTCGTTTTCCCGGCGAAAACGCCCCCCGTACCGCGCTGGTCATCCTCCTGTCCGATAAACAAGGTGCGGAAATTCAGAAAATGTTGGAAAGAGACCGATTTATCCCGCAGCTCGGCCCTGACCTGAGGGGCGAAACGATACATTCGGAGATAATAGTCATCCTTGAAATTATAATCAAAATGGAAGCTTTTGGCGCTCAAACCGATGGTTATTTTTGGGAAGATACCGCCCGGGAACAGTTTGTAGCGCAGGTCGGCCAGGCCTGTTGGGGCATTGGCAGCCGTGGACCAGGCAGGTGCGAGGTATAATTGCAATCGGCGCGAGGGCAGGGGAGGGTTGAAGGCTACAAAACCAATTTGGGCCTTGTCCGCATTGTTCCAGCCGATCCAGGGCAAAAGGCCCATTGAAGAATGGCGGTTGCTCTGTTGGAAAACCTGTAAGCCGACATATCGCAATGGTGCAACACCGGGAAAAAGGCCCGAACTACGGCGCATATTGTTTTTTCGATTAAAATCAAGTGTAACGCGCTCGTTATCAATAATAAATGTTTTTGCCTCAATAGCGGGGAACTGGACTTTGCCGGCCTCTTGATACCAAACGGTGCGCAAGGTATCCCCCTTTGCTCCCAAGGCGGTCACGGGAAAAGGAGCCTTTATGCGGCCTTTGTTTTTGATATTCAGTTGCCAGTTGCCACTTGCTTTATCTTGTTCTACTTTTTTTAATTGAAAATCGGCATAGTCATGGCTTTGCATTTCCTGCATAAACCATTTGACATCAATGCCTGATTGGGTCATACTGGCCACAAAATCTTCCGGGTACGGATGGCGCATGCCCCATTGTTTGAAATAAGCCTTCATGGCGCGGTCAAACTTTTCTGTTCCGTTGGCATTTTCCAGCCAGTGCATGCAAAGAGCCGTTTTGGCATAGGCATGTGTGCCGTATGCCAATGGGATGAAATTATTGGAATGGTCATCTGGCTTTGCGCTGCGCTCGCGATCCAGCAGCATAATGCCGGTTGGCACCGTTGGCCCTTGCTGTTCAGGCTTGTAAATGAATCTGGGCAGATCAAAGGGGTTATAGTCCTGGTAATATTGCCGCATATAGCGGTCTTCATAATAGGAATTCATGCCCTCATCCATCCACGGGTGGTCGCGTTCATTAGAGGCCAAAATACCGTAGAACCAGTTGTGGCCTACTTCATGCGTGATGACATCGTCCAGGTCAGCGGGGCCGCTGCTGTTACCTATTACAGTAATCATAGGGTATTCCATGCCGCCTCCCGCGCTGAGGGCAGAGTGTACCGCTGTGGCGTGAGGCCAGGGATAATCACCTACGTGGCGGGAGTAAAACTCCACGGCACGGCGCACGTAAAATGCCCCTTTGGCCCATAAGTGCGCCTGGCTATGGGTAAACATGGCCCAACAGTCCACTTTTTTTCCACTTTCCAAATTGGCCATTTCATGCAATACCATAAAGCGCTTGTCCGCAAACCAGGCAAAATCGTGTACATTCTCGGCCTTGTAGCGCAGTGTTTTCATGGTAGTGGCAGAGGGCGGGAACGTATCGCGGTTTTTGGCGTTTTTGAGGTCATTTGGGGTAAATTCCTGCGCCAGAAATGCCTTGGTTTCGCTTTCTTTTTTTGCCAAAAACGCAAACTCTTCAGGGTTTTGTAGCATTCCGGTTGCACCAACAACATAGTTTGTGGGCAGGGTAATGCTGACATCAAAAGAGCCGAACTCGGAATAAAACTCGCCAATATCAAGGTATGGCATGGCGTGCCAGCCTTTGTGGTCATAAACTGCCGGTTTGGGAAACCATTGAGTCATTTGGTAAGACGTGCCCACATGCCCAAGGCGGGAAAACGAAGCTGGTATTTTTAGAAAAAATGGGGTACTTATCTGCACGCGCGCGCCTGGCTGGAGCGGTTGGGGGAGTGTAATCCGCGCTATATCAGGGTTTTGTGGGTCGTATTTCCAGCTTGCTTTTTGGCTGTTTGCACTGAAGTCCAAATTTTTGAAATAACCCAGATCACGATCTTGCGCGAAATATAACCGGGTGTTGCCGTCACGGAGTTTTTGTTTGCAAAATGCGGTGTGACGGTGTTTGAAGGCATTGGGCCAAAGGTGTACCCAAATTTCGGGAAGCACATCTGGCGAGTTGTTGAGATAGTCAAAGCTGATGTCGCCGGAAAGCGTATGTTCTTTGTCATTCAGGGTTACATGGATGGTATAATTGACCTCCTGTTGAAAATAGGGCTTTTTTTGAGCGTTTAATGCTATGCCAAACCCCATGATAAATAGTAAAATACTGGTATAACGAAACATCTTAGTGTGTTTTGGGGCCTAAAGGTAATGCTTAGAGGCTTGGCATTGGTTTCAAAAAAAAGCAATAAAAAATGCCCTATTTATGATACTTTTTTTGAACCTTCGCAAAGCATTTAGGGTGATGATCGGTTCTGTAAGCCAACCTATTGTCACTTTATTCTTGTCTATCTTTTTTATCTGCTCCATGGATGTTTATTTATGGCAGATGATTTAATCCTGTAAAATTTACTTTTCACCAATTTAATTTTTTCTGTATGAAGCACTTATGCTTAATTTTACTTTTCTGTTGCGTTGGTTCGTTGACCATGTTGGCTCAGCGATCACTCAGCGGTAAGGTAACAGACGCTGCCAATGCTGAGCCTCTAATCGGGGCTACAGTGGCGGTCAAAGGTACCTCGAAAGGTACTGTTACGGATGTGAATGGAGGCTATACGCTTTCTATTTCTTCTGATAATGATGTAATCGTAGTTTCCTACACAGGTTACAAAACACAAGAGAAAGCCGTTGGCATGGCTCGTTCGCTTGATGTGACCCTGGAACCCAGCGCCGAGCTGATCGGCGAAGTGGTTGTGGTGGGTTACGGTACGGCGCTCAAGCGCGAGCTCACAGGCAACATTGCCAAAATCAAGGCTTCCGAAATTTCCGACATGCCGGTAATCAGCCTGGATCAGACCATCCAGGGCAAGGCAGCGGGCGTTTTGGTCAATGCCGGTTCCGGAAAATTAGGCCAGAGCATCCGGGTAAACGTACGAGGCCAGTCCTCCGTGTCCGCCTCTAACCAGCCTCTTTATGTCATTGACGGTATTCCAATTACCACGGATAACCTCGCGCTGAGCGGTGGCGGTACCAACCCGCTTGCGGATATTAATCCACAGGATATTGAATCTTTGGAAATCCTGAAAGATGCCTCTGCTGCAGCCATTTATGGTGCGCGCGGTGCCAATGGCGTAGTCATCATTACCACCAAAAAAGGCCGTGAAGGCCGCTCTAAAGTACAGTTTGGTATGCAGTTCGGCAGCAGCAAGCCCACGCGCAAACTGGAGTTTTTGAATACGGAACAATACCTTCAACTATATCGTCAGGCTGCTGCGGCATCTGACCGGATTGACGGCATTGATCCTAAAGATCCTGACTCCTATACCACTTACATGGAGGACTTTTTTAAGGTACAGAGTTTGGATCCTACCGGTACTAAGCTGGCAAACACGAACTGGGGCGAACAGGCCTATCAGGATGCGCCAATGGGCCAGTATGACCTCAGTTTTAGCGGCGGGGACCGCAAAACGCAGTTTTTTGTGTCCGGTCAGTTTTTGGATCAAAAAGGTATCCTGATCGGGAATGCCCTGAACCGTATCACAGGTCGTGCCAACTTAGACCACCAGGTGTCGAGTATTTTCAAAATTGGCCTTAACCTTAACCAATCCCGTACCCTGAACGAGCGTATTTCCGGTGACCGCCAGTTTGACAACCCCTTGCAGATGGTGGCATTGCCACCAATGACCCCGCTACTCGATCCTTCCACTAACTTGCCTGTCGGCCTGCCTCCGGGTGATATTAACCTGCCTTTGTACTACAATCCATTGATCAATATTGGCAATGCGTATTATAACACAACGGTAAATCGCAATATCTCTACTGCTTACGGAGAGTTGAGCTTGTTGAAAAATTTGAGGTTCCGCACAGAGCTTGGCTTGGATATCTTGAACCAGTTCGAGGAGCAATATTACAACAGCAAAACACAGCGCAATTTTGGTGCTCCTGCGGGCATTGCCAATCGCCGTTACACCAATGTGAACAACATCAATACCAACAACTACTTCAATTACAACCAGTTGTTTGGTAAAATCAACCTGGATGCCACGGCAGGCATGTCGCTCCAACAATCTACTTTGAAGCGTAATTTTGTGGAAAAACAGGATTTCCCTTCTGATTCTTATCGTCAGCTGGCCAGCGCCGCACGTGTTACAGATGGCAGCTCTGCTGAGACAGAATTTGCATTTTTGTCCTATTTCCTGCGTACCAACTTTAAAATCTATGACCGCTTCCTGTTGGGCTTGAGCGGTCGTATTGACGGATCTTCCCGTTTTGGTGCCAACAGCCGCTATGGCTTTTTCCCTGCAGCCAGTGCAGGCTGGGTTATCTCGGATGAGAAATTTATGCAAAACAAAGGCCCGGTCAGTTTCCTGAAACTGCGTGCCAGCTGGGGCCGTACGGGTAATGCCGACATTATTGCAGCTGGTTTTGCCAATTCTGCGATCATTGACCCTTCCACTAACTTGCCTGTCGGCCTGCCTCCGGGTGATATTAACCTGCCTTTGTACTACAATCCATTGATCAATATTGGCAATGCGTATTATAACACAACGGTAAATCGCAATATCTCTACTGCTTACGGAGAGTTGAGCTTGTTGAAAAATTTGAGGTTCCGCACAGAGCTTGGCTTGGATATCTTGAACCAGTTCGAGGAGCAATATTACAACAGCAAAACACAGCGCAATTTTGGTGCTCCTGCGGGCATTGCCAATCGCCGTTACACCAATGTGAACAACATCAATACCAACAACTACTTCAATTACAACCAGTTGTTTGGTAAAATCAACCTGGATGCCACGGCAGGCATGTCGCTCCAACAATCTACTTTGAAGCGTAATTTTGTGGAAAAACAGGATTTCCCTTCTGATTCTTATCGTCAGCTGGCCAGCGCCGCACGTGTTACAGATGGCAGCTCTGCTGAGACAGAATTTGCATTTTTGTCCTATTTCCTGCGTACCAACTTTAAAATCTATGACCGCTTCCTGTTGGGCTTGAGCGGTCGTATTGACGGATCTTCCCGTTTTGGTGCCAACAGCCGCTATGGCTTTTTCCCTGCAGCCAGTGCAGGCTGGGTTATCTCGGATGAGAAATTTATGCAAAACAAAGGCCCGGTCAGTTTCCTGAAACTGCGTGCCAGCTGGGGCCGTACGGGTAATGCCGACATTATTGCAGCTGGTTTTGCCAATTCTGCGATCATTGACAACTTCCCTCAATTGGGCCTTTTCACTGGTGATGCACCTTATGGTGGCAATCCTGGCCAGCGCCCATCACAGTTGACCAACGCAGATTTGAGCTGGGAAACCACGGATCAGGTGGACCTTGGTATTGACTTTGGCTTTTTTGATGATCGCCTCACGGGTGAAATTGACGTTTACCAGAAAAATACCACTGGTTTGTTGTTAAACGTAAATATTCCGGCTACTACAGGCTTTTCCTCACAAGCCCGGAACATAGGCAAACTAACCAACCGTGGTATTGAATTTGTACTGAATACGAATAACCTTGTTGGTAAGTTTCGTTGGTCAACCAGCCTTAATTTTGCTGCTAACCGAAACAAAATCAATGACTTGGATGGTCAAATCATTGAGGGCGGCCTGAACAACATGAGCCGCGCCGTTGAGGGCCAACCTTTGGGCACCTTTTTCACAGCCGAATACGCCGGTGTTGATCCCGAAACTGGTGACGCACTTTGGTACAAAAACACAAAATTGGAGGACGGCTCTATTGATCGCACCACAACAAGGACTTATAACCAGGCAACCCGCGTAGTGGTAGGTTCTGCTTTGCCGGATTGGATCGCTGGCGTGACCAATACCTTTAGCTACAAAGGTTTTGAGCTGAGCGTATTCTTTAACGGACAGTTTGGCAATGAAATTAACTTCTACGGTGCAGGCCGCTTCTCCTCCGCCAATGCGCGTTTTGAGGACAACCAAACCGTGGATCAGTTGAATGCCTGGACGCCACAAAACAAGAATACTAATGTGCCGGAGGCGCGTTTGTTCTTCAACAATGGTGCACAGCCTTCTTCCCGCTTTATTGTGGATGGCTCGTTTGTACGCCTGCGTACCGCTACCTTGTCCTATCAGGTACCTAAAAACGTACTGAAACGTGCCAAAATTAATGGCCTTCGTGTGTTCGTAACGGGTCAAAACCTGCTTACCTTCACAGATTACAGTGGTTGGGATCCAGAAGTGAATGCGGATGATATCGTGACCAATATTGCACAAGGTTATGATTTCTATACCGGTCCACAACAACGCACGATCACAGGAGGCCTGAATATTTCCTTCTAATAATGGATAAATGGCTGAAGGGGCAGGCGGTGTAATATGAACAACTCTTGTCCCCTAAACAAATATCCATATTCTTTAACCACTTTTTTTTATTAACATGCGAATTCATATTTTCAAAAACATAGCTTTTGTAGCACTATTGGCCCTTTCCATGGCGGCCTGCGACAAAGCACTTGACCTTGAGCCTCAACAAAGTATTGATGAGTCAACGGCGCTACAAACGGACCAAGACGTGAAAGTTACCCTTACCGGGGCCTATGATGCCTTGAGCGGCGCTGGCGTTTTGGGGGGCACCATGCAATATACTGCAGAACTGCTGGGTGATGACCGCGAAGTTGTCTTTGGTGGTACTTTTACCACCTTGGACGAAATCTGGCGCAAAACCATCACAACAGTGAATGGTGATGTAAATGCCTTGTGGTCAGGCTCTTACAATGCCATAAACCGCGCCAACAATGTGCTTTCAGCCTTAGACAAAGTAAACTCAAACGACAAGGCTCGTGTGGAAGGCGAGGCCCGCTTTATTCGCGGAGTACTTTATTTCAACCTTGCTGCACTTTATGGCAAGGCCTGGGGCGATGGCGACAATGCTGCCAATCCGGCAGTACCTTTGGTGCTTACACCTACACGTGGCGTAACGGATGCCGACTATCGCCGCCGCAGCAGTGTGGCTGAGGTATATGCTCAGGCCATTGATGACCTGACCAAAGCAGAAGGCTTGTTGCCTGTCAGCAATGACAATCCTAGCTTTGCCAGTAAAGCAGCCTGCGCAGCCTTTTTGTCCCGCATCTATCTGATGCAGCAAAACTACACGGCAGCACGTGATGCCGCCAATCGCGCTATTGGGCCTGATGCTGAATTGGCCGCTACTTATGCCGATGCATTCAGCGATGCCAACTCCGGCACCGAACGTATTTTTGCCCTTGCTGTTAGTGATCAGGATGGTGTTAATGACATGAATACCTTTTTCTCCGCTGGTTCCCGTCCAGGTGGCCGCGGTGATATTCGTGTGCAGCAAAAGCATTTTGACCTTTACGAAACAGGCGATACCCGTAAGGATTTTTATGAAAAAGGTGGTGTAAATACCTTTACATTGAAGCACGCAGAGCGTTTTGGTGACGTAAACGTGGTGCGTTTGGCAGAAATGCACCTTACTCGCGCAGAGTGTAATTTCCGCTTGGGCACATCTGTAGGTGCGCCTGCTGCGGATGATGTCAATGCTATCCGTAAGCGTGCCGGATTGGGCGACATCGGTGTACTGAGCTTGGATGCCATCCTGAAAGAACGCCGTTTGGAATTGGCACATGAAGGTCAGCAAATCCATGACAAGAAGCGTACTCGTACCAATGTCGGCACTACCGCCTGGAATGCCAATGCATTAGTGCTCCCCATTCCACAAAGGGAAATAGATACCAACAAAAACCTGACACAAAACCCAGGCTATTGATACGGTAATGCGCGTTGAATGATTTTTTCAACGCATAAAAAGCGGCTGCCCCTGTTTTACGCAGGTGGCAGCCACTTTTTTTATGGCCTAATACCGGCCTATTTTGAACTGTTCTGTTGACTATAAAGTTTGACGGCCTGCTTTTGGCATATCATCTTTAAAGGCTCATTTAATCTGCTCAGTTTCGGCCAATTCGTAGTTTGGGGCAATTGATACACAAAGATATCGGGCAGGTTCTTTTCATGCCGGGTGCTTTCTCTGGCAAAAATATGCGGTGAATACGCCAAATCAGGAGCGATCAATTTATTGGTTATCAAGCGATTCCAGTGTACAATCTCCGTTCGCCAGCGGGCATATTGCATCAATTGCGACCCGCTGACGCAGCATAAATTTTCTTCAAAACGATCCTTGGGTACAAAGTAGGTCTTGTGTTGAAGATTCGTATCCTGCTCACTCAAGGCTTCTGCAATCAGATGACCATGACCACTTGTGTCCGGGAAGGCCGATTTGAATTCGGGAGAAAATCGCCCGTAATGCTTCATGGTCCAGCCCAAATATTCCCAATAATCAATATTGGCCAATGGACGTTCGTCCTGCCAGGTGCTGGGCTGAACCTGAACACAGCCTGGGGGTGTTTCCCGCAAGGCGGCGGAGGGCTTGCAAGCTTGTACTAAAGCAAAAACGAATAAGACAATTTGATATAGTTTCATGGCCGTATAGTCAAATCAAAGTGGGTTGAATCTAAAAAACGTTCAATCCTCACTTTCATATTATTCTGGTATTTTTTCAATTGCTTTGTATTGTCCGTCTTTAAACTCAAAGCGAATCGTATTATCCAACAATTCAGGTTTATTTGTTTTTTTATTGAGTATCGTACCTTGAAAGTGCAGGAGCATATCTAATGGAGATGGAGATGAACTGTCTTGAGTCCAATCAAAGGCAATACTCGCAGTGTAGGAATATGCCGGGTATAAAAAATCATCCCCTTCAGCGTTTGCCCAGTTATTGGCAGAAAAGCCAATTGTTTCTTCCAGGACTTCTTTAAACACTCCTTTCTGATACAGGACCATGGTGAAAAAGCGGTACTCGACACCTTGCCAAATGCTTCCTTTTTTTAAAATTATGGCCAATACATTTTTTCCAGCATGTTTGATTTCAATTTGGTCCACGGGGTAGCCCGTTGTGCCAATGACGGCTATATCGTTTTCCCAAGTTTCCAATGACCATTTATTATTGTGCAATGAAAAAACAGCCGCACCTACAATCCCGGGACATGCGTGGCAGCTGAATCCCATAGCTGATAAAATAACCAACTTTTTTTTGATGCTATCTTCTGTAATGTTTTCAATCTGCTCAACAAAGTATTCCGTACTTTTTTTGATCTTTCCAAAATCCAGTACTTGCCAATTTTTTAGGGAAAAATGGGTGGAATCTACTGCGGAATTTGCAAAAAAGTGACCATCGGTGCGCTCGGATGTTGGAGTCTTTCTTTGCACATTTCCGAAAATCGTGATGAGGACAAGGCTATCTGTCAACTCGGGAGCTGTTTGTGTTTCCTTGACAAGAGGAGAGGGTGGACGATTGCATGCGACTACGCTCAGCAATATAACCCATAAAAAATAATGCATAAGAAGGTTAAAATTAATTCACCCCACATTCCACGCCCAGTAACTCCAAAGCCGAGATCAGTTCATTCCCTACGCTTACTTTTTTGGCGCCTGAGGTGAAGGCCATTTTTTCTTTGTTCTGATAATCAATGAGTTCCATGCGGAGGGTGTGCTTGCCTTTGTGTGCATTGCAGAGCTTCTCGATTTGACCGATCAAGTCTGCCGAAACACGCTCAACAGGTATTTTTAAGGTAATGGACTGGGTTTTTTCTTCCCCAATGCTTTCCAAAAGGCGCACATTGGAGACCCGAAATTCCATCTCATCAGAGTTGAAGCGCTGCTTGTACTCACCTTCGATGTAGAGGCTGGCGGCTTCTTCAAAAAAGGACTTGAATTTGGCATAGGACTCGGAGAACATGGTGATTTCCAATGAACCCGTGTAATCGCTGATCGTAAATCGGCCCCAGCCTGTACCCTTTTGACTGATGCGGTGCTCCACTTTGGTCACGATACCGGCCACATTTACCTTGCGACCCTTGAAATTTTCGATATTGGCCAATGGTGAGGCGAAGTTTTCCCATTCATAGCGGTAATCATCCAAGGGGTGGCCACTGAGGTATATGCCGACTACGTCTTTTTCACGTTGCAGTTTGGTCAGCAGTCCCCATTCGGATACTTTCGGCATGGGCGGCTCCGGTATGCTCACCGAGTCGGATAAGTCGCCAAACAGGGAATTGGCGGACATAACCTTGTCCTCCTGGTGCGCGCCACCGTATTTCAATACCTTTTCTAAAAAGATCACGCCTTCTACTTCTGCAAACAAGGCTGCACGGGTCACGCCCAAACCATCAAATGCACCCGCAAAACCAAGGCTTTCCATCACTTTTTTATTGACGGTGCGAAGGTTGAGTCGCCGCATGAAGTCATAAATGCTCTTGAAGGGGCCATTTTTTTGGCGTTCCTGTATCAGGCTTTCCACAGCGGCTTCGCCTACGCCTTTTACGCCGCCCATGCCGTAACGGATATCGCCTTTTTTGTTTACGGAAAAATTGACCCCGGATTCATTGACATCGGGGCCTTTAACGGTAAGGCCCATGCGCTTGCACTCTTCCAGGAAGAAGGTCGTTTTTTCAATATTGCCCTGCGAGTGCGTCAAAACTGCGGCCATGTACTCGCTCGGGTAATGCGCTTTGAGGTATGCTGTTTGGTAGGCCACAAAAGCGTAACAGGTGGAGTGGCTTTTGTTGAAGGCATAAGAGGCAAAGGCTTCCCAGTCGGTCCATATTTTTTCAAGTTTTTCGGCTGGATGGCCTTTGGCGACAGCGCCTTCCACAAATTGGCCCTTCATTTTATCCAAAACAGCCTTTTGTTTTTTACCCATTGCTTTGCGGAGTACGTCGGCATCACCTTTGGAAAAACCTGCTAATTTTTGGGATAAGAGCATGATTTGCTCTTGATAGACACAAATACCGAATGTATCCTGCAAATACTCCTCCATAGCGGGCAAATCATAGGTAACCGCCTGCCGCCCATGTTTGCGTGCGATAAAATCAGGAATATACTCCAAAGGCCCTGGCCGGTACAGCGCATTCATGGCGATCAGGTCGTCAAATTTGTCCGGTTTAAGGTCACGGAGGTATTTTTGCATGCCCGCACTTTCAAACTGGAAGGTGCCGTTGGTCTCGCCGCGCTGATAGAGCTCGTAAGTTTTTTTGTCATCCAATGGAATGCTGTCTATATCAATCTTCACGCCGTGGTTTTCCTCGATCAGGCGCAGGGCATCGCGAATAATGGTCAGTGTTTTTAAGCCCAAAAAGTCCATTTTGATGACTCCGGCATCCTCAATGACAGAACCTTCAAACTGAGTCAGCAGCAGGTCGGAATCTTTTACGGTGGCTACAGGGATGATCTCCGTCAGGTCTTTGGGCGCAATGATAATACCTGCAGCGTGAACGCCTGTGCCGCGTACAGAGCCTTCCAGGATCATGGCCTCTTTGAGTACGGTGCTTTCAGGCGTGCCAGTGGCATCTAAGTATTCGCGAAGGCGTTTGCAACTTTCTATGTCTTCCGTGATGAGGCCTTCTTTTTCTGCCAATGAGCCTTCGCCGGAGAGGGGTGCTTTTAGGACACGATTGAGCGAAATACCCGGCTTTTCAGGGACAAGTTTAGCCAAAGTATTGGCCGTGTCCAAGGGCAGATCCAATACGCGGGAAACGTCTTTGATGGACATTTTAGCGGCCATGGTGCCGTAGGTTACAATGGATGCAACCTGTTGTTTTCCATACTTTTCTACCACATAGTCAATCACTTTTTGTCGGCCTTCATCATCAAAATCCGTGTCAATATCAGGCATGCTCTTGCGGTCGGGATTCAGGAAGCGTTCGAACAGCAACTGGTACTTGATGGGGTCAATATTGGTGATGCCGATACAGTAGGCCACCGCACTCCCAGCTGCTGAACCGCGGCCTGGCCCTACAAATACGCCCAGATCGCGCCCGGCCTTGATGAAGTCAGCCACAATAAGGAAGTAGCCGGCAAAACCCATTGTCTTTACAGTATGAAGTTCAAAGTTGAGCCGCTCCTCTACCTCGGGCGTTATGGTTTTGTAGCGCTCTTTCGCGCCCTCGTAGGTGATGTGGCGCAGGTATTCATCCTGATCGGCAAATTCACGGGGGATGACGAAATTGGGTAGCAGGATATCCTGTTTGAGTTTCAGGGGCTGCACTTTGTCCACGATCTCTTGGGTATTGTCCAATGCCTGTGGCAGATCATGGAAAAGTTGGCCCATTTCGGCCTGCGTTTTAAAGTAAAACTGGTCATTCCAGAACGCAAAGCGCCCACCTTTCATCACCGTGCCTTCTTCCACAAACTCGCGTATGGCCGGGGTACTTTGCTTTTCGCCCGTATTGATACACAGCAAAATATCATGCGCATTCGCGTCTTTCTGGTCCACATAGTGCGAGTCGTTGGAGCAGATGATCTTGACATTATAATCCTTGGCAAAGCGCAACAATACCTCGTTCACCTGATCCTGCTCGGCCATGTTGTGGCGCTGTAGTTCGATGTAATAATCTTCGCCAAAAATATTGAGCCACCATTCAAACTCCTTGCGCGCAGCGTCCTCCCCATGCCTTAAAATAGCCTGCGGCACCATAGCCCCAATGCAACAGGTGGTCGCAATCAGTCCTTCGTGGTACTGCAAAATGAGTTCCTTGTCAATACGCGGATATTTGCCATAAAGCCCTTCAATAAACCCCAAAGAGCACAATTTGACCAAGTTTTTATACCCTTCCGGGTTTTTGGCCAAAAACAATTGGTGGTATCGTTTGTCCCGGTCTTCCTTGGTGAAACTCTTCCGGTGCCGGTCGTTCACGACATAAAACTCACAGCCCACGATGGGTTTTACCCCTTCATGCTTGGCCGCTTCCGCTACAAACTGGAACACGCCGAACATATTGCCGTGGTCCGTGATAGCTACGCCGCTCATGCCATCGGCCTTGGCTTTTTTGAACAGATTTGGGATGCTGGCCGCTCCATCAAGCAGCGAGAATTGGGTGTGGCAGTGGAGATGTGAGAATTGTGGCATATTCGTTTGCCGGAACTCCTTTCCGGTTCAGTATGGGTTGATGCCGGATTGGAGTTCCGGCGTACGAGAATTTTCGGCAAATTTATTCAAATTCCGCCAAGCCATCCCCCATTGTGGATAACTATTTTTCCTCTCCAAATACCTCATGCAACAAACGCAATCCAGAGCCTTTAAACTTGGAAAATGGCGCGTTTGGTACAGGCTGATAAAAGGGTAGGGGAGTACTGACCATAACTTTGAGCCATTGCACTGAACGATAGGACGAATGAGGGGAAGTGGTATGGGGCCCTGGATCGGACTGTAGTATTCCCATGGCGCACAACATATTGATTTTCAATTTTTTGTTGTAATGGATAGCCAAAATCAGGTCGCCAATTTTGAGGCGAATGGCCCATCGGCGGAGTGCTCGCACCGCTTTGTCTGGCAGGAACGATGCCAGTTTTTCCGTTTCAGCATCAAAAAGGGTTTTATCCCAAATTCGGTAGGCGGCCCAATAGGAGCGCAGCAAGCCTTTTTCATCAAAAAGTAGTTTTTGGTTATTGAAAAAGACATCAGTTTGATCCAAGAAAGGCGCTATGTGATAAACCCAAATGTTTACACCGCTACTGATTTTTTTCCGCAATTCGGCGAGTTGAAATTCCGTGTTTTCAAACAAAGGATAACTGTCGAATACCTTGACATGGGCGCGGTTAATGTGAAAAATGCGCTCCGAACAAGATTTTAGGCGTTCAAATTCTGATCTAAATGCTGTGCAAAGGGAGGGGTCATTACTGACCAACAGATTTTCGGCGTTGCTGTTGTAAGTCCAGTTAAAGGAGCCGCTTAGGAGCAAGTGGTCATCTACAATGGCAAACTTATGGTGCATGAGGCCAGCAGCCCGAGAGGCCCAAAATTGTCCTCCTTTTTGGATAAACGTTTGAAAATCAAGCCCTTCCTCGCGTATGTTTTGACTGTCGTATTCCAATATCAGATCAATTTTCACACCCTTCTGCAACAGTGACAGAAGGGCGTGAAAAATTTCCTGATGAGAAAACCAGCAAACGGCCACACGCACACTGGATTTGGCTTTTAGGATTTGTGTGCAGACTACATAGGAAAGATGATGGAAATGTGCTTCAAGCATTTAGGTTGAATAGGCTAAGTGCTGCGTTAATTTTAGTTTAGTCTTCGAATGAATGTGCTGAAAATTAGCACATTTTATCTATTTTCAATACGCCAATAAACGCTTCAATTGCTCCTTTAATCGTTCAATCGGGAAAAAGTTTTGCTCCAGCGGAATAGCAAAAGGCACGGGTGTATCCAAGCTGGCTGCCCGCAGCACCGGGGCATCCAAATGTTCAAACAGATGCTCCGAAATCCAGGCCGCTATTTCGCCGCCAATACCGCCAAACAAGGTATCCTCATGTAGGATGAGTACGCGGTTGGTGCGTTTTACTGAATCCGTAATCGCTTCATAATCAAGTGGAACCAAGGAGCGAAGATCAACAATGTCGGCATCTGTGCCCATGCTTTCAGCGGCTTGTATTGCCCATCTTACACCAAGTCCGTAAGTCAGGATACTGAGGTCATGGCCTGTGCGCACCTGCCTTGCTTTTCCAATAGGCGTAGTGTAATAGCCTTCAGGCACGGGGCCGCTTTCCGAGCGATAAAGGCCCTTGTGCTCAAAGTACATGACCGGATTGGGGTCTTCAAAGGCGGCCAAAAGCAGGCCCTTGGCATCTTCGGGCGTGGAAGGATACACCACTTTTAGTCCGGGCGTATGGGTAAACCATGCCTCGTTGCTTTGGGAGTGAAAGGGACCAGCTCCCGTGCCGCCTCCTGTTGGCATTCGGATGACCACATCGGCAGTTTGGCCCCAGCGCCAATGCAGTTTGGCTAAGTTATTGACGATCTGGTTAAACCCGCAGGTGACGAAGTCGGCAAACTGCATTTCCACCATACTTTTATATCCGCCCATGCTAAGTCCCAGGCCAATGCCGACAATGGCGCTTTCGCACAGGGGCGTGTTGCGTACACGCTCACGGCCAAAAGTTTCCACAAACCCCTGGGTAATTTTGAACACGCCACCGTAATCTGCAATATCCTGCCCCATAAGCACCAACTTGGGGTGGCGCTGCATGGCGTTTCGCAGGCCATCCGAGAGGGCATCAATAAAACGGACACCTTCCTGCATTTTTGCGCTGGCTTCCTTGGCTACGGGCGAGGGGGCAGGGTGGTACACATCTTCTAGTTCTTCTGCGGTGTCCGGTACGGGTTCCGGCTCCTCAAACATGATATTTACAGCCTCCAGAATGGCTTTTTTGTATTTTTCGCTTAGGCTTTTTTGTATGTCTTCGCTCAAAATACCTTCTGAGAGCAGCCATTTTTCAAAATTTTCGAGCGGATCCTTTTTCGCCCACTCGTCCATCAGTTCCTGGGGTACATACTTGGTTCCGCTGGCCTCTTCGTGTCCGCGCATACGAAAAGTTCGGCATTCCAAAAGGACAGGCTCAGGGTTTTCGCGCATTTCGGCGGCCAATTGGCGGATAGTGGTATATACCTCTATAATATTGTTGCCATCAATGCTCAGTCCGCGCATGCCATAGCCTTTGGCCCGGTCAATAAGGCTTTCGCAGGCATACTGCTCCGAAGGACGAGTACTTAGCCCGTAACCATTGTTTTCAATCAGGAAAATGGTAGGTAATTTCCATACGGAAGCCACATTGAGGGCTTCATGGAACTCGCCCTGGCTGGTAGCCCCCTCACCCGTAAACGCCAATGAAATTTTTATGGGTTCATCGCCTTTACCCAATTGCTGGTTCAATTTGGAGGCCATGGCCACGCCTGCCGCAAGTGAGAGTTGGGGGCCCAGGTGGGAGATCATGCCTACAATGTGGTGCTCCATGGCGCCAAAATGGAAGGAGCGATCGCGACCTTTGGTATAGCCATGGCGTTTGCCTTGCCATTGGCAAAACAAACGATCTAATGGCATATCTCGGGCCGTAAACACGCCAAGGTTGCGGTGCATGGTAAAAATGACCTCATCTGATTCCAGGGCACAGGCAGCCCCAACGGAAATGGCTTCCTGTCCAATACCTGAAAACCACTTGGATATACGCCCTTGACGAAGCAGGTTAAGCATTTTTTCCTCTATCAGCCTTGGCTTGACCAACTGCTCGTATAAATGTAGCAAGGTCTTGTTATCCAAGCCTTTGCGTTCATAGTGTATCATTTTATTGTTAGGTGGTTGTTGGTTAATGGTTGGGGGTTGCTGGTTATTGGTTGGTCGTTGTTGGTTAATGGTTGTTGGATATTTGTGTATAACAGAGCCGCAGGGAGGGGGAGTTGAACATCCTCTTACCCTCATGGTGATTTCGATCAAAACCACTCTACTTTGGCCATAATAATCTCCAAAACATAAACCTAACAGCCAATAACCAACAACCAATAACTCTAATCACAGCACTTCTTTTGGGAAAAAGCAGGCTGTCACTTTGCTGTTGCCCTCGTACAGGTCATTCCAACGTATGGATTTGGATTCGATGCGAACAATGCCGCATGTGGGTACATTCTCGATATAGTCATCAGAAAAAAAATTGGCTACGTCGGTAAGCGTGTTGTTGTGCCCAAAAAGCAAAACGGTTTGTGCTGTCTCGGGCAATTCGCTTACAATGCGCAGGATATCTTTGGGATCAGCTTCGTAAATATCGTCAATCCGGACAACAGCCTCATCTGCAATGTTAAACGTGGTGGCAAAAAACAGGGCAGTAGTGATGGCTCGTTTGGCAGGGCTGCTGACCAGAAGATCTGGTTTGGCACCTGTTTCCAAAAGCAAGCGGGCCATTTTGGGAGCCTCTACCAAGCCGCGTTCGTTCAGCGGGCGACTAAAGTCACGCAAACCGGGGTTGTCCCAACTCGATTTTGCATGCCTGATTAAATATAAGGTTTTCATGGGCACAAAGGTACTCAAGACTAACTAATCTACAATTGCTTGAGCTGAAATACTCGGATATGTTCCACTTCCAATAACATACTGTCCAAAAGTGGGGCAAAGTCAGGGTTTTCATCAATGTTGCGCGATGTAGAATAGAGGAAACGCACATGATGCAGTTGGATCAATTCTTTTAAATGCTTGGGCGTCATCCGATCGTCACTGGATACGGGCCCAAATTTGTCCAATAAATAAGGGAAAATATGCAGTGATTCATCATTGAGCATAACACAGGCGGCATCATCAGGTGTTATGTCCCTAAGGGCTTTCTGATGCTTTACTATTGCTGCGGCATCTTTATTCTTATCCACATTCCAGGAGATGAAAGTACTGCTAAAGGCCAATACAGGGCACAATGCCAAGGCTATAAGACTGATTTTTTGGCCCTTTTCCCCACCAATCCATAAGTTTTTTATGCCATAGGCAACGATGAGAAAAATAGGTATCATCGTTGGCATTAGGTAATAATCATGCGCGGTGCCTATCATGTTTAGTTCAAAGCCCACATAGGCTGCTATGGCAAGAACAGAAGCCCCTAAAAACCAAAACTGCATGTTTTGATACTGTTTTTTTTGTATCGCAGCATAACATCCCATAATGAAAAGCGGTAGTGCAGCATACCCGATAATGACATTGGGAAACATATAATGCAGGTAGTCAAACAGGATTTGCCCGGCTCTGCCCCAGGATATTTTGTTGCCCAGCACTCCATTTACAATGCCATTGCCTTCCCAACCCGGTATAACCCAGGCATACCAGGCCAATGTTGGGACTAACAGCATGAAAAAAAGCAACCCATACAGAAGGTACTTGACGCTGCTTCGGCTATTGGAGCCCCATATTTTGAACAAAAGGTATAGGCCCACAGTAGCGTAAAACACAATGTACGGCAGCTTGGCTGCAGTGCCAATGGAAAGACAAATTCCAGCCAAAACAGCATGTTGCCAGCGCTGACTGTTTTTCCACCGAAAAAACCACGCTAAACCCCAAATCGCACCGCAAAGTGCAAGATTGTCCGGGATGGGATTGATGGAATAATAAAATAATAAAGGAGAGAAATAAAAAGCCCAAGAGGCAAGCATTGCTATTAAATCATTTAAAAACAATACTTTACATAAAGAAAAAAAGCCCCAAAAACTTAGAAGTCCCAATAAAAACAAACAAGTCCGGGTTATGAGAATGTGTTCGCCCAAAGCTTTTTGAACCAAAGCAATGCCCCACTGCATTAGCGGAAATTCATATCGGAGTATCATGCGCTCGGGCCTGGGACTTGCATCTACCCGAGGGTTTAATATGTTGAAATCGTGGCGATAAAAATTGCGAATATTGATTTGCGTCTGTGATTGACGCCATAAATGTTTGCCGCTCAAATCGGTTGGCATGATGCGCCAATGCAGTGCAAGGCTAATGAAAACTGCCAGCCACCAAATTCGTGTAGGGGATAATTGCGCTGTAATATTGCTGATTTTGGCCATGAAGTCAAAATTGTGCCGTAAATGTAAGCAAACTGTATGTTACCTTTTTTTGTATATATACCTTTGTTGCCTATTTTTACAAAAATGCGCTCTTTTATTATGAAAAATCTCTTTTTTTTCCTATGCTTTATGGTCGTCGTTGCTTGCAATGATCGTCAAAATGCCAACAGGTATCCCGTACCCACTCAAATTCGCGACAAACAGGAAGAGGTAGAAAAAGAGCGTATGTATGAGCAATATTTGGAAGCCAGCCACGGAGCAGGCCGCTATGATTGGAGGGCCATTGAGGCGGAGAACAAGCGCCGAAATATTGCCTATAAAAATGCCCTCAAAAAAGGCATTACCAACAGAGAAATCTTCGCCGGAGGGCAAATAGAAGGAACATGGCATGAACGTGGGCCCAATAACCAGGCAGGTAGCGTGATCGCTACTGATTTTGACCCAGCCAGCAATTACATCTATACCGTAGCCGCTTCTGGCATTATTTTCAGAGGGAATTATGACGGTTCAGGCTGGACCGCACTGAACGATGATGAAAATTTCAACAATTATGTGCTTCAGGTAGTAGGAGGTGGTGACCGCCGCTTGGTGGCTGCCAAGGGTAAAAAACTGTGGTATTCTGACAATGAAGGGGCCGATTGGAAGCAGGCTTCAGGTTTTTCTTTTTACGACAATTGGGGTGGCCCACTTCAATTGATTGAACTCAATAACAACGAATTGTATTATTTGGTACAAACCTGGATTGCCAATCCCTGGGGCAGCGGGTATCACCTTTATCGCTCAACCAACAGGGGCGAAAACTGGACCCTTGTGCAAGCATTTACGGCGCGTGACTGGCGTCGAGTGGCCCTTTGGAGCCCATATCGCACTAAGGACCTGTATGTTTTGGACAACGGGCAAAAAATGTATAAAGCCAATGCTGACAGCCTGACGCTTCTTCATGACATCACTGGCCTGCCCCTTGCAAACGCCATGTGGATGACAGGCTCCAATGCCTCAGGTAGTACCAAAATGTATGTTTTAGCAGAAAACAAAGAGGTGTACAGCAGTGAGGACGAAGGCAAAACCTGGAATTTGCAAAGTACACTGGCTCCGCCAGCCTGGGGTGAAACAGGCATTGTCGCCAGCCCTTTCGTGGCTGATGCCCTTTATTACGGCGAGGTTAATATGTACAAAAGTGATGATGGCGGCATCTCCTGGAATTTGCAAAATGAATGGTGGGAATATTATGGCAATACGGATTTTTTGCACGCTGACATCATGTCCTTTACGCCAGCCACAACAAAGGACAGTGTTGACTTTTTCCTGATTGGTAACCACGGGGGCATGCACCGAACCACGGATAATTTCATCACTACGGTCAATATTGGCACCTTAAACCTCAATGTGGGCCAATATTATGAACATGCTACCGGTTTTGACAATGGGCAAGAATATATGTTCGTGGGCTCTCAGGATCAAGGGATGCAACGTGTCAGCACCGCAAATGGAACCGGACAAGAGGGCGCAACCCAAATCATATCAGGTGATTATGTGGAAATGGCCATGTGCAACAATGGCAAAAGCCTTTTTCAGGAATACCCCTTTGGTGATTTTAGTTATTATAACAACCCTTTCACGGCTACCTGGATCAATTCCTCCTTTAAGGTACATGGAGAATGGGGCAAAAACATACAGCTTTGGTCTGTGCCCATGTCAACCGTGGCTAATCCCAATGAAAATGCTGTAATCGTTGGTGGGGGCGCTGTCAATACCGTGGATTCAGGGTCATATTTGATCAAATTGACCGCAGATACCGATGCACCCTTTAATATTTTTGAGTATCAGTATGATTTTAATTTTCGGATAAATGCCAATACAGGGGATAGCTATATCACTGCGGTCGCTCAATCACCTGTAAACCCATCTTACTATTTTGTTGCCATGGCTGATGGCACTTTCTTTTATTCACATGACGATGGCACTAATTGGAACAAAGCGGATGGTTTTGTTTCTCCCGGCAATGGATGGCTTTATGGTTCCTCTATTTGTGTGTCGCAACGTAATGAAAATCAATTGTTTTTAGGAGGAAATGGCTATGGTGGGACCGGGGTTTATCAATCTTCTGACGGAGGCCTCAGCTTCAAGGCGATGGTTTCAGGTTTGCCTCAAACCTTTATTAACGACCTTGCGCTGAACCGCGACGAAACCCTGCTTTTCGCGGCTACAGAAGCAGGGCCTTATGTCTGCTTGCTAAATACAGGGAAATGGTATCCGCTCATCGGCGAAAACACCCCAATACAGCCATACCAAAGCGTGGAATACATCGCTGCAACATCTACCGTCAGGTTCTGTACCTATGGGCGCGGGGTTTGGGATTTTGTCCTCAAAAGCCAACCGCTTAAGGTAACCCAGTTTGATGCAGGCACATCAAATATACGTGTGTATCCCACCGTGCTTTCCTCCGGTTCACCACTATATATCAATACAAATGATGCATCAGGCCTGACGCTCAGCCTTTTTGACCTGACCGGCAAAATGGTATGGACAAGCGATTGGACGCGCCAGCCTGTATTGCCCCAATTAAAATCAGGGACTTACCTGTACCGGATAGGTGGAAATAAAAAATCAAGTGGTAAGTTGTTGGTAGTCAATTGATTGTTTATAAATTCATCATATTTGTCTGATTTGGAGGCTTATGAAGCCCATAAGCCTCCAAACCCTTCTGCTTTAGAGTATGTCTGGGATTTTCTGCTTGAGTCAAAAACGAGAGATTTTTTCAGCATTTTTATCGTTTTTGAAGGAGTGCAGCGGGGCTACTCGACTGAAAAAAGGGTGAAAATGCTGAAAAAAGAGCCGTTTTGGGCCAAGTGGGAAAATCCCAGACATGCTCTTACCGTACCACAGTCACATTCCCTTCATATTGCAATTCTACGGCATCTATGAAGCGTACAAAGGTGTAAAAGGTGAATACACCATCCACAGGTTTGCCTTTGTATGTGCCATCCCAGCCCAATAAAGGTTCGCCGAGGGGGATGCCCCGCGTTTCAAACACCAAATCACCCCAACGATCATAGATGCGCATAAGGGTAATCTGTTCGGCCCCTTCGTTGCCATACACCGTAAAACGATCATTGAAAGTATTGCTGGATGGCTTGAACACATTGGGAATATAGATCGGTCGGTCTTTTTTCACGATCACCCGAATGGTATCAAAAGCCATGCAGTTGTCCTCATCTGTTATTTTGATGACATATATCTGGGTATTGGTTGCGGTCAGCTCCGGGTTTGATATTTTTACATTGTCCAAACCAAGTGATGGCGTCCATTCATAGCTAATTTTACGTCCGGGAGGTGAAAAAAGTGCATTGAAACCCACCTTGGTGCCTAGCTCTACACTGGTATCCTCTGGGGAAGCAAATACCTGCAGAGGGATTGGCTCTTTTACCAAGGCCTGTACGGAATCAATACAGCCACCGCCATCCTTGATTTTTACAAAATAAGCGCCGGCTTTCAGATTGGCTAATGTAGGCGAAGGCTGATAGTTGTTGCCATCCGTACTGAACTGATAAGGTTGGCGGCCACCAATGCCTTCCACGGTTATACTACCTGTTGGCACACCGTTACAGATCAGGTCTTTTATATCCAAAACACGAATAGATACGTCGGCAGGCTCTATGATCGTAACAGACTGGATGGTATTACACTCATTGCCATCGCTGACGGTTACTGTGTAAGTGCCAGGACCAAGATTGCTGATTTTTGCCGTGGTTTGGCCATTGCTCCATTCGTACACAAAATTACCTACACCACCCTTGGGGGCTGCTGTAATGCTGCCATCATTGGCACCAAAGCAGGAAATATCGGTTTTAGTCAGTTCTAATTCCAATTTGGGATTGTCGGTCACGGTTACCATAAATGTGCCTTTGCACAATACCCCGTCAATGCCTTGTATGGTATAGACGCCTGCGGCAAATCCGCCCTGTACATTGTTTGGGACAAAGCCATTGCCCCAGTTGTATTGTACCGGTGGTTTTCCATTGGTAACGGTCATGGTGATTTCTCCATTTGTTTCTCCAAAGCAAAGCGGATTTTTGGATGAGCCATTGGCCGTAAGAATCCGCTCTTTGACATCAATGGCGAGGTCTGTTTCACAGTTGTTTTTGTCCTTTATTTTTAGGGTAACAGGGCCAGGTTTCAGGTTCTCCAATTTGTTGCTGGCGATAAAAGGCCCATTGTTCCAACTAAACTGATAAGGTGGTGTGCCGGATATGATATTGGATATTTCCACGGCGCCATTGGCCGTTCCATTGCAGTCAGGGGCAGCAATGAGGGTATCTACTTCCACATCCGGATAAATTTTTACGGTTTCTATGTCCGTAACCTTGCAACCAAGGTTGGTTTCGAGGCGCAACACAATAGGACGGTCACCTGAGGAGTTAAATTGTACATTGTGTGGGCCGGGGCCGTTGGCGGTTTGAGGTACGGCATCAGCACCGAAGCTCCATTCCCATTTGGTAATTTGTCCCAAAGAGAAAGTAGAGGCGTCAAATACCTGTACCGGGGTGCCCAGACAAACGGCATCGGGTATGGTTTTGAATTGTGCATCGGGGCCAAGAAATTCGCCCGTTCCACCAAAAGATATGCTAAAACCATTGCCAGTATTGGAGAAATTGTTGACGACAAGGGCATAGGTAACGCCTTCTACCATATCTAATGGTTTTAGCCAGGCGTCATCACCTGATTCTGAACAGCCCGCGTCCTCACTGATGTCAGGGTCGCCGGCCTTGAGGCCCGTAGGGCCGAGGCAAGGGCTTGGGAACTGTTGGTTTTGTGACAAGCCGGATGCCATGCATCGTTCAATGGTTTTGCCATTACAGTTGCCAATACCGTTGGGCAAACGATAAATAACAAAATCGAGGTCGTCCGGGTCATTGAGCGGGGTGAGTGCAAACTCCAGGGTTCCACTTTTGGAGCAGGTCCAGACAAACCAGGTAGAATTGGATTCCTTGATGCCGGGGGCACCATTGTCAAAGCAGCTGGCATCTTCCATTTCTTTGTTGTTGCTGCCGGCACCAGTCACCTTTTTTACCACAAAAGGCGACTTGTCGCAAAGAATGGATGATTTTGGGCAATCAGAGGTAGGCTCAACAGGTGGATTGTAATTCGTGATGCACAATTGGAACGTGCCACTTTGATTGGTACGGCCTTGAATGCGGATGAGATAAACAGAGCCAACAAAGAGGCCGCCCTGGTAGGCTTCGGTAATGTTGTTAAAGGCTTGTGAGGATTGGCACTCCAATTCATTGATGGTGCCGCCACAGTTGCCAAAATAAAGGGATACCTGTGGGTCTTCAAGGGTTCCACCGGGACTTTGATCGGTATTGCCGCGAACCGTTATACTTACATCAGTAGCCGTGGCGCGAAATGCAAACCACACATCTTTGCCAGTGCTTGTCCCAAAACAGGAAGATGGGCTGTAGGACGAGGGAGTGGCGTTCACATTGGTATAGGCAGCGACGGGGCTACAAAAGTTGGTGACATTGTTGATCAAGATCGGATTGTTGCAATCGTCATTGGAAGGTGGGTTTTGAGCAAGCGAAATACCGCTCCAAAACCCAATTACAAACAGGAGTATGGTTTTTGATTTGTTCATAGTATGTACATTTTGATAATTTACGTTTTTTGTGCGCAAATAAGACGCAAAAATGCTCTTTCTTGTTTGCTTTTAAGCATGTCAAATTTTTCTTAAAACTTTTATAACACCCTAAACATTGCCAAACATAGTACTTTTGCCCTTTATGATGAAATTTTTGCCAAATACCCTCACGCTTTTAAACCTTTTTTGCGGGTGCTGTGCATTAGTGAGCACTTTTTATGGCTTTCCAGTAGTGGCAGCATGGTTCACGGCAGGGTGTTTTTTGTTTGATTATGCAGATGGCATGGTAGCAAGGGCACTAAAACTTTCGTCGCCATTAGGCAAAGAACTGGATTCTTTGGCGGATGTGGTGAGTTTTGGCGTGGTTCCGGGCGCTATGTTGTACAATATGATGATATACGGGAAAAATACGGGTACTTCTATGGTTTACCTCCCTGCAATGGACGTGATTTTGAGCGCTTTGCCCGTTTTTATGTTGTCCGCATTTTCCGCTTTGCGCCTGGGCCGGTTCAACATTGATACGCGGCAAAAATCCTACTTCATAGGTTTGAGCACTCCTGCCTGTACCATATTGGTAATGGGCTTGGTGCTTGGTGCGCACGCCGGCCGTTTTGGGATGTCAGAAGTGATAAGAAGCCCCTACTTTGTTTATCCTTTAGTGGTTTTGCTGTCATGGCTCATGAATGCCGAAATACCTATGTATGGGATGAAAATCAGGACTTTTGATTTGAGGGGAAATCTCATGCTGGTTTTCTTTATTGCTCTTTTTGCCTTGCTCTTTTATGTGCTAAAAGAGTTTGCTTTTACGACTATCATATTGATATACATTATATTATCCATCATTTCGAAAAATAACATTACTAATGAAGTTTGTCGCTGAAATTGACATTATGCCGCACAAAGAACTCCTTGATCCTCAAGGCAAAGCGGTGGTAAACAATGCAAAACACCTTGATCTTGAGGGGCTTGAAGATGTTCGTATAGGTCGCCATGTGCGCATGCAACTTAATGCCTCCTCCGAGGCTGAAGCCCGCCAAAAAGTGGATACTGCCTGCCAGAAATTGCTGGCCAACATGATTATGGAAACCTATTCATTTGACCTTCAAAAAGCATAGCTGCTGAATAGCAGTGCGTTAGCACAAGGCATCACAGATCCGAACACATGCTCTATCTCGTACCCACACCCATCGGCAACTTGGAAGATATCACGCTCCGCGCCATCCGCGTGCTAAAGGAAGTATCCGTGGTGTTGGCTGAGGATACACGTACAAGCCGGCGCTTGATGGATCATTACGGTATTCAGACCCCCCTGAGGGCTTTTCATGCACACAATGAACATGCGGTGGTAGAGCGATTTGTGGAAGAAATGGCGGCAGGAAATAACATAGCCCTGATCTCGGATGCTGGTACACCAGGGATAAGTGATCCAGGCTTTCTGTTGGCAAGAGCCTGCCAACAACGGGGCATAAGGGTAGAGTGCCTGCCGGGCGCTACCGCTTTTGTGCCAGCTTTGGTCGCCAGCGGGCTGCCATCCGATACTTTTCATTTTGAAGGGTTTTTACCGCACAAAAAAGGCCGGCAAACCCGCCTCAAATACCTCTCTGCTCTGCCTCATACCTTTATATTGTATGAATCACCCTTCAGGTTATTAAAATGTTTGGAGGAATTGATCACTTTTTGTGGTACTGAACGCATGGCATGTGTTGCCCGGGAAATCAGTAAATTGCACGAAGAAATCAAAACCGCCTCCTTGAGCGAGCTCAAAACGCATTTTTCCCAAAAAGAAGTAAAAGGTGAAATCGTAGTGATTGTAGCAGGTCTTGATAAAAAAAGTGAAACGCAGGCAACCTAATTTAACAACCCAACATCAAAGTATTCAAAGTCTTCATGCAACAACCGTACAGTGATCAGGAATTGGTGCGAGGCGTGCTACAAGGGAATCCCGCACATCAATCGGCGTTATACCAACAGTATAGCGTACCGATGTTCAGGGTGCTCCTAAGGTTTTCGCGCGACCGTGCCGAAGCAGAAGATATGTTGCAGGATGGTTTTATTCGTGTCTTTCGCGATATGACGCAGTTTCGGGGCGAAGGTGCGTTGGGAGGCTGGATCAGGCGTATTATGGTGAACACAGCGCTTAGTCACCTGCGCAAGCAACGTGATTTTATCCGGGATATACCGGATTTTAGCCCTTTTGAAAACCGCTTGCGTACGGATGAAGATTTTGCCTCCAATATGGATGCAGAAACGTTGATGAAATACCTCCAAAAGTTGCCTCCAGGCTATCGGGCGGTTTTTAATTTGTATGCCATTGATGGGTATAGCCATGAGGAAATAGCAGAACAGTTGGGCATATCCATTGGCACCAGTAAAAGTCAGTTGTTCAAGGCGCGCGAGTTTTTGAAGAAGATTTTGGACAAATCTTTTACCGTTTGAGGTTTTTGAATAAATTTACTTTTTTAATATATGAGTGCATTGTATTGATAACCAGACCCTTGTCAAGAATATTGCACCACCACATTCTCAATTATGACCGAGCCACAGCACGATTTTAACTCGCTGGACGAACTGTTCCGCAAAACGTTTCAAAACCTGCCTGAATCACCCGACCCCAATGGCTGGGATACGCCTTCAGGTAAGGTTTGGCAACATGTTCAACAAAATATACCGCGTTCAGCTTCACGTTGGACCGTCAAATCCATTGGCCTTCTTTCCGCATTCGCTGTGGTTTTGGCTGTTGGACTCTATATGCTATCTCAGCCCAAACCTGCAACACCTGCTCAAGTACCACAGCCCACTCCAACAGTTGTGCCTCCGACTGTTGATCCCGAGCCGGCCACTGTGGCACAGCCAGATATTCAGCCTTCCACGAAATCAGAATCCCCCAAAACCAGCAAGCCCAAAGCGGATAAACCCCAAAATACCGCTTCTGATCCCGTAAACTCAACGCAACAGGCCATTCCGCCCAAACCCGGTAGCGCCAAACCTTTGCCAGGCTCCAATTCGGATAGCCATAATAGCAAGGAAGCGGAGAAAAACGGAAAAAACTAAAAAACATGTGAATAAGCCCCGCTTTGGGTTTGTCCACTGTTTGTACCCTGTTTTAGATCAACAAGTAAATGCCGCTCCGAGATGAACTCCCGGAGCGGCTTTGTTTACATAGATCAAATTTCCACTATCATTCTTTTATCAATTTTTTACAGCCTTTGCTACCATCTGAATACCTTACAGTCACCAAGTACATGCCAGATGGCAGATTAGCAATGTTCAATTCTGTATTATTGTCTGTTACAAACTGCTTTGAATTCAAACGCTTGCCCATCATATCAGTCAGTATAATTTCGCGAACAGCTTGTCCTGATAACCAAACTTGAACGGCATCCTTTGCAGGATTTGGAACTAAACTGAAATCATGGACCAATGTATTTTGACCACTATTTCTCAAACCGATATCTCCCTTGTGAAGACATCGTGGACGTTCCAGACAAACGATACCAAGGCAGTACTGAGGTTCAGGTTCAGGGCTCTGCGCTATTACCCTGAAACACAGATCAGCGCTTTCTGGAAAATCAACATAGGTTCCCGAAATGGTGCAGTTGCCTCCAGCGCACAAAGTGGTTTGAGTGGATATATATCCCAACTGGTTGGATACCAATATTGGGTTATATCCCAAGGGAACACCTGAGACAGAAAACTGGAAATTGTATATTGGGTAGCTTTCCGGGGTGTTGCCAACACAAGTGAAATACACTGTTTTTACCCCCAGTTCACAAATCGGATCTCGATCACAGCGCGGTACCCTTATGCTGGATTCCACGCAGCACTTTTCTCTCTGCGCATTAAACCCACAAACACGGAAGTTATAAGTGCCTGGGTTCAGGTTGACCACAGCTGAATAAACATGGGAGTCACCGGACAATAAAGTAGAAGGAGATAAGGGAAAATTGCCCACAGCTGTCTCCACATAAAGATCAAAGACATCGCACCCGAAGTTGCTTAGCGTTCCGCTCACTTGATAAATCCCATTCAGCAGACAAACGGCTTTTACCCTCGAAACTTCAAGATTGCACTCTCCTTTGCAGCATTGTGGCAATTCGCCGCACCATTGTGCGGTACATGGGCTTGGTTCAGCACAATCTTTGGTCAGGTAGCCCAGCAAATCAATACATCCGTTATCAAGTTGGCCATTCCAAAGTATATACCCTGTCATTTGTGTGACGGCGCCGCCACCAGGAACAAAGCCATCGGGTGGATAATTTACAAAGATATTGCCAAGGTTGGTTTGCAATGTGGTGCCATACAGCGCTCCACCATAATTGAAAACATCCATCCAAAAATCATAGCGAACCTGGCCAGTTTGCGCATCATATCCTCTGCACACCAATTTTACCTTTCCAATTTCAATTTTACATGATTTGCAGGCTCCATCGGTGACAACACTTATATCAATTGGCCCGCTTTCGTTGCTACAACCCTCTGGGCTGGTAACCACAACGGTGTAAACTCCGGATTCACCTACTTTTATCAATTTTTTACAGCCTTTGCTACCATCTGAATACCTTACAGTCACCAAGTACATGCCAGATGGCAGATTAGCAATGTTCAATTCTGTATTATTGTCTGTTACAAACTGCTTTGAATTCAAACGCTTGCCCATCATATCAGTCAGTATAATTTCGCGAACAGCTTGTCCTGATAACCAAACTTGAACGGCATCCTTTGCAGGATTTGGAACTAAACTGAAATCATGGACCAATGTATTTTGACCACTATTTCTCAAACCGATATCTCCCTTGTGAAGACATCGTGGACGTTCCAGACAAACGATACCAAGGCAGTACTGAGGTTCAGGTTCAGGGCTCTGCGCTATTACCCTGAAACACAGATCAGCGCTTTCTGGAAAATCAACATAGGTTCCCGAAATGGTGCAGTTGCCTCCAGCGCACAAAGTGGTTTGAGTGGATATATATCCCAACTGGTTGGATACCAATATTGGGTTATATCCCAAGGGAACACCTGAGACAGAAAACTGGAAATTGTATATTGGGTAGCTTTCCGGGGTGTTGCCAACACAAGTGAAATACACTGTTTTTACCCCCAGTTCACAAATCGGATCTCGATCACAGCGCGGTACCCTTATGCTGGATTCCACGCAGCACTTTTCTCTCTGCGCATTAAACCCACAAACACGGAAGTTATAAGTGCCTGGGTTCAGGTTGACCACAGCTGAATAAACATGGGAGTCACCGGACAATAAAGTAGAAGGAGATAAGGGAAAATTGCCCACAGCTGTCTCCACATAAAGATCAAAGACATCGCACCCGAAGTTGCTTAGCGTTCCGCTCACTTGATAAATCCCATTCAGCAGACAAACGGCTTTTACCCTCGAAACTTCAAGATTGCACTCTCCTTTGCAGCATTGTGGCAATTCGCCGCACCATTGTGCGGTACATGGGCTTGGTTCAGCACAATCTTTGGTCAGGTAGCCCAGCAAATCAATACATCCGTTATCAAGTTGGCCATTCCAAAGTATATACCCTGTCATTTGTGTGACGGCGCCGCCACCAGGAACAAAGCCATCGGGTGGATAATTTACAAAGATATTGCCAAGGTTGGTTTGCAATGTGGTGCCATACAGCGCTCCACCATAATTGAAAACATCCATCCAAAAATCATAGCGAACCTGGCCAGTTTGCGCATCATATCCTCTGCACACCAATTTTACCTTTCCAATTTCAATTTTACATGATTTGCAGGCTCCATCGGTGACAACACTTATATCAATTGGCCCGCTTTCGTTGCTACAACCCTCTGGGCTGGTAACCACAACGGTGTAAACTCCGGATTCACCTATCTTAAAGGTGGGATCAGTAGCGCCAGGGATAGCTACTCCGTTAAGTTCCCATTGGTAAGTACAACCATTGCACAATGGCGCCTGCCAAATGGCTCCATCACATAGTTCATAACAACCGGTCATGACATTGCTCATATCTGGAGGGCCGCCCACAGAACTTTCAGCTTTTGCCGTACAGCCCCATTGATTGCTCACAATTACAGCATATTGCCCTTCTGTGGTGGCCAACATTTGTTGTGTTTGTGTGCCTTCACTCCAATTATAGGCTACTATGCCTGTGCCATTGGCTGTCAGCACAACAGGTACACAATCACCGCTCTTGCTTATGGAAAGGTTCGTAATACCAGGATGTGCCGTAAGTGAAGTAGTGCCTGAATTGGAACATCCGGAAGCAATGTGTGTAATGCTAACTGATACCAGATATTGACCCGGGATATTTGCAAGTACTGTAATGTTGGGGCCAGACTGGTTATATCCGCCGCCGCCCGGTAGGGTTACAAACCATTGATACGTGTATTCCGCACCAATATTAGCAGATAACACAAAGGAGCCACCTACACAGGCATCTGTATTGCCACTTATGTTCACATAAGGCGGCGGTGTAATGCTTACAGGCTGCGGGGCAAGTACATTGTAAAAGCAATTGTTGCCATCTCTGACCCGTACGCCGTACAAACCATTGCCTGAGGCTGTATAAATCGGGTTGGATGATGGTCCTTGTAAATTTACTGATGGTGTAGCCGCGTTGAACCACGTATAGCTCATTGGCAAGGGCAAGGCGCTGTTGGCAGTAATTGTTATACTGTTTCCCTCGCAAACAGGTGGAAGAGGTGTCAGACTTAAGGTAGGCGCACTGCCACGGCTTAATACCTGAATAGCCTCACTCGTTGAGGAGGAGCAGCCCCAGTCATTGGCAACCGTAAGCATCACGGTATAAATACCTGGCGACGCATAGGAACGGCTTGGATTTTGGAGGTTGGAAGCCGCGCCATCCCCAAAATTCCAAGTAAATTGGGTTAGTCCAATTCCACCGGAGGAATTGGTAAACTGAATCGCATTGCCTTGACAATCAGGCGCAAATGATAAAAATAAAGCCTGCGGCATACCTGGTACATTGATGACTTGTGGCTGACTGTTACAAATCATGCCGCCAATATTCACTTGGATAAAGATATTGTGTAAACCAGGCGTAAGCACCGTACTCAACACATCACCTGACCCAATGGCAACGGAGCCGTCAAACCATGTTTTAGAAGAGGGAGGAAAATTGGGGAGTAAATATTCTGACAGGTCGGTCAGGGTGGTGACCATTGAGCCTGAGGAGCAGTTGAAATTAGCCTTAATCTTGCCCTTAAACTTTACAAGCATCATCAACCCATAGGACAAAGTGCATTGTTGGATAGGATCGTATGAATATAAGATTACCGGATAGTAGCCAGCATGTGGGAAAGTATGCGAAACAGTGCCCGGGTTTGTACTGATCGAGCCATCACCAAAATCCCAGTACAGAAAATCGGCTACGGATGGGAAGGGTACAAACGTGTAGGTGTCACAATCTTCAAGCGCCCAGTACTGCCAAGGGTCCATATTGCTTAAACAAGGATTGGGCGCACAATCAGTAATTACTGTTGATATGCTGCTCGTACAGCCTGAATTAGGGTCGGTAGCTGTTACGGTATAGGTGCCCGGGCTGCTTACCGTTAACACTGGCCCATTTGCTCCGGGTACTGACCAGGTATAATTGCTGATGATTTGAGAAGAAGCCGTCAAATCTGTTGAAAAAATACCTATTGAGGGGCAAAGTATGTAACCATTTGAAGCCGTGACATTTGCAATTGGGTAGGTATTGATTTGAATGTTTTGGGTGCTTGTTACAGTTGGATTTCCACAAATGTTCAAAGTCATTTGCACTGTTACGGGATAAGTGCCCGGGGTATTCCAAGTATGCACAGGTGTTGCACTATTGGAGCTGCTGCCATCGCCAAATGTCCACAAATAGGATGCTATGCCTATGTTGGGCGAAACAGATAAGGTTACCGGACTATTACCACACACTGAACTGGGTGCATTTATGGTAAAATTGGGTATTGGGTTGATAGATATGGTCTTGCTGCTGATGACGGGCGTGCCGCATACGGTTGCTGTGGCCACAATTTGGGCTGAGGCGGGCGCATTGCTGTTAATTTGAACGGTAATATTTGTGCTACCTTGGCCGGTCACCACGCTTCCTGCACTTTCAGGCTCTATGGACCACTGAAGGTTAGTGAAATTGCTAAGACCGGATGCATTGTAGGATTCGATCTGATTGATGCAGCTTGTATTGGGCCCATTGATAAAATTGGAAGGCGCTGTGTACAGAGAAATAGGCAAGTTCAGAGGGGCGGATTCACAAAATGGTTCCAAATTATTCCTGACACGAACACTTAATGTCATGGGCGAAGTGCCGCTCCATTGCGCACTCACAGTTTGCCCACCACCCCCGAACACTGTACCGTTGGTTGCTGACCAAACATATATATGTCCCGGTGGCGGGGGTGTTGCAATCGAATAGGTGTACGGGGTGTTGGCACACACCGCTGTTTGTCCCAAAATACTGCCATTGGGTGCTGCTGGTGAAGGGCTTACCATGATGATAGCACTTGGCTTAATGGGGCAGTATGCATTAGAAGTTGACTGAGCATATATGATATAGGTGCCAGCTTGGGTGAGGGAGACATTAAAACTTGGGCCACTCGTAACAGGACTGGCGGTACCGCTCGGGCTGACAACCGTCCATGCAAATGATCCTGTACCATTAGCAATTATAGTCTTAACCTCCCCAACGCAAGCTTTTGATGCAGAAGGCGACAGCGAAAATGGGAGTTTTACGGCCACTTGCAGGGGATCTACAGAAACCTCACAGCCAAAATCGGTGGTAGTATTTTCATAACCGTTTATGGATACGGTACCGGGGCCAAACCATTGTACTACAATAGTGTTGGAATATGGAGGCAAGGACAGGATTTGTCCGCCATTGACGACCCATTGGAAATTGACGCCATTGGGTATGCCCCCACTTTCGTTAACCCCTGGTTGGTTGGGTATGCTGTAGCTTACTTGATCTCCCGCACAAACCTCGGTTGGGCCTATGATCTGTACCTGATGAATAACGGGTACCCGGACACATACCTCGTTTTCGCACAAGCCTTCACAATTACTTACCCGTGCACAAATTAACCCATAACCATTAGGCCCTAAATACCCATCACTGTTGTTCCAAACTACATTAACTGAGCCGTTGACAGGTGTTCCAAGGATTTGGCCGCCGTAAATGGTCCAGGAAATTTTTGCATCAGGGCAATTATTGATATTCGTGACGGTATAAAAGGCACATTCACCTAAGCATACAGTGGAGATACAACCGATCTCGGGGCTTACCCTATCCTCCACATATACAACAAATTGCATGACATCCTCACAGCCACAATTGTTTTTTACCGTCAGGGTTCCAAAGTAAGTACCTGGCCCTGGATAATCATGTACCGGGTTTTGGGCCGTTGAAGTGGTATTGTCGCCAAAATCCCAGAGCCATTGGGAAGCACCAATAGACTGGTCATTAAAATAGACGGTTTCGCCTTTGCATATCTTGAGAGGGTTGTTGCCATCTTGGTTGTTGAATGTAAATGCCGCTTTTGGAGAGGCAATGACAGTGACACATTGTGTTACGGATTCCGAGCAGCCTCCCGGTGATGTAGCAGTAAGGATGATAGTACCCGGGCCCGGTGTACCCCATGTTGTGCTCACGGATGTCCCTGCAACCGTTGATGGCGTTGCGCCTGCAAATGTCCAGTTGTAAGTATAACCCGGCTCTGGTGTGGTAGAATAGTTTATGGTCATGTTTTCACATACTAACCAACATTCTGGGGGGCGTAAGGCTTTGATACCTGGCTCCTCTTTTTCTTCTTTCTCCTGACAATCTGAAAGAAAATCAGTGAAAATCCGTGGTGCAGGTCTTGGAAATACACTTACATTGATAACACAGGTAGAAGAAGCGCCTCCGCTTGTGGTTTCGGTTACAAATAGTTGATAGTTGCCATTGCTTGTCCAGTTGACCATTGTGGAAGCGCCTGATGTATTGGCCAAGGATCCACCCAACGCTAATGACCAACTGTATGTGGAGCCAGCGGATGGAGTGACATAGTAATATTCCAACTGATTGACGCAGCTGACCCCAGGCCCGTTGATGGTACAAGGCGGAGCGGTACCTGCTGTAGCTGCACTGGCAGAAGTGCCTAAGGTGCAAAAAAGGAGCGCAATTAGTATAATCGCGCTCCTGGGTGTAATGCTTGTGTAGGACATAAAGACAAAAATTTTGTGAAACAATTTATTGTGGCACAAAAATGTCCTGCCTGCCTGTTTACGAACAATTACAAGTTTTGAACAAAATCTCCATCAAATCTTTATCAAACGAAATGCCTTTTGCAGGCCATTTTTTGCGCTAGCTTTTACAAAATACAAACCGGAGGCCCATAAAGAAGTATTTATAGTATGGTCACCGGATACGTCCTCTCCTTTCGCTATAATTTGGCCATTTGTATTCATAATCAAATAATTATAAGGTGTTTGCTCCTCAGTTTGCTGGCTTTTGATAAGCAGTTGATCTTGTATCGGATTGGGTGTGCACTCCAAATGCCAATCGGTTTGAGCAAGGGTAGTATTGTCCGCAGGTTTTTCCCGACCAATGCTGCTGCATGGCGTAAGGTTGTAAAGTGTTGCATCTAAATACTCTCTTGCCACCAAGTGACAGACATTTATCGAAGTTTGGTTGCTGTAATCATTGCCATTGTTGCTCATGCAGTTGCAAAAAAGGCTGTTTCTAAATGTTTCATAAGCGTTGAATGGCGTTTCGTTTTTTGCAGGTGGCTCGGCTATTTTTTTATCCCCGGCCCATTTTTGAGCCAGTTCACGGGCTTCTTGATCCGACTCTTTTAGCCCTGATCCGCGTGTTCCATAATAAAAATGGGTGCTTTTGGCACAAGGTTCGGTACAAACGGTTTGTTGCAAGGATGCGTCTCGCATCACTACGTCAATAATGATGATGTTGGTGGTTCGGATACCAACTGTTCGCGAGCTTCCGCCGTTATCACAAATAGAGGTAAGGGATACCTCCAGGGTTTCCCATGCTCTTGGCAAACTAACTGAGTAAGCAGTAGGAGAAGGGGGCAGATTAACCGTTACTGGCGCGCCGCCGTTGATAGAATAAACTAAAGTGTACCCGATGACGCCACTGCCGGGGGGGAACAGACCAGCTTACGTTTGCTACAGGCGGAGAAGAATTGTCAATGACAATGCTTAAATTTTGGGGATCCGGGCAAGTTTGGGCTGCCAAGGGGGCATGAAAGGATGAAAAAATTGCAAATGCAAGCCAAAACAGTATTTGTACTCGTCTCATAGCACTGAATATTAAAAAGTTATTGAAAATTGCCACAAAATTGCATCAACAAGAGGCTTAAATGACATTACTTTTTTCTGTTAAAATCCTTCGCAAAACTAAAAAAGGCCTTGGGCAATAATGGAAAGACTAAGGTGTTTTGCTGCCATAAGTCATTTTTATTCCCGGATTTAAGTGGTTTTGAAGATTGTCAGGATTGATTTACCTGATTTTTAAAGATTTACAGACGCGAGTGGGCTCAAAACCTCGTTGCGTTGACCATAAGCAGAATATGCTAAATAATAAACTGATTAGGTTTTTAATGCTGTTAACTGGTGCACAATTAGAACGGCTTTTGCTTTTTTTGAAGTCACCATATTTCAATACCAATCAGCATCTGATAGCACTGATGGAGTACTTGCTGCCATTTGCGCCCAAGTTCAACCATCCGTCATTGAGCTACCAAAATGCATATACTTTTATCTTTAAATCCTCCCTGCCCCTGCCCGATGCCAAGGAGGCTATTACCAAACTATCCTCTAAATTACTTAAATTGGGTGAGCACTACTTAGAGCATGAATCATTGAGTGAACACCCTTTTGAAGGAGCCTACTTCAGAAAAAAATGGTACCGAAAAATGCACAAACCGGAGTGGGAGGAAGCAGCATTGCGGGATATGAATATCGCGCAGGCAAAATATCCGCTGAAAGATGAATATAAGGCTCACAGTGCTTATCTGATTGAATATGAACAGGCTAAACTGGTTTCGACCTCCAACCTGGTTGCCGAAAAGTTTGATTTGTCAAAGGTAAATACAGCATTGGACCACTATTACCTGAGGGCAAAATTAGAATGTTTGTGCCACATGACTAATCATGCAATGGTATCTGGTCAGGCGTATGACCTTAAAGAAATCAATGCCATCGCTGAGTTGCTGGCTTTGAGGGAACAACAAATAGACGCTGCTACCCTTATCTGGGGAAAAGCATTGGCCTTACTTAATGAACCAGAAAATAAATCCTGTTACCTGGCATTAAAAATTGCGCAGAGAGAGCATGCCCCCTATCTATCCATACCAGAAAATCAAACCATCTTTATTTACCTCTCTCATTCAGCCCGAAAGGCATTTCCTGATCAGGAAGAATACCTTAGGGAATTGATGCATCTGCACAAGGCGCAAATGGAGGCAGGCTGCCTGCTCACAGAAGGTTTTATTTACCCCATCAACTTTTTGAACATTATATATGTGGCCATTCAACAAAGAGAAATTGCCTGGGCGAACACTTTTTTTCGGGAATTTGAAGCCAAATTAGACCCCAGTTCGGAAAAAAGCCCCGACATCCGCCTGTTCTGCCAAAGTATTCTGTTTTTTGAAAACAGGGAGTATGATGCAGCCTTAAACGCGCTAAACGGAGCCTATTTTAAGGATATACAGTTGAAACTCTCCGAAAGACGGCTAAGGCTTAAAATCTACCTTGAACTTGGATATATTGAAACATTTTTGGATCAAATCAATACCTTCCGCAAGTTCCTTTCCGTCAATAAAAACATCATTTCCGAGCATCACATGGAGGGCAGCAAGGCATTTATTCAGGCCGCTTATTCTATTTATAAATCAAAGCAGGAACGAGAAAAGAGCCTTAAAGTATTGCAAAAAATGATGGCTGAATCGCCCGTTTTGCCTGAACGCAGCTGGATTGAACACAAAATCAGGGCCATTGCATATTGAAATAATGCGTATCCCTGTTGTTCCGTTTTATCACGCCTTATAATACTTTTTATTTTAAAAAGCCAGCTGTTTCGCTTTACCTTTACCCCCTAAACAACTATTTTTTATGAAAAACGTATTACTCGTCAGTTTCTTTACACTGACCATCAGTGCATTGTTTGCACAAATCAAGACGCCGGCATCCAGCCCAAACGCTACCTTGACCCAAGCGGTAGGCCTGACCAAGATCACGGTGGAGTACAGCCGCCCTGCCGTGCGTGGCCGCAAAATCTTTGGCGACCTGGTTCCTTTTGATAAAGTATGGCGCACGGGAGCCAACAAAATCACCACCATCAAATTTGATGATGACGTGATGGTGGAAGGCAAGAAGCTCGCCGCCGGCACCTATGGCTGGTACTCTTTTCCCGGGAAAAACCAGTGGGCTATTGCCCTCAACTCGGATAGCAAACAATGGGGTGCCTATCAGTATGACAGCGCAAAAGACGTGTTGCGCTTCAATGTGAAGCCTGAAAAAACAAAGGGCTTGGTCGAAAATATGACCATCGCCATTGAGCAAACCGGAAAAAATACCGCAGATATAGTGCTGTCATGGGAAAAAACAAGTGTGCGTATGAAAGTAGAACAAAACACGCACGATAAAATCATGGCCGAGATCAAAGAAAAAACGGCCAAGGCTGATTGTTCTACAGACACCTATTTTGATGCAGCAGAATATTATTTGGACAACAACCTTGACCTGAACTCAGCCCTGGGCTGGGCCAACAAAGTAGTTGAAAAGGACAAACAATATTGGACCTACAACCTGCGCGCCAATATACTGGCCAAATTGGGCCAATGCGCCAAAGCCGCCGAAGATGCTAAAATGACTGTGGAGATGGCAACAAAAGAAGGCGATGTCTCTTATGTAAAGCGCGGCGAAAAAATTTTGAAACAATGCGCGGGCAAATAATATATTGACAATGGAGTCTTCCGTCCCTGGCGTTCAGGCATTAAGGCAGCAGTTTCCCGCATTTGACCAACATGATTTTGTCTCGTGGTTTATGCAGCATGCGGCCTTCAAAATTTTTGAAGCGGATACACAGATCATGCGGGTTGGTGGGCTGGTACGCCATGTCCCCTTGCTATTAAGTGGTTCGATCAAGGTTAGCCGGGAAGATGCCGAGGGACGGGAGATTTTTTTGTATTATATTTTGCCTGGCGAAACCTGCGCCATGACCCTTAGTGCTTGCTACAAAGCCGAGGCAAGCCGTATCAACGCCGTAACATTAGAGCCTTCCGGTTTGTATCTTCTACCCGCTGAATTGATTCATGAGGCCACCCGCCGTTTTCCCAGCTGGCAAAAATTTGCTTTTGACAGTTTTGGGTACCGTTTCGACGAACTGCTACACACTTTGGAAAGTGTTGTTTTTCAACAACTTGATGAAAGACTGAAACATTATTTGCAGGAAAAAGCAACCGCACTAAACAGTCGCATCCTGCATATTTCGCAACAACAGATTGCTGATGACCTAAATGCTTCGCGTGAAGTGATCTCAAGGCTTATCCGGCAATTTGAGCAAAAAGGTTACCTGAAACACGGCAGAGGTTTAATAGAAATATTTTTGTGAATGTGATGAAGGTCACATTGGTTTGGGTCTTGAGGTAAGCATTTTTGTCTCATAATCAATAAGGTAATGAAAAAACTGCCCGTTTGGCTCAAATTTGTATTGATCTGCCTGCTTTGTGTGGGCATCATTGCACTTCTCACCTTGTTGATCAAGCAAATCGTTTCACCTACCTAAAATTTCGTTGTTATGAAAAAGAACATGGGTTCTGCTGATCGCATCATTCGCCTGCTCATCGCAGCTGTTGCTGTTTTCTTATATGTAAATGGCACTTTGACGGGCACCATAGGAATCGTGGCCCTGGCCGCAGCCGGTATTTTTACCCTTACCAGCCTTGTTAGTTTTTGCCCTTTGTATAGTCTTTTTGGATTTTCTACCTGTCCGGTGAAGTAAAAGGCTATTGATTAAAAAATGGAGCATGTTGTACCACTCCTGTTCGGTAGAAGTCACCGAATGAGGAATGGGACAACATGCTTTCGTCGTTCCTCAATGCTGAAACGGTGTGGCGCGGCCGCCCATCGTTGCGCATCTATCCATCAGTTCTTTAACGACTAATACCAAAACGAATACTCGCCGAGCCACCACAACTGATATTCCTTTGACTCCGCTTGATACTTAGTTCAGCCGTTGATTGCCACTACCTCATTGCTTTGTACCATAAAACGTTCCTGATAGAACGTTGAACATTTTTCACCTTTTCAATTTTTTCCTCATGCTTAAACTTATGCTTCATGCAGTAAGCCTTGCACTCCTGGCTAGATTGGCTACTAACTGTTCGCCTGATGAGCAGCTGCCGCCACCCGAAGAACAGTACCCCATCCTTTACAAGTACGAAAGATTGGATTTCAAGCCGCCCAAATTATTTGTACTCAACTCAAACGGCTCCACTGAGATACCTTCCAATTCGGGTTCTTATATACGCTATGCCGATGAGTATCTCAAAGAGGCAATTGATATATATGATTTAGAGTTTGAATTAGAACAAGTGGAATTACTCAACGACTCTATGGCAAAAGTCTACACCTTTAAATATTTGAACATAGTACCTTCTGAAGCCTTGGTTACGTATAAAACTGTTGGTGACGAACTACAGTTTTACTATGATGGTGAACTTTTTCTTGTGACGCGTCATGATGCCAACAAAAACAATTTGTGGATTTGCCTGAAAACAACTGAGTACACCTATTTTGATGCTTTTTTCAACAAGAAGAAGCATGGGTCGTATGATACGGATAACGTATGTGACGAAGGCAATCCAGCTGCCGCAGTTGAATCCGTCCGCACAAAACACAAACTGCAAGCGGGCGATACCGTGCTGCTCAATTATGCTGCGTGGGTGTATCCACGGCAGTAATAGCGGACGAATTTTGAATTAATTTTTCTTTCACCTTTTAAATCTATTTTCTATGCGAATGAGATACATAAGGGAAATAATCCACATAGAAACTGCCTCGGTTTATGACCGACATGCCAAAGTTGTATATGGGTACAACTCGAGCACCCCCAGCCCCAATTCACTTTTGGATTGTTCGTACCTAAGACTCTATAATAGTCAAGGAAACATCGAGTATGAGATATTGATGCCAGATAGGTTAGTGGGTCATGCATGGTCATCTTTGGATGGAAAATTTATTTTGGGTTATTACTCATTGGGCTTCGCTTGGGATGAGGGCCTTGATGTGCGTCCGGGCGGTTTTTTTGTGATTGATTGCAAAAAAAATCAAATACAGGATTTTCAGATTCCCGTGTATCATGACAGAACAATGGGAACTGAGGGTATGATGGGGCATTATCAAGATGGTTATTTTCAATTATCAATGGGCTATGACTATCTGTATGTCAACCCAACTGAACGCCATTACTTTCCAGTACGAATAGATCGAAATACGGTAAAAGATAAAAAAGGTCTTGCCTATGTTTCTTTTACGCCTTTTGAGGGCATGGTCATTAATCCTGATATTCAACCTAAAACAAAGTTTTAAAAACGGTAAAAGCCAAGAGCCTTTACGGTTTAACCTTCGCTATTATATAACATGAAAAAAACAATATCATTTTTGTGTTGGTACTTAGCCTTGTAAGATCAAGGGTTATTTGCGCTATTCCCTACCTTTGGGCCAATCAATCACGACAACATACACAGATATGGCCTACCAACAACCTGACCCCGGCGGCACTGGTTCTTCTTCTTTTGGCAAACAACTGATGCTGCTTGCCCTGCTGTGCGTCGGCGGCTTTTTGGTGTACAAACTTTTTTTT
>CAZIKN010000041.1:0-43898 GCA_964539805.1 uncultured Saprospiraceae bacterium | reverse complement strand
ACACACACCATCGTGGGCCAATTTTTGCCCAAATGGGGCATTGAAACCACCCTGAGTATTCAATCACAAAGGCACTTCGCGTCGGACAAAGATGTTGCCGAAAGGGCAACTGTGCCCACTGGTGTACCTGTGGGCGGACATACAACGATTGTTCCCGTGTTGGAGGAAAAGGTTTGGGTTTGGGTCAGCCAATTGCCTGCGGTATAAGTGAGGGTAAAAGGCGGAATGCCAGTGAGCGTCACATCTACGTTGATGCAGCCACCCGAGCAGACTTCCTGGTTCGCAACAGCAAAAGCCACCGAAGGCTGTTGGTACCAGACCACGGTCAAGGCATTGGAAAAATCAAGGCAAGGATCGTTCAAATCCACATTGCCATTCAGGTTGTTGCCCGCCATAGCAGCGATGTAGTAGGTGATGCCTGTCTGCATGGTGGCGGGGTTGAAAGCGAATGTTGGTGTGTTGCTGATGGCGATGATGCTGCCTTCAGGGTCATTAGCATCAGCGTATAAAACATACTGAAGCAAATCGTTTGATTCGAGGTTTGTCTGGGTGGCAGGCGCAAAGGAAACTGCTTGTGGAAGGCAGATTTGAAATGGACCTCCTGCAAGCACGCCTGCATTGGTAGGGCAGCATACTTCACAAAACCTAAGCGTAAACACAAAACCCACAGGAAAGCCTGCCGTGACCACATTTTCTACTTTGAGCGTAGTAATGTTTTCCGTTATTTGCTGGTTTACCCAAGAGCTGGTTCCTGCAGGAGAGCCTAACCTGCCATTTGGCAGAATGATCAGTGTGTTAACGCCACAGCCACCCGGGAAACCTGGAACTGTGATCGGGTAAAAATTGCCATTTATTTCAAATGATACCTCCTCATTGAAACTACTCAAATTATTATCTACGCCGGTTATGTCAAGATTCACACCGGACACCGGAGGAGAAAATGTAAACAAATAACTCCCTGGTGGGGAATCACCGGCTAAATAAGGGCCTATACCGCAAAAAGTCAGTTCATCTGTTTGGCCTTGGGGCACTACCGTCACTTGTGTGCATCCAATCTGAACTGTCCCGGACTGGTGTGTCACCAACGAGGTGCATTGAGCAAAAACGCTCTGCCAGTTGATCATACTGATGAGTAGTACAGCAATTTTGGCAGCAGTAGAAATGGGGTTTAGTACGCACCTCTTCGAATTGTACATGATTAATATTTAAAAGTAGATTTATGTTTAATATCTTAGCACCAGCTGTATCGCTACCTTTTCTCCGTCCGAAACCTTTACAAAAAACGAGTTAGGTGCCATTGTCATGGGGCGACTCAACGTCAGTCCCTCACTTGCTTTTTCCGTATAAAACGTCTCCAACACCCGCCCATCCAAGCTCAATACCTCAAATTTGACCGTGCCGGTGAAATCATTTTCCAATGTGATTTGTAGCGGCTGGTTATCGGAAACAGGGTTGGGGAAAACCCTGAGCGCTGATGGAACAAAAATCTCATGGGCAGTAACAGTGAGCTGGTACATTTTGCTTACCAGCACAAGGCTATCGCCTGATGCTGGATTGGAAAGTAAACTGTTGAAAACGCGGCAAAAATAGTGGCCTGGCTCATCCGCTATAAAAGTTGAATCACCCGCTTTTTCTGCTACCAGTACACTGTCTCTGTACCAATAGTAACGGTTGTTGGCCAATGTGCCGCCTGCATTGACCCAAAGCAACTTGCCTGTAACATGTAAGGGAATATTGGCTTGCGGGGCAATTTTGAACGTATAACGGTTGGTATCTATCCATTCTTCCAGATTCTCAAAATTGAACCAATTGTTATTAAGGCGCATAAATGTAATCAATCCAGCGGCCCCTAAATCTGGGACATGGCCGCTCAACTGGTTGTTGGAAAGATCCAGATCATTCAGTTTGGGCAAATTCATTGTAGGAATAGGACCGTTTAACTGATTATTCGAAAGATTCAGGAATGCCAGTACGGGGAAATCCATAAAGGGGATTTTTCCACTAAACTGATTATTTGAAAGATTCAAGTTAAACATTTTGGGCAATATCATGCCCGGAATTTCGCCCTGCAACTGGTTGTTGCGCAAGTCTAAAGACTGCAAATTGGGCAGATTGAACTTTGGCAAATTGCCACTAAATTGGTTATGGCTTAAACGAACAGATTTCAGTTTGGGTAATTGAAAATCGGGGATATTACCCGTTAGCTGATTATTGGAAAGGTAAAGCCATTCCAAACTGCTTAATTGACTAAAGCTTGGTAAATTGCCGCTCAACTGATTAAAGTCACCTACCAGCCATTGCAGTTTGGGCATATTTTGGAAATCAGGAATGCTGCCCGTCAGTTGGTTGTGTTCCAAATGCAGTCCGCCGAGCAAAGGCGTATCAAAGGCTGGGATTTCGCCCGTCAGTTGGTTGTGGTTAAGAGAGAGGAAAATCAAAAAGGGAAGCTTGAATTTTGGGATGTTGCCCGTTAGTTGGTTATGGTTCAGTTCAAGGTCTTGCAAAAAGGGTTGATTATAATTAGGTATATTGCCTGTCAGTCGGTTGTTCGGCAGTTCCAACTCCCGTAGGTTAGGCAATAATTCAAACTTTGGGAGTGTTCCCCCAATCTTGTTGTTTCCCAATCCCAACAAGGTCAAATTAGGTAAATTGAGGTCGGCAGGCAATTCGCCGCTCAAGTTTTTGCCGATAAGCCAAAGCGATTTCACACGGCCTTGAGGGGTCAATGCAACCCATTCCCAGCTGCTCACCGGTTGGGAAAGTTTCCAGTTTAGCGTTGAGTTTTGACCGTTTACGGCAATGTAAAATTTGACAAGTTCGAGCGAGTCCTTCGGGTGGCAATACTGTGCTTGCAGTGATGGAGTAGATAATGAAAATACTGCCAAAAAGTAAAATAAATACCTCATTTTTTATTCTTTGTTGAAAAAGTGATATCCGGGGGGATGTTAATATGTGATGACCAAACGCGTAGCCGATCTTTTCCCATCCGAAACGCGCAGGAAAAACGCCGCGCGATCAACATAGGCAGGATTCAAAACCCTGCTTACGTTTAATACCCGCGCTGTTTTTTCTTCCCCAAACGCCGCCAACACCCGCCCATCCAAGCTCAATACCTCAAATTTGACCGTGCCGGTGAAATCATTTTCCAAAGTGATTTGGAGCGGCTGACCTTCGGAAACAGGATTCGGAAATACTTGAAAATCAGTGTTTTGAAAAGGTTCAAAACCGAAACTTAAACCCGTGCCACCGAGCCACGAAAGCGCGTTTTTGCCCCCGTTTTGTGCGTTGGCATTGCCAAAAACGAGGTCGAGCCGACCGTCGCCGTCCACATCGTAATTTGAAATTGCATCAAAACCACTAAAACCGCTCGGGTCATCCACAACATCTTTCGCTGACGCAAAAACGCCGTTGCCAAGGTTTTTCAAAAACACAATTTTTCTGGCATAATCCTGTGATACCACTACATCCAATCTATTATCGCCATCCGTATCCAAAACAGTGAAAAACAGCCCGCCTGCTGAAGCATTCTGACTGATGTTCAGCAAGATTTTTCGGTCTGAAAACGCGCCATCGCCCAGATTCTGGTACCAATAAACCGACACGATGCCGTAATCGCGGGTGCAGCAAATGAGATCGGAGCGGCCATCGCTGTTGAGGTCAATGAGCATTTTTTGGTTCAAATTGCCGTCAGGTTCGAGGGTTCCGGCAGCCCAAAAATTTTGAGCCGTCGAAAAATTTCCTCCGCCCCAATTTTTAAACCATAGGTCAGAATCGGGCGCGCCGCGCATGAAAACGAGATCCATTCGCCCATCTTCATTGAAATCAAGTGGAAATACATTATTACAAAATTTGATGCCCTGCCCCAATTCGAATCCCGAAAAATGGCCTGCACCATCGTTTTTGTACCAACGGGCAACGGCGGTTCCATTCGGCGCGTCGGTTCCACAGGCCGCAAAAAGGTCGAGGTCGCCGTCGTTGTCAAGGTCGGAAATGCCCACGTCTTTAGCCAAAAAAATGAGTTCGTCGAGTTTGATTTGGGTGTCAAATTGAAAATTTCCCAGGTTCCGTTGCCATGCAATTGAGTTGCCAAAGGGATAAACTGCATCGGGCAAGGTATCGCCGTTAAGGTCAGCAAATTGCACTTTTTGGTTGGGCATATTGAGTCGCCGGCGCGGAGCAAGTTGCCCGATTCCAGTACGTTCAAGCAGAAAATTGGCGGCCACCAGGTCGCTGTCGCCGTCCAAATCCAGGTCCACTGAATGTATTTGACGGATGTTTCCGATTGGTAAGCCCGCCAAAACCAACGGTTGAAAACTCCCTGCAATAGAACCATTAAACGAGATAGATACGCCATTTTCTTTGATGGATGAGCCGACAGCGAGGTCAATTTCCCCGTTCCCATTGAGGTCGCCAAGCGCACAAATATTCAGGTTGTAGCCATCAGGGTAAGCCGCGATACCGCCCGTTGCGGTGGTCGAAAACAGTCCGTTTGGCTGCATCAAAAACCAGCGCAGACGGCTGTTAGAGTTGTCGCTTAAATCGCCGGCCACCAAATCCCGGTCGCCGTCGCCGTCCGAATCACCGACCGCCAGCCCGCCCTGAAATGTCGAAACCGTAATGGCCTGATGCAGCGTCCAGGCCCCAAGCGAATCGAATTTCAGCCAGCGTATTTGATTGCCAAAACCAGCCAGCAAATCCACCCGCCCGTCACCGTCCAAGTCTTCGGTGATGGCCTCTTTTGGGAAACTTGCGTCAAGTTGAATGCCCTCGAAAGTGCCGTTTTTCAAATTTTTGTACCAATAAAACCGGAAATTCCGGCTCAAAACTAAATCCTGAAACCCATCGGAATTGAGGTCTGCCACGGCCCAAAGCTGCCAGTTTGCACCCGAACCGATATTGGTTGAAAAAGGAGAAAACGTGCCGTTTTGGGTGTTTTTTTGCCAAAAAAGATTGCTTGCATTATGGTGGATTGCATCGGGAAAACCGTCGCCGTCCACATCGCATAGCGCGGCGAGCGGATTTTTAAAAACTTCGACAGGCGTGGAGAATTGTCCCTTGCCTACATTTTTTCGCCACGATTTATTGACCGCCAAATCAGGCAGTGTATCGCCGTCCAAATCGGCAAAACGCGCCGGCCTGCGCCCGCCCGTCAGCGGCAGATCAAAAACAAACTGATTTTTTTCACCTGAAAAATTAGCTGCGCTTTTGTTTTCCAACAAGATCACACCGTCCGGGAACGTCGCCAGGATGTCCAAATCGCCGTCCGCATCGAGGTCATGGAGCGAAATACCGTGCATTTTTGCGCTGCTGTACTCCGTCAGGTTTTGGATTGTTGACGAAAATTGGGCTTCAGTTTTTGTGCAAAAATTAATGAGTAAAAATAGGCAAATTGATATTCGCATTGTGTTAAATTTTTGTTTTTCAACTTCTTACATTTTTATAACTAATTGCGTAGCCGATCTTTTTCCATCCGAAACGCGCAGGAAAAACGCCGCGCCATCAACATAGGCAGGATTCAAAACCCTGCTTACGTTTAATACCCGCGCTGTTTTTTCTTCCCCAAACGACGCCAACACCCGCCCATCCAAGCTCAACAGGTCAAATTTGACCGTGCCGGTGAAATCATTTTCCAAAGTGATTTGGAGCGGCTGGTTATCGGAAACAGGGTTGGGGAAAATTTTCAAGGATAAATGTTGAATAAAATCGGCAGTCGAGGACGTGCAGGCATCTAAAATTTCTGTAGTTGAATTGCAGCCCAGCAGGTTGTCGCTCACGGTTGCTTTGCCACCGCTGCCCAGATAGGCACAGATATTGGCCTGTACACAGCCCGAAAGCAGCTCTGAATTGGTGATTTCAAGATTTTGGAGCCTCGAAAAATCCATATTTTTGAGGCTGTTGAGGTTGGTGAGCGCATCATTGTTTCGGAGCAAAAGGTTTTCCAATTTGGCTGATTTTATGCTTGCCAGCGCATCCATATTATCGAGTAAAGGATTGTCAAATAGCCTGATATCCAAGCGAATAGTATCCAGATTGACCACTCCGGAGAGATTTTTCAAGCCAGTGTTTTTTTGCAAAAGCAGTGCGGAGATGGATTTTAATTTTTCCAAACCAGTCAAATTTTCCAACAAAGGACAGTCGGCAATAACTATTTGGCCAGAAAAGGGATCGCCTGCCGTACCTATGTTTTCCAAATGTTGCAAGCCTGTCAGTGAAGCTAAGGCATCGCAGCCTGTTATCCAAAGCGAACCGGGTACATTGGTCAGGTTTTGTAGGGCATCCAATGACTTCAAAGCAGGCAGACTTTGCAGGCTAAGTCCGATTCCGAGATGCTTTAAGGCATCTAATCCATTTAGGTTCTCCAAGATAGGCGCGTTGCTTATCCAAATACTGCCGCCTACCGATTTTAGGCTATTTATGCCTTGCAAGCGTTGCAAACCCGGGTTTTCATACAAGAAAAAATTGCCGCCGAGTGAGTCCAAATGTTGAAAACCCTGTAAATCTTGAAGTTGTGTTCTTTCTATTTCCAGGTTACCCCGGATGATGTCAAGGTTTGCAAAACCGTCCAGGTTTTTGATTGGCACAGCCCCCGGGAGCGTACTTTGTTTTAAAATTACCGAACCTTCTATGATCCGACAAGTTGGGTAAGTCAGCGGGAAAAGGTCAATCTGGCTTTGTTTGGTGTACAAAATATCTCTTGGACAAGGTGGCGGTGTAGTGGCACAGGTTCCGGGATTTTCAATAAACAAGTGTTTGATAACGCTTGTGTCCAACTGGTGGCGCAAGGTCAAATGCAGTTTCCCCGGTACGGTGGCACTGCCTTCTGGCAACAAAAACACTTCCGGGAAAGTGTAAAACCCGATGTTCGTTTCGTCAAAAATGTTGGCTGGTAAACCGAGGTTAGCATAGATTGTGTAATAATTTTGTCCAGGCAAGCCGTTGTATAACCCTGCGCTGACCTCGATTCGGACACGATCGTCGGTTGGATCAGCGGGGGTTCCGGTATCGTCGCAGGAAGTTTTTAAGGTATGGATCCCGATTCCGGGCGGTGCGGCGGGCGAACAATTGCCCACGCTAACCGGGTAAAATACTTTTTTCAAATCAGGATTTGCCAAATCACGGAACGAGTACGCCTCGAAAATGGAAAAACCTGCCGAACCAGGTGATAGGGCATAATTTGTCAAGACATTATAAGAAAAGGTGTCAAGCGGTGTCGGGCTGCTCTCTTTGAACAAAACATATTGGTTGGAAGCCATTGCATTGCCAATAGGTACAACTTTGAAATTCAAAACCTGACTGTCGTCGGTGGCATCAAGCGGGGTATCATTGTCGTAGCAACTGCTTGAATTGAAGGCTATTTGCAGCCCTGGAGCAGGAGTTGGATGCAGGTTTTTCAGCCACGAAAGACGGTTGTAGCCATTGAAATTGCCAAGGTAATCGGTGTCGGAGCCGTAAACGATGTCCAATTTCCCGTCACCGTCAACGTCATGCGCGGCTACGCCGTAAAAATTTCCGAAGTTAGGCTCATCATAAACGGTTGTGGCAGAGGCAAATGCACTGTTGCCCAGACCTTTGACAAATAAAAAGCGGTTCCAATAATTGTCGCTTACCACCACGTCGGTGATGCCATCCAAATTGGCATCAAACACACAAAAACGCGGCACGGCATAAACCGCTTGATGCGCCATGGTCGCCAGTGATTTTTCCGCGCTGAAGCCTGCCGCGCCCAAATTTTGGTACCAAGCCACTTTGGTTAGCCCCCAATCGCGGGTGCAATAAACATAGTCCAGCCGCCCGTCACCGTCCAGATCCGTCAGCAAATCCTGATTTACATTATTTGGTGAGGGTGTTCCGGCGGGAAACAAACCCGTTGGCGGCGCGAAATTTCCTTTGCCTAAATTAAGGTATAAACGTGGTGAATACCCATTGAAAAACAACAGCCCTATGTCCATAAGTCCGTCCTCATTGGCATCCAAAGCGAGGGCTGCGGCGCAAAACTGAAGGCCTGTTTCGAGCAAATGTCCTTTGAAGTTGCCTTTTCCATCATTTTCAAACCAATAAAATCGGGCGTTTGCCACCACCGCATCGGTTCCGTTGGCGGCAAAAAGATCGAGGTCTCCGTCATTGTCGAGGTCAGCTCCTCCTACTTGTTTACAGGAGGTGACAAGGCCAGGGAGGAGTTTGGGTGCTGAAAATTGGCCATTGCCCAAGCCTTTTCGCCAGGAAATGGAGTCTCCGAGCGGCAAAGCCAAATCTTTCAGCCCATCACCGTCGAGGTCACCGGAGAAGGCGCGGCTGCCTGAACTGGGTGTTGCGGGGCGTTTTTCGGCATATTGGCCGCCGCCGAGGTTTTCGAGCACGATGCCTACGGTAAAAATATCCATGTCGCCGTCGTTTTCGAGGTCGGCAATTTCTATTTCGTAGGGCAAGTCGAATTTGCGGTTGATGTTGTTAAAATTGGAGAAACTGCCCGGTGCGAGGTTTTTCAACCAACCCAGCTGCCTGCCACCGCCAACATCACCGACCAAAATATCGGGTTGGGTATCGCCGTTTACATCCAGAACCTCTGCGTAATAGTGGTCGTTCAGGTAAATGTTGTGGTTTTTCGGTGCAAGATCAAACAGTCCTTTAGAAGAGTCGAAGGTGAAATATTTGGCTCGATGCCCGTTCACCGTGCCCACACTGCCCACAAAAAGGTCTCGATCGCCGTCGGCATCGAGGTCGCCGAAACTGATTTCTCCGCTGTAATATTGAGTTAAGGTTTGCCGAAGCGTTGGCTTCCCTGCTGCATCGTATTCATACCACAAAAGTTGTCCGCCAGTGCCAAGCAGAAGATCGGTTTTGCCGTTGCCTTCAACATCGGTGGCCGACACGGCCCCAGGGAAGGTGGAGAGCAGCCGGACGGTGTCAAACTGGCTGTTTCCCCTGTTTTTATACCAGAAAAAAGCATTGTTGTGCCGCGCAAAAAAGTCCTGCCGCCCGTCGGCATCCAAATCAACTTTAAGGTTGTAAACATCTGCACCGTTTACTATGCGCAACGTTTGGCGGGTGGCAAAGCTGCCATTGCCGAGGTTGCGCTGCCAATAAAATTTGGTATATTCTATGGTGATGGCGTCAGGCAATCCATCCGAGTTTACATCACACAATGTAGCCAGCGTATTGGTCAGGATTGTGGCCTGTGGAGCGAACTGACCGTTACCAAGGTTGCGCCGCCAGGCGCGGTCGAAAACAAGATCGGGTAGTCCGTCAGTGTTGATATCTTCAAAAGCCCCGGTAAGAAAACCGATGGAATTGGACATGTCGGCGGTCATGATCTCGAGGTCATTCGAGAAGTTGCCCGTTCCGTCATTTTTATACCAGATCAAGCTGTTTAATTGCGCACTCAGTAAGTCGGTATCTCCGTCGCTATCAAGGTCAGCGGTCCAAATGCCGAGTTGGTTGGCGTTGGTGCTTTGGGTGAGTACTTGGGGCGTATTACCGAATTGGGCGTATAAATATTGTATGGGTACAACAAAAAAACAGGTCAAGAATAGGCAAATTGATATTCGCATTGTGTTAAATTTTTGTTTTTCAACTTCTTACATTTTTATAACTAATTGCGTAGCCGATCTTTTCCCATCCGAAACGCGCAGGAAAAACGCCGCGCTATCAACATAGGCAGGATTCAAAACCCTGCTTACGCTTAATACCCGCGCTGTTTTTTCTTCACAAAACGACGCCAACACCCGCCCATCCAAGCTCAACAGGTCAAATTTGACCGTGCCTGTGAAATCATTTTCCAAAGTGATTTGGAGCGGCTGGTTATCGGAAACAGGGTTGGGGAAAATTTTCAAGGATAAATGTTGAATAAAATCGGCAGTCGAGGACGTGCAGGCATCTAAAATTTCTGTAGTTGAATTGCAGCCCAGCAGGTTGTCGGTAATTGTGGTTAATTGCGGATCATGGTTTTTCAAATACTGGCAAATGGCTTTTACGGCACAAAGGCTCAATTTGGGGTTGTCCTCTATCTGTACGGCCTCGATAAACATGTCGTGATTCAGGGACGAAATGTCGTCCAGCAGCGGGTTTTTGACCAATAGTAATAGAGATAGGGGGCCGCCCGATATTGTTTTTAGGTTTTCCAGGCCTTTCAGGGTCTTCAAAGAGGTATTGTCCTGCATGGCAATGGCTGTGGCCTGATCCAGGTTCTCAAGGCCCTCTAAGCTTTCAAGGGCATCGCATTGGTAGGTCCAGATACCAGCAGTTTTCAATTTTTCCATCCCTTTAAAGTTTTTTATTCCCCTCATTTGGAAAAGCGTCAGGTCTCTGCCAATGCTGTCTAAATGGTCAAGGCCATCGAGATGCTTCAATGTATTTATAGTGTCAGAAAGCCACAAGTCTTGCCCGATGCTGCGCAGTTGGTTAAGCCCATTTAGTGAATTTAGTTCGGGACTGTTAAAAAACAAGACAGATAAACTGCGTCCGATGAGCCGCAGGGAATCAAGGCCCTTCAGGTTTTTCAGATGGGTGTGGCTGATGTTCAAGTCACCACGCAGCTCTATGATTTCCTTAAAACCCAACAGGTTTTCGATGCTTGGTGCATCAGCCGCAGGCAACACCTCGTTTAGGGTGAGGTCGCCTTCCAGCACACGACACCCCGGGTATTTGATTGGAAAGGAGTCAATTTCAGTTTGGCTGTGGTAATTGACAGAAAAAGGACATGGCAGGGGGGCGCCAGAACAAGTACCGGGTACTTTACTGAGAAAATGTTTGATTATTGTCAAGTTTTTGCTATCCTGTATAGTCAGGATTAGTTTGCCTTCAACGGCTGCACTGCCATCGGGCAGTTCAAAATAGTTTTCTTGATTATATTTACCCGACGGATTAAATTTTGCCGTGTCAATGGGCCAGCCAAGATTTGAGTTGATGTTGAATTGGGTACTTGCAACAGGCGGATTGATGATCCGTGGCGTGAACCATATCACCAATTTGTCATCTTTGGCGTTGTTGGGCGTGTTATTGTCACGGCATTCTACCCGGAAGTTTAGCAGTGATATTTCGGTTGGGGCAGACACCGAGCAAGGGCTGCCACTTTCAAACGTCAGTACCAGAAAGCTATCTTTTACCAAGAGGTCTTGCAGTTTGAATTTTTTCAGGACTCCATCGCCTGCGCTTCCGGGAGGCAAAACGAAAGAAATGTTTTTGTCATAATCAAAGGTGTCAACCACGGTGTTGTTGTTCAGGTCGGTCACGACAAACCGGGTGGAACTATTATCCAATCCCTTGATTTTTAGGGAAATAGTCAGGAAATCATCATTGGCATTGGCGGGAGTTTGATTATCTGAGCAGGTGGCGGATTTTTCATGTACGGAAAATGGCACCACCGGCTTTGGGTGCAGATTGCCCAGCCAGGAAAGTTGGTAAAAGCCCTGTGTGTTAATGCTCTCCGTGCGGTTGCCAAATACGAGATCCAGGCGCCCGTCACCGTCCACATCATGCCCTGCCACGCCAAAAAAAGCACCATAACCATCTGCATCAAACACCACTTTGCCTGCTCCAAACTTGCCGCCTCCCGCGCTGGGCACCAAGTGAAAACGGTTCCAATAGTTGTCAGAAACAATGAGGTCAGGCAGCCCATCCAAGGTGGCATCAAAAACAGCAAAATAAGGCGTTGCATAGGAGCCTTGATGATTCATGGTTACGAGCGATTGCTCTGGCGCAAAAGTTGAGTTGCCGAGGTTTCGGAACCAGGCTACCTTGCTTTGGGTGGTGATTTGGTTGGAATACAAATAGTCAAGGCGCCCATCTGCATCCAGGTCTGTGACCATTGATTGATTAACATTTGTCGGCGAGGGCAGATTGCCCAAAAGTGGGCGGTAAGTGTCAAAATTGCCATTGCCGAGATTGGGGTACCAACGAGTAGCCTTACCGTTGAAAAAGGTCAAAACCATGTCTGATTTGCCATCTTCGTTCACATCTAATGAAAAGGCTCCTGAGCAGAGTTGGATGTCCGTTTCGAGCAGATGGGCCGTGAAATTACCTTTTCCATCATTTTCAAACCAATAAAACCGCGCGTTCACGGCAATGGCGTCCGTTCCATTGGCTGCAAAAAGGTCAATATCCCCATCCTGGTCGAGGTCGCCGCCGCCGATCTGCTTGCAGGAGGTAACCAAGCCGGGCAGCAAAACCGCAGGCCCGTATTGTCCGCTGCCCATGTTTTTGCGCCATGAAATGGAATCGCCAAGGGGACGGGCGAGGTCTTTCCGTTCATCACCGTCCAGGTCAGCATAAAAAGTACGGCTACCGGAAGAGGTTGTTCTGGCTTTTTCTGCGTAGTTACCATTGCCCAAATGCCGTAACACGAAACCATTGGTAAACAGATCCATATCGCCATCGTTTTCAAAGTCGGAGGATTCGATTGCTTTTGGCAGGCCCAAATTTTGAGTGATATTGAACACGGCAGAGAACTGCGTGGGCGATAATTTTTTCATCCAACCAAAGCCATAGGTGGTAGCAGCCAAAATATCGGGCTCAGGGTCATTGTCAATATTGGTGAATGTCGCCCAACCATGACGAATCAGATACGTGTTGTGGCTAACTGGTGTGCCGGAGAATCTGCCAGTAGCCGGAATGAAGGGAAAATACTGTGCCCGATTGGCGGAACCGCCTGTATTGCCTGCAAAAATATCAGCAAATCCGTCAGCGTTCATGTCGCCTATGAGGAGTGCGCCGCCGTCAAATTGAGTGGTGGTAACGGTTTGGATGAGGGACAATTTTCCATCTGCTTCGAGTTCGTGCCAATAAATGGAGCTGCCTGCTGAGGAAAAAACATCGTATTTACCATCAGTGTCAATGTCCAAAAACTTGATATTGTTGGGCTGGAACGACAACAGCCGAAGGGTGTCAAACTGATTGGTTCCCAGGTTTTTATACCAAAAGCAGCCACTAATCTGATTGACTACAAAATCCATTTTGCCATCAAAATTGAGGTCTTTGGCCTCAAAAATATTGGCAGAAGCGGCATTTTTGATGGTGACCCTTGCGGCAAAACTGCCATTACCGAGGTTGCGTTGCCAGTATATTTTGGATGCATCATGGTTAATGGCATCGGGTAAGTTGTCGCCGTTTACATCACACAGCGCATCAAGGCTGCTGCTAAAGGCTGTGGCGCGTGGTGCGAAGTTGCCGCCCCCAAGGTTTTTTCGCCAATAACGGTCAGCCGCCACATCGAGCCGGCCATCGGCATCCAAATCCTGGAACACTGTGCGGAGGTAAATAGAGGTAAAAACCTGAAAATCCGCATCCATCCAAACCCTGTCATTTGAAAAAGTGCCCTTTCCGTCCAGATTTTCATAATAAACAATAGCGTTTTCATGGGTGGCGAGCATATCGGTATCTCCGTCATCATCCAGATCGGCAGGGGTTACGCTGAAGAGTGAAGCATTGGTGCTGCGGCTGATGATTATTGGCGTGTTCCCAAACTGGGCGTATAAAACGGGTAAATGCACCAAAAATAAACAGGTAAAAAACAGGCTTCTCATCGTTAGTTGTTTGTTTTAAGGTAATTGTGCTTGGAAGGCACCAATCCACAAAGGTACGTTAATGAGGAGCCAATATATATCGTCTGCAACGCAGCCTATTTGCGTTGTGCAAGAAATAGGCAAAAAAAGAAGGCCACACCGTATAAACGGCATGGCCTTCACTTCGCAGTGTTGCTCTGTTGTATGGTGGGTTATTACGGCGTAACCACGCAAGTAGCACTCACATTGGCGTTGGATGACGCAACATCAGGCGTTGCAGCCGGACCGATTTGGACATGATGTGACCAACTTACATCAGCATGGGTCAATGGGTCAATCTGCACCAGAATATTGTCGGAGAAGAACACATAAGTATTCTCGTTGAACGTATTGGTCGGGTCAACAACAGTGTCAAACTCTACATAGTATTGACCGCCGTTAGGTACTACAAGTGACAAATTGTTGCCCGTTGAAGTAGATGTCCCTGAACCGAAATACCCGCTTGCAGGAAATATCTGGGTAATGACACCTCCATTGTTACGCATTACACGAAAAAAGCGGTTACAAGGCAAAAGATCTGCCGCTAACCCTGAGTAAGTTGCTGTCTTGCGGAAAGCAATCTTCATATACAAATTGCAGGTGCTGCGATCCGTGGTACCATCTGTGGAAGGGACAACATACGAAATGTGCTCTTCCTGGGCATTCAAAACATTTTCGTTAGCGGGGATAATGTTGCTGTCTTTGGAACAGGCAGCAAACAGTAACATAAGCACGAAAGGAACAAAAAATAATTTTTTCATAATGAAAAGTATTAAAAAAATGAAACGGTTTAGGGATGAGATCACTTTGTAAAAAGCACTATACATATTTACGCTGTGGGCTTCATCCGGTGATGATTAATGTGCAACAGTAGCAACATTGCGGTGCAAAGGTGGGCTGCCTGAAATTAATAATTTTGGACGGGTTTTAGCATACAAATTTTAATATATTTTAATGTTTTGTTAAAAGCATACCAAGAAGATAGATGAAACATAGTTAAAAAAAGTAATTTTTGATGTTTTTGGTTATTCCTTACCTTGAAATTGCTTGCCGTTTTTTGGACACTTTTTTTTGATTTTCCAAAAACGGTCTTTTATATTGTGATAAATTTTAACATAAATGAGTAAAAAAAGGGCGCGTTGGGTGAAACGCGCCCTGAAAAGCGGGAAATGAAAAGGAGCATTGCTTGAGCTGTCTCCCCATCTGTGCCTATATTTTTTCAAATTTGACCACATCGGTATCGCCGTTGCCGCCGCTGGTATGTTCGAAGTGCATGAAATTGTCTTTCATGCTGATGATGAGCCAATCTTCTTCCAATTCTTCCAGTTCGGATGGGATGGAACCGTTAAAATCGAGGATGATTTTCTCTTTGCTGTCATCAATGCCCGTTTGCCAAGTGCCGGCCCAGTTTTGGCCATTTTTGCTTGCTGTCAGAGCGCCGTTGCTGCCAAAATCAAAAGTGTAATTGGTGTAGTAGTTGGTTTCGTCCTCTTTGTCCCAGAAGTACGTTAGCTTCCATTTGCCTGTATTGGGTGATACGAGGTTCCCGTTGTTTTTGTTGCAGGCCATAAAAGGCAGGGTGAGAAAACAGTAAAGCACAAAAATCATGAATCGGTTTGTCATAATCGAAAAGTTGAATGGATGGTGAAATTTAATGTATCGCAAAGGTGAAGGCCCTTTTTTGGGGGGGCAAAATAGTTTGGCTGAATAGGAAAAACGTGTGGCTGAACGGGATTTTGGGTCGCCTATTTGGCTTGTATCAAGTTTTAAGTGCAGCATTTAGCGCTTAAATTGCACCTTTATCTTCGCACAAATACATCATCACATTTTATAAATTATCACATTATCACATTTCATAAATTATCACATTCCCTATGAAGCATCCCATATTGTTTCTTTTGCTTGCGTGCCGCGCCATGCTTTTGCCAGCCCAATCTGTCTTTGATTCTTTGTACAACTCACAAGCGTCAGAAATTTATTTTGCAACGGGCAAATACGATTTGGATAGAGCCGCTATATCTACCCTTGACGAAATCGTGCGCCTGTTTAACCAAATCAGTACGGCCAAAGCGGTGCGCATTACCGCACATACCGATTCCGTTGGTCAAACGGATCGCAATGAGGTATTGGCGCGCAACAGGGCCGCAGCTGTGAGCCAGTACCTTCAGAAACAGGGCATACCCGCTGCTACTATTATAGATGTAAAAACCTTTGGTGAGCGTCGGCCCGCAGCAACAAATGCCACCGAGGAAGGCCGCCAACGGAACCGAAGGGCCACCGTAGAAGTCGCGCGTACCGTGCCCATGGCCACCCTGAGCGGGCGTGTTACGGATAAAAGCACGGGCAATGGTGTGCAGTCCTGGGTGAGTTTCCGGAACAAAACGCGCAAAGATTCCGTGCAAACAGATACTTCGGGACATTACCGCGTTCGTTTGCCCAAGGATACGGTGGTCAAAATAGAGGCCGTGGCTAAGGATTTTTTCTTTGAGTCCTTTGCCCTAAAAGTACTGGGCAGTCCCGAATTATATGCAAAATACAAGTTGTCGCCCAATATCGAACTTCCGCCTGCCAAAGTGGGCGCAAAAGCGGTGTTGCGTGATCTGTTTTTTGTTGGCGATGCGGCCATTTTGCTGAAATCTTCGGAAGGAGAGTTGCCTAAAGTGTTGAAATTTATGCAGTTAAACCCAAAACTGAAAATAGAAATAGGCGGCCATGTCAATGTGCCATACCCCAAGGGCATGCAGTACCCCAAAATGAAAGGCCTGACCCCTGAGCAATACGTTATGGAAAAGGAGCCGATGTGGAAGCAGGGATTATCACAACAGCGTGCCGAGACCGTATTTTCGTATTTAGTTCAAAATGGTATTGACAGCCTTCGGATGAGTACTATTGGCTATAAAAACAATCATATGCTGTTTCCCAATGCTGTGTCAGGCAAAGAGCAGGAACAAAACAGACGGGTAGAAATAAAAATCACAGAGTGAGTTCACCGCGCAATAACCAAACGCAAGGCACAGGTAAACGTCGGCTGTGTGCGATAATGGCTGTATTTGCGATCCCATGCCCCGGAAGCCAATTCATCGGCGAGGTTTTGTACCAACCGGGCTTCAACTTCAGGGGATAAAAAGCCCCAGGCGGATTGTGACATGCGGACTTCTTTTTGCAAAAAGGCTTCCGGGCGGCCATAATAAGCCTCCTGAAAGCCATCTACGCAGTCTAAAGGGATGGGCACAGGCACCACTTCACTTTGGCCACCCAGCGCCTGACAGATAAAATCAAGGGTAGGGTAGCGAGACTTTTCTACAGCGATCAATTCAGGAAAGTACCGGGCATTCCAAAACAGGTCCAGCGCATCTGGGTCAAAAGTCATGATGACGACCTGATTTTTTGTTACCCGGCGCAATTCCTTCAATCCTTTGACCATATCGGGCCAGTGGTGCACAGTTACCATGGCCATAGTGGCATCAAATGCGCCCTCATCAAACGGAAGTGCATCTGCTTTGGCGTTGATGGCGGGGACTTTTTGATTGGCCATACGTTGGGCGCGCATCGTTGCCGAAGGCTCTACGGCCACCACATAACGGTCTTCCGGTTCGTAGGAGCCTGCGCCGGCCCCCACGTTCAGGATGGTTTGGGCATCACCTAAAGCGGCCATGACGTATGCTGCAATGCGCGGGTCGGTGCGGCGCTGGCCGGAATATTTTTGCCCAAAACGATCATAATCAAAAGCGGGGTTGTCAATTTTCATATTTATGCTTAAAAATTTGTATGTTGTCGTTGTTATTGCCTACGAGGATCCAACTTGCGCCACCTTTTCCCGTAATCATAGCCATGCGCCGCGCATCCCTGTTGGCCAAAAAACCACTTTGTGCCGCAGGGATTGGCAAAAACGATCCGTTGCCCTGCCCCAGCAGCAAGCAACCATTGAAGGCATCATGGCGATAAGTTTCAATATCAGGGCCATAATCATTGCCGATGGCCAGCAAATCTTTTTTCCCGTCTTGGTTAAAATCGGTCATTAAGCAGTCATGGATTGGGGCTAGCTGCAATTGCCAGGGGAAAACATGGGCTTCCCAGCCATTCCCTTTGTTTTCAAACCATTGGGAGTCAAAGGTTTGTGCTGACAAAGAGATGGCCTTTTCCAAGTCTTTTTCCGGCACTATATCCGTTATTGAGGCTTGGGCATAAGCATTGTAACGGGGAAATTTTTTCTTTACAAAAGGCATTTGGGACACCAGCAAATCCCTTTGGGCCACAGGGCGGTATTTCCCTTGATCTGCTATACAAAGTATGGGGTCTATACTGGCGTTCTGGTCAAAATCCTTGGCCCAGAGGCGCAACGGGGCAGCAGCGGAGGCTTGAAGGCGGGTGTTTCGGCCCTCATTGCCAGCCACCAGATCGAGGTCGCCATCAGCATCCATGTCGGTCGCAAGGAGACAATTCCACCAGCCCGAAGATTGCGGAATGGTCAGTTTTGGCTGAATTTTACCCTCTTTTATGGTATAAAAACCAATAGGCAGCCAATCCCCGCAGATAACCAATTCCTGGCTTCCATCGCCGTCAAAATCACCTACGCTGAGGTCTGTGAGCAAGCCTGCCTTGGCATATTCAGGTGCAACGGCGTTGGTGACATCCTTAAAAACACCTTGTTCGTTTTTCCAGACGGTATTTCCGGCGGCTTCGGGATAGCGTCCCGGTACAGCACCATTCCCAATAAATAAATCTGTCCAGCCATCGCCATCATAGTCGTGTGCAGCAGCACAAGTGCCTGATTTTGTTTCTGTTGGAAGGTTTTTTTCCGCACGAATAAATTGGCCTTTTCCATCGTTTAGGTAAAGCCGATCCTGATAAACGGATGAATTGGCAGGTGCTTCATTGCCGCCACTGAGTACTAAAAGATCGAGATCGCCGTCTTTGTCGGCATCAAAAGCAACAGCTCCGGTATCTTCGTGAGCCTTGTCTTTTTCTAGCGCCACTTGGTTTGTTTTTTGGAAGTTACCCTCTTTTTTTTGTAAAAACAAGCCACCTGCTTGCCCTGATGCGCCTCCTACAAACAGATCTTCCAAACCATCGCCGTTCCAATCCCCCTGCGCCATGCAAGGCCCCCTGCGAGAAAGGCGATAGGGGAGCAGTTTTTCACGGTCAAAATCTTCAAATTCATTTTCAATGTGTTTGAAATTCAGGCCGGATTGTTGTGTAATATCCTGAAAAACAGTTTTTTGTGTTGAATTGGAGTTGGGGCAATGGCCAGCGCTTGCGGCACTGATATCCAAGGTAACACGTTGGTTGGCTGCTACATTTTCCAATATCTGGCAGCGTCCTTCGAACCAATCTATTTCAATCCTTTTTACGCTGGAGAACGAGCCTAATCCAATTTGGAAAATGGGTTCCACAGAGGAATAAAACCCGCGAATATTGGTCATGTCCTGTGTGAAAATAGAGCTCATATTGCCTTCATTGTCAGATACATATACCCGAATCTTTGCACCAATCCCCATCGGGTTGAGTGCAGTGCCCTTGCATTTTATCTGTAGCCAATGGTTGGTGTTGAAGTTCGTCGCTTTATTTTCATACAAGCTCGGGGCAGCTTCTAAATTGTTGGTAATCAGGTCAAGATCGCCGTCGTTGTCTAAGTCGGCGTATGCTGCACCGTTGCTAAATCCCTTTTGGGTAAATCCCCAACTGTCCGAAACATCTGCGTAGGGCAAGCTTCCTGTGTTTTGAAACATATAATTGTGAACGGGATGAGAGGGCATCAATTTGACATAGTCTTCAAAAGAGGCAAAGCGTTTTTCATTCACTCCTCCGGTTTTGTTGATGCTGTCGGCTGTGTACAGGAAAAAATCGAGGTCGTTCAGGTCGCGTTTGATGCCATTGGAAATAAATATGTCCCGCCAGCCATCGTTGTCAAAATCAGCAATGAGGGGTGCCCAGCTCCAATCGGTTGCCGCAATGCCGGCCAACTGGCCCAGTTCGCTCATATTTCCGGGTCCATCAGAGAGTTGCAATACATTGCGCATCACCTGTCGTCCGTAGCCCTGTGCCTGCATTTGGCGGTCACGGGGCAGTTGCATGGTGCTCATAAGGCGTTGTCGGCGCCCCCAGGGTTCGGCCAGCATATCCAAAGTGACCAGATCTGGCAGACCATCTCGGTTAAGGTCGGCGGCATCCGCGCCCATGGTGTGATTGGAACTGTGGCGAAAGAGATTTCTACTTTCCAATGTGGCTAAATTGATGAATTTATTGTCAGCGCCACTTTGGTATAAGAAATCGGGCATTACAAAATCATTGCCCACGAACAATTCGGAGCGGCCATCTGCATCAAAATCGGTGAAAAGAGTACTCAAACCATAAGCGCGATTGTATATACCTGCCTTTTGGCTTATATCGGTAAAGTGGGGTAGGGCAGGGCCATTGTTTTGGAACAAACGATCACTTTCATATTCGTTTCTGGGAGGCTGAACCGCTGCGTTTCCTGCCGAGTAATCCAAATTGTTCATGGTTTTAAAATCCGTGGGATGGTTCAACACATAACAGTCCAAATCCCCGTCGCCATCGTAATCAAAGAAATTGGCATGCTGGGATGCGGAAATGTCATCTAAGCCATAGGCGGCAGCCTGTTCGCTAAAAGTATTATCCTTATTGTTGATAAACAGCAAGTTACGCCTTTCAGGTATAGGCTCAAACCAGGTGCGCGTAACATACACATCCTGCCAGCCATCCGCATTGATGTCCACTATGACAATGCCCGTTTTAAGGCCAATATGCTTGCTCAGGCCCGCTTTTTCGCTGATATCTTCAAAATGCATTCCCCCTTTGTTCAGGTACAACCGGCATGGCTGCAATCTGGCAGTAAAGAACAAATCTTGCAAGCCGTCATTGTTAACATCCAGTATCCCGACGCCGCCACCGTTATAAATATATGGATCTGCTATAAAATTATAACGGTACTCATCTGTTATACTTGGTACAAATTGAATACCTGTACGCTCGGGAGCAAGCAACTCAAACTGGGTTGTAGCAGCTGTTGCCTTTTTTACCGGGTTAGCAGGTGAGAAATCAGCGTTTGATGCTGTATTTTGACATGCAAAAAAAACAATAGGGGTGATAATATACAGCAAAAGAATTGAAAAATGCTGAAGCTTGAACTGGTGCATCTTTTTTGGGCGGAAAGTTAGATGAAAATCGGCTTCAAACCATAAAAAAGCAATCTTGTATGGGCGGACAGGCCCGCCCTTTATGGTCGGACAGGCCCGCTGAGGAGGCAGGTTTTATCACAGATATGCTCTTATGTCGTTTGAAAAACCATTTTGGTCTAATATGAATGGAAATACAATGTCAAAAATCCACTTATGCAACATGATGCATGCAAAAATCCAAGATTATTTTGTCTTAGTTGCCCGATTTTTATTGGGATGGACATTCCTTAGCTATGGTTATGCCAAACTGACAGAAGGCCAATTTGGCATAACAGAATCGGAGTTGATAACACCGTTGAATCAGGTGGATTTATTCCGTTTATCATGGTATTTGTTTGACCATGAGCCTTTTAAGTCTTTCATCGGGGTATCACAGATCATTTGTGGCCTGATGCTAATCTTTCACCAAACGGCAATACTTGGCGCGTTTATCTTCCTGCCCATTGTCAGCACCATACTTGTCATTGATCTGAGTTTTATGCCCCCTCATCTGAAAGAAGGATTTACCTGGCGCCTTTCTTTTTATATATTATTAGATTTTTTCATTCTGTGGCACTACAAAGATCGCTTGTTGCTGATCTGGAAGGCAGCATGGGAAGGAGTAAGTACAAAGTTTGGGTATCCTGTCTGGGCATATCTGGCCTTACCTGTTCTTGCCGTGATTTTGGAGTTTGGTTTGGCCATTCCAAGGGTGATATTCCAGCTCTTTCGGTAAAGAAGGATGGGCTGCCAAGGAAATGAACTATATTTGTGCCTGATTTCACCCAAAACACTACCCTCGCAAACAACGGTTTAGGGGAATCTGACCGAGCATGAAAGTCCTACTCACCACCCTCAATGCCAAGTATATCCACACCAATTTGGCCATACGACTGTTGTATGCCCAAAACCATCAGGCGCATCCTGGTCTGGAATGGAAAGAGTTTACCATAAAGCAGGACAAAGATGAAACAGCACATTATTGCGCTCAATATGACATCGTTGCCTTTAGTTGTTACATCTGGAACATTACCCAAACGCTTGATGTGGCAGCACGGATAAAAGCCAAAAACCCGGCGACCAAAATACTACTCGGCGGCCCCGAAGTAAGTTATGATTGGCAAGAAATTATCACAACAGATCAGGTTGATTACATCATTACAGGAGAAGGTGAAATTCCTTTTCAACGTTTTTTGTTGTCATATCCCTACCTCGGCGAAGTGCCCAATCTCGTGCACAAAGAGCATGGTGAGGTATTGTACAATCCACAAAATGTAACATTTGACCTGAAAGAATACCAAGATATCAACCCTTATGCCTACGAGCCAGCTGAAGATTTGGCCCATAAGGTTGTTTACATTGAGACCTCAAGAGGTTGTCCGTACAAATGTGAGTTTTGTTTGGCCAGCCTTGACAACAAAGTGCGCTACCTGCCCAATGACACCATCAAAAAACAATTGTTGTTCGTGATGCAACATGGTCGGGTGATCAAGTTTTTGGATCGCACCTTTAATGTCAAGCGCGATTTTTCATTGGATATTTTTCAATACATTCTATCGCACCACAAGCCCGGCAACGTATTCCAGTTTGAAATAACCGCAGATATTTTGCACCCTGATCTTATACGATACATTGAGGACCATGTACCTGCCGGATTGTTCCGCTTTGAAATCGGTATCCAGTCAGTAAGTCGGGAAGTTAACCTGGCGGTTAGCCGCAAACAGCACTTTCATAAAATACAGGCTGTGGTAGAAACACTTAGGCACAAGATCGAAATGCACTTGGATCTGATCGTCGGTTTGCCTTTAGAATATTGGGATGATGTAAAATATAGTTTTGAAACGGTGTTTGCCTTGCACCCGCCAGAGCTTCAGTTGGGTTTCCTAAAGTTTCTTAAAGGCACCCCTATGCGAAGTAAACATGCGCAGCACGGTTATGTATTTGACAGCAACCCGCCTTATCAAATCATTAAAAGCCAATATCTTAGTCGTGAAGAACTGCGTAAGATAGAAGAGGTAGAGCACGCGCTCGAGATACTTTGGAACAAAAAAAGATGCCCTCGAATGCTCAAATATGTATCCATAACATACGGAGTATTTGACTTCCTGCTACATTTCGGGGATTACTGGGGCAAGCGGCATGATTTTCATCGGTATTCCTTGAATAATGTATTTGACAGCTTGACCGATTTCGTTCAAAGTTATTACCCTGACGACCCCATAATGCACCAATTATTGGCCATTGACTACCATCTTTCATACAAAACCAGACCCAAAGCCAGTGTTGTTCCGGAAATAGACAAAGTGAGCAAAAGTGGCTACATAAGCCAAACAAGCTTGGATGCGAGGGTTTACCGATTCATAGGCCTGCCCTTAACTTTTGATCTGGCTATTTTTGATTCAGAGAACCGTATTGAAGCCCAAAATGCCGTTATACTGTTTGCTTATAATGGCGTGAATCAACCACTTATGCTTAATTTTTTTGAAAGCATGCCCGAAACAAGGGTTAATAGCTTGCCTGAAGTACTTCTGTCTGACCCACAGCTTTAGTCCTTACAATAAACAGTTTATCGTATTCATAATCACCCAGATTATAGTACCTGACATCTCCCAGCAGGTAGTTCAAAAGCTCGGGTATTGTATTCTGATGCCCCACAATAAGGTATCGCTTTCCTCCGCCACCTGCTAATAAGGATGATACAAATACCTCTTGTGCGTCAGGCGGATAGGTTTCCAATGATATTTTGTTGCCCGCTGCTTCCCGCACGGCCATTGCCGTTTGTTGGGTGCGTTTATATGGTGTGGCACTTACTCTTGTCAGTTGAGCATCGGCCAATATTCTCCCCAATTGGGCTGCTCTGGCCTGTCCCTCAGCTGTCAGATTGGGGTCTTTGGTTCCATCTTTTTCCTTTTCGCAGTGGCGCACGCAAAAAAGAATAATCAAGCTGCTATCCTCAGCACCGGGCAAGGCTATAACTTGGCCATCCTTTTGGATGATCTGATTGGCCGTAATACGGCTAACAGGTTGAGCAATCATATTATTTTTGGTATTTGCGGTACAGTTCAGCAGTGCAAAAACACAGATCAGGAGATTTAGATTTAAAATCTTGGGCATCAAAAAGTGCTTTATATAATGTATGGAAATAGCGGTTGAAAAACAAGAGCCATCACCGGAAAACGGGATGGCTCTGTTTTATTGGTCAATATCTTTTCGGTGTTTGAGCAAGCAGGCTTTAAGCCGCGAGCAATTCTTCTACAACTTGTGAAATCTGGCCCAAACGGCTTTTGTTCAACGAATAGTAGATGAATTTACCATTGCGTTCCGTAATAACCACGCCTGCACGACGCAAAATAGCGAGATGTTGACTTGCCACACTTTGTTCCAGCCGCATTTTTACGTAAATATCAGTTACCGTCATGCGCTGGTTTTCATCTAATAAATCAATCATCGTTTGTCTAAGTTTGTGGTTTACGGCACGCAATACCAGTACAGCTTTGCGTAATTCAGTGTAATCCAATTGAAGATCTTCTGAACCATTTTTCAATACGACCTTCTCTAGTTTTGCCTTTCTCATATAAAATGTTTGAAATTAAAAAAATCAGTTTTTGAACCAGCAAATAACATTACAGATATTATGCCAATTTTTCAATATATAAAAGGCAGGAAGAAAAGTGTAAACGATTAAAAAAATAGCAAACAAATATCGGGGGCAAATGTACAACTTATTGAAATTCAGTCCAAAAAAATTCCAATCTTTATAATACATTAACAGGTTTTGTAATATTCGGGGCTTTCATGTAAAACGGCGTCCAAGTAGCAATATCTTGATAATCAGCACTCTGAAAAGCAGCCTCAGCTAATACAGCTAAAAATTCAGCGCTACATTTTTTTATGCTACTAAATGCCGCTTTCTGTATATCCATAGCATTTTCAGCCTTAAACATACCGTTCCCTGACAATACAGACCTTACCGGCCTTACGCCGTTGTCCGGCCCAAACGCGCGCAAAAGGTCATTATCAAATAAATTGTTGGCAATTATCAAGGGCTGTGCAGGTATCAAAACCTTAAAATCAGTATCATATACCGCCAGCCATACTTCTTGACGGCGTGCATCAATCATGGGGATATATACCTGCTTTGTATCAGGGGAATTTGGCAGCTCAAGGCCTGAGGCCATGGCCATGCTCAATAGGGTATCTACAGTGATCAAAGGCTTGTCCAAGGCATAGCAAATGCCTTTTGCCACGGAGGCGCCTACACGTAATGATGTATAGGACCCAGGCCCACTACTGACCGCAATTGCATCCAACTCGGCCAGGGAAATTTCACTTTGCACACAGCAATCTTGTATCTGCATCGTAAGCAGTGCCGCATGGTTGGAGCTGTTGGTTACTTCTGCCATGGCCATGATCTGCCCTTCTTGCGCAATAGCGGCTGAGCAAACCTCTGTGGCTGTTTCAATTAATAATATCTTGGCCAAATTTGATCAGTTGTTCTCTTCTTGTGGTTTCACGTCTCGATCCGTCGGCATGGTGCGGGGGTTTGCAGCGCGTGGTTTAATGGCCCGAATACTTCCGGGCTGTATCACTTTAGCCGGGTCCGACCCCTTATTATCCATTTGTACTGGTGATATGGTTGCATCTGGCGATGGTTTAAGTATCTTGACACGCAGATCAGCAGGAATTGCATTTTTGTGCAGGGTAAACGAGATGGTATTCAAACGCATATAGGCTTCTGAGACATATACGTAGCCTTTGTTGTCCGACACTTCGCCCCATGAATTTTTCACCACGTAAAAATTGCCGCTGTGTGATTCATCCATCATACCTGTTATGTGCATCAAATGATCATCCATTGTTATTTGTTGGTCAAACAACTGTTGGCGATATTGTTGATTGACTTCTTTTTCAGGACTCCAATATTTGAACACCGCAGCCATATCATCTTCTTTTTTGCCATCCAATTGAGGCACCAACGCAAGGCCGTTGCGCGCTGAAAAGCCCGCATTGCTGACATCGGCATCCCACTCCACCGTATAACCCTGGCCAAGTGAATATTCCAAACAGCGCATCATTTCACCCAAGGGCAAATTGTAAAATTGTCCGTTTGAAAAATTGTCGGGTACTTCCAAAATAAACCAGGTATGAAAGGGATGATGTGTAAATGAGGTAATATTGACATAGTCATCCGCATTGATGCCTAAGTAATCCCGATAGCTGATGGGTGAAAACTGGGTGCCTTTGACCTCAAAAGTAAGTGGAAGTTTGCCAAACTCAATGTCTAAAAGGCTGTCAATACCAGACAACCAGTTCATAGGCAATTTACCTTCCTTTCCCAATTGAACCAGCTCATCACATGCCTTTTTAAGGTCTTTTTCCAACTGGGTATGGTTAAATGGCTTGTCGGCGCTTTTACGCCCGGGGTATGCGCTCTCAGGCATTAAGCCATATTGGCGAACGATATTCAGATTGTCATGTGCCAAGCCGCCTTGGCTCAACTGGGCACTGCCCTGCCTACGGACATAGTTCTCACATTTATTCCGATAAATATGACGAACCGTAAACATTTCTGACAAATCAACCTCACCTTTACCTAAGCGAATGATCTCACTTTCCAAAAAAGAGGTAGTGGAAAAACTCCAGCAGGTACCTGTGTTTTGCTGATTTTTTACAGGTGTTGCGGCCAAACGTTTGTGCTCCTTAAAACTATATGGCTCTTGCTTTTGCGCTACTATGGAAGCCCCTGAAAGCGCAAGGAGCAAAAATATAAATATTTTTTTCATAATATATTTTGTGTTGAAATGTTATGTTTTGTGCAATTATCCCTTTAAAAACTGAACTTCTACGCGCCGATTGAGCTGGCGTCCTTCTTCTGTTTTGTTATCTGCTACCGGATTGGCCTCGCCATAACCCTTTGCCGTAATTTTATCTGCTGATACCCCCAGGTCAATAAGGGCCTGTCGGGCGGCATTGCTGCGGCGCTGGGAAAGTTCAGTATTATAGGCAGGGCCACCGGCATTGTCCGAATAACCCAACAAATTGATGCGGTAATTGTTCTTTTGTGCCAATTCTGCTACCTTTTGCAGTTCTGGCATAGATTCGGGGCGAAGCGTTGATTTGTCATAGTCAAAAAAGATGTTCAATACCTCTGTTTTGCCTTTTTCCAGCATTTCAGGGAGGCTCACCGGCTTCCATACTATATCCAACTTGGCCGAGGCTTTTTCTTGCTTGGGCAAAGGCATACTTTTCGGGTAATATCCTTCTTTTTGGAGGCGCAGGGTGTAGCTTTTATCATTTGGCACCGTGATAAATGTTTTTCCGTTGGTAGGATCTGTACGGAAAAGGCCAACTTTTTGCCCAGTGAGTGGGTCTTCCAACACTACCTCAGCCTCCAATGCCACGCCTTGATTGTCCTTCACCTGCAACTCCACAACACGGACGGATTGCGGGCGCATATTCTCGGGCAGTGTTATGGTGAATATATCCTGGTTGGTACTGGTTTTTCTATTTGAAAACCAGGCAGTTATGCCATCAGTTGTTACTTTGTAGGCCCAGTCATCGCTCATGGTATTGACCTCCTTGCCCAAGTTCACGGGCTTGCTCCAACGCAGCCACGTATCGTCCAAGCGGGTGGTTTTGAATACATCCATACCGCCTAAGCCGTTGTGGCCGGCACTGCTGAAGTAAAGGGTACGCATATCAGGATGCAAATAGGCGCTGCGGTCTTCTTGATTGGTGTTGATGGTAGTATCCAAACGAATGGGATCCTTCCAAGAGCCATCAGGCTGGCGAAGGGAAATATACAGGTCAGTTGCGGACATATTGTCGCCACGAGCCTCAAGGATCATTACCTGGTTGTTTGGCGCTATTTGTACCAAGCCCACCCAGCCGAACATAGAGGTGTTCAGTTCCAACGGTTTAGCCTCAGCCCACCCGGTAGCTGTTTTATCCGAATAAAACGGTTTGCCATCATCAAAAATGATCATCCTGTTGCCATCTGCCGTGATAGAAAGTGGTGCCTGATTGCCAAAACCGCTTAGTTCTTTGATAAGACTTGGCTTGCTCCACTGTCCGTTCTCAAAAGTGCTGACAAAAATGTCTTCGCCATTTTCATTGTCCGCTCTATTGGAACCACAGAAATACAAATATTTGCCATCCGCACTCGGGACGGGTACGTATTCAGATCCGGCGGCGTTGATATTGGGCCCTGCATCCTGGGGGGCTATACCGCTATCCGGCGCATCTACCAAAGGGATTAATGTGCCAAACCATTTCTTTTTGTCTGGGAAAAGTGATTCATGTTCATGCAAAAGTGTAGAGGACATTTTCCAGTCCCGTTTGTTCATGTAATGTTCAAACAGCTTTTCAAATGCCTGCCAACCGCGGTATGTGGGAGCCGTGCGCTTTATAAATGTTTTCCAATCATTTAATTCACTTTCGTTAAAAGGTCGGCGCGTGTTAATGCTTACCCCGCTTGCCTCTAATTCAAGGTCAACCAGCACATTGCGCTCCTCCTGCGGGTACTTGGCGCGATCTGCATCGGAAAGGGGCTTTTTCTTAAGGATATCAAGCGCTTTTTGGCGTGCCATGGTGGCAAATGCACTCCGAGGCGCATCATTGATAAAAGTCACCAAAGGGCGCAGCTCTGTAGCCTTGTACACATCGGCAAAACGCTCGCGTTGGCGATCTTTTGAAATGGGGTGGTTGGATACCTCCTTAAAAAATTGGCCGATTTTATCTATTCCATTGCTTTCCAGAAACAAAGTGATTGCCTTGTCATCAATGTTTTCCAGAGCGGAAGGGAATTTTTCAGGTATGCTTTTCCTATGGTTCTGGCTCAAGTAGGCATAATCCTGATAGGTTTTTGCCTCATAAATGGCCCTTTCCAAAACGGATTCCTGCATTTCACGGGCTTTTTGATCCCGATCAGGGTTAAGAGAGGGGAATGCATTAATGTATTCATCCACTTCCTTAATTGTTGATTTATCCTTGTTCAAAGTTTTCCACACCGCATTGGCCGTTTGAGTGCGCAGTTTGTCAATATCTATCCCTTTCACATCCCAGTCTTTGGTCAGCTCATTGCGCTGACTGGGCTTTAGTGATTTCCAGGCAACTTTGGCTGCAGTTTGGTAGTACATACCACGGCGAAGGTTTTTGTTGGGATTGTTAAGGTCGCTCAAGGTTTTGGCCATACCGAACAGGGCTACCGGCTTAAGTTCCTGATGGGCAGAGTCAAGGGCAAAGGCTGCAAAGGCTTCGTCCCATTTTTGTTTGTCAAGAGCCTTGAAGCCTTTTTTCGTTTGGCCAGCTATGGGCAAGGAAAGCGCACAAACCGCCAGCAGTACAAGCAAACGGATGGGCAGGAAAACAACTTTGTTCATGGAAATAAGTAAAAATATTTGACAATATGAGGATAAAGCCGCAAAGATGTGACTTATCTGTAAAATTGGCCCAACTAACGCAAATCTGCTCGCTGGATTATATGTTTTTCGATGAAAATTGATAAAATTAGCCACAATCGGACCTTTTACTTGACCGTAATCCACGGTTGTATATTCTAACTTGGTCCTCCCTTACCCTTTCCGCACTGACATGGCTGGCATCCAGCAACAAGGGTGCTGCTATGCCGTCACCTATTACTTTAGCACTTTGAATGACCCTTGCTTCATCCCATAGCCCTGAGTGAATGAATTGTTGCAGCAGCATTGCGCCGCCTTCTACAAACAAAATGGCTTTATTGTGTTGATATAATTTTTCCAATAAAGCAGAGGTCTCCACCATGCTGTCGGCTGGGAAAAAACTTGTATGTCGCCAATGTCCGCCCTCCCTTGCCGGGCCTATAATCCAGGTTGGGGTGCTATCATTCAAAATATGATGGCTCAAGGGTATCCGCATGTGCCGATCAAAGCTGATGCGCAGGGGTAATTTACCAGGATAATAACGGGTATCCAGGCGCGGATTGTCAACAACTGCAGTATTGGTACCTACTAAGATGGCATCACTTTCTGATCGCCAACGGTGTACCAATCGTTGCACCAAAGGTCCACTTATGGCGGTGCGCTCTCCGTGTATGGCCAAAAAACCGTCTGCGCTTTGTGCCCATTTTAAAATGACATAAGGCCGTTTTTGGGTAATCCAGGTAAAAAAAGCCCGATTCATTACAGCACCTTCTTCTTCCAGGATTGCTTCTGTGACACTTACCCCTGCGGCACGCAATTTGGCAATGCTCTTGCCAGCCGTAAGAGGATTGGGATCAGTGTTGGCAATCACAACGTGTGGTATTTTTTTTTCTAAGATCAGATCCACGCAAGGCGGTGTCTTGCCATAATGAAAACACGGCTCCAAAGAACAATATAGTGTGGATTTGGGAATAAGGTGCTGTAGCTCGGGAGGAACGGAGCGTATGCAGTTGACTTCTGCATGTGGGCCACCATATTTTTGATGCCAAGCTTCACCGATGATCCTGTTTTCGTGCACCAGCAGCGCTCCCACCAAAGGGTTGGGGCTGACCTGACCACCACCTAAGCGGGCCAGATCAAAACATCGCTGCATATATATATGGTGTAGGGGGATGGACAAGGACTTGGGTTTGTTGAACTGCAAGAAGAAGTAGTCCCGACGGGAATCGAACCCATATCTAAGGTTTAGGAAACCTCTATTCTATCCATTGAACTACGGGACCTTTGCTTTTGGCGCCGCAAAGATAGGGAATATGCACAAGAGTTTTCGCAGCTGTTCTCATTAATTTGATAATTTTGCCGCCCTCAACAATAAGCTGAATTGTAACAGATGATCAATTCAGGCAGTTCCTAACCCAACCGTACAGCACTATGCAATACATTGAATTTGAAATAAAAAACCAGGTTGCCTATTTGCGCTTCAATCGCCCACAGGTATTCAATTCCATGAATCATCCTATGCGCCAGGAGATATTGAATGTCCTGGAAACCTGTGAAAACGAAACGGATATAAGGGCCGTTTATATCACAGGTGTAGGCAAAGCTTTTTGTGCGGGGCAGGATTTGCAAGAAGTTATTGACCCCAACGGCCCATCCCTGACGGAAATCATTTCAAGCGGATACAACCCTATTGTTTTGAAAATCAGATCATTGGCCAAGCCCGTTATAGCGGCTGTCAACGGCGTGGCGGCAGGCGCAGGCGCCAACATTGCCTTGGCATGTGATATTACAATAGCTACAGCCTCTGCCAGCTTCACCCAGGCATTCTCCAAAATAGGCCTTATCCCCGACTCCGGCGGCAGCTGGACGCTGCCAAGATTAGTAGGGCTGCAGCGCGCAACCGCCCTTATGATGCTTTCTGATAAAATCAGTGCTGCTGAAGCAGCTGGCATGGGCATGATCTGGAAAGTATTCTCCGATGAAAGTTTTGGGGAAGAGTCTGTTAAAATAGCCGAGACCTTGGCCCAAATGCCTACTCGCGGTCTCGCACTGACCAAAATGGCCCTAAATGAGAGTTATGGCAACAGCTTTTACCAACAGGTCAGTTTGGAGGACAAATACCAAACGGAAGCAGGCTCCACTCGTGATTATCAGGAAGGCGTATCCGCCTTTTTAGAAAAAAGAAAACCGATATTTATTGGTGTATAATCCCGATCATGCGCATTATTCCCAAAAATTACGCTCTGAGGAAAACGCCATCTTTTCGTCGCTTTGCCGCATTGGCACTGGCCGTTTTTTTTATTGCGCTGGGCTTGAGCGAGGAGTTCAGGTATTACGTACGCTCCTGGTTAGAGTACCCCATTCACTACAAAGAATACAAACAATTTGGTATCCGCATACCCGGCAATTATATCATTCATGGCATAGATGTCAGTAAATGGCAACAAAGGGTGGATTGGAGCCGGATCCGAAAGATGCGTGTGGGAAACATCCGCATTCATTTTGCTTTTATGAAAGCCTGTGAAGGGTCATGGCAAGTTGACCCGCAGTTTGCCAGAAACTGGGAAAATGCCAAACGAAATGGCATCATCAGAGGGGCATACCATTTCTTTCTGCCCGATATTAGCCCCAAAATGCAGGCCGTTCGATTTACCAATACCGTTAAATTAAGCCCCGGCGACTTGCCTCCTGTGGTGGATGTAGAAGAAACAAGAGGTATGAGCCGTGCGCAAATACAGCGTTATACAAAGGCTTTTATGGATTTATTGGAAAAATATTACAAAGCAAAACCCATCCTGTACACCAACCGCGACTTTTACAAGAACTACTTTGCCGGGGTTAAAGAATTTGAAGATTATCCGCTTTGGATTGCACATTATCATGTCAGTGACTTAAATATGCCCAATGACGAAAAATGGCATTTTTGGCAGCACAGTGACCGTGGCCATGTAAATGGGATCAACGAAAAAGTGGATTTTAATGTTTTCTATGGCGACAGCCTTGCTTTGCGCAAATTTTGTTTGCGTTGAATTCTTAAAGACAGGTTAAACCTGTACAATTATCATTCTAAACGCGCTACTTTTGGGCTTCTTTTCGTATCAGGTACGATATGTTGCCCACGAAAGCCATACCTGTTTCACACCTGTCACTAACTAACATTCAACAAGTAATACTAATGAAAAAAACGCTGATTGCCTTTGCGGCCGTACTCTTTGCTTTTGCCGCTTCGGCCCAAAACAAAACCCTCGCCTCTGCTACGGTGAAAACCCTTGAAGGGCAAGCCATCAATGTACAGGAACTTGGCAAAACCGGAAAAATCACGGTCATCAGTTTCTGGGCTACCTGGTGCTCACCTTGCAAAAAAGAATTGGATGCCATTAAAGATTATTATGAGGAATGGCGTGAAAAATACGGTATGGAACTCATTGCCATCAGTGTGGACGATGCTCGAACCGCCGCCAAAATACCTGCCATGGTAAAAGAAAAAGGATGGGATTACCGCATCTTGGTAGATACCAACAAGGAATTTCAACAAACTGCCAATGTGAACTCCGTACCACATACCATTGTGCTGGATGCCACTGGCAACATCGTGTTTGAGCATTCCGGCTATGCCCCCGGCGACGAGCTGGAACTGGAAGAAAAACTAAAAGAATTGAAGAAGTAAATACAGAAAAAAGCCCTCCAGACATCATTGCGCTGGAGGGCTTTTTTATTTTAATAACCTTTCTTGTACTCCCCACTCAAGATATGGGACAGCCATTCGTCATTTTGTAAATACCATAACGCTGTTTCCCTAAAGCCCTCTTCTGCCTTGATGGAAGGTTCCCAGCCCAGTTCGTCGCGTAATTTGGAGGCATCAATGGCATAGCGCTGGTCATGGCCAGGGCGGTCTTTGACAAACGTGATCAACTGGCGGGCAGTACCTTGCGGGCGCCCGAGCAGTTCATCCATGATGTCACATATTTTTTCTACCAGATCAATATTGCGCCACTCATTATTGCCGCCAATGTTATAGGTTTCTCCAAGGCGGCCTGTGTGGAAAATAGTGTGAATGGCCGTTGCATGATCTTTTACCCAGAGCCAGTCGCGCACGTTTTTGCCATCTCCATACACAGGAAGCGGCTTTCCATGTCGTATATTGCTGATCATCAGCGGAATAAGTTTTTCCGGGAAATGATTTGGGCCGTAGTTGTTGCTACAGTTGGACATGACCACAGGCAAGTGATAGGTATGCCAATAGGCCCGCACGAAATGATCGCTGGAAGCTTTTGAGGCGGAGTAAGGAGAGCGAGGATCATAAGCTGTTTGTTCTGTAAAAAAGCCTTCTTCGCCCAAAGAGCCATACACCTCATCTGTGCTGACGTGATAAAAACGCTTGCCTCCCTCTACGCCTTTCCAATGATTGCGCGCTGCATTGAGCAAAGTAACCGTGCCCATGACATTGGTTCGGACAAAAGACAGCGGATCGGTAATGCTCCGATCCACATGGCTTTCTGCTGCGAGATGGATCACCCCTTCAATATCGTATTTTTTGAACAGCTGCTCCAAAAACGGAGCGTCACAAATATCTCCATGCTCAAATACATAATTGGGTGCATCCGCCAGGTCCTTAAGGTTTTCAAGGTTCCCGGCGTAAGTAAGTGCATCCAAATTGATAACTTTGTATTCGGGATGCTGCCGCACAAAAAGCCTTACCACATGAGAGCCGATAAATCCGGCTCCGCCAGTGATTAGTATGGTTTGCATAGTGTAAGTATTTATAATAAAATGGTTGGGAATCAGGATTTTACTGCCACCTTGAAATATTCATACGTCAATTTTAAGCCCGTTGCACGGTCAAATTTTGGTTCCCAGCCAAGGATGTCACGGGCCTTGGTAATATTTGGTTGGCGCTGTTTGGGATCGTCCTGCGGCAGTGGGCGGTAATCAATGTAAGCCTTGGGATTGTTGACTAAAGCCAGAATTTCATGGGCAAACTGCATCATGGTGATTTCTGAGGGATTTCCCATATTCATGGGCATAAAATAATCACTCAGCAACAAGCGGTAAATCCCTTCCACTAGATCATCCACGTAGCAAAAAGAGCGGGTCTGTGAGCCGTCTCCAAACACCGTAAGTCCTTCACCACGAATAGCTTGTGAAAAAAAAGCAGGCAATACACGGCCATCATTCACGCGCATGCGCGGGCCATAAGTATTGAAAATACGCACTATTCGGGTATCCACATTGTGAAAAGTACGGTAAGCCATGGTAATGGCCTCCATATAACGCTTGGCTTCATCATAAACGCCGCGTGGGCCAATAGGATTGACATTGCCCCAATATTCCTCCACTTGAGGGTGCACCAGCGGATCACCATACACCTCGGAGGTGGAGGCCACCAAGATGCGGGCGCCTTTGTCCTTGGCCAAGCCAAGCAGGTTGTGGGTGCCCAGCGCACCCACTTTTAGGGTTTGGATGGGCATTTGCAAGTAATCAATCGGGCTTGCAGGTGAGGCAAAGTGCATGATATAATCCAGTTCACCCGGCACATGAACGAACTTGGTTACATCGTGGTGATAGTATTCAAAGTCTTTTTCCTTAAAAAGATGCTCTATGTTGGCCAAATCACCTGTGAGCAGGTTATCCATAGCCACTACAGTACAGCCTTCAGCCAAAAAGCGATCGCAGAGATGCGATCCAATAAAACCGGCAGCGCCGGTGACAAGTACACGTTTTTTGCGCATTTTGTGAAAATCGGAGTTTGTTATGATCCGCGCAAAGTTAGACAATGAGCATGCCAATTAACTCGCTTTACCTAATTTGCTCATCACATATTCTTTATGGCTGCGGCCAATGGGCAAAATACGGCCCCCAATTTCGACTTCTGCCGCTGAAAAAGATTCAATTTTATCCATTGATACCAAAAAAGAGCGATGAATACGAAGGAAGTTGTGTTGGCGCATCCATTCTTCCAGTTCGCCTAATTGGTAGTGGGTCGCGTATGATTTTCCGGGGGTATGAATGGTTACGGCATCTTTGAGGCTTTCAATGAAAAGGATTTCATCCAAAAATATCTTCACCGAACGCTTGTTGACCGTGAAAAAGTAAAAGGGGCGCTGGGCAGCTTCCTGTTTAGGCTCTGTCTGGGCGCGCAATTGAGGAGAGAGCAGTTTTTTGCATGCCCGCTCAAAGCGGCTAAACTCAATTGGTTTGAGGAGATAATCCGTTACCCTCAGGTCAAAACCCTCCACGGCATACTCCGGATAGGCCGAGGTAATAATAATTTTGGGCGCTTTGTGCAGTGTTTTGAGAAATGCCATACCATTAAGTTTGGGCATTTGTATGTCCAAAAATATAACATCAACCGGGTGGTTGCGCACCACATCCAATGCTTGTATAGCATCATTACAGGTGTGCGTAAGCTGCAAAAAGGGTATCTGACCGATATACTCAGCTATCAGTTCCGCTGCCAATGGCTCGTCTTCAACAATAATACAGTTCAACATGACTACAATTTTGACAATTCGTTTTTTATGGAAAAGCGCAACATCGGGAAACAAGTAAACAGACTACGCAAGTTTCGACCAAAAACAGTAAAAAACAAAAAAAAGATGAAAAATACCGGACATTCGCAGACAAACAGCCGCTTTATTTCAGTGCATTTACCATAGCCTGCGCCTTTAACATACACTCCGCGTACTCGCTTTCAGGATCAGAATCATAAACTATGGCACCTCCAGCCTGTACGGACAGATAGGCATCCGAAGCGTTATACAAAATACTGCGGATCACCACGTTGAAATCAAAATCATCATTGGGCGCAAAATAACCAATCGTCCCGGCATAAAGCCCCCGACGCGTACATTCATACTTTTCAATCAATTGCATGGCCATTACTTTCGGTGCGCCCGTCATACTACCCATGGGAAAAGCATCCCTAAGCAGCTGCAAAGTATCTGTACCCGGTTTGATCTGACCACAAACTGTAGTTATCATTTGGTGCACCGTATTAAAGGTGTAAATACCAAACAGATCCTCCACTCGTACGGTACCCGGCACACAATGCTTTGCAAGATCATTGCGGACCAAATCCACAATCATGACATTTTCGGCTCTGTCCTTTGGGCTTTGAGCCAATTCGTGCCGAATGGCTTCATCCTCTTTCGTGCTATTGCCCCGTTTTCGGGTACCTTTTATGGGCTGTGAAATGACTTTTTGTCCTGTTTTTTTTAAAAAACGCTCGGGGCTTGCGGATAAAAGAAACTTGTCGCGCCAACGCATAAAAGCAGAAAAAGGGGCTTTGGCCAATGCATTCAGGCGCTCAAAAACAGCAACAGGATCAATGATGGCTTGCGCCGCGTAAAACTCCTGGCACAAATTCATCTCATACAGATCACCAGCAACTATATGCTCCCGTATGGCTTCCACAGTTGTGGTATATTGGTTCTTTGACATTCTGGGGCTTAAATAAACAGGCATCCCTTTGACCTCATTTTCATGTACACAATAGTCCTTTACCTGTTGCCAAACTGCCTCCGGATCCGCATCCAAAGTTTGAACTTCTATATGTTTTTGACGAATAGCAATGACGATATCGGGTTGAAAAAAGGCTAAATCGGGCAATTTGATCCCATCCCAATGATCAGAGCGTAAAGTTTCCAATTCGTTTTTCAAATCGTATGCCATAAAACCAAAATGCCAATCCGATCCAATTTCTTTTCTCCATCTGGCCAATGCTTCAAAAGCTTGCCCCACAGGGCATTCCAATACATTTTTGCTCCCCATCGCCACCAAACAATCCCAGTCTGTTTCCACAGGCATCTTTTGGCTGCCCGCATCTACGGTATTGCTGTCCAAATACACACAAACAGGGAAAGTGGCAGCCCAGTGCAAGAGTTTGTTTTTCCAAATTGCGGTGTCTATAATTGGAATATTTGCCGCAAATGTCCGCCGTGTTGTGGGCTTGAGCATATTTCTTTTCGCTCAAAGGTAGAAATACGTCGTATATATAAACTATTAACCGAAAAAATGCTTTTACTTCGCCCCACTAACTTTTCCCCAAACTGTGTATTATCAAATATGTTCGAAGTTACTACCATAAAAGCACCAATAAAATTTAAAACAGTTCCAGGTGATCCAATTCAGGTTAAAATGCACACCCTTGCCAATGGCCTGAAGCTATTTCTGACGATCAACAAAAATGAGCCTCGCGTATTTACGGAAATAGCCGTAAGGGCAGGCAGCAAACATGATCCTGCTGACAGTACCGGGCTGGCACATTATTTTGAACACATGATGTTCAAGGGCACTGACCAATTAGGTTCTTTGGATTGGGTCAAGGAAAAAGCGTTATTGGATAAGATTGAAGCCCTCTTTGAGACCCATCGAAACGAACCTAACCCAATCATAAAGAAAGAGTTATATGCAGAAATAGATCGCCTTTCCTTTGAAGCGGCCAAATATGCCGCAGCCAATGAATATGACAAATTGGTCAGCTCAATGGGGGCAAAAAACACCAATGCCTATACTTGGGTAGAACAAACGGTGTACGTCAATGATATTCCTTCAAATGAATTGGAACGATGGTTCCGCTTGGAAAGCGAGCGTTTTCGCAGGCCTGTATTGCGCTTGTTCCATACGGAATTGGAAACGGTATTTGAAGAGTTCAACATCAGCCAGGATAAGGATTTCCGAAAGGTGCTGAAAGCCGCCCAGGAAGTGCTTACGCCCTCACACCCTTATGGTACTCAGACTACCCTCGGGCGGGGAGAAGACCTCAAAAATCCGTCACAAACCAATATTTATCAATTTTTTGACCGCTACTATGTGCCCAATAACATGGCCATATCTATCAGTGGCGACTTTGACCCACAAGAGGCCGTTCGTTTGGCGGAGCAATATTTTGGCAAATTTGAGGCTAAAAAAATCCCAACGTTCCAATACGAACCGCAACCCGAACTTCAACAGCGTACACAGCGCGATGTGTACGGCAATGAGGCCCCTTGGGTAGAAATGGCCTGGCGCTGCGGCAATGTCAACAGTGATGAGGCTAAGATCATGCCGTTGGTTTCAGCTTTACTTTACAACGGCCAAGCCGGCCTTTTTGACCTGAACATTGTTCAGCAGCAAAAACTGTTGGATGCATACGCTCATTCGTACCAATATGAAGATTTTGGCCAATTGATCCTGCATGGAAACCCTCGCGAGGGCCAAACTCATGCCGATGTTGAACAATTGATGCTGGAACAGGTCCGTAAATTACAACATGGAGAATTTGAGGACTGGTTACTGGATGCGGTTCGAAAAGACATGAAACTCAGTGAAATCAAATCATTTCAAAAAAACAGCGGTCGCACCTCCGTGCTGACAAGCGCTTTTATCTTGGGTATCAATTGGACCGATTTTGTGCGCCGATGGGATTTCTGGGCCAATGTCGGCAAAGCAGATATTATGGCCTTTGCCCAAAAGCACCTGCGCCCCGACAACTATGTAGTGGTGTACAAGCATAGCGGTGAGGACAAATCCGTCATGAAAGTGGAAAAACCACCCATAACCCCTATAGAAGTCAACCGTACGGATACATCCCTGTTTGCCTCCAATTTTTTGAGCCAAAAAACGCCGGACATCGCGCCCGAGTTTTTGGACTACAAAAAATCCATTAAAAAAAGTACCCTATCTAAAGACCTCAAATTGTTTGCTGTACAAGACAAAACAGCCAAAATTTTTAGGCTGCATTACACCTTTGATATGGGAAAAAACAGTGATCAAAGGCTGAGCATTGCAGCAGGCTACCTGAACTATCTTGGCACGAGCACTCAAAGCCCGGTACAAATACAGCAGGCTTTTTATCGTATCGGCGCACAGCTTTATGCCTCTTGCAATGACGACCATTTTTACCTCACGCTCAGCGGTCTCGAAGAGTCATTTGACGAAGCCCTGGCGCTGATGCACGAGTTTCTTTCCGATCTGCAGCCCAACACGGATGCCTTGCACAACATGGTAGCTGACGTACTCCAGCGGAGAGAAAACAACAAAAAAAACAAACAAGAGGTACTGAACAAAGCCATGTTGTCCTATGCTATGTATGGCCACCGATCCCCGATGAAAGATCGCTTAAGCAAAGAACAATTACTGGCTCTGACTCCTCAAGAAATAACAGATTTGTTGCGCAAGCTGTTGACTTTCAAGCATGAAGCCTTTTATTATGGCAGCCGCTCTCCTCGTACCGTTGGGTCAATTTTGAAAAATACTCATCCGGTTGGCAAGCAAAATGCCTCGCTGCAGAAGGTATTGAAAAACAAAAAATACAAGGAAATAGCGGTCACAAAGGACAAGGTGGTTTTCGTGCATTTCCCAACCGTACAGGTAGAGCTTATGCTGGTATCCAAAGGCACACCATATTTCAATATGGAGGAATACATCATGAGCGAATGGTACAACCAATATTTTGGATACGGGCTTTCATCCATCGTGTTTCAGGAAATTCGGGAATCCAAGGCTTTGGCTTATTCGGCCTACGCCATTGCAGCCAACCCCGCCCGTAAGGACAGTGCGCACTTCTTGCGCGCGTACGTGGGCACGCAACCGGACAAATTGCGCGATGCCGTTGATGCCTTCCGCAACATTATGGAAAACATGCCGATATCCATCCCTCAAATGGAAAGTGCTCGTTTGAGCGTGATCAAACAGATCGCGGCAGGCCGGATCATCAATGCCGATATTTACTGGAATTGGCGCAGCAATATTCAAAAAGGATTCAAAAACAAGGACTTACGAGAAGAAATATTCCGAAAAATGGAAAGTGTCAGCCCAGAAGCCCTGATAGCATACCATCAGAAATACCTGAAAGGAAGAAAGTTTACCTGGCTTGTTCTGGGCGATCGGGAACGCATGGATTTCAAATTTTTGAAAAAAATAGGTAAAGTGGAAGAACTGAGTATTGAAGAGGTCTTTGGTTATTGAACACAAAATTTTTTTTTGTGTTTTTTCTTGCAAATGATTTGTCAATGCCTGTACCTTAGGGAGACTTTTTAAGGGTAATTCCTTGAACATTCAAATTTTTATTGCTCACCAAAACAAAAGGGTTATGAACATTACATTCGATGAACTCCGCCGTATCAAACACGCTTTACCACATGGCAGTGTGTCCAAAATCGCCCAAGACCTGAATCTGGAAGAACAAACCGTTCGAAACTATTTCGGAGCGCATAATTATGCGGAAGGTCAAGTCGTAGAATTTCACTTGGAGCCAGGCCCAAACGGCGGCATAGTGCATCTGGAAGACACCACAATCCTTAATCACGCGCTGAGCATTCTGGATCAGCACAACATTTCGCACTAAAAAATCTAAACCACAAAAAAAATTACTCCCTTACACAAAAAAAATAGCCATCAGACCTATGTTGATGGCTATTTTTTTTGTGTAAGCACAAGAACGTGCAGATATTGGATGTCATTTATGCAAAAATCAGAAAACAACTGCTCCAGAGCGGTTATTTGATGGGAGACGAAACGACAATCAGGGTATAGAAAGCGCGATAAAAAGGGAGCACACTTGCCCTTGCTGCTCTCCTACACATAAAGACCTCTGTTTGTTTTGTGATTCAAGACCACCCTAATACAGGAGGTTCTTCTTTTGAACCAAACAACATGAGCCACCCCTAATTTTCGGGATGACTCATGTTTAAAATTTGCATTGCTCAAAATTATTTCAGCAATGTCACATTTCCTTTCTTTTCATAAAATGCGCCATTGCCACAACGCGCTTTAAAATAAAACGCATACGAATCAGGGGTTAGGCTGTTGCCGCGGTAACTACCATCCCAACCCAGGTCATTTACGTCAGTGGTTTCATAAACCTTTTCACCCCAACGGTCCCATACAATGAATTCAACCTCGGTCAAGTTGACCCCCCTAAATACAAAGCGGTCGTTGTTGCCATCCCCATTGGGGGTAAATGCCTTGGGAACAAAAATAAAGGGTTCAACACACTGATCTGTACGCACGAACAAGGTTACCTGATCCTCTACGGGACAAAGTTCATCGTCATAGGTAACCCTCACAGTGTAGGTTGTGGTTTCCTGTGGCTTCGCTATCGGTGTTGCTGTGTTGGCACCCGTCAGTGTATTTGCTGGTGTCCAGGCTATTTGCACAGGGGTTTTATTGCTGGTGATTGTAGCGATCAATTTTGCAGTTTCCCCGATACAAATGGTATCTTTACCGTCAATGGAAGCCACCACATCTACAGCAATAACATCTACGTTAAACTCTGCTGTAGCAGTACAACCAAACTGATTGGTAACCACAACGCCATACTTGGTCTCCGTGGTAGGTTTTACTTCCGGTTGGGCAGGTGGTGTCACCTCTGGAGTCCATTTGTAGGTTAATATATCAGATGGATCCAAATTGCTAAGGTTTAGGATAGCCGTTTCTCCAAGGCAAATACGCTGATCTTTAGACCCGGGATCCATGTTTACTGAACCATCATTGACAATAATACTGTCTAACAAAGGGCAATCTGATTGATTGGTGGCCTTTACATAATAGACGCCATTTTTCTCAGGATTAATCGTGACACTATTGCCAGTACCAATCACCGGATCAAATTGTTTGTTGCCAGACCAGATGATATTAGTGGCGTTGTTGGAGATCAAATTAATGGTGAAAGGATTGGCATTGCATAGTACGGTATCTTTTGGCAATGCGCCACTTACCGTAGGAATCACAATGGCTTCTGCACTGAAATCCACGGAGCATGCACTATCCGGTGTCATTATAGTCAAATTATAAGTCGTTGTTGTGACCGGTGATACCTTAGGATTCGGCAAATTGCTAACCAAGGTAGGATCAGCAGGGTTTGACGTCCATGTATAGATATCCGTGACTACAGCACCATCTTTATTCAGTTCAATTGAGTCACCGGGGCAGAATTTGAATTCTTTGTCAATTTTGTCCGCGATGAAATCCACTTTTACCTCTTTCAGCAAGGTATCCAAACATCCATTATTGTCTTTTACGATCAATCGCACCTTAATAGTGTCCTCTTTGGTGAAAGTAATGGTTGGATTTTGAAGCGATGAGCTTTGCTGTGGTGGATCAAAGGTCCATTCCCATGATACGCCCACAGCAGCAAACTTAGTGGCGTCATTGAATTGTATTTCGGCTTTGTCAGAGCAGTCTTTATACTTAATATTAAAATCGGTTTGGACGGCCTCTACATCAATAACTTTAATCTCCTTACTGAATTTTTTTACACAATCTTCTGCTGCGGCAAAAGTTACGGTATAGTTTCCGGCTTTTTCATACAGGTGTGTTGGACTTGGTTCCGTACTGGATTTGCCGTCACCAAATGTCCAGGTGCCGTTTTTGCCACTATTGTTCTCAAATTTAACCAAAAGCCCATTGCAGGGATTGACAACTAATGTTGGATCAATGTTTTGTACGGAATCGAACGTGACATTTATAGTCTTGACATCAATACAATTGAACTGATTTTTGGTCGTCAAAGTAATGATATAAGTGCCCGGTTCGGTTGCTTTGACGATTGGGCTATCACCGTTGGACGGAGTTATCGTGATATTAGTGCTATTGGCAGTCCATTCGAATATAAGCAAATCCTTTGGATCTAAGTTATTGATTTTTAGTTGTATAGTGCTGTCAATGCAAGCCTTTACATCACTTGTGGGTAAAAGAGTGATATCCACTGGACCGCCTTTTATCGTAGTAGAGGCTGTGCTGGAGCATCCGTTGGCATCCGTGACCGTTACAGTATAGGTATTGGCTTCCAATTCAATGATCGTGAACGGAAATTGGTTGGTATTTACGCCACTAATACTTCCTGTATTCCAACCTATAGCATAGGGGGCTGTTTTTGGATTGCTAATTGCAACAGTGATTTTACCATCTTTACCATTGCCTGTGCACAATAGATCTGTCGGAGCGAGGGATACCTGCATCATGGTGTCTCCTTTGATCGTTGCCATCGCAAGCCCTGAGCAGCCATTTTTGTCGGTTAAAATAACAGTGTATTTACCGGGCTGAAGTCCTTGTATTGTGTCTGGCAAAGAAGGCACATTTAATTTGGTGCCACTCGTTGGCCCTTGAAGCTCGATTTTATACGGTGCCATACCTTGAAAACCGATAACATCTACGATCAAACTTCCCCCGCCACAAAGTTGTGTGCCTTCAATAACCGTTAATTTAACATCTAAAGCAAACTTGACGGTTGCGCAAGCCGTTGCGGTACAACCATTGGCATCGGTCACTGTAAAGCAATATTCACCAGGTTTCAGATCATTAAATTTGAATGGGAAAGTTGCGTTTGGCACAGCCGTGCCACCTGTCCATGTTATCGTGTATGGGGCAGTGCCCGGGCTAAGCATTGTCAATGTAATCATTCCGTCATCCAAACCACAACTTACCTGTGTACCTACTGCTGCAATAATCATAGGCTCATTGCCCGCTTTTACATCCAGGGTTTCTGTGCCTGAGCACCCTGTGGCATCTGTTATGGTCACATGGTAAGTACCCGATGGTACGTTTTTGAGCACAAAAGGAAGCGTAGTCACTCCCGATTGCATGCCGTCAAAGCTGCCTGGACCATCCCATGTGATTTTATAAGGAAGAGTGCCTTTAAAACCATTAATGTCAATCTCCAAATCAACACCTCCACAATTAACTAAAACCGGAGTTTTGGCTGTTAGGGTGACGTCGAGGGCGGTTTCCACCCTTGCGCAGGCAGTGGCGGTGCAGCCGTTGGCATCGGTAACCGTGAAGCAGTAGTTGCCAGGCGCGAGGTTGTT
>CAZIKN010000040.1:0-44132 GCA_964539805.1 uncultured Saprospiraceae bacterium | reverse complement strand
ATGCAGGTAGCGCCATCCACGCATTTGTTGCGGGGCTCGCTTTCTCCATAGCCAACGGGTTTGAGGCGGTTGCGATCCACCCCTTTAGAGGCCAGGTATTCGGCTACGCCATTGGCACGGCGCTGGCTGAGGTCCAAATTATATCGGTCGGAGCCTCTGCTGTCCGTATGGCTGCCCAATTCAATGGTTAGGCTGGGCTGCTGTTTCATCAGGGAGATCACCATGCTCAGGTCTTTGCGGGCATCCGGGCGCAAGGTTGCATCATTAAAATTGTAGTAAATATTGGGCAGTTGTATGGCTGATCCGGGCATCATAGGAGCCACCGAGAAATTCTGTGCATTGGGTTTGCCCGAAGTGTTCCAGCCCTGGGTATTGACTTCTGATGAACCGATGACACGGCCACCCTGTACAATATCCATTTTGTATTTGACATTGGGGTCTAAGTATGCATCCACCAAACCATTGGCATCTGCATAAACGGTGTCTTTTTTGCCCGTGTTAGGATTGGTCAGGATCACTTTTGCTCCGGCGAGCGGGGCATTGGTAGCATAATTGGTCAACGTGGCATTCCAACGTGCTTTACCGGCAACATGGCCTTTCTCTAATTCAATTTTTATCATGCGCTTCACTTTTGAAACGCTTACGGTGGTCTGCTTGCCCTGATAGCCGTCCTTGTTTACATTAACCACATAATTGCCTTCGGGCAGATCTGATTCAAAATTGCCGTTGTAATCCGTAATACCCTCCAGGCCTTTGTCCTGAGGTACTGATTTCATCACATCCACGCCATTTTCCTTGGTAATAGTGATCAAATTGCCGTTTTCATCACGTCCGATGACATTGCCACCTTCAGAGCTGATAATGCGGATAGAAGCTTCCTCAAGCGGTTTGCCGCTCAATTTGTCCACAACCAAGAGCTTCATGGCATACTGCTGTCTGGGGTTGTTGACCTGTTGGAGGTACTGATCCAGATTGCCACCGTCAACGTGAAAACTGAATATTTCATCACCACCGGCACCACCTGCGCCATTGGAGGAGTAGTAGCCATTGATTTTGTCCAAGTCAACGATCAAACCAAAATCATCGCCAGAGCTGTTGAATGGTGCTCCGAGATTCTGGGGCTTGTTCCAGTCATTTCCCTCCTTGGGCGTGGTCATGTACACATCAAAGCCACCTTTATTGCCATCATGGGATGAAGAAGCAAAATAAAGCGTGTTGTCGGCATGTACAAAAGGGAATACCTCATTGCCTTTGGTGTTCACGGTTGCACCTAAGTTAACGGGATCGCCCCATGATTCGCCTGTGCGATAGGACACATAGATATCCATACCGCCTTGGCCGCCGGGCCTGTTGGAGGCAAAAAACATTTTATCACCATCTATGCTAATAGCCGGGTGACAGTCGTCAAACTCATTGGTATTGAAAGGCAGTGGTTGTGGCTCGCTCCAGGTATCGCCCGATTTTTTGGACATATACAAGCGTTGGCGCTGCCTTCCATCCTTGTCCACTTTTACTTTGCCATTGATGATGACATTACGGGAGAAATACACTGTTTCGCCCGTGCGATCAAAGCATACCGGGCCTTCGTGAAACTCCGAGGTCAGTTCCTTTGAAAACGGTTCGGCCGCCTGCAAGGCCCCCTCCGTACTGCGCCGTGAGCGAAGGATGGACATCGCGCTGAGTTTGAGCGTTTTGTCCGTTTCTTTTTTCAAGCCGGCATTATTTGTAGAAATGAGGACAACCCCGTCTTCAAAAAATGTAGGGCTGAACTCTAATCCGTCAGTGTTGACGGCCTGTTCGTTTTTGACCTGTACTTTGATAGGATCAAGCTGTGCAAAAAGGCTGCTTGTAGCAAAAAACATTGCACAAAACAGGATTAAACTAGGGTATAAGTTGTACTTACGGTTCATGGTTTAATTTTTTGTTGAAACCGCTGAGGTTACAAAGGTTATGGGACTGTATATCTGCTGAGTGTTTCAGAAGCTTACTTACACATCCTGTTGCTCAACACACTCAACTAATAGAAAAATACATGCCAATTTTTTTACATAAAAAAACGAGGGTTGGACATGCCCTTTTTTGTCTTTTTGATTTCATACTGCATCAGCACCTCAAAGGAGCCGGCGGATTGGTCGCGCAGCTTGGATAAAGCGAAATCATAAGCAGCACCAATGCCCAATTGAGGGGAGGCCTGCCAAAACACAAGCATATCAACGGAGTCACCTGTGCCATCACCACCTGAGCGGTAGGAAATGCCCGCGGTAAATTTCTGGCGCACATCAAGATTGAGGTTGATGTCGGCATTGACAGGGGCATTTTGCACATACTTGACCAACACTGCGGGCATGAGGTTCAGGTCTTTGCCGATGGGCAATATAGCACCCGCCTGACCATAATAGTGTTGTTTTTCCTTGGCCACCTGGATACCTTGTGCCGGATTGCTATTAAAGGTCATGGTGTTGCCATATATGCGCGGTACCGAAAAACCAACATAAACACGCTGGGAAAAGAGCGCGTAAACACCTGCGCCCACATTGCCCAAGATATTGCTCTCGCGGGCATCCACGATGGACGGGTCACCCCAAGGGCCTTGCCCGGGTTTGGGCTGGGCTTTGCTAAAATCAACACTCAAAGAGCGGATAGAAGCGCTCAGGCCAATGCGCAACGACATATTGTCACGGTCAACCATGTCATAAGAGTAGGCCATAGCGCCCATCAGATCACGGTTCAAGCCAATTTTGAGGTGTGACACCGTAACGCCCAAACCTACACGCGGCGACAGGAACGGTGTGTTCACGCTGGCCAACATGGATTTGGGAGCACCGTCAAAACCAGCCCATTGGTTTCTGTAAATGCCTGTAATGGAGGGTACGCCCCGAGCACCGGCATAAGCTGGATTGAGGTACAGCTTATTGTACATAAACTGCGAGTAGTGGTGCTGTTGCTGCGCCATTGCTTTAAATGCCGCGAGCGATAGGAATATGAAGAGGAGTAATTTTTTCATGGAAAAAAATGGTGAAAAATGAAAGAGAAGATAAGGGTCGGAATTAAGACTATCCCGACCCTTATGGTTTTTACCGCAATATTTCTACAAAACCCTTGCGGACAGCTTTGTTGGAGCTGGGGCGGAAAATATAGAAATAAGTACCATCGGGCAGGTCTTTACCCGCCTCATTCTCTAAAGTGCCATTCCAGGCCCTTGCCGGGTCATTGCTGTAAGGCGCTGCCTCGAAGACCTTGTCACCCCATTGGTTATAAATCACCAAGGAGTTTTGATCATCAAAAAGCCCTGTATCAAGGCAAGGGATAAGGAATATATCATTCTCATTATCACCATTTGGCGTAATGATATTGGGCAAAAATTCACATTCTGTATCGCGTATGGTTATGGTAAAGGTGGCCATATCACATAGTTTCGGGCATGCTTTGGAACATATCTCATAGCAAGATGAAATCTTGGCTCCCGTAACGTTAGGAGCGGTGTACTTCACACTGCCTTGGCCAGCGGTATCCAGGTTTGTGATCGGGCAAGCTATTTTAAAGGTAAAATCGCCGGCTGGTGTGATGACATCATTGCGCACCAGATCAAATGTGGCCATTGTTCCGGGGTCTATTTGCAGGCTCAGATCGTTCATAGCATCAGGTTTTTTGGCGATGATGACCGTAAAGCTGTCCAAAGAAGTCTCACATCCTCCAATTACGCCCTTTACCGTGTAGATGCCTGCTTTGGAATCATCCAATTGAATAACTTCCAGCGTTGGACCATCCGCGTAAGGGCCTTTAGGGCCATTCCACTTATATGTAGTACCGGTTGCAGGATTTTTCACGGACAAAACAATATCATCATCAGGGCAGCCGATGGCCACATCCGATGTAATATCTGGCTGCACAAGCCCCAATACAGTGACGGTTAGCGAGCAGGTAGCCACATTGCCTGCCGCGTCGGTAGCCTTGAACACCACCTGGGTTACGCCCATTGGGAAAGTATCCGTAGAGATATTGCCCGATGTTTGCTCTACGGTAACGATACCGCAGTTATCCGTGGCCAAAGGTGTTGCGAAGGTCAGGATCACGCCTTTGCAATCACCAGAAGGCTTAGCTGGCGGGGTCAGGAAATTACTTTGGTCGGCAATGATTTTGCCAGAGATATCCACTTCTACATTATTTGCAGGGCAATTGCTAAATTTGGGTGGCTCAGGTTCGGAGACCAAAACTTTGAAACTTGCCGTATAGGTGTTGCCCAAGAGATCCGTAGCCGTATAGATTACGGTATTAGTGCCTATAGGGAAGCTATCCCCTGGCTTTTTCGTGCTGGTCACCGTTGGCTGGCAAATGCCAACAGCCTTTGGCTCCGTCCAGGTGGCTACTCCGCTACAGCCGGTGATGGTGATATCAGTGGGCACATTGATGAATTTGGGCACCGCTGATGATTTGATCGTGATGTTAAACTCACATTTGTCCGAATTACCAGAAAGATCCACTACCGTAATGGCCACTTTTGTGGTGCCAATGGAGAAGATGGAGCCGGGCTGACTGGTTGAGCTGTATTTCAGGCTGTCTTTGGGCGAGCAATTGTCCGTAGCTGTAGGCAATATGAAGTTAACAGCTGTGCCACAAGAGTCCGTAGTAGTTATGGTCGTATCCTTGAGGCATTGATCAAACTTGGGCGCCAAAAAGTCCTTTGCGATAACATTAAAAGAACAGTTTGTTTTGTTGCCTGAATTGTCTTCTACAGTGTACGTCACCTTAGTGGTGCCTGCATTGAACTTGCTTCCGGGCAGATGCGTAGTTGTGACATTTTTGATACCACAATTGTCTTTGACCACTAAGGGATTCCAATTAACCATGGTATCACATTTGGTCAAGGGCAGTTCAGCGATAATATCCTGAGGGCAGGTGATGCCGGGTTTGATGGTATCGCGCACAGTAACCACAAAATTGCAGGACAATGAATTGCCCGATTTGTCCGATGCCGTATAGGTCACACTATTGGAGCCTATCTGGAATACAGTGCCCGGAGGCGTAGTTGAGGTTGCCGTTAGAACAGTAGTGTCACAATTATCAAATGCCTGAGGGACAACCCAGAAGGCAGCAGCCTCACAGGCGTTGTCTTTGGTATAAAATACAGTGTCTTTAGGACAGGTAAAGAATGGAGCTTCCTTGTCCAAAATCGTAATAGAGAAATTACAGGTAGAAAAGTTTTTGGAGTCATCCGTGGCAATGATGGTCACAATGGTGGTGCCCACCGGGAAGGTGTCTTTGGGCAGGGCCGTACCACCAATTTCCACCAGCGTGTCACAATTATCCGTTGCAGCAGGCACAACAAAATCCACAACCACTTCGCAGGCTCCGCCTACTGGTGTGATCACGGTGTCTTTCGGACAGCTCACCTGTGGTACAATTTTGTCCAATACCTCTACGGTAAACTGGCAGGTAGCAATCAGAGAGTTCACGGTATCCTGGGCTATGTACTGCACTAAGCGCGGGTCATTCACCTTGAATATGTCGCCGGGTTTGAAATTGGAGCTCAGTTTTACGGCCCCGAGGTCACAAACGCCTTCTGCTTCGGGCACTGTCCAGGATACCGCCGTTTCACATCCTGTTGGGGGTGCGAAGGCGGTTATTTTGGCTGGAGGGCACTTGGTCAGTTGGAGGTCATTGGTTAAAGTTACGGATACATCAAAGGTGCACAGGCTCGTGTTGCCTACGCTGTCCACTGCGGTAAGTACCACATTTGAAGTACCTTCCGGGTACACTCCTGTTGGGAAATTACTGGTCAGGGTATCCACACCGCTGCAATCATCCGTCAGATCAATTTTGTACAGCAAAGAGATCTGGCATTGGCCGGGTGGCAATATGACCGTAGTATCTTTAGGACAATTGAGAAATTCAGGGCCATTAATGTCTGCTCCACTTTTAAAACCGCCATTAATGGTGGTCAAAGGTACCGAATTGAACAAGGCATTTACGGCATCAAATGGGCCGATGAACTCAAGAGGAGAAGTTGCACCGGGTATTTTCACCTTAAACCGAAGGGTAAAGAAGGTGCCGCTATCGGGAATATCAGGCCAATTAGGATTGGCCCCGATAGCACCACCGAGAAAACGAAAAATACCAGCCGCCGTATCGGCATAGATGAATGCGCTTGCGGGCAAATTGAGGCCAGGGAAAACATTAAGCGCGGTTTCAAGCCCAATAATGGTATTGTCCCATTTTACTGAAAACTGTAACCCAATCAAGTCTGCAAAATTTTCAACGGTAATATTGACATCAAATTCGTTTAATACCCCACCGGCGCACCCGATTTCAACAGTGTCCAATTTCAAAACAGCGGGCCTGCCAGCATCTACGATGATCGTGAAGGAGCAGGTAGTTGAATTACCTGATGCATCTGTGGCGGTATAAACTACAGTGGTAGCGCCTGCATCGTAAGTGCCATTGGCATTGCCCGTGCCGGTGCTGACCGTTGCGCCTGTGGTGGCAAAACTAAGCGTCGTTGCGCTACAGGCATCCGCAAGGGTTGTGGGTGCAGTGCCGTTAATGACAGCCGTTAGCTCGCCGGGATTAGTGGCCACAGCAATATTGGCAGGGCAAACCAAATTGGGCGCGGTATTGTCTGTAATATTAATTTGCCCGGGTATATAAAAAGCAGGTACTTCTTCCGGGATCAACAATGCTTTGAAGGCTTCCCTTACCGATGGCACATCGCCAAACTGGATGGAAACCAAAGGTGTACTGTTGCTGACAATGGAAAAATGCAGTCGGAAAAGCAGTGCTCCATTGGCGATAGTAGTACCGCCATTGAGAGAGGTAGCGGAGGTCCAGGCAAAAGACATACGCCCGTCAGGTGCCTGGACAACGTCAAAATTGGTGGTATTAAGTTGTAATGCCGAACCAATGATACTAACCGAGTCAAGTTTTAGGATGGCCTTGTCCCATTGCAGGGAGAATTGTAAAGAGCCGAGGGAATCGAAGTTGAGGGCCGTGATGGGTATGGAAAATGGCGTACCACAAGAGGCATTGCCATTTGCTGCCACGATGGTCAGCGTATCGCTGGTGTTCGTGGGGTTTAGGGTCAGATTAAAGGAACAGGTAGCCGTGTTATTGCCGACGTCCGTCACCTTGTAAGTAATTACGCTTAGGCCGAGGTTGAATACAGAGCCGCTTGCGTTGGGGTTATTGGGGAAATTGGCAACTGTTGCGCCCACACTTGACCAGCCTTGCTGTGAAGGAGGCATACAATTGTCATTTACTGCCGTTGGGGCAATATTGTTGATCACCGAGGGGCCATTGCTGGCCACGGTCATATCGGCTGGGCAAGAAATGGTGGGTGGTATATTGTCAAAGGGAAGGACGCCTCCTGTTTCTAATTTATGAGGCAGTTCGTCGGCATTTTTGTCTGTCACCTCAATTATAATTGGGCTATTGACAAAAGTTACTGGCGAATAAGGCCCGCCAATACGGCGAAAAGCAATAAAAAACACTGGGGTGTTATCAGGGAAAGAAGCACCGCCTACCCTCGTCCAGGCAAAGGTAAGCCTGCCCTGGCTGATAAAGGTGGTGGTGTCAAAATCTGCCGTGAAATTACCCGTAAAAAACGGATTGTTTGCACCCGGTGTGATGTAGGCGTAATCCAATTGTGCCGGATTGAAGTTCAGCGTAAACTGAAACGATGCCACTCCGGTAAAATTCTTGACCCTTACCGGGTACAAAAAAGTATCCTGCGAGGCACATGCAATGGATACGGTATCGGTTTTTAGGATTACAGGTGTTTGGCTGTGCGCTGCAAATGGGATGGCCAGCGATGCCAAGAATGTGATTAGGATTAGTATAATATTTCTCATGGTTTTGTTTTAAAAAAAACGAAAAAATGGCGCGATGAATAATGAGCGATGCCTGATGAGTGACGAATAAACCCTTAGGGATTACTCATCACTCATCATTTATCGCTTATCATTTCACTTTAATCCATGATTATCATCTTCTTGCGATCACTGCGCTCTGGTGTTTCCAATTCATAATAATACACACCAGGGATACCGAGTTCATCTTGCGTAAAGCGTACTTCATTGTAGCCTTTGGCAAATTCGCCGACCACCGTTTTTACCAGCTGACCGCTTGCATTAAAGATACGCAAAGTAGCGCGGCTTTCGTTGGGCAGGCGGAAGCTAATAGTGGTAATGTCGCGGAATGGGTTAGGCTGGTTTTGGTACAGCGCAAACTCATCCGTCTCCTTTGTCTTTTGGATAAATTCAAAGTCCACTTTCATCGTTTTGCCATCGCGGTCATAAGCTTCGGCATTGGTTACCTGTGAGCCTGGGCGCAGTACTTCAGACAATGCCTTGCCGCTGCGCAAGGCGCGGAATGTCAATGTGAACAGTACTTCATCATCCTGCAAGGTAAGCGGATCACGACCTACCCAAACGGTGCTCAGATAGCCTTCGCCGAGGCGAGCCGTGCCAAAGTTGTCCTGTGTAAGGCCTGGCAATACACCTGTTTGGATATCTTCCAAGGCAAATACATTGGCATCAAATGCAATGGTCATCTGATAAGCCTGACGGCCCGTAAAGTCACTCGCCTTGAATGGAACGGTGATCAAATCCCCGTTGTTGAATCCACGCTGGTCTAAGCGGAACTTGAAGGTTTCTTCAGAGCGGTCCAATATTTCCTCCTGTGCAAACGTAGGTGTAACGTTGCCATTGACATCGCCCATGCGTACAGCCACGAAGTCGTCATCCAAGAAATCCATCACTGCGGGGTTGTGCGTGATCGTTTGCGGGAATGGTACGCTCAATGGGTTCGGCGCCGGGAACACATAGCTCTTTGGAATAAATTTCCAATCCGGAGCGTTCTGGATGTTCTGGTCTGTGCCCAACACTACGCGTTGGATGAGCAGATAGTCTGCCAGGGTGATCGGGTTGTTACCACCAGAGTTATTGGCATTGGCTGCTACCCACTGGTAGGGTGAAGCAAACTGCTGACCAAAAATATGGTTTTGGATCAACAACAAGTCAGCTGCTGTAATACCAGCATTGCCGGGTGTTGACTTAGAGCAGGAAACTACAGTATTTGAGCCATTGGCGATGTTGGCAAACAAATAAGTGCCATTGGCAGGCGTATTCTGAGTGGCCGTGATGGTACCGCCCAAATCAACTTTTACGCCCGGAACCGGCTTAACTGGAACGCGCCAAGTTTCGATGTCACCACCTACCTTGAGGTCAGCCGAGCCAGAGTTGATGGTTACGGTGCCGTCCATAAGGGTTACCATGGCTTTTACAGGTGTGCCTACGCTATCTTGCAGCACTTCAAGTGATGGTGTACCGTCAAAAAGACGCACCACACTGGTACTACCTACAGGCGCATTGGTCAGCTGTATGCGGAGTTTAAACAGTTCCGTACCATTTGCGATGGTCAAAGGAGAAATTGGGTTGCTTGTTATCCAGAGTACGCCATTTGCCGTACCGGTAAATGTACCAGCTCCGCTCAGAGCGGGGTTGATGTCTGTAACACCGATAACTGTACCCACCAGGTTATTCACTACCTGGTAGCTGAATGACGTGGAATAAATCTTGATGAAATTATCTGCGGTAACAGGTACGGTAACGATGCTATTTTGAGCGCCCGCTCCCTGACCTGCTTTCAAAGTCACTTTCGGGCCTTCTTTAACGGTAGCCGTTGCCGTATTTTTACAATTGCTGCCAGTATCTGTTACGGTCACGGTATAAACACCCGCAGCCAGGTTGGCAACTGTTGCTGTGGTAGCATTGTTGCTCCACAAATAGGTGTAGCTACCGGTACCATTGCTTGCGGCTGCGCTTACCGTACCGTCTTTTGCGCCAAAGAAGGTCTCAATGCCACCGATGGTGTTGATGACGATGCCCGGGTTAACGCCCAGCGTTACTTTAACAATGACATTGCACACATTGGAGTTGCCATTGACATCTTTCACGGTCATGCTCACCGGTACATCACCAATGTCAGAACAGTTAAAGGATGTTTTTGACAAAGTGCGAGAGGCGATGACACAGTTATCGGTGCTGCCCTGGTCAATATCGGCGGCTGTAATTGTCGCGGTTGCTCCTGTGCCCAATGCTACCACAAGGTTGTTGTTACAAATGAGTGTTGGCAGGCTATTGTCAATTACACGCAATTCAAAGGTGTCTTTGCCAATATTACCACAAGCATCAGTTGCACTCAAGATTACTTTGTAGTTGCCCACAGGGAAATTGCCCTTGATGCGCAGGCCATTTGGTGCGAACTGGGTAAAATTGTGGGTGACCACCATATTGGTATCAGCGGTGCAATCTTTCAGGTATTGACCTAATTCTACATCTACTGGTACGGTACAGTTGCTCACAGGTGGGAAATTGGCCGAGAATACCCTGATGGTATCGGGTAGTCCGAGGAACTGAGGCTTTTTTGTATCCGTTACGGTCACGTTTTGTACGTGCGTAAGGGTATTGCCACAATCATCCTTGGCTGTCCAGGTGCGCTTAAGGGTATAAGAGAATTTGCCACAAGCACCCTGTGCTACATTAATGGTATCTGTTTTGAGCGTTACATCAACGAGGTTATCGCAGTTATCGGTAGCCGTTACTGTTGGTACTGCCACGAGCGGGTCTTCGCAGCTCAGGTTGGCACTGGCTGGCAAACTGGCGAATTTTGGCTTCACCGTATCCTGCACACTAAGGGTTTGCAGGCAGGTAGTAATGTTGTTGGCTTGGTCAGAAACAGACCAGAAGCGGCGGATCACCGTGCAAACATTACCCGTACCAGCCTTAATTGAATCCACATGCGTGGCTGGCTTCACGAAGCAGTTGTCCGTGGTCACTGGTGTGCCTTGCTTTGCAGGGCTAAGGTCATCCGTGCACTGCAAGGTTTTGGATGCAGGGCATGTCGTAATGGTTGGCTTAACATTGTCCTGTACTACGACAAAGGTCTGGCAGGTTGACTCATTGCCAGCTTTGTCTTTTACGAACAATTTAACGCTGTGTTTTGTCACACCGTCTGCATCCGGGCAGGAGAACAACACATTCATGGCAGGAGTGCCAATGCCTACACCGGCAGGATTGAGGCGCTGTATTTTCAAGGAATCAATGGTACAGTTGTCAAAACTGTTGGCATTGATCTGGGCTGTGCCAACGATAACAGTACCAGAGGCTTGCAAGGCTACGCTAATGCCATTGATACAAACGGCAGTAGGCAAGGTGGCATCTTTCACAATAAAGGTAACCGTATCTTTGGAGACATTGCCTGTTGTGTCTTTTGCCGTAAATATGTAGGTGTATGTTCCGATAGCCAATTGCTCAGTCGTATCAGAAAGCGTAAACCCGGTGGGCGAGGTGGTTACACGAACATCATTACCGGTAGCACAGTCGCTAAGGTATTTGCGCACGTTGTAATTCACCGTTGCTTTACAATCTGTATTGTTAGTAGTTGTGTTGAAGGTAAGCGATACAGGAGTATTGGCTGCAAAAACGGGTGCTTTTGTATCCTTTATCATAATTACCTGCGTTCCTTGAGCAGAGTTGCCAGAGGCGTCTGTGGCTGTCCAGGTGCGCGTGATGGTATAGTTGTACTTGCCTACGCCTGTTGGGGTCTGCGTTGTGTCAGCCTTCAAAACGGCGGTGAGCGGAGTGGTACAAATATCAGCGGCGGTGATGGTAGCTGGCGCCGGAATGGCGGCACAAGCTTCAATGGTCACGTTGGCCGGGATGGGCGACAGTACTGGAGCCGTAATGTCTTTTACCTGAATGGTAGCAGAACATGTGGCGATATTCCCGTTGATGTCTTTTGCCTGCAAGGTGATCACCTGTTTGCCCATATTGGTAGCCAGGTCTGCACAGTTAAACGTAGAATCATTAAGCAACAGCGTAACAGGCTTGATGAGGCCATCGCACAAAGAAGTATCTGCGCTGCCATTGTCAATATCAACAGGTTTCAATTTCGCATTGCCCGTGCCATCTAAGTTTACAATGATGGGAGCAGTGTTTGACGACAGTTTACATTTCGCAACCGGAGGATAAACATCCGCGAAAATTTTGATGGTCTGTGGCTGGAAAGAGATGTTGCCGCTCGCATCTTTGTACTGCCAGTTAACGGCGTATTGTCCAACGCCAAACACATACTTGGGTGGTGTGCTGCTGGGCAACTGCACTACTGGAATAGATGGTGTGCCGTAAATGATGCCGGAGTTAGGATTGCATGGGTCAGTAGCTTCAGGAGCCTGAACGATCAGGTTACCGCAATAGCTCACGAGGTCAGGCAAAGAGGCTTTGCTGGGCACCGGAGCCTGGCCATCCACCAATTTTACCTTGAAGGTACAGCTGTCTTTGAGGTAGAGGTCTTCACCCACTATTTTCACCATTAAAGAGTCCCCTGCTTTAGGTGGATTGGGCGCAAAAATAGCACCCAAAGTGGTCAGTTGAAGCGGGGTTTGCTTCAGGACAACGCTGTTCGGACAGTTGTCCGTAACTACTACAAGATTGCGGTAGTCAGGCAATTGCGCTGTTGGGCAGGTAGCCGTAAATGTTTGTGTAGGCGGACAGCTGAGTTTTGGTTTCTCGGTGTCTGTTACCTCTACGATAAATGAACAAGTAGAGACATTATTCGCCGCATCTGTAGCCGTATAAGTCACCGTTGTTTTGCCCACCGGGAATTGAGTGGTTGGGAAAATACGGTTGAAGTTCGCAAAGCTTGCCGGCAGGTTGAAGTCAAACGGGATCGTTGTGTTCAATACGTTTTCAACCGCATCATTGCTTACCTCTTCTGTAACTGTAATTGGTGTAGAGCAATCGAAAATAATACCCAGGGCATTGTTGGGGCGTGTCCAAGAGTAGGTATTGGAACAATCACCCGTTGTATTGGTAAGGGCTATGGTTTTGCCGCAGAAATTGCTGGCGTAGGTCGCCTCAAATTTTGGGGCGCTTTTGTCCACTACATTAATATTAATGGTATGCGTGCTCTCGTTGCCGCAAGGATCTTCTACATAAAAAACAATGGTTGTAGTGCCGATAGGGAACTGCGTACCAGCCACAGCACCGAGGGTCTTAGTGGTGATATCCAGGAATGGCGCAGCAGCGTCATACGGTGCAGGATAGTTTACCTTATAGCTCACTTTGAAGGCACCAAAGCCCGTTGCACAGTTGTCGCTGATGTTTGCGCCTGTTATTTCCACATTAAATGGCACGAAGCAGTCTGTCAAATTGCTTGTTTGCAGGTTTTGGCCTGTGTACATGCTTATGGAAGGTGCATCGTTGTCCTCAACAGTAATGAACTGTGTCTGCGTAGAAGCATTACCGGAAGCATCAGTGGCCGTCCATACACGTTGTATAGTCAGTTCCTGTGGGCAAAGGCCTGGCGTGATAATATCCACCTTTGTGGGCACGATACCGCTGGTGCAGGCATCAAACACATTGGTTGGACTGCCTGTGAAGGCTGGTGTATTGCTGTCCTCGCAGCTGATAATCAAATCAGCAGGCTTGGTAAAGGTAGGAGCCGTCACGTCTTTGACCAATACCGTTTGGGAGCAGGTAGATGAGTTGCCCGCTTTATCTGTTACAATAAAGGTAAGGGTTCGGTTGCCCAACGGGGTGCAGGTAAAGGTAAAAGCAGAAGCAGGAGTACCGCCATCAACGGATATTTTCATATCCGGATCACAAAGCGAAAAAGTATTGTCCGTGCTGAGGTTGTTTACGTCAAAAGCGTTCAACACTGCTTGTCCTGCAGCATTCAGATTGATGGTGCCAATGGTTTTGCACTTGGCCACAGGCGCTTCCGTATCTTTCACCGTAATTATAGCGGTGCAGGTAGCCGTGTTGCCTGATCCGTCAACTACTTTCATGGTCACGGTATTTGGCCCTAATGTGGAACAATTGAAGGAATAACTGTCGGGCAAAGCATAATCATAAAAACAGTTATCCGTAGTGTTGTTGTCAATATCAGAGGCCAATTTGGTCACTGTACCAGAGGCGTCCAATATAGCATCTATGTTCTTGCAACGCGCAACCGGAGCTTGTGTATCCACTATCTTTACCACAAAAGAGCAAGTACCCACATTGCCCGCTGCATCAGTAGCAGAGTAGGTAACGGTGGTATTTCCGAATGGGAAGAAGGAGCCAGATACGTGCGTGCGGGTATATGCGAGGCTCGTTGCTGCAGAGCAATTGTCCGTAGCGTTAAAACTGATGTAGGAATCCTCCCAGGTAGCCGCTACAGTGCATCCGCCCGTATTGGCATTTAGCGTTATGGTATCGTTCAGCGGAGATACGGTATTCAGCGGGCAATTGGCAAACGTTGGTGCTGTTTGGTCCAATATGTTTATATTGAAATTGCAGGCCGATGAATTTCCTTCAGCATCAACAAAAGAAAAAGTGATGGGCGTTACGCCTGCCTTGAAGGTCACCAGATTGAGTGAAGCAGGATAGGCTCCACTTGCAGGGCCTGAAAAATTGCTGCCTGTCAGGTTGTACGTTACTGTAGGCGTGCCACAATTTTCGCGGTATTGACCGGGGGTGGTAAAGGGCGCATTGGCACCGATCTGCACCAGGTTCAGTTCTGAAATCGAGGTAGAAGCCAACTCACAGTTCGCTCCGGCTGCTTTAACCACCACGGATGGGCAATTGGTTTCAGGAGCGGTTACATCAACAATATCAATCAAAGTTGAACAAGTATTGGTATTACCAGCATTGTCTGTTACGGTAAGTGTAATGGAAACAGGCATCGGGTCCGAGCACTGAAAATTATCCTGTGACAAAGTCATCATTTGTATGCCATTGACACCGCCACAATTGTCAGTTGAGCCATTATTGATCATTTCAACCGAGATATTGGTCTGGCCATCGGCGGCCATGGGAATAATCAAAGGCGAGTTTACACAAATTGCAGTAGGTGGTACATCTTCTTCAATATTGACTGTGATGTACTGATAGGCCCTGTTGCCTACGCCATCAATCCATACATATTCGATCTTGGTTTCGCCAACGGGAAATTGGACAACAGCGCTATTTGGACCAACAGAAGGATCAAAAGGCACAAACTGGAACAAATTGGCATCCAAGGTGCCATTTACGGTCACATCGCCGCGCTCCAAGGTTACGGGCGTGGTACAATCGTCAAAAAGCACATCTGAAAAGTCCGGTTGGTCAATGGTGAGCACCTTGGAGCAATCACCGGGTGTAACAAATGCATTGTATATATCAACAGGGATGTTGTTCACTTCAGGAGCAGCATTATCCTCCACGGTAAGGAACACCTCGCAGGTCATGGTGTTGCCCGCAGCATCTTGCGCTTCCCAGATGATGGTGTTCAAGCCCAAGAAAATATCCGTATATGGTGCAACACCAGGCTGAATATCCACGCCGTTCAAATCTTGCAAGCCCGATAAAGAAGCAGGAGACGATACGCCCCACATAACCGGCGTACCATCGCAGTTATCTGTGGGTGTTGCAGTCAGGTTCAATTGAGTACTCAAGGTAAAGCCGCAAGGCAAGGTAATATCTGATGGGGAATTCAATTCAACTGTCGCATTGGGCGGGCAGTTGACGATTGGATCTTCATCATCTTCCATGGTGATGGTAAAATTGCAAGAACCCGGAACGGAGGGATTGCCCGCAGCATCCACTAAGGAATAGGTAACTGTGGTAACACCTATATTAAAGGTTGTATTGGCGGGTACGGCACCTGCAGTGGCTGCCAAAGTTGTTGCACCCGCGTAAGAGCGGGTCAAAACTGCGCCCGGGCAATTGTCGGTAGCCGCCAATGGGTCAGTAGCCGTTGGGCCAGCCGAGCCATTGCAGTTGCCTGTGCCATTGGAGGAGGTTCCAACCGTGATGTTGGCGGGGCAAGTCAAAACAGGTGCTTCTGCATCATTTACCGTTACGGTAAAAGTGCAGGTTCTGGTATTGTTCGAAGCATCTTTTGCGGTATAAGTCACCGTAGATATACCTTTATTAAAAGGAATACCGAGTGCATTTCCTGTGCCGGTAGAAGGCGTTGAGCCTGCACCGGTAGTTGCCCAGGTATAGGTCAAGCCAGTAGGGCAGTTGTCGTTTACTACTGCGCTAAGCGGCACGGAGCGTGTGCATACACCGGCATCGGTATTGCCCACCACGTTAGCCGGGCAGGTAATTGTCGGCAAAATATTGTCATAAACAGTGACCAACAATGTGCGTGTGTTCACGCTTGGGCCACCAGCGCCGCCCAGGCCATTGATGACACGGACATACCAGGTCTTGGTTGTACCCACATCAGCGCAGCCACCAATGCTTACACTTCCACCCAACTGTGGCACATTGATATTGCCTGCTGCAAATGTCGGGTCTTGAGAAAGTTGATACCGGCATCCAATATCAATGGAAAACCCGTAGGAGGTCATCACAGCGTTGTTGATTACCGCTTGTGTGCCACCGCCATCGGTTACGTTGATGTTGATCGGAATGGGAGTTGATGCCGGCAACGGAGCTGTAATGAAATCGCTGCATTGTGCCATGGCCGTATTGGCCAGCGCCACAAATGCCAACATCAGTACCGCCACCGCCCAACGGCGAGGAGTAAATGAATTGTTCATGGTAATAAAATTAGATTGGGAAAAAACAGAGGGACTTGCGAAGAAATGTACGGAATTCTTCATCAAATTTGTGTCGGTTAAGAGATGAAATAAGGTTGTACAAAATTTGTGATTCAGTAACAAGGGTACAATAGCCTTTCGTCAAAAAAAACCATGCAACATTGCTGCCTCACCAACCTTCGGCGTTGGATTATTACGGAAAACGGCGCAATAGTACGATTAAATCGGTAAAAATTTAATTTGTTGATCAAGTTTTGGACAAAAATCAAATTTTGCTCCTTTTTTCAACCCAAACTAAATCATTTTGACCGCCTTTCCTAAAATAAAAATGCTTCTGAAAAAGCAATTCAAGTTAAGAAAATCAATAACCATACCAATTTGAAAAATTTATTTTACCGTTCCCTCATTTTTAACCACCGCTCCTGAAGGATTTTACACCAATACGTTCAAAATCAAAGCATTATTATGAATTTTAATATTAAAAAATATACTTCAATGACATGATTTTTTGCTTATTTAAAGAAAAAACAGTACGCGGAAAACATTTAGTCGTGATAAGGCCATGACGGTTAAACCTGTACAAGATCGGCAAAACAGGAAAAACTTACCGTCAAAATCCTAATTATTCCGGGGGGTATGAACTGGCAATCGGTGGGATACCCGTAAAGGGCTTGGATTAAAATTATTTTTTATACGCAGCAGTATCGCAGGCGTCACTTTGACGGGCAAAAAAAATAGCCCGAGATAGGGGATGGGCAAAGTAGAATGTAACTTAGGCTTTTAGTTTTCTTCGGGTCGGCCAATGATTTTCCCGCCATCAAACATACGTTGCATTTGTAAGGCTTCCTGCTTTTCTTTTTCATCCGCGGCGTCCAACAATTTCATGTCAGACAAGTCAGGTGTTTTGGCATCAATCCAGGCGGTAAACCATGCAGAGGCTACGGCCTGAATGGCGGCTCGGAAACGCCTTTCCACCATGCCCTTCATGGCCACTTGATAGGCATCCGCAAATTCCCGGCAGGGTGCTATGATGGTCACCCCATTGCGCACATCCGGGCAGGTTTGGCGGTCGGGCGGGAAGCGCAGGCGAAGTTCTCTTTCAATGGTGAGTACGCTGTCTGCCATTTTGTTGCTCTCCAGCACGATGTCCCAGAAAAAGTCACGGGTATTGGAGATGTATTTGGGTTTACCTACAAAATAATCATACTGTTCATCAGCAAAAAGTTCGGGTATCCGGCTTTCCCAAAAGCCGTGTATGCCGTGTTGCCCGGTTTTCTGACCGTTGTAGTTGCTCGTGGTGTGCAAGGGGACGTGCGCATCTCCGATGTAGTGCCCCATTTCAGCTGCAGTGCGCAGTATTTTTTTGGCATCTTTTGCCTCAAAAGCGGCTTTCAGGCGATTTTGCATACTTTGCAAATTCCAGGGCAGCACGCCATGTTCGCTCATGTTCTCCACAAAAAAAACAGCTTGGGCTTTATCCAGGGCTGACGTGTCCAATTGGTTATCCTTTAAAAAATCACGCAAGGCATTCAACTCCAACGCGGCCTCTTCGGCATAAAAAGCCGGAAAAACATTTTCCACAAAATAGTCTCGATAGGCCCTTTGGGTGGCTTCTGGCCAATTTCGCCGATCCAATATTGCTCCTGCCTCACCGATGAGGGCCAGTGTATCGGATGCTGCATTCACGGCATATATAGTTGTTTTGGCGGCCATGGCATCCGGCCAGCTTCGGGGGGGCAGGGTTTCATATATGTCCAGGTCAATAAAATGCCTTGGGCCTTCATGCTTGGAGGCATATCGGCGCATGTCGGGATCCACGGCGTGGTCCGTCAGCCAGTCAATGTTGGCTTTAAAAAAAACCATCATTTCAGGTGGAAGGGTCAGTACGGCAAGGCGGTTGATGCGTTTATGGCCAAAGAAGCCCCAGGGCGGTGGCGGGCACGGGCAGTGGTGGCTTACTCCGTCAGAACATTGAATTGCCTTAGAGCGCAAGCACATATCCGCTTGCCGATAATAGGAGCCGAGGCTAAATAGCGCAATGACCGTGACGAGGAGCAACCTTAGGGTATTCATTATTATGTTCTGCTTTTTATGGTTTCGAGTATTGAGTTATTATCCATACAATTCGTAGATTATCTGTTTGCGATCATAGCCCAAGGTGACCATCAAATTGGCAACTGCTTCATCAATCATATTGCTCCAGCCGCAGAGGTAAAAAACCACATCAGGCCGAGGCTTGGCATAGCGCTCCATATACACGGGATGAACATAGCCCTTGTGGCCAGCCCATTCCGGTTGCCGAGAGAGTACCGGCGTGTAGGAAAAATTGGGCATTTCGCGCTCAAGTGCCTCAAATTCAGCACGGTACAACAAACCTTCTTCCGTTCGGGTACCAAATATCAGTTGAATGCTCCGATGTGTTTTACCCTTGTTTTGAATATCCTGGATCATGCTGCGAAAAGGAGCCACTCCGGTACCCGTGCAGATAAAAACCAGGTCTTTTTCGATGTGCTCAGGCAAAACAAAAGTGCCATCAGGCCCTTTTAGCCGAATTTCAGTGCCTACCTGTACCTCTTCAAAAAGATAACGCGTGCCCTCGCCATTGCCCGAGCGCACAATGCACAATTCGAACACATTGCTGCCGTCGGGCGCATTGGCAATGGAGTAGCTCCTCCATCGCGCCAGGCGTTTGTCACCTATGGGCAGATCCATGGTCACGAACTGCCCGGCCTTAAAATCGAATTGGGCGAGTTCAGGTACCTGAAGCCAGAAACGGCGCAGCGTTTCGTTTAAGGCTTCTATTCTGACTACTTTGGCATTGTACCAAGTCATTGTTGATTCGCTTTAGGGTTAATTATTCCAGGTCAGAAAAAAACTTGCGTACTTCCGTAGCGTCCTTGGGCTTTATACGCCCCGCAAGGATGAGGCGCATTTCGCGGCGGCGGGCGGCTCCTTCGTACAGGGTTTGCTCTTCATTGGACAGGGGCAGAACAGCAGGAACACTGATGGGTTCACGTTTTTTGTCATCCAAGGCTACAAAAGTAAAGTAGGCATGATTGCAACGGCGCGCTTCCTGTCCTTTCATATTGTTGGCAAATACCTCTACATATACCTCCACCGAGGAATTGAAGGCTCTGGTGACACAGGCTTCGAGGGTTATGACGTCACCCAAGCGAATAGGATTTTGAAAAGATATGTGGTCAACAGCAGCCGTTACCACGTGTGCTTCACAATGCCTGCTGGCACAAATAGCGCATGCTATATCCATCCAACGCATCAAATAACCACCCATCAGGTTACCCATGGGATTGGTGTCGTTGGGCATGATGAGCTCGGTCATCACCGTTCGGCTCTCGTTTACTTTTTTGGGATCAAGGGCTCTTTTTGTGGGCATCTAATTGAATGTGATAATTTGATTGATGTGATAATGTGATAATATTATAATATGAACAATTTGACAATGTGCGAAGGTACGGCTTTTCAGGCAAATGGGGCATGAACAGAGATTCAAGGATTTCAATACTTTCAGGCAACCTACTCTTGTGCATTTGCGTCATTGGGCAACCTGTTTTTTAAAAAAAGAAGGCTTATAAAAGCAGTTTATGCTCTTTTTATGGCATTTTACAGGCTTTTAAGCTTTTTGGCAAACAAACCACCTGCTACTTTTTACTACGATATGACGAAGAAGCATTCCCTTCTGACGGTTCTCTGCGTATGCGCATTGAGCATTCTTTTTGCTTTCAAATACCCCGAAGCCGTGCGCGAAAAGGTATTGACGCTCTTTTTCCCGGACGAAAAACCCTCCTTCGGGCAGGATTTTTCCGAAAAAGAAAAAAGTACCACAAAAGTCAAAGAACTTGACCTGCTCAAGGGCGAATGGATCATGGCTGGCCCGGATACTTTCCCGCCCATAAAGGAGCGCAACGAGGATTTTATCAACGCCAACACCAAAAACCCAGTGGATTTGCGCGACCCAAAAGCGGTGGAGCAAAAAGTGGAGTTTGATCCGGTGACCAACATGTACATCGTGACGGAAAAAATAGGCAACGACTATTACCGCGCACCCACCTACATGACCTTTGACGAGTATATGCGCTGGCGTGAGCGCAAACAGCAGCGCGAGTACTTTGATCGCCTGCAAGGCAAGGCCATGCCCGGCGAAAAGACCAACACGGGCATAGTGGATCCCGTGGCCCGATTGGGCGTAAAAAAACCCAGCCTCGTGGAGCGCCTCTTTGGTGGCACTGAAGTGGACATTAAGCCGCAAGGCAATATCAACCTCACCTTTGGGTACAATTACCAAAAGATTGAAAATCCGATACTTACGCTACGCCAACAGCGCACGGGCATCTTTGATTTTGACATGGACATCAATATGAGTGCCCAGGGCAAAATCGGGGAAAAACTAAACCTCAACTTCAACTACAACACACAGGCAACTTTTGATCTGGACAACCAGATGAAGTTGCAATATGACCCAAAAGGCTTTTCCGAGGACGAAATTTTGCAGGGTATTGAGGCCGGGCAGGTGTCATTGCCCCTTAAATCAAACCTCATCAAAGGTGCTCAAAACCTCTTTGGGGTGAAGGCCGACCTTAAATTTGGCCACCTCAAAACCACCCTTTTGGCCAGCCAGCAGCGCAGCCGCCAAAACCAGCTCACCGTGCAGGGTGGATCCCAACTGACCACCTATGAGCGGCCTGCTGACGAATATGACGAAAACCGCCACTTCCTGCTCACCCACTGGAACCGTGCCCAGTTTGAGCCTTCTCTGCGCTGCCTGCCCGTGCCATTAACCAATTTCACCATCACCCGTATGGAGGTCTGGATCACCAATGACCGCCAATTGGCCGGTGGTGTGCAGCCCAACGGCAGTCCGGGCGTGCGCGACGTGGTAGCGTTGACGGACTTGGGCGAGCCTGAAATACTCGGCGAACCGGCGTACAAATTTCCAGTGCCGCCATTGACGGATCCCAAAACCGGCCGCTCCCTCCGCGACAACAACAATGTACCGCTACCCGAAAACATAAACAACGCGCTCTATCCCCAGATTTTGGATGCCCTGAAAGGCCCGGACTCCATCATCCGCCGTTCCGACCGCGTTATCAATGTCCTGCGCAATCAATTCAACCTGCGTCAGATCAAGGATTTTGAAAAAGTGCAGGCCGTACAGCTGTCTCCCAGCGAATACAATTTCAATGACCAATTGGGCTTTATCAGCATCAACCGCTCGGTACAGCCTGACCAAACCATTGGTGTGGCCTTTGAATACACCTATAATGGTATTCCCTACAAAATCGGTGAGTTTTCCAGTGATGTGGCCATCGGCGACACGATAAACCAAAATGTACTTTTTGTCAAAATGCTGAAAAGTACCACACCAAATGTGAAACTTCCCATCTGGGATTTGATGATGAAAAACGTGTACTCCGTGGGCGCCGTCAACGTGGACCCCAATGAGTTCCGTTTTGATATTTTTTACGAAGACCCGGGAAAGGGACAAAAGCGCTTTTTTGACGCCTCCGTCTTCCCTCCCGCCCTTAAGGCACGCCCGCTTTTGCAGGTATTCAACATGGACAACCTCAACCTTCAGGGCGACCCCGGCGCAGATGGTATTTTTGACTTCATTCCCGGCCTTACGGTCAATTTGCGTTCCGGACGCATCATGTTCCCCGTATTGGAGCCTTTTGGCTCGTTTTTGTACAACAAAATGCGGGCAGAAGGCATGGACTCCGTCACGGCCTCCAAATACATCTACACCCAATTGTATGACTCCACCTTGTTCAGGGCCCGCGAATTCCAGCAATTCAACCGTTTTATGTTGCGCGGCTCCTACAAAGGGCAAAACAACTCCGAAATTTCCCTCGGCACCTTTAACCTCCCACGCGGCTCCGTGCGCGTGAGCGGCCCGGGCGGCCCCTTGGTGGAAGGTCGTGACTATACCGTGGATTACAACATAGGCAAGGTACGCATCCTGAACGAGTCCATTTTGCAATCGGGCCAAAGTGTAAACGTCAGCTTTGAGGACAATACACTCTTTGGGTTCCAGCAGCGAAGTATGATAGGGGCAAGGTTTGATTATGATGGCTTTGGCAAGGACATCAATTTGGGTGGCACGTTTATGAACGTCTTTGAGCGGCCACTGACCCAAAAAGTAAACTATGGTGATGACCCGATCAATAACAAGATGTACGGCTTGGACTTTAGTATCTCCAAGGAAGCCCCCTGGTTGACCAAAATGGTGGACAAACTGCCTTTCCTGAGTACCAAGGAAGCCTCCAGTATCAGTTCACAGATGGAGGTCGCTCTCCTTCAACCCGGCTTTAACCGCGCCATCAACTTCGGTGAAGACCGTGGCGGCACGGTGTATCTGGATGATTTTGAGGGCAGTACGGCCAATTTCCGCATTGACTTCCCGGCCAACCAATGGGCCATTGCCTCTGTGCCACAAGGCGATCTGAACTTTTTCCCGGAATCCGAACGGACGGACAGCCTTTTGGGCGTAAACCGCGCCCGCCTGGCCTGGTACAATGGCGGCGAAACGGCATTCCGGAGCGCCGATGATGCCAACCGCCCCTACACCCGCTCCTTCCAGCAGAACGACCTTTTCCCCAACCGCCAGATAGCCCCCAACGAGCAGCCCATTCTGCGCGGGTTGGACATCACCATGTTCCCTCGCGAGCGTGGCCCCTACAACTATGAAATTCCCAATGGCTACCCGGGTATTTCTGCGGGTATGACTTCTACGGGTGAACTCAACGACCCTCAAACCCGCTGGGCGGGCATTATGCGCGGCCTGAACACCAATGATTTTGAAGCCTCCAACATCGAATTTATTGAATTTTGGATGCTTAACCCTTATATGGATCAGGGCGACAACAGTCCTGTTTCGGATGGCGGCGATTTTGTGATTGACCTGGGCACTATTTCGGAAGACATCATGCGCGATTCGCGCCAGTTTTTTGAAAATGGCTTGCCTACCAGCGCCACTGGTACTACTACTGTTCGTACCCCTTGGGGCCGTGTACCCGTACTGCCTCCGGTGGTCAATGCCTTTGACAACGATAACACCAAGCGTGCCCTGCAGGACGTGGGTTTAGATGGCTTGAACAATACCGGCGAGGCTGCTTTCCTCAGCAGCTGGCTTAATGTAATCAACGCTTCTCCTTTGTTGGCATCGGTTAAAGCAGCCATCAATGCTGACCCAGCCAATGATGATTTTGTGTATTTTGGCGATGAAAGCCGCTTCAACAGTGCATCACCCCTGTTTGATCGCTACAAATTTTTCAACAACCCGGAGGGCAACTCACCTTCCAACGAGAACGCACCAGGCAACCCATTGGGCAACCCCTCTGCCACGAACCTGCCCGACGTGGAAGACCTGAACCGCGACAACTCACTGAACGAAAACGAATCCTTTTTTCGCTATAGATTGCCCCTGAAACGCGGTATCACTACCCTGCCCGACGGCACTCAAATAGATGGCTTGGATACCGAAGCACCTATCCTGAAGGACATTATCACAGAAACACAAACCGCCTTGGTCGGCGGACAAAGGCACGTTTGGTATCGTTTCAAATTGCCCCTTGACCTGCCTGAGCGCAAAGCACTGGGTGGCATCCAGGATTTCCGCTCCATCCGTTTTATCCGTATGTTGTGGAAAGGCTTTTCCGAGCGCACCACTTTCCGTTTTGCCACCATTGAACTGGGCCGCAACCAATGGCGTCGTTATACCCTGAATTTGGCGGAGAATTGCGACTTTAACGTGCCCTCCAAAGCACCTTTTGATGTCAATGCCGTCAGTATCGAGGAAAACTCCGCGCGCCTGCCCTTCAATTACACCATACCGCCGGGCATCACCCGCGAGCAGTCCGTAGGGGCCTTCCCCAGCATCCAGCAGAACGAGCAGGCACTCTCCATGAATATTTGCCAATTGGAGGAATGCCAGGCAAAAGCCATTTTTAAGCCGCTGAACATGGACTTGCGCCAGTTCAAACGGGTCAAAATGTTTGCACACTTGGAGGGTATTGATGCAGACCGCGCCAAATTGGATGATGATGACCTGAAACTCTTTGTTCGCTTTGGTTCTGACTTTGTCAACAACTATTACGAATACGAGATCCCCTTAGTGGAATCAGACGCCACACGCCTCAACAGCAATCCCGAAAGCAGGGACTACAAATTGGAGGTATGGCGCCAAGAGAATAATTTGGATTTCCCCTTGGAAGTCTTTACCAAACTTAAACAGCTGCGCAATGGTGATCCCAATGCGAATTTGGGACAAATATTCAATCAATCCTTCAATAGCGTTTTTGGTTATGATGAAAAAGCCAATCCAAACGCAAGGGTAAAGATCATTGGCAATCCCAACCTCGGTTATGTGCGCGGGGTCATGATCGGCGTACGCAATACGGATTCTTTGCTTGCACCCAAGTGTTTTGAGGTATGGGTAAATGAGTTCCGCCTCAATGGCTTCAATGAACAGGGCGGTTATGCGGGCCAGGGGCGTGTGGACATGAAATTGGCAGATTTTGGAAACATATCATTATCAGGCAATTATACCAGTATTGGCTGGGGAAGCATTGAGCAGCGCTTAGTGCAGCGCCAACGCGAGGAAATCATACAATATGATGCTTCCACCACGCTTGAATTGGGCAAGTTCTTTGGTCAAAAGGCTGGTATTCGCCTGCCGTTCTACCTTTCGTACGCCAATATCACGAGAAACCCGGAATACGATCCCTATGATTTGGACATCAAACTAAAGGACAAACTGCGCGGTGCGGCACCGGAAGACCGCGACAGTATCCGAGCCTTGGCTCAGGATGTCACCGTGACACGCGGCTTCAACTTCACCAATGTCAGAAAAGAGCGCACCGGAGGTGCCCGAAAAATACCGATGCCGTGGAATATTGAGAATTTCAGTCTGACCTACGCCTTTAACCAGACGCGGCGGCGTACACCATTTATTATTAATGACCAGCAAAACCAGTATAAAGGTGGTTTGGATTGGCAATATGCCACAGGCATAAAGCCCATTTATCCCTTTAAAAAACTTATCAAAAAGGATAAATACCTGAAATTCCTGTCGGAGTTCAATTTTAACCCCATTCCCAATACATACGGTTTCAATACCATATTGGATCGCGTAGCCCAAAAAACAACCTATCGCTTTGCCGGTGAGGATCCCGGGCGTAATACCTACTACAACCGCCGCTTTACCTGGGATAGAAACTATGATGTGGGCTGGGACATCACCAAGGCCCTGCGCTTTAACTTAGACATCAATGCGCGCAGCCTCATTGATGAACCTATTGAAAGCGAAGCCAACAATTTTGTGGTCACCAAGGAACAGCGCCGTGATTCCATCCTCACCAATATGCGCAACCTGGGCCGCCCAAAACTGTACACACAGAGTGCATCATTGAACTATACGCTGCCGTTTAAGTACATTCCATTCATGGATTTCATTTCTATGCGCGCTTCTTATACGGCCAATTACACCTGGACTGCCCAATCGCTCAAATTGGCCAACATGGACGCAGGAGCATGGCAGGAATCCCGCAATGAGCGCCACCTTGGCAACGTGGTTCAAAATACCAGTGTGCGCCAGATCAGCGGCGACTTCAATTTTGAAACGCTGTACAACAAAAGCAAATACTTGGCCCGGATAAACAAGCCCGGCAAATCAAGCGGCGGCAGCAAAAACAAAAAAGACAGCCCCGGCAAAGGTGGAAAGGATACGCCCGGCGGCCCCGGTGGCGGCGATCCAAGAAGTGGCGGCCCCGGCGGTGATCCCAGAAGCGGTGGCCGTGGCGGCGACCTCACTGGCGGCGATCCCCCTCGCGACAAATCAGAAAATAGTGACAAGAAAAGCGACCGCAAAGACGATCCGAAAAACAGCCGCGACCGCGACCCAGCCTCCGCCACACCAGCAGAACCCGGTGCCAAAACAGCAGATGGCGGAACTATCCCCGGTGCTGCCGATGGCAAAACAGCTGACGGCAAAAAAGACAAGAAAAAAGATAAGGGCAAAGATAAAAAAGACGACAAGGACGATAAAAAGGCCAAAAAAGACCGTCAGCCCACTATGGCAGAACGCATAGCACTGCGCCCGCTGATGCTACTGCGCAAAGGTCGCTTCTCCTACACAGAAAATTACGGTACCGTGCTGCCCGGCTTCACACCTGACCCAAGGCTCATGGGCCTAAGCAATGGTTTTGAAGCACCCGGATGGTCTTTTGCTGCCGGCCTTCAGCCCGATGACAAATGGCTCGAAGCCGCCGGCCAAAAGGGCTGGATCAGTCACCGCAATGAATTGAACCAGCAGGTGACGCGCTCCTACAGTCAAAATATTGATGCTGGCATCACACTTGAGCCGTTTACGGACTTCCGTGTTGAACTGAACCTGCTCAAGCAGTATACCCGCAACAACACCCTGTTGTTCAAGGACTTCAACACCATTATCCATCCGGATTCGGTTGACATCGAGCAGCGTGCGCGCCGTGACATGGGCAGTTATACGATCTCTTATTTTGCGCTGAACACCCTCTTTGACAAAGATGTGGATGGTATGTTTGAGCGCTTTAAAAACAACCGATCGGTCATTTCCAAGCGCTTGGGCCGCGAAGTATCGGGCAATAATGACCCACACATCAAATATGGCAACGCGTATGCCAACGGTTATGGCCGCACGCAACAGGAGGTGCTTTTGCCCTCGTTTTTGTCCGCATACACCAACAAGGATCCTAACAGCTTTGGATTGGATGTATTCAAGACCCTGCCTTCGCTTAACTGGAAACTCAACTACAACGGCCTGAGTAAGGTGGGCAAACTGAACAAAATATTCTCCAGCATCACCTTGCAGCATGGTTACACCAGCAAGTTGACCATGGCCTCCTACAACACGGATATCTTCTTCCAGCCACAAAATCCTTATGTACTGGACGAACTAAACTCCGATTATATTGCCCGTTTTGAAATACCACAGGTGGTCATCAGCGAGAACCTGCAACCGCTTATCGGTTTGAATGTAAAGATGAAAAATGGCTTTCAGGCCTCCTTTGATTTCAAAAAATCACGTCAGTTGGCCATGTCATTTGTGGATTATCAATTGGCTGAGACCCGCTCTACGGGATACACCGGCGAGATCGGCTATACCGCCAAAAACGTGAACATTCCATTCCTTACTGGTAAAAAAGCGGTAAAAAGCAAGGGCAAAAAAGGGAAGTCAAAGAAAAAAGATACGAAAAAGCCGGGCACTACCCCGGCTCCTCCCGCAGCAGGTGGCGGCAAAACACCCAACGACATGATTTTCAAGTTCAACATGGATTTCCGTGACGACCTCACAGCAAACCACCGCTTGGATCAGGCCAATGAGGCACAGCCCACACGTGGTCAGCGCCAGATTCGGATTAGTCCTTCTATTGACTACAACCTGAATCGCCGCTTATCCTTGCGCGTGTTTGCGGATTACAGCAAAACGGTGCCCAAGACATCACAATCCTTCCCGATCACGACACTGAATACGGGGGTTACCGTGCAGTTTACCTTGAATTGATGTGGAGACAGGGGAACACTGATGGCACAGATTTTCAAACACAGATGAACAGGAAAAAAATCTGTGTTCATCTGCGTTGCACAGCATCTGTGTCATCTGTGTTCCCCAATATTACCCTCATCAAAACCCTACTGCGTATTGGGCGCATACAGGAAAAACGAGTTGGAGATGCCAACACGGATCTGTCCAATACTTTGTTGAAAATAGGCATTGTACGGGTCACTGCCAAAATAAGACAGTTGGACAAAGCCTGCGGCATGACCCGTGCCGGCAATGCGGGTGTGAAAGGTCAGCGAAAGGTTTAGCCTTCTGCTGGCGTCCAAGATACCAGTCTTCTCTTGCTGCATACTGGTGCCGTGCTGTAAATTGGGATCCAGAATCCAGGACAGGTTGGCGCTCACCCGCCAGGTTTCGCGGGGCAAATACGGTTCTGTTGCATATATTTCACCTGTTTCTTCACGCAGGACGTTACGTGAGGTTTGGCCACTGAGCCAAAATCCGTTAGCATTGATCCGGTTGCGGCCATAAAAATGGTAGCGCTTAATGGATTCACTGATGAGCGGATGCGCCTCATAGCCCACATACCAGAATGCGGTATAAAAACGATCTTTCATTTGTTTGCCCCATTGAAAAGGCTTGACTTTTTTGTCGTATTTGTGCTTGTAGATTCGTCCATAGCCCAGTTCGGCCACCAGATTATCTCCAAAATCACCATTATAGGTATTGAAGTAGCCATCACCGCCTACAGGATAGGGATCGCCGTCCTGTCCATTGGAATGATGAAACAGCCTAAATTTTACATAACCCGTTGATTTTGAGACAAAACTCCATTTATTGGCATTGGAAAAATAAAAATTTACACCAGGTATGTAACTGGGCGTGCGCACGGGCAGGGACTCATCGCCCTGTTTGGCATCATTGCTCAAGATACGCACCTTAAACTGGGGCTGTATGTGCAAGGTGGTCATTACGCCCTTCATAAAGCGGCGGCTGTTATACCATTTTTTGCCCCCCAATGCGATGGGTACCCGTATATCCGCATCAAGAATAAAGGACTTTTTTTGTTTGGCCTTCATCCGATTTTTGGAATAATTAAAATAGGCGGGCGAAAACGTGGAAGGCTCCTGTATCATAACCATGGTTTGGTAAAAATCAAGGCAACGCTTGCGGAACTCAATGGTTTCCTTAAAGGCTTCAGAGGGAAAAATTTCCCGGGGCAAACTGGTATCCGGCCCTATGGGCAATTCATGGATGTATTCAATAACGCCGTATTGGTCCATGTTTTTTTTGAAATACCTAACGCTGTCCGAAATACTTTGCTGCGCGTGGAGAAGATCAAAAGAGGAAAAAAACAACATGAATAAGGGATAGAAAGAATGTTTGATCAGCATTGTTATTCAATTTATAGGTTGGAAAATCGCTGCAATATCAGGGAAAAATATTTGTTGGGCAAGTTTGGTAACATGAAAAAACTAATTCCCTGCTGATGCAAACCCTCTTGCCACATTTGATCTATTTTTTTCTCGTCCGAGTGCTTGGCACTACGGCATGACAGATGTATCTTTGTCTTGCACTGCTTTTCATTTCATCAAACCATGCTTTCCACATGACCGCCGCTTTTCTACCGCTTTTCCCGACGGTGATTCGATCATTGCCCATCCTTTTTTTCTGTTGCACAGGCCTGCTCACCCATGCGCAACAGGTTGATTTTCATTTACTTCATGAAATTTCCGATCACTGCATGCCTGTTGTGCATGGCCTCATCGCACAAGCTAATGGCAGGGGTGTGCCGGGTGCTGCCCTGCACATGAGCGATGCCGCAGGCCGGCGTGTGGCATACAATGACTTAAACGGATGGTTTACAATGGAACTGGGGCTGGCCAGTGGTGAACTGGGGCTGACACCTGAAAAACAGAATGACCAGCATGGCGATTTGTCCACAGGTGACCTCCTTTGTCTGGGCAGGCACATTCTCGGTCTGGAGGCTTTGGATAGTCCGTACAAGATGATTGCAGCGGATGCTAATAAGTCCAATTCAATTACCGGATTAGATATCGTAGAAATTCGAAAACTAATTTTAGGCATTTACAATCAATTGCCATTGGCCCCAAGCTGGCGCTTTATCCCAGAGTCCTATATCTTTCCCGATCCCACGAATCCGTTTAACCCGTTATTCCCGGAAAACATAACCGTTAACCTCAGCACACCACCTGTAAACACCGATTTTGTGGCTGTTAAAGTTGGAGATTTGAACGATGGTGTCCAAACACCTTTGCAAGCGGCACAGTCTTTACCTGTTCATTGGCCCAAACAGGCCATAAAGGCTGCCGACTATGGAACCATACCTGTCCGTTATGAAGGTGCTGAACCTTTGGAGGCCCTCCAAATGGGTATTCGTTTTGATCCTTCTTTATTCGAACTCGTTGGCCCTTCTGTCGGTGGTGTAAAAGGTTTTGGACCACTTAGTTTTGGCCTTACACAGGCCAAAGAGGGCCTGATCAGGGTATCCTGGAACCGCACTTATGACATACTTGACGATCGGCCGGCACAACAGGGCGATGTGCTTTTTTACCTGACTTTCAAAGCATTAGGGCAGGTGGATGACAAGGATTTCCCCCTCTGGTTAGATGATCATGTGTTGAGCAATGAAGCTTGGAACGCGGGTGGGACAGCTCATCGCCTGACCGATGGCTCCTCCTCCGAGACAAGGACGCAAGCGATGCCAAACAATTTACCAAGTAATATTATTGCCCGCTGTGCACCAAACCCCAATGACGGCCAAGTCGTGCTGATGGTCACATCGCCCGAGGAAACACAAGCCCGCATAAGGCTGACCGATGCCTTTGGCCGCCTGCTTTTTGTACGGAATGTGCTGTTGAATAAAGGCGAACAAAGCATAGCGCTCAACGAAGCGGCACAATTATCTGCGGGTGTTTACCAATGGGTACTGAATACGCCCGATGGCCGTATGCTTAGTGGCACCATGATTCGCAAATAGGCCAAATATCAAACGTACTGAGTGGCGGGGCGGCTCTGTGCTGCCCCGCCACTTATCCAACATCAACTTCAACACCTTATCATGTCAAAATATAGCATTCTCTTCGCTTTTATTCTGCTCCCTTTTTTCACTATTGCCCAAAAAAGGCATTATGTAAAAGCCAATGCTCAAGGCGCTAACGATGGCAGTTCCTGGGAAAATGCCTACAATACACTAAACCCGGCCTTGGCCAAAGCCAAAGCGGGCGACAGCATCTGGGTGGCCGCTGGCACCTATAGGCCCACGACGGATGCTGTGCGCGATTCCTCTTTTGAGGTAAAAAGTGGTGTCGTACTGCTGGGTGGCTTTGAGGGCAATGAGCAACAGGCCGTACAGCGCAAATGGCAAAAAAATGAGACGATATTGAGTGGGGACATCGGAAAAGCAAGCGACAGTACGGACAATGCCTACAATGTGGTCTTTATGGAATCGGTGGACAGCAGTACCGTTTTGGACGGCTTTACCGTCCGTGATGGCAATGCCAATATTGCGAACGCGATCAGCAATCTATCAAGGGGCAGAAGCGGTGGAGGGCTTTATATCAACGGCACCAAATGGGAAGCCTATCCTTTCATCGCAAACTGTCGTTTTGTGCACAACACGGCCCAGTTTTTTGGTGGTGGCGTGCTGGTGTATGCCGATCTTTTGGGCTTTGCCGCGCCCCTGTTCCGCAATTGTATTTTTGAAGACAACCGCTGTAGTGATTCTGGCGGCGGCTTATGCATGGTTGCAGGTGATGCACAGGACAGAGGCATTGACTTTAAGGGCTGCCGTTTTGTGCGCAACTATGCCGGAAAAAACGGAGGTGGTGCGTTTTGCAACATGCTTCCCGGGGTAAATTCACCTCAGTTTGTAGAATGCTTATTTGAGCAAAATGCTTCTGTGCGGGGCGGCGGCGGGGTTTATATTTTTAATAACGGTGTATTAATGGATATCTATTTTGATGATTGTGATTTCGTAAAAAACAGTTCAGAAGAAGGTGCTGCAATTAGCTACTTTTCTAATTTTCATGAAAACAGGGATATGACAATTATTAATGGTAATTTTATTGAAAACAAAACAATTGACTACCCGGGCCTAAGCATTCCTAATGGAATTGTTTATGTTGATCAAATTTGCACTCCGACTTCAATAAATGTAATTCAATCACTTAAATTATCCGGAAACACTTCACTTGAGAATAGTTGTTTGAGCTTAGGAGATAGCGATCCATCATTTACGCTTGTTAAAAACATTGAAATAGAAGGCGGATCTGCTAATTTCATCAAAGCATCTGGCAAAAAAATATATTTATCAAATATTGTTGCCAGAAGGCTTGATGCCTTAGAATACAACATCCTATTTAATTTCAATAACACAGATTCATTGTATTTATATAATTGTTTCATTGATGCAAATCCTATAAGATACGGTGCGTGTTTTTTAAACGGTGTAAAAAATGCATTCCTATCAAATAACATATTTTTAAACACATCAAAAAGCCAAATGCTTTCAAAATCTCAATTAGAAGATAAAATAAAAATCTTAACATCAAACTGTTATTTCGAGGATGTGAAAAACATACCAAAACCAGAAATCGTATTTAATAATAATGCAATTTCTAATATCCAACACTCCTACATCAAAAACATAGACTGCGCCAATATGCCCAAAGGGATGACCTGTGGCCCCGGCATCCTCACCGGCATAGACCCGCTCTTTGTAAGCCCCGACTCCGGCGACTACCGCCTCCAGCCCTGCTCCCCGCTCGTGAATGCGGGTACCAATGCGGTCGTGATCTACCCGACCGACCTAGCAGGTCAGCCGCGCATACAGGGTGGCATTGTGGACATAGGCGCTTATGAAACCACGCCCTACAAAATAAGCGACGCGTCCATCACCAAAACCTCCTCCGCTACCGCCACCGATGGCAAGATAGCCCTCAGCATACAGGGCGGCACCCCGCCCCATACCGCCAGCTGGCAGCATGGTGCCACGGGCCTCACTATCGAAAACCTCAAGGCGGGTGAATACACTGTGACCGTGACTGACAAAAACGGCTGCACGTTTTCCATGACTTATATGGTGGGCGTGACTTCCTCCGCAGGCGAGCCTTCGGTACCCGCCTTCAGCGTCGCGCCCAATCCCACAAACGGGCTTTTGCAGTTGATTCTTCAGGAGCCAGCCCCCGTCGCCGCGCCTTTGCGGCTTTTTGATGCTCAGGGGCGCCTCGTGCGCCAATGGACGCTGCCGCAGGATGCGCAGCGGTTGGGCTTGCAGGTGGGTGAGCTGCCCTCGGGGGTGTACCAGCTGGTGTGGCTGGGACGGGGGGTGAAGGTGGTGGTGGTGGGTTTGAGGTAATTCTTGGCTGTGACAAAAGCCCGATCGGGATATGTGTCTGCTATGAGGTAATTTTTGACTCAGGTAAATAACTTTTTTTTAGTTAAAAAACTAAAATTTAGTTGTACAACTAAAAAACAGTTATACCTTTGTAGCCACACCATAAATCACACTTAGGACTATGCGCAGACTTACCCACAAAGAAGAAGAAATTATGACCATCCTGTGGCGATTGGAAAAGGCTTTTATCCATGACCTGTTGGAGGCCATAGAGGAAGAACCCAAACCGCCCTACAACACGGTATCCTCCATTGTGCGCAAATTGGTATCAGAAGGGTATATTGGGTACACAGCCTTTGGCAAAACCCACCAATATTACCCTATTTTGCGAAAAGAGGATTATCGGGCCAATGCTTTCCGCCGCCTTATGGATAACTATTTTGGCGGCTCGCCCACGGCATTGTTGTCTTATTTTGTCAAGGAGGAAAACGTGAATGCAGCGGAATTGAACAAGTTGCTGGACGAGATAAAATAACACTTTGCCATGAGGTACTTAATCGAATCCGCCCTGTGCATGGCTGCATTTTACGGCCTCTATCATTTTCTGCTGCGCCGTGAGACTTTTTTTCAGTGGAACCGCGCTTACCTGCTGCTGGCCCCCTTATTGGCCATGCTGCTGCCCATGCTGAAGATCAAGGTACAGCAGCCGGCCTCAACAATGGCAGAGGTGCAGCCTATACCAACTGATATACTGCCTGAAATGCTGGAGAAGGTAGTAGAAAATCCCCTTACCTATGCTTGGCAGCAGCAATGGCAGCAACAGGAGGAGGCCATTTGGTCGCTCAGTCTTTGGGATCTGGTGCTGGGCATTTATGTGCTAATAGCGATGCTGTTGCTTGGTGGTTTAGGCTGGCGTTTTGCGAAACTATTTTCGCTTATCAAAAAATGCCGCAAACAGCGCAGTGGCGATGTGGTGATCGCTACGGGTGATGCCTTGCCCTTAGCCTCCTTTTTTAGTTATGTGTTTTGGAATGACGAGGCTCAAAAATCTGATTTTCAGGAATTTATATTGACACACGAAATAGCGCATGCCCGTCAGTGGCACAGTCTTGATGTGCTTTTTATGGAATTGATGCTTATCATCCAGTGGTTTAACCCGCTCATGTATGCCTATCGGAGAAGCCTGAGCGCGGTGCATGAATACATCGCGGATGATTATGTGGTACGCCGCACACAGCAGCGCCACGAATACGCCACCCTTTTGGTTCAACAGGCCGGTGCGAGGGCCCAGCACGGTCATTTGTACAATACCTTTCATTCACTTATCAAACATCGTTTGCTTATGCTCATCAAACGCCCTTCTCACCCGCTTTGGCGGGCCAAATACGCCCTCGCGCTGCCCTTAACCGCGCTGCTCATGCTGCTTTTCTCCTTCCGCCTGGCGGAGCGGCTGCCCGCGGCAAAACCATTTGTACAGGCCCTTGAAAAAGCCGATGCATTTGTCCATACACTGGATGGCATAACGGTGGTGGCTTCCATGCCCAAGCCCCCCGAAAAGACACCCTATATTTTTTATTGGGGAACTATGCAGTGCGAAATCCTGTACGACCCGGCAACTGATCGTTATTTCGGTGAAGCCGTACAAAGTCCCGAGCAATGGCGCGAAGGCTTGCGCCGGGAGCCGCGCCTTTGGAATGGCCAAACTTTGGAGCAGCACCTTTCCCTTAGCGTGCAGGGTATGATGGTACGCAGCGACTATTACAACACCCAATTGTACGCCGAATGCCGCCGCAACATAGAAGCCTATATGAATGCCTTGACCAATGATGACGTACTCTTGTTGCAAAACGTCGCGTTGCCACAGGGCAAAAAGGCCAGCATCCGCATTTTGATGGACGGCGAGGTGCCAAACTGGTTGCAACGCAACCGATATGAAAGCACCTGGTCTCCGCTGACAGATATGTTTCCCGACAGGAAAAAACAATTGACTTGGGGAACCGAGCCGACCCAAGAAGGCGATTTCATTACCTTGGAAAAATTGAAAAAGGTGCTTGAAAACCAGCCTGTTGTCACTTTTGAAAACGGCGAAAAAGCAAGCCCGGACTCTTGCTGGATCGCCTTGTTTTTCCAAACCAAACAGGGCGGATTTTTGGTGCCCAACACAGCGGAATACCTCAGAAAAAAATTGGCCGAACTAAATCCCGCCGCTTCAGAGATGCTGCAAAAACAAGCTGTGTTAAACATCTCTGATCAAGGGAGGTCGGAAAAAATATCGCTTCAAGACCTGCGAAACCTGTTGGCCCCCCTCAGCCCCGAAGAAGTGAGTATGTTAAACATCCGCCTCGCAAAAGGAGACAAGGCCATAGCCAGTATGCCCTATCGAACGGTACTGCCCGATGACCCGCGCTTGGCCCTGAACTGGAATAACCTGCACAAGTTCGTATTCGAATGGGGCAACATCGCCGAAAACTACGGTTCTTGTTATGGGCGTTCATTTTGGTACCGCGACAGCCTGATCTATGCCGATCGGAGGATTGAACACGATCGCTATACCTTAAAAGTAAAAGATGCCCTGGAGACTTTTCGCCTGATGCCGCGCCTATACCGCGATCAGGAGGAACTAAAAAACCTGCGTTTTACCCTTCAGCTCAATGAGGACAAAACAGAGGTAATCAATGGTGTAATTTCACCCGATTTTATGCGGAAACTGGAAAAGATCAAACCATACGACTACCTGTATCTTTACAATATACAGGCTGATGGCCATGACCTTGGCCATATTAAAATAACACACCGCATTTTCTCTGACCTGGAAAAAACGCCATTAAAAACAACAAAGTTAAAGGATGGCGAACTGCGCCGCCAATTGGCTGAATCCCTACAAGTGCTGCCCAATCCCGTCACGGATGTATTGCGCCTGAAATTTGACATGCCACAAGCAGCCAAAGTACATATCCGCTTAATGGACATTAAAGGGCAGCGTACAATTCAAGAAGTTGATTATCAGACTATTGAAGGCCAAAATATCGTTGCCTTAAATGCGGGGCTTCTGATGGCTAATGGTTCTTATGTCATCTACATGGACACTCCTTTTGGTCGGGCAACAGCGGTATTCGAGAAGATCTAAATCCTGAGCCCCTTGTTGCGAGTTGCGCAATGAGGGGCTTTTCGCAAGAGTACAGTATGTATGACATTCCTATAATATCTCCTCCACCCAGCCCCCAACAGACCGCTTACCCGTCTCAAAATTTATCCCTACACCCACTACCTGCCTACCATCCGAACGGAAGCGGTCGGCATAGCGCTTATCCCTGATCTGTTGAAGCGCCACATCGGCGCTCTGGTCTATCTTGAACTCCAGGATATAGACCCGCCCCGGCGTTTGCACCACCGCGTCCATCCGGCCGTCCGAAGTGTGTACCTCGCTCTGCATGAACAGGCCAAGGTAGCGGAAGTGAAGATGCACCAGAGCATGGTAAAAACGCTCCCCGCTGTCCTGAAACAACAGGCTCGGCACATCCTTGAGCATCGAGTTGATGATCTCGATCACGCGTGACATATCGCCTCCCGTAAAAGCGTCGCGCAACTGGATAACGGGACTGATCGAAACCGTAGGAGAACGGTGCAAGAGCGCCCCGATCAAATGGCTTTCCATGGCTTCCTCCACCTCCCTGTTTGGGTAGCCTAAGGTGTAGATGCCGGTAGCACGGTCAATATCCTTTAACGTGAGGTACCCGGTTTGGAACAGGAGCGCACGCAGATCCAGGTCGTCTAAGGAATAACTCTCAAATGCGGGCCTTCCCAGCCGCAAGTCGTTGATCACAAAATATTGGGCTTCCTTCAGTTTTTTGATCAAAAAAGAGGGCGTCCCGGTCTTGAACCAATAATCCTCAAAACTTTGCTTTTTGAAGAAGTTCAGGATGGAAAAGGGGTTGTACAGGGAATGCTTACCTCCCCAGGAATAGCCGTTGTACCATTTTTTGATCTCACTTAGCAGCGTCTCGCGATCCGGCGATACCCCATCCGACAAGGCAAGGGCAATCCAATCTTCAAAATAGGCTTCAATGTCCTGTTGGGTGTACCCAACTATATCGTCAAAATTTTTATCTAAAGTGATGTCGTCCAAATGGTTCAGATCACTGAAAATACTGACCTTGCTGAACTTTGACACGCCCGTGATCATCAGAAACTCAATGTAGGGATCGGCACTTTTGATGATGCCATAAAACGAACGGAGCAGGCGCTGGTGCTCGTAGGCAGTGGGAAGCTGATCCTTCTCTAAATAGTCTATGAGTGGCTTGTCATACTCATCTATCAAGAGCACTACTTTCCGGCCGGTTTGGGCCATCAATTTTCTCAACAATTCCTCCAATTGTTGTCCATGCCCTTTTTCCTGAAGTTTAATGCCGTGTAGTTCCGCTTGCTGACGGAGCATACTGTACAAGGCATAATCCAGGCCGTTCTCCAGATATCCAATACTATTGAACTGTATATGCACCACCGTATTGGTCTTGCTCCAATCCCATTGATCCTCTATCCATAACCCTTTGAACAGTTTCTTTTGGCCCTCATAGATCGCCCGTATGGTGGACAGCGTCAGCGATTTGCCGAAGCGGCGCGGGCGTGAAAGAAAATAATACTTCCCGCTCGTGATCAGGCGGTGAATCTGTGACGTCTTGTCAACGTACAAATATCCGCCGTCAATGATCTCACTGAGGGTCTGTATGCCAATGGGCAGTTTTTTCATAGGGCAAAGTTAGATAAAAATTGGCAGCAAAGGCAAGTTACAACAACGCTTCTTCCCATTCCCCAACGGCCCGCTTTCCCGTCTCAAAATTTATCCCTACACCCACTACCTGCCTACCATCCGAACGGAAGCGGTCGGCATAGCGCTTATCCCTGATCTGTTGAAGCGCCACATCGGCGCTCTGGTCTATCTTGAACTCCAGGATATAGACCCGCCCCGGCGTTTGCACCACCGCGTCCATCCGGCCGTCCGAAGTGTGTACCTCGCTCTGCATGAACAGGCCAAGGTAGCGGAAGTGAAGATGCACCAGAGCATGGTAAAAACGCTCCCCGCTGTCCTGAAACAACAGGCTCGGCACATCCTTGAGCATCGAGTTGATGATCTCGAGTACGCGTGACATATCGCCTCCCGTAAAAGCGTCGCGCAACTGAAGCACAGGACTGATGGCATCAAGCGATGAGCGCTGCAACAAAGCCCCAATCAGGTGGTTGCTCAGGGCCTGCTCCACCTCTCTGTTGGGGTAGTCCAAGGTGTAGAGGCCAAGTTGATGGTCAAATTTTTTTATAGTCAGATAGCCTGTCTGGAATAAAAGGGCACGAACATCAAGGTTATCCAAGGTATAACTTTCCATTAGCGCAGTGCTGACCGCTAAGTCGTTCAGTTGAAAATATTGAGCCTCTTTAAGCTTCTTGATGAGAAAAGTGGGTGTTCCCGTCTTGAACCAGTAATCCTCAAAATTTCCGCTGGAGAAAAAGTTCAAGATGGAAAAAGGATTATAGACATTGTTAGGCCCTCTCCAGTTGTAGCCATTGTACCAGCGCCGGACTTCCTCCAGCAATGCTGTTTTCCCTTCGTTTGGATAAAGATGAAGTGTTTCGTCTATCCAATCCTTAAAGTTGTGTTCCAGTTCCATTTGTGTATAGCCCACCAGATCGCCAAATTTGGGATGGAGGGTAATATCTGCCAAATGGTTCAGGTCACTGAAAATACTGACCTTGCTGAACTTTGACACGCCCGTGATCATCAGAAACTCAATGTAGGGATCGGCACTTTTGATGATGCCATAAAACGAACGGAGCAGGCGCTGGTGCTCGTAGGCAGTGGGAAGCTGATCCTTCTCTAAATAGTCTATGAGTGGCTTGTCATACTCATCTATCAAGAGCACTACTTTCCGGCCGGTTTGGGCCATCAATTTTCTCAACAATTCCTCCAATTGTTGTCCATGCCCTTTTTCCTGAAGTTTAATGCCGTGTAGTTCCGCTTGCTGACGGAGCATACTGTACAAGGCATAATCCAGGCCGTTCTCCAGATATCCAATACTATTGAACTGTATATGCACCACCGTATTGGTCTTGCTCCAATCCCATTGATCCTCTATCCATAACCCTTTGAACAGTTTCTTTTGGCCCTCATAGATCGCCCGTATGGTGGACAGCGTCAGCGATTTGCCGAAGCGGCGCGGGCGTGAAAGAAAATAATACTTCCCGCTCGTGATCAGGCGGTGAATCTGTGACGTCTTGTCAACGTACAAATATCCGCCGTCAATGATCTCACTGAGGGTCTGTATGCCAATGGGCAGTTTTTTCATGTTGCAAAGTTATACCATGATTTTTATGATAACCATCATTATAAAGGATTTATGGCCTGAGGGGTTAGCATCATCCCTGTACGTACACCACTACTTTTTCATCAAAAAAGGCTTCGCGAAACATCTCCCTGATGGGAAAAACCTCGGTGTAGTCGGCAGCCTTGCCGGGTAAAGCCTTGATCTCGGGTTTTAAATTACCTCCTTTTAGGGCTAATAAGCCGTTGGGATAGGCATGGCTATGTTTGTTTTGGAGCAAGCGGTGGGTCCACTGCATCAATTGATCCAAGGGCGCCACCCCTCTTGTCACCACAAAATCAAATTGGCCTGCAGGTTTCACGTCCTCTGCGCGGACCTGTTGGGCTGTGACGTTGCTCAGGCCGAGGGCTTTGGCCACCTCCTGCACGACCTGTATTTTTTTTCCTGTGCCATCGGAAAGGAAAAACTCCGTTTCCGGAAAAAAAATGGCTAAGGGAATACCCGGGAAACCACCTCCGGTACCCAGGTCAAAGATTCGCGCTCCGGGTTTAAAAGCCAATACCTTTGCAATGGCAAGCGAGTGCAACACATGGCGTTCTTCAAGGTTGTCCACGTCTTGCCTTGATATGACGTTGATTTTGGCATTCCAGTCTGCGTACAATTCGGGCAATTGGGCAAATCGGGCTTGCTGCTCGGCACTCAGGTCAGGGAAATATTTAAGGATGAGTTTCACTGTTTGGGTATTATTTTAATTTTTCCAGCATTTTTTCCGCCTGTTTGCGGCGTTCGGGATTTTCTGTGGCACTTACAGCGCGTTTTACGGCATCTTCTGCGCGTTCGCGCAAGTTGGGGTTTTGGGCGGCCAACTGGACAAAACAGAGGGCTTGATACCAATAAATATCTTCACCATATCGGTCCAGGTTGTCAATTTTGGAGAAATTTTGAAGTGCATAGGATGGGTCTTCCCTAATCAGTTCAATGATTCCCATATAAAAGTAAGCATCTGAGTAACAAGCGTTTAACTCAGCATCTTCGGTAATTTGAGCCAACAGGCTGACTGCGGTGGCGTAATCTTTTTGGCGATATTTTTCGTCAGCATCCCGAAGCAATTGATCACAAAGCAAAGGCCGTTCATCAATAGAATCACGACTCATCGTATCCAGCTCGCTCCGTTTGGAAAAATCATCCATGAGGCTGACTGGTGGTGTGAAGTTTTCATCATACACTTCTTTGGGAGTGGCATCGCGAAAGAGATAACGGAATACGGCAACGAGGAGCAGCAAGGCCGCTGCTATGATGGCGATGCGGCGTATCGCATGGTTGTTTGGGGCTGGCGATGCCTGAGTTAACAAGGGTTGGCCTGCAGCAATTTTACGCTCCAATGCCTGTGTCTTTGCCCAAAAATCATATCCTTCTCGATCTTTCAAGGCACTTATAACCCATTCAGGAAGGGTGTTTTTGGGTGCGTCAGGCAATTTTAGCAACTCGATCAATTGCTGTCGGCAGCTGTGGTTTGGGGCCATTTCATCCGTTTCACTGTTTGCCTCTGGCGGGTTGGCGGCTTCTTGCCAAATGATTTCCTGACATTGCCGATCCAATTTTTCCATATTGCGCCAAGCATAAATATTGCGTCTTGTCTGGCGCATAGTGCTGGCATCAGGCAACACAATACCCTCTATTTCAGGAATTTGCATATTATCCGACTGGTATTCTTCCTGTCCTATCGCATCGGAATCCTGAGGTGTTGGATTACGCTCTTTTTGCCAATCGCGGTAGTGTGCTATGGCCAATTCGCGCAATTGAAAAAAGAAGGGCGTTTCAAGGGGCAGGCTTCCGTTTCGCTGCTGGTTGCCGGCTTCTACCACTGCCGCGCGGAAAATGATGCCGCCATCAGCAATACTGCCACCACAAGCCTGGATGCTACGGATAACAGGTTGCCTGAATTCTTGATAGATACGGGCCAGCATGTCGGGATCAGCCTCTTGCAAACCCTTGATATACTGTTCACTGGGATATTTGCTACTGGGGTGCTGCATGGTATTGGAAGGATATCCCTCACAGGATGTCCATTTTTATTATAAGAATGGGGACAAAGGTCGGATTTTGCCTTGAATTATCATGCTTGCAATGGGCAGAATGTATTTTGCCCAAATTAGGCATTGTTATCATTATTGTCCAACTTCAAGTGTTATCGCCTGTTATTACCTAAAACAAAACTACTTATGGCGAAGCTCTTTTTCTTTTTGCTGATTTGTTTGTGCCCATTGATGATTGTTCATGCACAGATTTATGTAGAAGGGGTTGGCGGTATTTTGCCTTTAGACCTCTGCAATTGTACCACTGGAGCAGCGGTCATGGATCAGGGAAGCGCTGCTATTGCTGTTGGCAACACTCCAAACCCCTATTATATCGCAAATGGTGCAGTTTTTTCACATGATGTATCTACCAATACGTCCACCCAGGTCGCTCTTTTTGACGTCAGCACCAATAATTTGGTGTATGGTCCTGATGGCTTTTTGTACACGGTAGCCGATGACGGCACCAATATCATGAGTCTTTACACCATCAATCCTGTCAATGGTGATGTTGTCAATCTCGGTAATTTACCCGCAGGCATTTTCATGCAAGGCGACTTGTTCTTCTTCAATGGCTTGTTATACGGTGGTGCGGAATTGAACGGCCAGTCCATCATCATCCAAATTCCTGTCAATGACCCCGGTGGCACATTTATCGTATTCGATTTTCCTAATTTTTCGGGCTTTATGGGTACTGCCACGGTTATTTTAAATGGTGTTCAGACGGTCATTTTGTCTGGAGATGATTCAAATACCGGGCAATCCGGTCTGTTTAGCCTTAATATGACTACCGGAGAATACATTTTGCTTTGCCCCAATATTGCTATTTTTGACCTGGGTGCCAGGCTTAATTATCAGGTTCCGGTTTGTTGCGACAATTACGCGGGCACGTTTGCGAGTTATGCGCCTGTGACCTTGTGTGAAAATGAAACATTTAGTCCTGTACACAATGGTGACGAGGAACTGACTTCTGGGTCCATACTGCGCTTTATTTTGGTCAGCGACACCAGCGCAATATTACCCAATGCGGTCATTTCGGTATCTTCTTCGCCCAATTTCTCCTTCAACCCAAGCACTATGACAACCAATGCAATCTACTATGTGGCCGCTATTGCGGCACCCAACAACAATGGGGTGCCGCAGTGGAATGCCAGTTGCAAGGATCTTACGTTTTTTATTCCTGTAGTGTGGAAGCCCGTCCCCACGGTTTCCCTGTCCGGTACTGCTCCGAGCCTATGCGCCACGGGTTGCGCAGCTATCCAATTAAACTTTAGCGGGGCCTTTCCGGTCAGCCTGAATTGGTCGGTCAATACGGGGGCTCAGGTCATTACAGGCATTTGGACTGCCACTGAAAGTCCTGCTACTTTTACTTTTTGTGCACCGGGCAGTGGGTTACCCTTGGGCAATCTGCCTTTGAGTTTTGTTTCGCTATCGGATCAGTTTTGCACATGCAATTAATTGTTTTTCAGCATTAAACGCAATCCTTCCCGTTTAGTGAGCGGGGCCAGCGCTGTGCTTTCAATAAATTGGTGCACGGCCTCCGGGTTGGTTCTGGAATATTGGCGCAAAGCCCATCCTGCCCCTTTTTGAAGAAAAAATTCTTTTGATCTGGAAACGCGACGGACATATTCAAACAGCAGCTCAGCATCTGTTTTTTCTTTGTATGCCAGTTGGAAAATAAGGCAGCAGCGTTGTAACCAAAGCATACCTGAGTCCATCCAGCGGGCGGTAACCGGGCGTATCAGCGCTGGATGGCGTTTGAAATGTTGGCCTACTAATTTGCTGATCCAATCCACGGAGTCCCACCAGGAGCGGGTAATGATCATTTCTTCCAAAAAGTCAATAAAATCGGCGCTTTGCTTTTTGAGGGCCAGTTCTAAGGATTGAATGGCAAAATAGTGCATTTCCCTGTGTTCGTCGGCAAAACAAAGGCGAACCAAAGTCTTGAGTTCATCATCTTTCGGGATACCGTATTCGGTGTGTATCTGTTTGGCCAGGGCAGTCCAAGCAGGCATTTTCAGGCCAAAATACTCAAATTGGTGCTTCATATAAGCCATTTGGCCTTGAGCAGTAAGGGGATCGCCATGTTGGCGGAAGGTTTCGCGCACATGGAGGTAATATTGTTCGGGTGTCATTGGGCAAAGATAAGGAAGGAGGAGAACAAAAACGCCCGATTGCGGAGCAATCAGGCGTTTTGTCTTTGTGGCGGGAGCAGGACTTGAACCTACGACCTTCGGGTTATGAGCCCGACGAGCTACCAACTGCT
>CAZIKN010000039.1:40201-45328 GCA_964539805.1 uncultured Saprospiraceae bacterium | reverse complement strand
AAAAAAGAGCCGTTTTGGGCCAAGCGGGAAAATCCCAGACATGCTCTTAATCTTTCAGCACCTTGGCCACCAGGTCGGCGGCTTCCTGAAACTCAACAGCGCCCATTACCTTAAGGCCTGATTCATCTATGATTTTTTTGGCAATGTCTGCATTGGTACCTTGCAGGCGCACGATAACAGGCACAGGGATGTCACCGATTTTCTTGTAGGCATCCACCACACCTTGTGCAACGCGGTCACAGCGGACGATACCGCCAAAGATATTGATCAAAATAGCCTTTACGTTGGGGTCTTTCAGGATAAAGCGCATGGCATTTTCCACCCGTTGAGCATCCGCAGTACCGCCCACGTCAAGGAAATTGGCTGGTTCGCCGCCAGACAGTTTGATCAGGTCCATAGTAGCCATGGCAAGGCCTGCCCCATTGACCATACAGCCTACATTGCCATCCAATTTGACGTAGTTCAGGTCATATTCCTGTGCTTCCACGTCGGCGGGATCTTCTTCATCTTTGTCGCGCAGGGCCTCTAAGTCTTTATGGCGATACAACGCATTGTCATCTAAGGTTACTTTTGAGTCCACTGCTATGATGCGATCATCACTGGTTTTGAGGCAGGGGTTGATCTCGAAGAGACTGGCATCAGAGCCGACGAAGGCGGCATAGAGTTTTTGGATAAAATCCACCATTTCCTTTAAAGCCTGACCGCTCAAACCGAGGTTAAAGGCTACTTTTTGTGCCTGGAACGGGCGCAGGCCCAAAAGCGGATCAACGGATTCAAAAAACACGCGCTCTGGCGTTTCCTCGGCCACCTTTTCAATGTCCATACCGCCGTCGGGCGAGTACATTATCACATTGCCACCGCGGCCGCGATCAGTCAGGATACTGACATAAAACTCTTTAGGCTCGCCCGGGCCGGGATAGAAGACATCCTGCGCCACCAGCACCTTGCGCACTAATTTACCCTCAGCAGAGGTTTGAGGGGTAACAAGGCGCATGCCCAACATTTTTTCGGCGATTTCGCCGGCAGATTCAGGGTTTTTGGCCAATTTGACACCGCCGCCCTTGCCGCGCCCGCCTGCATGTACCTGAGCTTTGATGACACAAAAATCAGAGTTGTACAGTTCCTTCATCTTTTTGGCCGCTTCTACAGCCTCCGTTGGAGTGTAGGCAACGATGCCCTCCTGGATCTTTACGCCATAGGATTTGAGCAATTCCTTGCCTTGGTATTCGTGTAAGTTCATATTCGGATAAGAAAAATTATAGTCTGAAAACGCCGCCAAAAGTATGACGATTCTTGGATTTTCAAGGCCGCACGAGCAGCTTATCTTTTAATGTTTTTTTGAAAGCAGCCTACCCTGCCCTATCTGCAACAAAAAACTTCATTTTTTTTCGCTCACCCTTGCAAAATTTAGAAACAGCCTTACCTTTGCACCCGCTCTTGAAATGGCACAACAATTCGATGCGGGAATGGCGGAATTGGTAGACGCATACGTTTCAGGTGCGTACGCCGAAAGGTGTGGGGGTTCGAGTCCCCCTTCCCGCACGTAAGGAAGCGGCCCGATTGGGCCGCTTTTTTTTATGCCCAACAACATGAACATTACTTTTTTTCGCCCAAAAGAAGCGCAGATTGCTGAATTCATTGAGCAGGAAAGGCCCAAAGCATTCACCTATTCGGCAGTGGGTGCCACGGCCCATCAAAACCATCTGGCAGGATACGACAATGATTATCAATATGTTGTGATAGGAAAAGGCAGCGCTGATTTTGAAAAAGCCAGACATGGCATCCGGGCCTGGGTACATTTTCCATCTGCCTGGACGGCTATTATGCCTACGAATGCCCCGATAAAGGAAGGCACTGTGGTGGCCATGTTTTTCAGGCTGTTTGGATTGTGGTGGTGCAATTCGTGCCGGATTGTGTATGCTTTTGACGAGCCCATGCGCTATGGCTTTGCTTATGGCACCTTGCCCGGTCATATCGAGTCCGGCGAGGAGGTTTTTTGGGTAGAAATGGATAAGGAAGGCTATGTTGGGTATGGCATAAAGGCTTTTTCAAAACCCAAAAACTGGCTTGTTCGATTAGGCTATCCCTTTGCGCGAATGCTACAGGAAAAATTCAGGCAGGACTCCGCAGCAGCCATGCGCCAATATGTGAGCGGAGGGGCACCAAGCGTGCTTTCTCCCAACCGCTGGGCATGGCATATCCTGGGTTTTGGCTTTGCCACAGCCTTACTTTGGACAGGCAGCATGCTGGGGCACCATTACGGTTACCTGCCACTTGCCTTTGCCTTTTTCCTTTTGGTTCCTTTTGTATGGCTGATGATGGGGCAACAGTGGCCCAAAGCCCAAATACAGCAGCCCATGCTGATAAAGGGCTTTGGGGTGGCCGCCATTTCTGGCATTTTAGCCACTATGACAGCGTCTGTGTTTGGGTCAGCAATTCTCGCCCTGCCCTGGTTAATGCTCTGTATTTTCGGGGCCGGACTAGGTTTTAGGGCGATTGTTTCAAAAACGATACCCGTTCCGGCAGCCCTGGGTTTGGTGTATTTAGGCATAGGGGGCGCATGGTTTTGGGCCGATAGGGCAGGACTCCGCCCGATGGGCTTTGGGCAGGATATTGTGCTGCTCACCGCATTGCATTTCCACTTTGCCGGATTTGCACTGCCTGTGCTAACTAATATGGCAGTGTCACAATTGGGTGGCCGGAACACTGTTGCATGGGCGGTAGCCCTCGCTGTGCCGCTCACGGCCATCGGGATTACGGCCACGCAATTTCATTTAGGGCCTTTCATAGAGACCTTGGCAGCAGTGGTAATGTCTCTTTCCGCTTGTCTTGCAGCCGTTTATTTGTTGCGGTGGGCTGTCCGTGCAAAAAGTATCGCCATGGCTTTTGCCGGCTTGATATTACTGTTTACTATGGCTTTGGCTTTTACTTATGGTATCAGGGCTTACTGGCCACATTGGGCCATTGATCTTGACCACATGCGCGCCATACATGGCAGTTTGAACGGCTTGGTGGCCATCCCATTGGCTTTTTGGGCGCTGTGGTATCATCAGGGGAGAGATCAAAGATAGCCTGTTTGAGAGCATGTCCGTGATTTTCCGTTTTTCGAAGGGCGGATAATATTATGAAAAGTGAACAGATTGGGGTATCAAAATTTCACGCTGTTTACCGCTGCTGCCCATCTGAATAAAGGCTGTTCAAGCCCCAACCGGTCACAATCCCGGCAGCATAGGCCAGCATATCCGACCATAAAAAACCGTGGCCCAGCAGGAGTCCGCCAAGGCGAGTGCTGCGGAAATCATCTAACCAGGGCGTATGGAAGGCTTGACTGATCTCAACGGCCCAACTAAACAGGATAAGCCCCACAGCCGCACGCAGGAGCGGAACATTAGGAAACATAGCGCGAAAAACAAACCACAGCATGAGGGCCCACAGATAGTCCCCTATCCAGACATTGATGTAATAGGGCAAATAGGCCCATATTTTCCGCAGAAAAAGCGAAAAAAACAATAAAAATACGGCGAGGACTGCATGGGGGATTCGTTGGCGCATCTTATTCTGCTTTTTAGTTTTTTGATTTTGTCTCTGTTAAGTTCGGCAAACGTACAAGTTATTTGCGGCCCGGGCGTTATGTTTTTCATGTATTTCCGATTCTGTCTACTGCTGCTAAGCATTTATTTCCTCGATTGCTTTAACACTGAAAATCAGCCGTTTATACAAAAAAAAGCCAAAGAGACGCCCATTGGCGACTTGCTTCCTTTAAGGCCTTCCCCCAAAGATTATACCGTCACCTGTACGGAAATCAATGCCCATAGAGTTGATCGCCATTCATTCCAATTACCTGCCGCCGGATGCGTATGTGGCGGCACAAAAATTTGATCTTTCCGTGTACCGCGCTTTTGACACTTTTTATATGGCGGATATTACCTGGAATGATGATTTGTTGAAGGCCTGGCTGAATGGGAGCCAATTGATCAGGTGAGTCACCGAGAAGGCGATTGGCTAACCAACTGAATCATAAACAATTACTTTCGTCCAAAGATGAGCGTAATCTTCCACAAATTTATGGTGAACGGGATGATTCTGATAGATTTCTTCTTCTTCAGGGCTGTCAAAAAGCAACAACCACGATATGGCATAACCCCGTTCAATGACATCCCGATGCGTGTCTGCCGGTGTGCCGATATGCGCCATTTTGATGTTTGAAATTTGTGTCAGTGTTTCCAGGCCTTCAATTAGTTTGGCCTTATCGGCTTCTGAATCCGGATTTTTGAGCCAAAAAAATACATGATGGACAAAAAGGTCTTTGGCAACAGGAGTACCCTCTACTGCATGGGAGGATAAGGTTATTGTTGTGGAAACTGTAAGGGCCTGTTCCTCGTAAATGATTATCTTAGGTTTGTTGCTCATTATAATTAATATCTAACGGTTTCAAAATCCCTTTGAGTTGACAATGAAACTAAGTGGTAAAAGGTATTTGGGGTGGTGTAACGGGGGCAAAATACTTAGCGGATCACGTTGCTTCAGCCGTGCGGGGCGGAGCCGCTGCGCGAGCGTTATCGCCAACTGAAAAGGGGAATTCTGCCTGCGGCTTTTTCGCATAAAACGCCTGTTTTTCCCTGATTTTCTCCATCAACTCCTCCACCGTGGGCAGCACCTCCGGTGGTATGCGCAGCAGGAGATTGTCCTCCGTGCGGCCTGCCAGCAGGAGCGCGGCGTAGTAAAGCAATATATAGCGATCGCGCAGGGCGGCGCCGTGTTGTTCGGATTCAAAAAAGGATAAGACGAGTTGGATTTGTTTTTGGTGTAGCAAATCGGTTATCAATTCGCTTACGACCGTTTCCGTGCCGGTTTCTATAATTGTGGCGATGCGTTCCGGCAGATTGTCAAAAATACCGTTCCAGATTTCTACGATGATTTGATTTGCTGCTGAGTGGATATCTTCTTCATCTGTCTTATGTCTTTGCCGAATATACTGCAATGCTTCTTTTGGCTTCGTATTTTGGGTGTAATACAACAAAGCCAGATTGTTCGGCGCATTTACCTGTCCTTTTTCAATGGCCAACAAGTAATATTTTTCGGCATCGGCGTTTTTGCCCTGATTGGCATACAACAAAGCCAGATTGT
>CAZIKN010000039.1:0-40101 GCA_964539805.1 uncultured Saprospiraceae bacterium | reverse complement strand
TATTTTTCGGCATCGGCGTTTTTGCCCTGATTGGCATACAACAAAGCCAGATTGTACAGCGCATCCACGTCTCCTTTTTCAATGGCCAACAAGTAGTATTTTTCGGCATCGGCGTTTTTGTCCTGATTGGCATACAAATTAGCCAGATTGTTCAGCGCATTTACGTCCCCTTTTTCAATGGCCAACAAGTAGTATTTTTCGGCATCGGCGTTTTTGCCCTGATTGGCATACAACAAAGCCAGATTGTTCAGCGCATTTACGTCCCCTTTTTCAATGGCCAACAAGTAGTATTTTTCGGCATCGGCGTTTTTGCCCTGATTGTCATACAACAAAGCCAGATTGTACATTGCATTTACCTGTTCTTTTTCAATGGCCAACAAGTAGTATTTTTCGGCATCGGCGTTTTTGCCCTGATTGTCATACAACAAAGCCAGATTGTTCAGCGCATCCACGTCTCCTTTTTCAATGGCCAACAAGTAGTATTTTTTGGCATCGGCGTAGTTTTTTATTTCTTCGTAGAAACCTGCGATTACATCCAATATGTCAGCAGTTCCCATTTTGCTTGCTAATTGCAAATTTTTTTCTGCTTCTTTCGGACGGTTCAATTTATGATAACAAATGCCTTGTAATGCAAATTTCACTCCATCTGCCTCATTTTCAATCTCCTCTAATTTTTTTAAAATTTGCTGATATTGTTCTGACTCAAATAAATCTTCGAGCCCCTCCATTATCTCACTTGCTTTCCTCGGCAATTCCGTCGCTATCATCCCCGCCGGTTTTAGGGACAAAGTATGTTCAAGCAGTTCATCCCGCTCTCCCGTAGTGATGTATCTTGACTGCGCCAATCCCTTACTCAGCACCATCGCTTTGTCAAAGGACAGTTTTTGGCCTTTGAGTGCGTCAATATGCTTTTGGGCTATAGTTTTTAGTTCCCGCTCGTCATAAAAAGCCTCCAAAAAAAGGGTGAGGTACTTAGCGCGGCGCTTTTGGTCGGGGTTGCCTTGGGTACCGATGAGCCACATATTGAAAAAACGCTCGGACAAGCGGTACAAATGGTTTTTCTTGCCCGTGGTGAGGGTCTCCACGATGCCAAAATGATCCAACTGTTTGAGAAAGGAGGAGATGGTTTTGCTTTCCATGCGGCAGCGCTCTACGAGGATTTTAGTGGGGGCGGCCTCCCACTGGAAGGCCATTTCCTGTACGATTTTGCGCTGGGGGGCGGTCAGGCTGTTGAGGCGTTCCTGATAGAGGGGCGTGGCCTTATCCATCACTTTGCGCAGATAATCAAAGCCATAGAGTTCCGAATCATGGAGCAGCACCTGAATGAAATACTGCAAAGCACGGGGCAATCCGTCGGTCAGGATGCGGATGGCTTCGACTCGCCCCCGGTGACGCAGGGCATAGTCACTGAGTTCGGGCAGGGGCATTTCTTCGGCCCAATGGTTGAGCAGGCGGTGGATTTCGTCAAAGGTCAGTCCGGGCAGGCGGTGCCGCCGGAAAAAATCGTAAAAAGGCTTGTCGTATTGCCAATAATGCTCGCTCATGCGGGTGCTGCCGCCGATGAGTTGGAGGTCCTGATAGTTAAGCAGGGTCTCGCGCAGGAGGTGGGCATCGTTGTCAAAGTTTTCGAGGATGCGGTCGAGGTTGTCCAAGAGCAGTACCGCGCGCTTCTGGTGGGTCTGCAAGAGGCGGTGTATCTCACTGTAAAGATAGCGGGTGTAGGCCTGATTGTCCTCAAAAGTGTCAAAATTGGCTAAGTTCAAGGCGACTTTAAAGCGGATGGCCAGTTCATTCAGCACCTCGAACCAGAGGTCTGACAAGCGGTAAATGGCGTTTTGTTCCTCAGCGAGGTTAATGGCCACGAGGTGCGCTGCAAGGTCGGGTTGTTCGTCTATTTCGATCTGGATGCGGCGCAGCAGGGTGGATTTGCCGCTGCCCCGCCTCCCCAAAATGAGTTCGTGCTGCATAGGGCTGCCCTTCATCCGGCTCCGAATATCATCCATGATGAGTTCGTACTCCGCGATGCGGATCAAAAAACCGCGTTTGACGGCTTCCGGGCTGCTGTTTGCGTTTTGGTACAGGGTCAGGCGGTCAATCAACCACGTAGGGTTGTCTTTGTAGGTAAACTTGCTCATGCTGTATAAACAGGGTTGTCGCGGCGCCAATACGCCTGTAAAAAGGGTGAAACAAAGCAGTACTGTTGCCCCGCCTGTTCTATGATATAGCCGTCATGTTCGAGTCCGTGTACCAATTCCATATACGCGTACTGGAGTTGGTGTTTGGTGGCGAGATCGTAGAGGATTTGCGGGCTGATGCCGTCCTTATGGGCAATGTGTATCAGCACCTCCATCAAAAAGGTTTTTTCGGTGGCGTCAAAATAATCGTTGAGGCGGTTTTTCCACTCTTTGAAGTGGTCGCTGTTTTTGACGATGGCCTGAAATGCTGCTTCGATATTGGACTTGTCAATAGCAGGGTCATTGACTCGTCGCGCTGCTTTGTTAATTTCGTCCAACATCAGATTGAGGAAATACGGGATATAATGCCGCACCTGATCCAAAAGGTGTTCGGCCAAGGCGGGGTCGTATTGCACGCTGGCACCTTTGGTAGCCCAGGCAATATACTGCAAGGCTTCGGCGTGTGTGAGCGGGTCGAAGGCCACCGGATTGAAATCATTGATGTCGGCAATGCGCCCCTCGATGGCCTTTACCACGTGAGGAATGCCTACTGAACCCGCCAGTACGAGATTGAGGTGGCCGCGCAATTGGGGATTTTGGCGCAATTCGCGCAGGTGGTTGAGGATATTGCCCGCTTCGGCATCGCGTTGTAGTTTGTGCAGGTTGTTGAGTACTTCGGGCAATTCGTCCAAGAGCAGCACCACCCGTACGTCACTTTCGGCGATTTTTGTCAGCAGGCTTTTGAGTTCCTGTTCAAAGTTTAGGTCTTTTTTATCACCAAACCGAACCCCGTCGAGCGTGATTTCTTCGATTTTGATGCCTTTTACAAATTGGCTGACCCAGTTCAGGCCCTTGTCAAAGCGGTTCAGGCACTGGAGCAGCAATTCATAAAAGCGGCGATAATACTCTGCTTCCGATTTGATGCCCTGTATGTTTTGAAAAACACAACGCGTGTTTTCCGGACAATTTTCGATCAAAGCCAGCATCACGGAGGACTTGCCCACCCTGCGCGGTGCCGCGAGCAGAACGTGGTTGCCTTTTTCTATTTCTTCCCAAATGCTCCTTTCGATGGAGGGACGCGGGAAGTAACTATTGCCTGATGCTGTGTTTCCGATGATGATGTTGGGATTGATCCAGTTGTTTTTCATAGACAATAAATTTGAGGTTAAAATATTTTCGCCGCAAATTTATTGTCAAAATATTTTAACATCAAAATTATTGTCAAAATATTTTTTAAAAAAAGAGTAAAAATCTGGTCATTGGTTTCGAATTAAAAAGGATTCAAATTTGCTTCCTCATTTACGGATACTTAAGCCCCTAATACTTCATTACTTTCTCCACCTTAGTAGTTTTATGCACGGGGTCAGTGATCAACAAGAAGTATATGCCGGAGGGTAAATGGCTTAGGTCAACTTTGGTGTGGTCCGCTGAAACAGGAATAATTTGCTGATAGGATTTATCCATAGCAATCAAAGAGATATAGTCATCTGATGTCGTGCCTGTGATATGAACAACATCATGGGTCAGGTTAGGCGACACCGCAATAGTGGAATGGACATTGCTGGTGGATACGGTTGGTTTCACCGTTACCTTGAACTCATCCACTGCCAAGCCTCCATTGGCATCCAAGGCCATCAGGAATATGGTGGTCTCCCCTACTCCATTGCCCGTAAGTGTGAGCATTTCTGCATCAATATCGGCTGAAACAAGGGTTGACATATCACTTGTCACAAAGAGCAGCAAGGAGTCTCCTTCCAGATCATCAAATACATCGGTCAAACTAATGGAATGGGTTCCAAAATTTTTCAACAGTTCTACATCAGCAATAGCATTTTTTACAAAAGGTGACGCATTGGATGCAGCCCTTTTGGGTTTCCAATAATAATGATCTATGTATTTGAACCCCAATGCATGAACGCCACATCCCGATTCGACGAGCACCAATTGAAATTTTTCACCCGGAGTAGGGCTGCTTGAATTGAGGCTAAAAAATTCGTCCTTGGTGTTGGGCGTAAGCGACCAACTATCGCCCGCAGCACTTTCCCAATAAAACTGTCCGATGCCTTTGACGATGGTTCCAGTGTGTTGTGTATTCCGTTTGGGCACCCTTTCAAAAAGGCCCAGCGTGATTTCCATTGGGACAGTATTGCGAAGCAGATTGAATCGTTTTTTATAAGATTCCCCGTTGAATTTTAAGGCCATTACACCTGGTATATAGTCACCGTCAACGGTTTTATACAGTTCTATGAGAAAATCCTCTCCCTGATAAGGGTTGTCATTGCTGGTTTTCAATTTGCCGTCCGTAAAATCCGGGGTGACGGTCCATTGTACATTTGCCTTGTTTTTCCAAAAGTGTTTACCATTTTCCTGGATAATATTCGCTTCATGCCACGAGTTTTGGATCAAGTCAAGCGAGTAAGGCCCCCTTAATTCATCTATGGTAAGGGTGTTGTATAGTGGCGCCAAGTCCTTTTGAACCCTGGTAATCAGTCTTGAGGTCATTGGCGCACAGTTCACTTGCAGTCTTTTGTGCAATGTTTCTGAATAATAATCCGTCTCAAACTGTCCTTCAAAATCGGGAGGCCAAAAATTAATATCGAACCAGTCGTGCCCCTTTACTTCTAAGGCCAATTCGGGATAGATGCGATAGAGGTGGTGGAAAAACTCATGTTGAACCCATTGTGGCAGGTATATCCGCCGCTCTATATCGCTGTATTTGCCTGATCCGAGATGAGCAGGCTTGCGGACGATCCATTTATCGTCACTTATGAACACCGGGCCGCCTTTGTAATCGGCTCCCATACCTCCGGTGATAAAGGACTCGTCATCAAAGACCGGAGCCTCAGGCACATGCGAAGGGTAAATGATGCTCCACCAATCGGTACTGTCCTTGAGACCCTGTGACAGTGCTTTCCAGACTGGCTCAATGCCACTGTATGACAGATAAGGTTTGGTGGTGGTGACTTTCACCGGCAGGCACAATGGATCAAGTTCCACAAAATCTATCTCTACTTCCAAACCTCCTTTGGTTATGGCCTTTATGTATTTACAAAAAAGTTCAAATGATTGTCTGACAATGCGATAATTGTCTTTTTTTAGATCGGGATGAATCTTATTCGTGATAAACGTTCCGGTTCCATTCTGCAATTCTGCTTTTGTTGTGGGCTGAATACCTTCAGAACATCCAACCAAAACGAATTTCATGTAAACCTTTTTGGCCTTGACATTTGGATCGCCATGAAGCCCATAGTCAATAATATCCTCCATCATTCTCAAGCCGTAATAAGCATGAGGTGCCCCTATATTGGCACCATTCGGATCATTGAATACATTCCACCACACATTATTGCCTTTTGAATAGGTCTTAAACAGCTCATCAAGCAATTGCCCGGCTTGTGCATAATTTCCTCCTTTCAAAGCATCTTCGGCTTGAATAAAGGTTGTTATAGCCTTTATCGAATGTGGACTAAATGCACTTTGCCCTCCATAACAAGTAAAAAACTCTTCCAGGGTTTTGGCCTCACAATTTGGATTTTGAGCAGGGGCCAGTATTGGGCAAAGCAAAAGGGCCAGAAAGAAGGACTTGAGGTAGGACATGATTAGATTTGATACAGGTGCTGAATTTACACCAGCGCAAACTTAGGGCATTTTTTATTTGGCTGTTTCAAAAATCGGTGCTTATCCTCAGTAAGAGTCGGAAACTGCTCCCTTCCTGCAAACCTAAGCGTTTCCATTCATAGGTGAGTTTTTTGCACAACTGGATGTTTTTAAGGCACTGATTGATACCCTTCGCAATGCTCAGGGGGAGGCGGTATCTCTTTTATCCTATACCAGGTGATGTACCTGCGTGTTGTATTTTTTCCGATAAACCAAGCCCACTACCGCACCATAAACAAAGCCGCCAATATGGGCCCACCAGGCGACGCCACCTGTACTTTCGCCACCAATATTCAGCGCACCTATACCGGACATGGCCTGCTGCGCAAACCAAAAACCCAAAAAGACCCAGGCGGGAATGTAAAAAATAGCAAAAAACACCAATAAAATCATTTTCACCCTTGATTTGGGAAACATTACGGTGTAAGCGCCCATGATTGCTGCTATAGCTCCGCTGGCTCCAATGCAGGGAATGACACTGTTGGGCTCTATCAAAACTTGTGTCAAACCAGCCAAGATACCACCAACAAAATAAAACAGCACAAACCGGATGCTCCCAATAGTAGCCTCTATATTGTCGCCGAATATCCAGAGGTACAGCATATTGCCCAATAAATGTGCCCAGCCCCCATGCAAAAAAATACTGGTCAGCAGGGTTTCCATATCCAAGCCATGCGAAATTTCCATCGGGATAACGCCGTACTGCTCCACAAAAATACGCTGCTCGTATTCCGTTGGAAAGGACATTTGTACCATAAAAACTGCGATATTCAAGAGCAAAAACCCATAACTAAAAATAGCAGGATGGCCTCTTTCAATATTGTCATCGCCTATGGGGAAAAGCATAAAATGGATTTTTTTTACCCTGCAAAGATCAGCAATTATAGTTAAAATATATTGATTTTGAATGAATCGCGTCTGTAAATCTTTAAAAATCAAAAAAATCAATCCTAATAATCTTCAAAATCACTTAAAACAGGGTATAACTTTGCACCACCTAAAATCACAACAACTGCTTCAAATTTTGATTTCCCTGTTCCGATTATGCCTTATTGGCCTGCTGTTTTGCATCGCCACCACTTTCAATGCCCAGAGCTGGAAAGCCCCCAGCATCCGCCAATTCATCGGGGTCAATATTTTGGCCCAGGAGGACTGCTCCAAGGCGCATTTTTTTAGCACCGCACGCGAATTTCACCTATGGACAGATGATGCGGGCGTACCACTGGAGCCTATCGCCCCGGACTGCCCCTTTGATGACAACTACGGCGGCATCAAGCTGCGCTGGAACCCCTCCTACAATGGCAATAAACTCATCAAATACAGCGATTTGTACGCTTCGTTGAAAGGGAAAGTTAGCCCTATCCTTTTTGGCGCCCCACCCATTATGAATGGCGGTTCTGTAAAAACCTTTTTGCCCGGGGTGTATCAAAAACCCATATGCCACGAGACCGGTAAATGGGCAGACCTGAGCTGGCAGAATCGCCCGGAAGCCTACAAAGAACACAGCATCTGGCAATCCCTTTTTGTGGCCAAATTTGGTAAAATGCCAGCAGGTGGCTGGTCTCAGGCCTGGAAGAACAAATTTGCCCAACATATTGACCCACAGGATACTGCAGCGATGGGGCAAGATTTCCTGACCGCCGTGGAAAACTGGAATGAACACGAAGCGGCATGGTGGGACAACCTGAATGTAAACGGCATGGACATCATGCGGCCCGGCCTGACCAAATGGTATTTTTCGCCCTCGCAATATGCTGCCATGCTCAGCGCCAACTATGATGGACATCAGCGCAGCCCTGCTTTCGCGGTGCCCGGCGTTCCCGGTGCTTTTTGGGGTGTGCAAAACATGAGCCCGGGCATACCCATGGTGCTTTCGGCCACCTGTGATATCCGCAGGGCCTATTGGCAAAAGGTGATGGATCAGTTTGCGGACCGCAATTCGCCCGCTTATCGGGAAAACAAGAGCGATTCCCCTCGCTATCCTTTTGATGTGGTCAACTTCCATCAGTATGCCAGCGAGGCCCACCCGCCCGTGTACGATGCCAATGGAAATTACACGCCGGAATTTTTGCGCTTTTTTGATGGCGCATGGTATTTTACGCCTTTCAATAACCGAGGGATACACCCGGAAGCCGCACGTTTTGACCTTAAAACCCGCCTGCGGGTTGCCCTTGAGGCCTTCGGCCCAAAAAGCAAATACGACCTGAGCAGCAAACAGTTTTGGCTCTCCGAGTTCGGTTATGACACCCATGCTGATCCCAACAACACCTCAGGCGTGGAAACCCATTCCATTGGTCCTTATGACAGGCAAAGCGTTCAGGGTCAATGGCTTGTGCGCAGCATCCTCGAAATGGCTGCGGCCAGGGGAGCAGGAAGGGGATTTGACAAGGTGATGATTTACACCTTGCAGGATAACCCGGCCTTTGCTGATGGGCAATTTAGCCGCACAGGTCTTGTGGATGTGGAGGGGCATCCCAAAAAATCATGGTACCACGTGATGACCTTGTTGAACACGCTCGGTGAGTATCAATTACAGCCGGAAAAAACCAGCGCTCAATTTTACGGTGATGGCAACACACCAGCCCTTGGAGCCAACGCCTTGCGCTGTTATCGTTTTGAACAGGAGAAAAACGGAAAAGTAGCTTATGCGCTTTGGTCACCCACTGCTTCTAATGTAGTAATCAATGGCCGATTGCGCATTTCGGGCGAGGATACCCGCGACATTGTAAAAGTGGAGGTAAACGAATTGGATGAAAACGGCACCCGAACCCGTATCCCCGATCAGGATATTGAGGTTTCCAATGGTTTTTTAAGCATAAAAAACCTGCGCATTGGCGAAACACCTGTTTACCTCCTGCTCAACAATACTGAGCCGGCAGATACAGTAATCCATTTTGTTTCCAATCTCCGTTTGAGTAATGCCGGGTGCAGCGGGGCCCGCCTGCGTTGGGATACACCAGCCCGGGCGCCTCAGCATTATCGGGTTTATGTTGCTCCGCTCTCAGCCTTTGGCAACAAACGCCCATCCCTTGATCTTTCTATAGTAAAAACCATATCCGAAAACTTACCAGGCCACTCCAACTCATTATTAATCAATGAATTAAAAACAGGCACCAAATACGCCTTTTTTGTATTGCCCATTGGCGGCACAGCCGAAAACCCAATTGCTGCACAATATCCTGCCGCCGCACAAGCCGATGTCCACTACCATGTGGGCAGCATCAGTGGATGCAGCGGCAGCACGGAATGCCTGACAAATCTTGAGGGCAATGCCAAAATAAATACGACTCAACCCATTCATAATCAGGTCAATGAGACATTGGGCATGGGCAAAACTTCCGCTGAAAAATGCGCCGAAATGAGCCAAAACGAACTCCGTGGTGGTTGGGAAATTTACACCAATTATCCACATAAAAAGTTTTCCATCCAATTCAATCAGCCCAAACGTATAGAGGGCCTTTACCTGCACCAGTCCGTGGGCCGCGGGCGTTTGCAAATAGAGGTAATGACCGAAGGCTCCGACCAATGGCAATCCGTACAGGAAGTAGAATTGGCCACCTATAACGGCTGGATCAATGCCGACGCAACTCCCCTCAGTCAATTGATCATCAGTCGAATACGCTTTACGGTAAATGTGGTGCAGGGGCAGGACGTGCGGCTTTCCCGGATTTATTTTTTGGATAGCGGGTCTTGAAGAAAAAAATTATTTGCATCAAAAGCTTGCGCGCTTAAATATTCATCGTATTTTTGCGATGAATTTAATTTTGCACTCATGGATTCCCCTTTTCACAAGAACACTCCGATTGCATTATCAAATTATCACATTCACAAAAATTATCACATTCATATCAATGCCCTTACACAAAAAAGAAGCGTTTTCGTCAGAAGATCAGATGCTGGCCGAAATGGCGAAAGCATTGGCGCATCCGGCTCGGGTAGCCATCTTAAGGGAATTAGCCAAGCGCAATGTTTGCATTTGTGGTGAAATTGTGGAAGTACTGCCTTTGGCACAAAGTACGGTTTCGCAGCACCTTAAAGAACTGCAAAAGGCGGGTTTGATCCGAGGCACAGTTGAAGGCGTGAAATCTTGCTATTGTATCAATTGGGAGGCCTTCCAAAAAATAGCGGATTTGTTTTCAGGCTTTTATCAAGAGGTCAAGGCAAGTAATACAAAATGCTGTTAATCAAATACTTAAATAAAATTATCTATGAAGAACATCCTTATTCTTTGTACAGGTAACAGCTGCCGTAGTCAGATTGCGCACGGATACTTTGAACATTTTACCGATGGCAGAAAAGTAAAAGTGTACAGCGCGGGTGTGGAAACCCACGGCGTAAACCCCAAGGCCATCCGCACCATGAAAGACGATGGGATAGACATTTCGCAGCACACTTCAAATCATGTGGATGAATACCAAGACATAGCGTTTGACTATGTACTTACCGTTTGCGATAATGCGAAAGAAAGATGCCCTTATTTCCCCACAAAGGCCCGGCAGTTTCACCATAATTTCCCTGATCCTGCCAAAGCAAGCGGCACGGAAGAGGAGATAAAAGCCCAATTTGATGCCGTTAGGGATCAAATTAAAGCCTATGTGCGCGATTTTGTGGCCGAGCAGGGTCTGTAAGAACCACTCATTTTTAAAATTTACCAAAAAAAAATACCAACATGCACGAAATCAAAGATTTAGTTCGCGAAAAATACAGCGAGATCGCCTTGCAAAGTCGTGAGACCAACCTCAACTCCTGCTGCGGCTGCGGCCCCGGGGGCACTTACACCATCATGTCGGATGCTTATGAGGGCATGGAGGGCTACAACCCGGATGCCGATCTGGGCTTAGGCTGTGGCTTGCCCACTCAGTTTGCTCAGATACAAGCCGGTGACACAGTGCTTGATCTCGGCTCAGGAGCAGGCAACGACTGCTTTGTGGCGAGGGCAGAAACCGGCCCAACGGGCAAAGTAATCGGCGTGGATTTTTCCGCTACCATGCTTCAAAAGGCGCGCATGAACGCCGACAAATTGGGTTACAACAATGTTGAATTTCGCGAAGGAGATATTGAACATCTGCCCGTTTTGGACGAAAGCGTGGATGTGGTGGTCAGCAATTGTGTGCTCAATTTGGTTCCCAATAAGAAACAGGTGTTTCAGGAAATCAAACGTGTACTGAAGCCGGGCGCACATTTCAGCATATCGGACATTGTGCTGGAGGGCGAATTGCCGGCTGGCATTCAAAATGCGGCAGAAATGTATGCCGGCTGTGTCGCCGGAGCCATACAAAAGACTGATTATCTGAATATTATAAAGGAAGCAGGTTTTGAAAACATCACCGTTCAAAAGCAAAAAACCATCCTGATCCCGGATGAAATTTTGCTGGAGTACATCTCTCAGGATGACATCAAAGCCTTTGTGGAAGCCCAAAACGGCATTTACAGCGTGACCGTTTATGCCGAAAAACCGGGTGAAAAACGCACTTTTAAGCCTCTGCAAATGACCGCAAAGGCTGATGCCTGTTGCGGGCCAGACTGCTGTTCATAATTGCACTTTGTGTGGCTTTTTTTGGATATTTGCCACATGAAAATTGACCTAAACTGTGATATGGGCGAGGGCTTCGGCTCTTGGCTCATGGGCAATGACGCAGCCCTGATGCAGCACATCAGTTCGGCCAACATCGCCTGTGGTTTTCATGCCGGGGACCCGAATGTGATGCAACAAACGGTGCGCTTGGCCCTAAAATACCATGTGGCCATTGGCGCACACCCGGGCTACCCTGATCTTCAGGGCTTTGGCCGCAGGGTGATTCCCATGACTCCGGCGGAAATTTACGCGATGACCCTCTATCAGATTGGTGCCCTTCGCGCCATAGTGGAAGCAGAGGGCGGCCAATTGCAGCATGTCAAACCTCATGGTGCCCTGTACAATGCAGCCGCCAAAGATACCGCCCTTGCCGAGGCCATCGCAAGGGCGGTATTGGCAGCCGACAAGCGGCTGATCCTGTATGGCCTCAGTGGCAGCGCCCTCATTTTTGCAGGCAAAGCCATAGGCCTGCGCACCTGCAGCGAGGTTTTTGCCGACCGCAGTTATCAAGCTGATGGCAGTCTGACCCCGCGCAATCAGCCTAAGGCCCTGATCGAGGATACAGAGGAGGCCGTCCAACAAGCCTTGCAAATGATTGAAAACCAGACGGTAAAAAGCACAGACGGCAATACCATAAAGATTGTGGCTGAAACCTTGTGCCTACATGGTGATGGTGCACACGCCCTGCCATTTGCCGAGGCCATCAGCCGTACATTCCGCGAAAAAGGTATAACCATCAGTGCACCATGAAGCCACAATCATCCACTTCTGCGCTGTTGGGCGCGGCTTTCCTGATGGCTACCTCAGCCATTGGGCCGGGCTTTTTGACCCAAACCTGTGTCTTCACCGCCCAGTTGGGTGCCAGTTTTGCCTTCGTAATATTGTTGTCCATTTTGTTGGATCTGGGTGCCCAGCTCAACATTTGGCAAATCATCACAGCCACGGGAAAACGCGCGCCTGAGCTCGCGGATACGGTACAGCGCGGCATGGGCCATGCGCTCACGGCGCTGGTCGTTTTTGGCGGATTAGTGTTCAATATTGGCAATATCGCGGGCTGTGGATTGGGGTTGGAAGCCATGACGGGGCTGCCCGTAGCCGGGGGAGCAATACTCAGCGCTATGATGGCCGCTGCGATATGGGTGAATCGGGAAGCTGGTCGCACACTGGATTATTTTTCCCGGGTACTGGGCCTTCTGATGATCTTGCTGACGGGCTATATTGCCTTTACGGCTCATCCGCCCATGGCACCCGTGATTCGCGCTGCTGTTTGGCCTGAAAAAATAGATTTTCACGCGGTTGTAACCTTGGTAGGCGGCACAGTGGGCGGCTACATCACTTTTGCCGGGGCGCACCGGCTTTTGGATGCCGGGGTGAAGGACCACCAACAGGCACGGCGCAGTGCGCTAAAGGGCATTCTCATTGCATCGCTCATGCGCATCTTGTTGTTTTTGGCGGCCTGGGGCATTGTGGCTGGGGGTGCGCAGATAGATGCCCAAAACCCGCCGGCCTCCGTATTCCGTTTAGCAGCGGGCGATGTTGGCCTGCGCTTTTTCGGGTTGGTGATGTGGGCTGCTGCGATTACTTCCGTCGTAGGGGCTACCTTCACATCCCTTTCTTTTTTAAGCACATCACTGCCCGTTTTCCAACGCGCCAAACACTGGCCTGCATGGGGCTTTATCGGTCTTTCACTGGTTATTTTCATCAGTGTGGGCAAACCCGTAACGCTCTTAGTATGGGCTGGCACGCTGAATGGCTTTGTACTGCCCATTGGATTGGGCCTCATGTTGATTGCTGCACGCCGCAATGGTGTTTTTAAACAGCTTCAATTCAGTATTTGGTTGGAAATAGCAGGCTGGGCCGTGGCGGTCATTATGGGGGCAATGGCACTGTGGGTAGTGGTATAAAAAGAGCCACCCAAACTGTTTGGGCGGCTCTACCTGTACATCCGAAAAGATTCTTGAAAATCTTATTTTTCAATAGCGTCCAACAACTTGTTGAGTTCGCTGTCGTTTGAAAATTTAATGACGAGTTGGCCCTTGCCACTGTCGTCGCGCTTAAAGCCCACCTTGGTACCAAAGAACGCATTGAAGCGATCATTGATTTCCATGAGATGGTTGGGCATTTTTTCCTTGGCTGTTGATTTGTCACTCTTTTTGTTTTCCTGATAATCCTTTGCAATCTCTTCAACTTTGCGCACAGACATGCCATCATTGACAATTTTGTGGTACAAGGAATTGCGGAAGGCATAATCTTTCAAAGCCGCTAATGGGCGAGCGTGTCCCATGGATATTTTTCCTTCGATCAGTCCTTTTTTAATATCCTCATCGCCGGCAAGGATGAGCAAACGCAGGTAATTGGTCACCGTTTCGCGTTTTTTGCCCACCCGTTCGGCGAGGGAGGCATCCGTGAGTTTGAACTCTTCTTTCAGGCGGCTGTAGGACACCGCAATTTCCCATGCGTTCAGGTCTTCGCGCTGCACGTTTTCGATGAGGGCCATTTCCAGCAATTCCTGATCGTTGGCGATGCGAACATAAGCGGGCATTTCCTTCAGATCGGCCAATTGAGCCGCCTGGTAACGGCGTTCTCCCGAAATGATTTGATATTCCTTTTCGTGAATGCGGCGTACGGTGATGGGCTGAATAATGCCATGAACACGTATGCTTTCTGCCAATTCGTCCAAAGCCGTAGAATCAAAAAATTTGCGCGGTTGCTCTTTGTTGGCCTTTATCTGCTCAATAGGCAGCATGACGACCATGGTAGTCAGGTCGCGCACGGCCTGTTGTGGGCTTTCTTTTACGATGTTTTCCAATTGGCCTGCCGTTTTGAGCAGGGAGGAAAGTCCGCTGGTATTAAACTTTGCTTTAGTTGACATATTATAGAGATGCGATAGATTTGTGATAGAAAAAGATTAGAGTATGTCTGGGATTTTCTGCTTGAGTCAAAAACGAGAGATTTTTTCAGCATTTTTATCGTTTTTGAAGGAGTGTAGCGGGGCTACACGACTGAAAAAAGGGTGAAAATGCTGAAAAAAGAGCCGTTTGGGGCCAAGCGGGAAAATCCCAGACATGCTCTTAGTTTTGATTTTTGCGTAAAAACTCCTCTGCCAGGTTGAGGAAATTCGTGGCGCCTTTGCTGCTGATGTCGTACATAGCTACAGGGGTATGGGACATAGGGGCTTCTGCCACACGCGAATTGCGGTGAATGATGGTTTCAAAGACATAATCGTTGGCACTGTTGCGCACCTCTTCCACAATGGCGTTGGCAAGGCGCAGGCGGCTGTCATACATGGAGATCAGCAAGCCTTCCACCTGCAAATTGGGGTTAAAGCCCTGGCGGATCAGGTTGATCGTGTTTTTCAATTTTGCCAAACCTTCAAAGGAGAACATCTCGCACTGGACCGGAATCAGCACGGTGTCCGCCGCAACGAGGGCATTTACCGTAATCAGGCCAAGCGAGGGCAGGCAATCAATAAAGACATAATCGTACTCGTTTTTGATCTCATTGATGATGCCGCGCATGATGTACTCACGGCTGGTTTTTTCGGCCAATTCCAGCTCCGCCCCCACCAGATCAATGCTGGAGGGCAAAAGAAACAAATTTGGGGTTTCGGTCTCCACAATGGCTTCACGGACATCCGCACCGTGCACGAGGCACTCATACAGCCCGATCAATTCGGAGGTATCCGCCTTGCCCACACCGGAGGAAGCATTAGCCTGCGGGTCAGCATCAATAAGGAGTACTTTTTTCTCCAAAATCGCCAGAGAGGCCGCCAAATTGATCGCCGTTGTGGTTTTGCCCACGCCTCCTTTTTGGTTGGCGATGGTAATAACTTTGCCCATGTCTTTTAGCATGACTTTTGATTGCGCAATATGCTCGAAATCAAGCACATTTATTTTTATGGTGATGATTTATAAATAGTTTGGAAGACTTGTAGATTTGATTCAATTTACTCACATATCATAACTTTCACCCAAATCCAGGAGAATCAATTCTTTATGAGCATCAAAAAACGCTTGTTTCGATGCTTCATGGTCAATTTTCAAAAATCCGAAGGTGTCATAATGACAACCGATAATGCGGTCACAGTCAATAAAATCGCAGGCAATGATGGCATCGTGTACATCCATGGTAAAATTGGAGCCTATAGGCAGGATGGCAATATCCAAGGGCGGGCAAGTCATGGGAATCAACTGCATATCCAAAGTAAGCGCAGTATCCCCCGCGAAATAAAGCACACCATCAGCGGTATCAAATACATAACCCGCGGGCGAGCCGCCATACGAGCCATCAGGGAAACTGCTGCTGTGCACAGCCTGCACCATTTTCACCCGCCCAAAGTCAAAATTCCACCATCCGCCCTTGTTCATGGGATGGGTACGATAGCCCTTGGCACTATAATGCGCATGGGCCTCCCAAATACCCACTATCATGGCGTCAGGATTGTTGGCCATTACTGTTTCCAAATCGGCAATGTGATCAACATGCACGTGCGACAAAAAAACAAAATCGCAACGCAACTGATTGACATCCAATGCAGTGGCTAAGGGATTGCCTGTAATGAACGGATCCAGCAGGATGCGTTTGCCTCCAGCCTCAATTAAAAAACAGGAATGTCCGTAATACGTAATCTTCATAATGTACGCCAGTGTTTATGCTCATCGGCAAGGCAAAGATAGGGGTGCATGGAACATTGCGTGGAACATTTCAGGGCAGAAGTTTTCAGCGTTTTTTCCACAGGTTGCCAACAGCTTTGCAGCGCACTGTGTATAAGATAAGCCTGCTGTAAATCATCATTTTATCTTTTTGGGGCTACACTTTCTCCACATCAATGTCAATATCTTTTGGCACATTGGCTGTGGATAAACTGTGGAAAGTGGAAAAGCAAGGCGGCAAAAGGAGGAAAAACACACAGCATTTCCTGTTATTTGATTGCCTACTTTTGCTGCATAAATAGTGAATTGGTGAAAAGCATGTTTTATCATATCCTGAGCACTTTGCTCGAAAAGCACGTACACTACGGCTGCGTCTTGTTTGTGCTGGCCTTGTGCGGCTGCCAGAACAGACCGGATGAAGCGGACCCGCGAACAGTGTTCCGCTATAACCAGCACAACCCCATCACCTCCCTTGATCCTGCCTTTGCACGTACCCAAAACAACATCTGGGCAGTGGAAAGCCTTTTCAACGGCTTGGTGCAATTGGATGACAGCCTTCAGGTAAAGCCCTGTATTGCAAGTAGTTGGCATATTTCATCCGATGGCCTTGTTTATCGCTTTACCCTGCGCGACGATGTTTTTTTTCACGATGACCCTTCATTTCCGGGAGGCTTAGGCAGAAAAGTGACTGCCCGGGATGTGGTGTACAGCTTTGAACGATTGGTGGATGATGAGTGGCCTAAGCCCGGCTCCTGGATATTCAAGGGCCGTGTTGCCCAAGTGCAACCTTTTGTTGCCGAAAACGATAGCGTTTTTGTGCTTCGCTTAGCCGAGCCTTTTCAGCCCATGCTCCAAATCCTGACCATGCAATATGCCAGCATTGTGCCGCATGAGGCTTGCACCCGTTATGGTCGCGACTTCAGAAGACACCCCGTGGGCACTGGACCTTTCAAGTTCAAGATATGGGCTGAAAATCAGGCACTTGTGGTACTGAAAAATGAAAAATATTTTGAGCGCGACAGCACCGGACAGCGTTTACCCTATTTAGATGCTATCAAAACAACTTTTATCGGCGACCGAAAAACAGCATTTTTAGCCTTTAAAAAAGGACGTTTAGATTACTTTTTTGGCCTTGAAAGTTCATATATCAATGAATTGCTGACGGCAGAAGGGGAATTGCAGCCCGCCTTGCAGAACGATTACTATTTCCTCAAAAATCCCTACCTGAACAGCGAATACATTGGCATAAAAATAGGCGAAAATGGCAACAAATCGCTGCAAGTGAAGAAGATACGCCAAGCCCTCAACTATGCCTTTGACCGGACCTTAATGCTACAAACCCTGCGCAATAATGTGGGGAAACCGGCCAACTCGGGATTTTCCCCACGCGGATTGCCCAATTTTAATCCGGAGGCCATACCTGGCTACCGCTATGACCCTGCCCTGGCCCAGCAGCTGCTCAGGGAAGCAGGCATAAGCCAATCGGAGGATTTGCCCCCCATCACCCTGCTTTGCAATGCGGAATACCTTGATCTTTACACCTTCATTTCGCGCCAGTGGGAAGAAATCGGTATCAAGGCAACAGTAGAAGCCACCGAAACGGCTCTCCTGCGCGAGCGCATGCGCAACGGGCAGGCTCCTTTTTTCCGGGCATCCTGGATAGCGGATTATCCTGATGCAGAAAGTTTTTTCACCTGTTTTTACAGCAAAAACGCGGCACCGCCAAATTATACCCGTTTTTCAAACGCGGCTTTTGACCAATTGTACGAAGCGTCATTAAAGGAAACAGATACGGAAAGGCGTTTGGCCCTGTACCAGAAAATGGACGCGATCTTAGTGGAAGAAGCACCTGTAGTATTTTTATTTTATGATGAAACGGCGCAGTTTGCACATCGGAGTATAGAGGGTTTGCCACGAAATGCCATTAACCTGTTGAGTTTGAAAAGGGTGACGAAGCGGTGATGATTGTTTGCACCACAAAAGGGGGAGGGTTGATTGTTTGAACCACAAAAAGGTAAGGATTGATTGTTTGAACCACAAAAGACACAAAAGGACACAAAAAGGGGGAGGATTGATTGTTTGCACCACAAAAGGCACAAAAGGACACAAAAAGGGTAAGGATTGATTGTTTGAACCACAAAAGGCACAAAAGGACACAAAAAGGGGGAGGATTGATTATTTGAACCACAAAAGGGGGAGGATTGATTGTTTGAACCACAAAAGGCACAAAAGGACACAAAAACGTAGCGTGTTTCTATTGTGCCTTTTGTGGTGCAATTTATGTAACAACAACGCTCAATGCATCCTGTCCCCCCTTGGTGTCATTTGCTGCATCAGCATGCCTTCGTATTGTAAATATTCCAGCCAACGGGCGCGGGTTTTTTCCTTGCCAAAATACAATTCCGCCAAATCTAAAAACATGCGGTAGTGCCCCGCCTCCGCGACCATAAACTTGTGGTACCACACCCGCAGATCCAAATCGGCGCAATGCAGTGACAGCAAACGGAAACGCTCACAACTGCGGGCTTCAATCAGCGCACAGGTAATCAGTTTTTCCAATAAAGCCGCTTCGCGCGATAGCCCTTTTTGCTGAAAAGCAAGCAGTTGGTTGACGTATTCGTCCTTGCGCTGTCGGCCTAAGGCAAGTTCCCGTTTTTTCAATTCTGCCAGCACCATCCTGAAATGGCCCCATTCCTCGGTGACCACGGGGGCAAGTTCTTCCACCAATTCCGGGCGATCAGGATAAGCCTGGATCAAGGAAATACAGGCCGTTGCGGCTTTTTGTTCACAATAAGCGTGGTCGGTGAGGATTTCACCCAGATCAATTTCTGCCATATTGACCCAACGGGGGTCAGTGGGCAATTTAAGACCCAGGGTGGTGTTCATGACCAAATCCGGTGTGTGCTCCGTGCCATTTGTAGCGATGTGTTCCATAATGGGGCAAAGGTAGTCATTTGACTTATTGAACTTGCATTACCTTCGCCTTTCATTCACCATCATGTCCAACACAAATAATCAAAAACCACTTACAGCTGCTCATTCGCGCCCTCAACCTGTGCGAAGCAGTCTTACATTTGGGGCCTAAACGATCAAAAGAATATGTCCTTCAATCCTTATGTGCAGCGTTTCAGAACATTAGCCCTGAAATACCCAAAAACCTCGATCATCACAGGTTGTATAGCCATTTTATGGGTGTTTTGCTTGCCGAGGCCGCTGTTTCAAAAGCCATTGAGCATAGTGCTGGAAGACCGGGACGGCGCACTCATGGGTGCCCGCATTGCAGACGATGGCCAATGGCGTTTCCCGGCGCCGGATTCCATTCCCCTAAAATACAAGGAATGCGTAGTACAATTTGAGGACAAACGATTTTGGTACCACCCGGGTGTTGACCCCATCAGCATTGCACGGGCCGTTTGGCAAAATATCAGTCGGAAAAAAGTGGTCAGTGGCGGCAGTACCCTGAGCATGCAGGTTATCCGGCTTTGTCGCGATAACCCACAGCGCAACCTGTGGTCAAAATTAGTGGAGGCATTTATGGCCACCCGACTTGAACTGAGCTATAGTAAATCAGCAATCCTGGCACTTTATGCCGCCAATGCCCCTTATGGTGGCAATGTAGTGGGCATAGAGGCGGCTTCCTGGCGCTATTACGGTAAAAACCCCGCACTGCTCACTTGGGCCGAAGCCGCTACCATGGCGGTATTGCCCAACAGCCCGGCCCTCATACATCCTGGCAGAAATCGGCAGCGATTATTGGAAAAACGCAATAAACTGTTGGAAAAACTTTGCCAAAAAGGTAAAATCAGTGCTACGGAATGTTCGCTCGCCAAAGAGGAGCCTTTGCCTGACGAGCCATTGCCCTTGCCCCAATTGGCTCCACAGCTTTTGGATCGCTTAGCCACCGGAAAATTGACCGATCAGGGCCAAACCTTCCGTTTTCGCTCCTCCATTGACGCAGCCCTTCAAAAAAGGGTAAGCGAGATATTGGCTCGTCGGCAGCAGTTGTATCGTGGCAATGATGTGCACAATATGGCTGCGGTGGTGCTGGATGTGGCCACCGGCGAAGTATTGTCCTATCATGGCAATGTGCCGGGCTGTGGCAAGGAGCACGGCGAATCCGTGGATGTGATCCAGGCGGCGCGCAGTACCGGAAGCATCCTGAAACCATACCTGTATGCCATGGCATTGGAAGCCGGGGAAATATTGCCCGCCAGTTTGTTACACGATATACCCATACAATTAGGCCAATACAAGCCTGAAAACTATTACGAGACCTATGACGGTGCCGTTCCGGCCCGCCGTGCCCTGATCCGCTCGCTCAATGTGCCCTTTGTTTTGCTGTTGCAACAATATGGGCTTGAAAAATTTCACTACAACCTCAAGCAATTAGGGCTCAATACCATCACCAAATCGCCGCAACACTATGGCCTATCCCTTATTTTGGGTGGGGCAGAGGCTAATTTATTGGACATCACCAACACTTACGCCTGCATGGCACGCACTTTGGGCAATTTTTATGACCGCGACGGGCGCAATGATGCCGCGGATTTTCATCCGCCCTCATTTATACCCCGGGTTAAATCAAAGCCCAAAAGAAAAAAAATGGCTTCCCAACAGGTTGTGTCGGCGGCCTCGGTATGGTTTACCTTTGATGCTATGCAAGAAGTAGAACGCCCCAACAGCGCGGGCGAATGGGAGCTGTTTCGGGCAAGCCGGAAGGTGGCCTGGAAAACCGGCACCAGTTTTGGCTTTCGCGATGCCTGGGCTGCCGGCGCCACACCGCGTTATGCCGTGGGCGTTTGGGTGGGCAATGCGGATGGAGAGGGCCGCCCGGGCTTAATCGGGGTAGAAATGGCTGCTCCCGTGTTGTTTGAAATATTCAGCATATTGCCACAGGAAAGCCGATGGTTTGACCCTCCTTATGATGACATGGCGCAAGTCCCTGTTTGCCGCCAAAGTGGTTTTCGGGCCAATGCCCATTGTGACGCGGACAGCATCTGGATTCCCAAAACGGGCCTAAAATCAGCGCAATGCCCCCACCACCAACTGCTGCACTTAGACGCCAGCGCCCAATGGCAGGTCAATAGCGACTGCGAGTCGCCAGCCAACATGCAGCACAAGCCCTGGTTTGTGTTGCCGCCCATGGAAGAGTTTTATTTCAAAAGCAAAAACCCGTCGTACAGCTCTCCCCCACCCTTCCGGGCCGATTGCGTAGGCGCACAAGGCATTGAAAAACAATCGCCTATGCAATTGATTTACCCTAAAAGCCCTACGCGGATATATGTGCCCGTTGACCTCAATGGCCAGCTCAGCAGCACCGTTTTTCAGGTTGCCCACCGCAAACCCGATATTGAGGTGCATTGGCACCTTGATGGGCAGTATATGGGCAGCACCCGCACCTTTCACCAGCGCGAATTGCAGCCCTCAGCGGGCAAGCACCATCTGACCTTAGTGGACAAGGACGGCTTTACGCTGGACCTGAATTTTGAGGTGGTAGGAAAAAAGTAGGAGTGAGGAAAACGCAAGGGCCATAAGTTTTTATAAAAAAAATGGTTTTGAGGCATTTGGCGAGCATGTTTTCAGCTTGGGCGAGGACAAACAGACCGATATTATGATGAAACTACAGTTATCCGGCACATAGGTAAATAGGCTAACCCCGCCAACGGTACAATTCCAACTGTTTTGTAAACCTTCCAAGTCTTCGAAGCTTGGAAGGCGGGGTTCGCCCGGGCTTCCTGCTATTACCTCATCTGAGCGCGTTTCAATTCCCAAATGGTACGATTCAAAGTCATCAAGTTACGCTGCACTTTCAACACCTGCTTCGTTTCAATTCCCAAATGGTACGATTCAAAGTATGCCATAAATCGACATCAACGCCTTCAATGATCTGTTTCAATTCCCAAATGGTACGATTCAAAGCAGAAATTGCCATGCCAATGCCAGCGGCTTGGATCAGTTTCAATTCCCAAATGGTACGATTCAAAGGATGTTCCGTGGTCAGTTCGGCCCCACATAATCCAAGTTTCAATTCCCAAATGGTACGATTCAAAGCAGATGGATCGTAGAACTCCTGAAAGGCTTCGCCGAGTTTCAATTCCCAAATGGTACGATTCAAAGGGCAACAGTGTCATCACTTACGGGCCGTGTGATGTAGTTTCAATTCCCAAATGGTACGATTCAAAGAATATTTCAAACAGACTGGGGAGCGACGGTGTAAAAGTTTCAATTCCCAAATGGTACGATTCAAAGTTGCGCCCAATGGAATGCCCGCGCCCGCTATCCTGTGTTTCAATTCCCAAATGGTACGATTCAAAGTAACGGGTAGCGGCTCCGTGTTGCGTCTGGTCAGTAGTTTCAATTCCCAAATGGTACGATTCAAAGTCAATTTTCCCAAATTGAGGTTTATTATTGTTGATCCGTTTCAATTCCCAAATGGTACGATTCAAAGTTCTGCTTATCTGATTGCTCGCCGTGTTCGAATAAGGTTTCAATTCCCAAATGGTACGATTCAAAGTATGTTCGATTTTTCGGCTGGTACCGAAGTTATCAGTTTCAATTCCCAAATGGTACGATTCAAAGTGGATTGCCAAGCAACACCCTTGGCAAACACTACCGAGTTTCAATTCCCAAATGGTACGATTCAAAGTTTGTCCGGCGTAAGCCACGACATCGCATTCACAAAGTTTCAATTCCCAAATGGTACGATTCAAAGCTTATCCTAATTTCACGATCACGAGTAACGAAGTGGAGTTTCAATTCCCAAATGGTACGATTCAAAGTGGCCTCACCTCGTGCTCCTCATAGCGGGCTTCCGTAAGTTTCAATTCCCAAATGGTACGATTCAAAGAATTGAGAGGTGCCATTTACTGTAAAGTTTTGGCTTGTTTCAATTCCCAAATGGTACGATTCAAAGCCTTGATCTTGAATTTGACCAGATAATTGATGAATTGTTTCAATTCCCAAATGGTACGATTCAAAGTGGGATGCCACTGTGGTGGCCTCCAGCCGCGAATCAGGTTTCAATTCCCAAATGGTACGATTCAAAGCCTCTCGGAGTTCTCTGCCAGCATCACCGTCATCAGTTTCAATTCCCAAATGGTACGATTCAAAGCGTAAGCCGGTCAGCGCTTTCACGCGGAAGGATGCAAGTTTCAATTCCCAAATGGTACGATTCAAAGCTGGGGTTAACGGCGTGTCTAAAATGTTGATTGTTGTTTCAATTCCCAAATGGTACGATTCAAAGGATGCGAACGTACAGTTGCAAAAATACGGCATGCACGTTTCAATTCCCAAATGGTACGATTCAAAGTTACGGGCGCAAATATTTGCTTGCGGAACAATAATAGTTTCAATTCCCAAATGGTACGATTCAAAGGTGGTCTGCCTGCCAGGCGCTTCAAATGCACCCGCGTTTCAATTCCCAAATGGTACGATTCAAAGCGCCGCGCTGCCAACAAAATGACCAAGGGAAACTATGTTTCAATTCCCAAATGGTACGATTCAAAGCGTTATAAAAAACGGGAGAAAAACGAAACAATTTTGTTTCAATTCCCAAATGGTACGATTCAAAGGGGTGTCTGTCCAAATTCCAACCAAGCTCAAATGTTGTTTCAATTCCCAAATGGTACGATTCAAAGCCACTTTTATAGCCGACTAAACGCGGCTACGTCGGTTTCAATTCCCAAATGGTACGATTCAAAGGCTCCCTTCCATTTCCTTTCCTTTCCCTTCCTTTCCGTTTCAATTCCCAAATGGTACGATTCAAAGGTGATTGAACAGGGCGCGTACATCGCTGGTGGCAAGTTTCAATTCCCAAATGGTACGATTCAAAGTCTTTAATGTGCGTGGGCGAAACTCAAACACACCTGTTTCAATTCCCAAATGGTACAATTCAAAGGCTACAATCGTAAGGCTTTCCGCAACAACAGAAATAGTTTCAATTCCCAAATGGTACGATTCAAAGTATATTACTCCGCTTGGTGAAGTTCTTGCGGACACTGTTTCAATTCCCAAATGGTACGATTCAAAGAAGGTTCGTTTGTTAAAAACGTAGTTTCGATTATCTGTTTCAATTCCCAAATGGTACGATTCAAAGAATGAGCAAAAATTCCATGATTCAGGCTGCGGGCATGTTTCAATTCCCAAATGGTACGATTCAAAGGCTGTGGCTGAATCTTGCCCATTAACTCCAACTCCTGTTTCAATTCCCAAATGGTACGATTCAAAGGACCATAGCCATGTTTTTATTTTGCCATTTTTTTTGTTTCAATTCCCAAATGGTACGATTCAAAGGGCTTGACTGAGTTTAAATCCAATCTGGAGAATATGTTTCAATTCCCAAATGGTACGATTCAAAGCTTTTATTTGATAGGCTCATCACCGAACGGATCAAAGTTTCAATTCCCAAATGGTACGATTCAAAGGGTCTCTTTATCGAACATGAAAAAATTCCAAATCAAGTTTCAATTCCCAAATGGTACGATTCAAAGTGGCTGTGTTGCAGCCTTTCCGTAAAGTTGAACGTTGTTTCAATTCCCAAATGGTACGATTCAAAGATATGGAAATTGTCTGCTTTTTGGCCTTAATTGCAATGTTTCAATTCCCAAATGGTACGATTCAAAGTGAGATGAAAACCGGGCACATGTATTTAGTAGTACAGTTTCAATTCCCAAATGGTACGATTCAAAGGCGCGTTTGCAGGCATTACAATGGTGCTTATAACATGTTTCAATTCCCAAATGGTACGATTCAAAGCCAGATTGTTTTCTCGCTTTGCGGCCTCTTCAAGGAGTTTCAATTCCCAAATGGTACGATTCAAAGCTTTGTCTTTCACCCAGTGCCATTTTCCACAGATATGTTTCAATTCCCAAATGGTACGATTCAAAGTTCCTCCTGGAGCGGCATCGTAAATCGTTCAACATGTTTCAATTCCCAAATGGTACGATTCAAAGCCTATAGACTTCGTTTTCAGGCCTTTAACATTAAGGAGTTTCAATTCCCAAATGGTACGATTCAAAGGCCGTTTTCAAGTTCCTCACCCATCTTTTTGATGCTGTTTCAATTCCCAAATGGTACGATTCAAAGGTAACCAAACAACTATTGCGGCAGGTATTGTAATTGTTTCAATTCCCAAATGGTACGATTCAAAGACTGGTACAAGGTTTAATTGTGAAATTCTTGTTAGGGTTTCAATTCCCAAATGGTACGATTCAAAGATTGAAAAACAAGAAGAGGTGGAAATCAGTAGAGAGTTTCAATTCCCAAATGGTACGATTCAAAGCCAGTTCAAGGTATTTAACCCTGATTTTTTTACATGTTTCAATTCCCAAATGGTACGATTCAAAGGAAGCATGCTGTATGACCTGTATTCCGACATTCTTTGTTTCAATTCCCAAATGGTACGATTCAAAGGAGATAAAGACCCAGTACTACGACGGCAAGGACCACGTTTCAATTCCCAAATGGTACGATTCAAAGACAAGACAGAGCAAACTCATTTTTTGCTCAAGTAAGTTTCAATTCCCAAATGGTACGATTCAAAGTTGCTCAGTAGTGCGCCAGAAGTCCCGCAAAAATTCAGTTTCAATTCCCAAATGGTACGATTCAAAGGAAATTGCTCGGAGAAGCAGAAAATCATCTCATTCGTTTCAATTCCCAAATGGTACGATTCAAAGAGGTATTGGTGGCATCGTATCGCAGGGTTTGGGTGCGTTTCAATTCCCAAATGGTACGATTCAAAGCTACGCCTCTATACATTTTTGCACCGATCAGACCACGTTTCAATTCCCAAATGGTACGATTCAAAGTTAATGATATAGAAAATTTGGAAGTGCGCGAAGCGGGTTTCAATTCCCAAATGGTACGATTCAAAGTATTAGGAGCAGCTACAAAGGATGCAAGAACATTTGCTTGGTTTCAATTCCCAAATGGTACGATTCAAAGCCGTGCCGGCGACAAGCCATTTTGCAGAGTGCGAAAAAGTTTCAATTCCCAAATGGTACGATTCAAAGCCAGGGAGAATGGATAGAAAGCCCAACGGTATATAGTTTCAATTCCCAAATGGTACGATTCAAAGGCATTTCGTACACTATTACGAAGGATGCCCTTTGGAGTTTCAATTCCCAAATGGTACGATTCAAAGTGCCGTCAACGCCCTCCACCGCCGAGATCGGGTTGTTTCAATTCCCAAATGGTACGATTCAAAGGGCATAAATCAGCATGGCACCCGCGACGGCTTTGAGTTTCAATTCCCAAATGGTACGATTCAAAGTGGTTTCCGCGCGCCGAATAAGGGGAATTTATGTTGTTTCAATTCCCAAATGGTACGATTCAAAGCCGCCCTTAGATTTTAACGCTCCAATAGCAAGGCCAATGTTTCAATTCCCAAATGGTACGATTCAAAGAAATAACCCAAATCGCCTTGGTATATGCCGCCGTATGGTTTCAATTCCCAAATGGTACGATTCAAAGCCTGAAGGAAGGCCAAAACGATTCAGGCACCTACGAGTTTCAATTCCCAAATGGTACGATTCAAAGCGCACTATCGCCCAAAGAAGCAATTACGTCTTTTGAGTTTCAATTCCCAAATGGTACGATTCAAAGAAACAACGGACAGCACAGGAGGCGTGAGTGTGACATGTTTCAATTCCCAAATGGTACGATTCAAAGCAGATTGTCGGTGTAAACGCTTACGAGTTTTTAATCGTTTCAATTCCCAAATGGTACGATTCAAAGCCCACTGCACTATCCCGACTCAGCGAAATCATTTCCTGTTTCAATTCCCAAATGGTACGATTCAAAGCTGTAGTGGTTGCCCACGCGCCATCCGCAACGCCATGTTTCAATTCCCAAATGGTACGATTCAAAGCATTGCGCGTACCACGGTGGTACATTACCAGGGCGAGGTTTCAATTCCCAAATGGTACGATTCAAAGACGCCGGACAATCACCGCGCCGTAGTGGAGGTAATGGTTTCAATTCCCAAATGGTACGATTCAAAGCGTTGACAGGGTGAACAGTAGTTTGTTGATTTTTTGTTTCAATTCCCAAATGGTACGATTCAAAGCGTTTAAGAAACGTTTACCACTTGTGGTTGTTCTGGGTTTCAATTCCCAAATGGTACGATTCAAAGCGTCACCACTACCCGCGCTTTTACCTCCGTCTGCAGTTTCAATTCCCAAATGGTACGATTCAAAGCGCGAACGCTATTGCGGCTGCCGTGGTGGTGATCGTGTTTCAATTCCCAAATGGTACGATTCAAAGCCCGTGCTTACCTGCCCGCCCACCGTACGGCCACCGAGTTTCAATTCCCAAATGGTACGATTCAAAGTACCACATTAAAGGTGGTACACAGCGCCTGCACTAGTTTCAATTCCCAAATGGTACGATTCAAAGTACTTTTGCGCGTTTTTTTACGCATAGGTTTATGAAGTTTCAATTCCCAAATGGTACGATTCAAAGAAAACACCATAACCTTACAAATGTTCGACAAGGCAGTTTCAATTCCCAAATGGTACGATTCAAAGCAGGTGGCGGCGGCGGTGGTGCTGCAGTAGATGCGGTGTTTCAATTCCCAAATGGTACGATTCAAAGTCGATTCGCACCACGGAAACGGGTGCCCCACTGCCTGTTTCAATTCCCAAATGGTACGATTCAAAGGACTGTTCCGGTATTAACCCTTATTGTTTCGGGTAAGTTTCAATTCCCAAATGGTACGATTCAAAGGCCGCCTCCCGGAAATGCCGCTAAGCGCGGCACTTCGTTTCAATTCCCAAATGGTACGATTCAAAGACAGGCATTAAGGTAGATCCAAAATCTTTTAAAGATGTTTCAATTCCCAAATGGTACGATTCAAAGCGCCGACAACTGCGGCACGCCGGAAGCCTGGGACAGTTTCAATTCCCAAATGGTACGATTCAAAGAACCCGTGTTATTTTGTTGAGGCGCGTAGCGTCGTTGTTTCAATTCCCAAATGGTACGATTCAAAGTGTGATCCAGCCTTCTTCTGCCCATTTTCGGAAAATGTTTCAATTCCCAAATGGTACGATTCAAAGACCGATAATGATCACAAACTTACGTTCCCGCCAAATGTTTCAATTCCCAAATGGTACGATTCAAAGGGACAAGTTGGCTTTATCGGCTTTGCACGTTATGAGTTTCAATTCCCAAATGGTACGATTCAAAGAAAGCACGGGCAAACTGACGGTAGAAGGTCCAAAATGTTTCAATTCCCAAATGGTACGATTCAAAGCCATCTCTACGCCTTTTGTGTACAGGTCATAATTTAGTTTCAATTCCCAAATGGTACGATTCAAAGGATAACATCTTTAAAAAATTGCACAATAACGGCAACGTTTCAATTCCCAAATGGTACGATTCAAAGCCTTGTTCAACTTTTTCAAAGCGCAAGGTAAAAGCGGTTTCAATTCCCAAATGGTACGATTCAAAGCATGTTTTTAAATATCGTGATAATCCCACATTTCGGGGTTTCAATTCCCAAATGGTACGATTCAAAGATTAGAGACTTAACAGGAACAATAACAAGCATAACGTTTCAATTCCCAAATGGTACGATTCAAAGCTGTCAACACGTGAGGATTGAATTTCAAAGACGGCATGTTTCAATTCCCAAATGGTACGATTCAAAGGCCGTGCCAATTCGAGTGATCCAGTCCCCTGTTACGTTTCAATTCCCAAATGGTACGATTCAAAGCTTTCGCGTGAATCAATAAGCGGGTGGTTTGAAAAATGTTTCAATTCCCAAATGGTACGATTCAAAGGGCAATGAACTTTGTGCCATAAGGGTTGATAGCGGGGTTTCAATTCCCAAATGGTACGATTCAAAGAATAGTATTATTTGTAATTGCTACTACTTCAATTCTGTTTCAATTCCCAAATGGTACGATTCAAAGTACAATATGACATTTACCCCTGTTGCTGATCCCGTGTTTCAATTCCCAAATGGTACGATTCAAAGCCTCATTTGTTTGCGCTCAGTCGGACGAGACGGTATGTTTCAATTCCCAAATGGTACGATTCAAAGCCCGCTTGGAGTGCGTCAGGAGTTTACTCGCAAAGAGTTTCAATTCCCAAATGGTACGATTCAAAGACAGATAAATACTACGCCAGTTCGGGCGGCTCGGAAGTTTCAATTCCCAAATGGTACGATTCAAAGTAGAACAGACGTTTTCCATGCTGGGCAACAATAGTGCGTTTCAATTCCCAAATGGTACGATTCAAAGACTGGGTTCGAATGCCATTTTGCGTGAGGAAAAATTGTTTCAATTCCCAAATGGTACGATTCAAAGGTTTTTCCAACATCACCTTGCGGCGGAATGCCTTATGTTTCAATTCCCAAATGGTACGATTCAAAGGCTGCTACTTTTAGCCGCCTCACAATTCAAGGCGGGTTTCAATTCCCAAATGGTACGATTCAAAGTATGAGCGTGAAAACGCAAGTATTGTTTTTGTGCTTAGTTTCAATTCCCAAATGGTACGATTCAAAGGCCGGTGATTCAGGTGTAACGCCAACGGGCCGCGAAGTTTCAATTCCCAAATGGTACGATTCAAAGACCTGAACGGCAAAGCCGAGTTTGCCGCCGTCAGGTTTCAATTCCCAAATGGTACGATTCAAAGAAGGGTGTTACCCTCGTTCCATAGATAGCCACCATGTTTCAATTCCCAAATGGTACGATTCAAAGCCAAGGTAAAACAAAGTCACAGGGCAAAATAGACACAGTTTCAATTCCCAAATGGTACGATTCAAAGCAGGGCCAGGAGTAGTATCAAATTGAACGGGCAAAATGTTTCAATTCCCAAATGGTACGATTCAAAGTCAACGAGTATGAAGTCCGCAAAAGCGAGGCAAGCAAGGTTTCAATTCCCAAATGGTACGATTCAAAGTTCAAAAACGGCACCAATGAACTATTTATATCAATGTTTCAATTCCCAAATGGTACGATTCAAAGCCGTCAAATCTCAAATTATAAAAATTTGATAATCAACAGTTTATTGTGCAGATGGATGAACAAAAAACACTACAAAAGTCGTCGCCCGGCAGTAGTGCAAAAACATAAGGGATTCGACGACTCCTGATAATCAAGGTTTTAGCCCTGCTCCCACACAATCAGGGCACAAAAATAATACAGCACCGACAGGCCACCAAATACTTCGACGACTTTTTGGCTCATAAAAACTGATCCAACTCGTTCTTTTCCAATCCGATAATCTGCTTCTCCAACCACTTGGATTCCCGGCTCTTGAATACAATGATACTATCCTCCCCTGCCTCCATGATCTGCCGCGCCTCATGCTCCAGCTCCCTCAACTTTAAGGCCGTGATCTCGCCCTCGAATACCGAGTTCTGTATCCAGTGCAGGTAGCGGCGGCACAGCCGGAGCATCTTGCCCACCCGCTTCTCGCCCACGTCATATACCAATACTACGTACATGTTACCACCAGATTTTAAAAGGTTTGTACTCGGGTTCCATCTTCAGGATATACTTCGTCAGTTTGTAGCACTCCAAGCGGATCAGGTATTTGTAGGATACTTTTTTGGCCAATGTGCGGTGCTGTATGGTCTCCGCCAAGCGCTCCTCAAGTGCCTTCAGGAATATCTGCTTGCCCGATTTGTTCAGAAAACAGCTGTTCAGGGCCTTGTCAAAATGCTTGGCCTGTATCTCCCGCTTGTTCACAAGGCTAAAAATGGTGCGATCTACCAAAATGGGCTTGAACACCTCTGCCACATCCAAGGCGAGCGAATATCGCCTGGCCCCCGGTTCGTGCAAAAACGAAATGGTTGGGTTCAGTTGCGTGTGGTAGATCTGGTCCAATACCTGCGTGTAGCACACCATGTTGCCAAAGGACACCAAGGCATTGATCTCGTTTCCGGGCGGTTGTTTGCTGCGCCCGCCCATATCAAAGTCGTTGATAATCAGGTCAAAAGCCTCGTAATAGCACTGTCGGCAATTGCCCTCGAGACCCATGAGCGAGGGCACATCCTTCACAGACCCAAGCCCTTCCTGATAGCGCTCGATGGCCTTTATGTGGGCTTCCAGATCGCGGCCACGGCCACTGTAATACTTCAGGTTTCGAAGCATATTGGCAGAGGCTCCGGCCACAAAGCCCTGTGCAAGGTGCAGCCGACGCGCCGCCTGAAGGTAGGTGCGCGTTTGCTCCACCTGCATTTTGCCCGCAAGCAGGTATTCTTTGGGCTGAAAAGAACCCGTATAATGCTCATAATAATCAAAAAAATGCACACTGATATGGTGCTTGCCCAAAAAATTGTACAGCGCACTGTTGGCATCAAGGCTACCGAAAACATAAAGGTTTTCCAAGCCCTCAATGGGAATGTACTTGGCAGTCAGTTCGCGCCCCTCTTCATCGCGCGGCAGGAAGCAAAGGGTATTGTCCTTGCGCTCCAATCGGCCCGGATTGAATAAATAATAGCTGTTTTTCATGTTTAAAATGGGTAAAATTGTTGCGTTTAATCCATATCGGCAGCGTAGCAGAAATCATGGTAGGAACAATGCTTGCATATTTTTGCGCGGATCACGCCAGGGCAATCCTCTTGGGCGATGATCTGCACGATCTCGTTTTCCCAGCGGGCTATCTCGCTTATATCTGCCTCGCTGAGCGCTTCCACCGCCTCCGTCCGGCGCAGGTCGGGGTATTCGATCAGCCCACGGGCAGCCTGTACCCCGTGCAGCCGGAGCTTGTACAGGTAATACTGCACCTGCGCACGGTGTGCAGCCTCCATGGCCCTGCCGCGCTTGGTCTCGTGCACGGTGCAGGTGTGCGGATCAAAGAAGTCAATCTTGATGCCGTCCAATTCCACCTGGGTATATTGCTCCGGACGGCGCTGGTAAGTGGTTTCGCCGATGAGTTTGCCCTCCGCCACCAAATCGCTGCTGTGCTCCATACGGATTTCGTGCGCATGGAGCCAGAGTTTGCGCGGGCAGGTGTGCAGGTATGCGATAAGCGTGGCTGTGATTTGCATGGTTGGGTTTTAAAATCCTGAAAAAGCCCGTCGAATAGGTTGTTTTGACAAACGAATAGGTTGTAGGACCTAAACGAACCTCAAAACAACCTAAACGAATAGGTCCTGTAACGTATTAGAATAGGTCCTCTAACGTATTCGTTTGTCAAAACAACCTAAACGAATAGGTCCTCTAACGTATTCGTTTAGGTAAACAACCTAAACACTTGTCAAAACAACCTAAACGAATAGGTTATACAACGTATTCTAATAGGTTGTACAACCTATTAGAATAGGTCCTCTAACGTATTAGAATACGTCTGACAACCTATTCTCCGCGTGTGGCCGAAGCTTCCAAGTTCAAAGACTTGGAAGATTTCTCGTCATTTTTCCCCGTTATAAAGCCTCGAATACCACCATGGTGGTCAGCGGCTGCTACTCCTCCTCAATCATCAGCCTGTCAATGTTTTTCAGATCAATATACCGTTGATGAAAAGCCTCGAACTCAGTTTTGGATTGGAAATAGTGAAGATATAAAAAAGTGATGATATGAAGTGTAACCCTTCCGGGTCTCGAGGATGTGGAAACCTTCCAAGTCTTTGAGATGTGGAAGGTTTGGGGTGATGTTTGGGGTGGTTTGGGGTTGCATCCACCCGGGCAGATCAGAGCATGTCAGGGTTCGCCAGCGTCCAACTGCCCTGAAATGACTTCCTCCTCGGCACCCTTGTGGATTTTTGCGATCAGGTCAGTGGTGATGTCTTCTACCAGTTTGCTAATTGCGGTGGCACAGCAGCCGTGCTGTCTTTGAGGCGCTTCAGGGCAGCCATAGCCGCCTGCCGCTCACCCTCCACATTGCTGCCGAGGATGAGGGCTTCTATTTTTTTGATTTTGTCGTAGAGGGTGGACATGGGTGAATTGAATTTTTCTTTTTGATTGGACTTAATGGTAATTATGATTTCTCCGCTATTCGTCATCTTTACATGTACAGTACTCCGGCCCAAATGGACATTCCTTCGGTTCATACGAGCAAAACTCAATCCCCATAGTTCCGCGTGTCATCACAAACGTAGGCTGCTTCATTCGCCCCAACAGCAAAGGATATAATACACGTCCAGGAGCATTATCTGGCACAACGGCGGTAAAATTATACGCTGCCCACAAGCGGCACAAGCGTTCACTGATCGCATCCAAATCGGTATCGGACAAGAGTTCTGCTGGCGGAAACTGCTCCGGCTCAAAGCCAAAATGATAAAACATGTCTTGTCGTTCGGGCGGTTTTTCATCACGCCACTGCTCCATCTCGGCGATGGTTTTTTCAAATTCGAGGTTGAGTCCTGATTCTGATTCGAGTTCGGGAGCCGTTTCTTCCGAGGTGAAGTCTTCTGTTTCCTCCGTTTCTTCATCAAGCATAAAATCCGGCAGCGGCGGGTACGCATCTGGATCGTCTTGGCCGAATCCTGCTTCCGGGCCGGTATAGCCCTCCGGCGGCGTGAGCCAGGGCGCTGCCCATGTAGCCCCAATTTCAAAATAATGGGGCGGTCGCTCGTGCCAACGGGCGAGGATGGCGGACTCGAGGTCGTGGATGAGTTGGGTGGTGTAGGTGTGCATGGGTATTTTTAAAATTGAATGAGCGTTTCACACGAAAATATTTTTGTAGTGGCATCCAAGTCGGAAAAATAGGGGGTAAAGTCATAGAAATGCATCGTTTCCTCTGATTTCGTCAATTTTTAAACGTTTCCGATCGAAAGTTTTTCCTAACGCCATTAATTTTTGACAAATTAATGTTTGCTGCTTGTCAGTCCAAGATGGATTGTTTTTCACTTTTTTATAAATGTTTTCAACTGCTGATTCGAATTTGCTTTTCAAATTGAACATTTCTTTATACTCGACTAAATTGTTTTCCATGCAGCCAATAGCTGGAATGGTGGAAACTCGGTATTGAATGTCCTTGTCGCGTTCTTTTAGCTGGCCAACAATGTAAATTTCCTTCTTGCCGTCCTCCGAAATTTCGATACGTCGGATCTCCTTATTTTGTAAAATCCATTCCAATGAATAATCCACGATTTTTCCATAGACCTCATCGTGAATTTCAACCGTTTTTGACCCTTCACGGAACGTAAGGTAGGTTTCTTGATACCGTTCCCACCATTCAACCCATTCGATGGTCGTTTGTTGGCCACTCTTTCTGACCTTTTCTAAGTTTTCTCTCCAATGTCTTTTACTGATCTTCTCAACGGAAATGGCTCGGCAAACCATTCCTGTAATTAGGGTGTCAATCTCTTTGAAAACATCATATCGGTATTTGATTTTGCCTTTCAAAAAACCTTCTTTTTGGGTTTCCTTATCCAAGGCTTCCCAAACTTCGTATTCTTGATATTTGTAAAGATTATCCGTGATATTCCAAAAATACTCACCAATAAAACACGGGACGATTTCATCGTAGAATTTTTTCCCTTGCATCAATTCTCGCATTTTTTCCATAAAAATGACATAAGTAAATTCATCACCATCCTTCAAGGCATTTTTGATTTTTGAAAAAAGCATACCATCCTGAATCGTCACGATAATTTTTCCGGGCATTTTTCCCCTTGAAAACCGCCCAAATCGCTGAACGAAATTCTGAAAATACACCCCTGGTTGCATAATGCCGTATTCAACTCCGTAATTGACCCCAACTTCTGCCTTATTGGTAGCAATTATTAAGTTTGCATTTTTCAAATCTTCTGCCTCTTTGTCAGCGTTTTTTTTACTACGATAGCCTGTGCTTTGGGAAATTTTGAATTTCCCATGAAAATCTTCCTCTAAACGTTCTGCAAGTTCCTGTACATCTCTCAACCGATCCAGAATTACTAAGGCTCGACGGGATGCTGTCATTTCGTGTTCAATTTCTTTCAAACGACTCGAAACCACGTCTTGAACAGTTTTAGCCTGTATAAAATCTACCTCTAAACGCCCGTGAATTGACCGTGCGTTATATGGGTCGTCTGTTATGTCTTCAATTATTTCTTTTATGCTATAGCCTTCTTCTTCTAAAAGCCGCTTCAATCCCGGTTCTGGCGTAGCGGAAGCAAAGAAAAACCGCGTCAAACGCCCCGAAACCCACCATTTTTTCAATTTTATCAAAGTCAGGATATTGGCAATTTGCGCCTCATCGTATAGGTGGTACTCATCGAAAATGATGTAATCGAACAACCGAAGAAAAGAATAAAATGCTCTGTCTCCTGTTTTCTGTGTCCAATGGGCTTTGTGATAGCCGCCATGCATCGCAAAATTGAGGATATCCGGGTTGGTTATCACGATGTCATTTTTTTCGGAAATATTGAGCGCAGCTTCCCATCGTTGAAAATGACGGGCGTTTATTTCGTCTAATTCCTCGCCAGTTAAACGACTAATATTCAGATTTTTATAAGTTTTCTTAAAATTTTCGGTCAATTCATCAATCAAGGCGTTGGTCGGTAGGACGATCAAGGCACGAAGCGAATCATCGTCCAAAAAATTAGCGTTCTGCTTTTTAGATTTCAAAACCGGAAAGGGGAATGCGTAACTTTTCCCCGTTCCGGTCGGTGCAGAGATGATAACAAATTCAGGAAGATGGTCAAAGTCTTCCTTCATTTGTTTCTGCACTTCGTGCAGAAAATGCTCTCTCCCATCCGGGAACATTTCCTTTATGTCCGTGTGACGCACATATTGAGGCTTTATCGAAATCGAAAATGAGTTTATCATTAGCCAAAATGTGGTTTAAAACATTGTTCCAGATCACTAAACTGCACTTGTTTGACCAAATAATACTGTTCAATGATGTACGAAAGGCTGACCCGTTTCTCCTTTATCAAATTGGGCATGAGCAAATCAAGGTTGCCAAAAACTGTTTTTAAGGAAAAGGCATTAAGCCAAATTTCTGCGTTTTCATTGTCTTCATTGCGCATTGGCTCTATCTTAACAAGCGTTTCTTTGGCCCTTCCCACTCGTATGACAGGCGGGAGATCAAATGGCTCTTTACTGATGAGTACTGCCGTAAACTCGCTCCCCGCCGCAACACCTTGCACTTGGCGAAAATTTTTAAAAGGCGATTTGCCCGATTTGGTGATACTGTCTGTGTCGGGATATCCGTCCATGAACAAGGTGTTTTGGATGTAGGTATTACTCCTTTTGACTTGTTTGGGCAATGGCCGCCCGACAGTGCAGTAAAAACCAAACTCTGAAATTTCCTTGTAATTTGGTTTTTGCAACCACCTGTAATAAGCCTCATGGGGTCTCGTCACTGACGCAAGAGCGTAGGTGAGGGCGAGGTCGCCAAGAAACTCGCCTGTAATTGTGGAAGAGGCACCTCCACCCGAAACCTCAGTGTAATAAAACAGGTGATTCAGCAAGCAGAGTTTAATTGGTTGGATTGTCATCACTTTTTCCTGTTTTGTTTTTACCTGCTTTAGCAGTTGGGTAAACTTTGATGTCCTTCAAAAACTGCTCACATTCCTCTTGGCATTTTTTGTACATGGAATCCAAAGATTTTTCATCCTCCCAAACTTCAGAGACCAAATCCACAAGTAGTTTACCTTCCTTGAAATTCGCATCACCGTAACTTGCTTTCATGGCATCGGCCATGATTTTTGAAACGTTTTCATCAGTAACCGCCGTATCCGTCTTCCAATCTTTGGAAATGGTATAACTGTTCAATGGCTGTTCAAACTTGCCAAAGCCTACACCAATAATGTGGTTTTTTACATTGGAACCACTTGATGTTGTACTTTGGGCAAAATACCGATTCTCAAAAAGGACACAGAAAAGTAAGTGGATGAACAATTCGGGCGTGACGTTTTCAACACTCAGAAAGTGTGGGAACAAGGTTCCGGGCTTGACGTATTGCACCTGAAATAGCGATTCGCGGTGTTTGCCCTCTTCCTCGTCCCACATCGTCCCACCTTCGCTAAGGGCATTGTGCTGCATGATAGCGGTAATGTCTCCCACATCTCGAAGCGAATAAGCCCAATCATAAGAAACCCGGCTCGTTAGACTGGCGGAATTATTTTCTTGTGTGACGCTATCACCAAATAAAATGGAATTGGGGTTGGCCAAATGCCTTTTGTCTTTGATTACATTGTATCGAACTTCTGATTCAACAACCTTTTGTTCCCTGCAAATCTTCAAGCCCATGAGTTTTTCGCGGCTTTTGATTTTGCGGGCGGGGATTTCCACTACATCGCGCTTGTCGTCAATTTTAAACGTAATGGTTTCATCTGCATAATTGCTGCGGATGATGAGATTACCTGTGGCCTCGCGCAAAACAGCGATTTTGATATTGCCGAGGCGATTTTCTTTGAGATTCGTGGCAAAGTATGCCTCTGGAATGATCTTGAAAAGTTTTTCCATTTTCAGAAAAATTTATATTTAATTAGTAGATGGTTAAGGGTTTTGGGCTTCGCGGGCTTTTTTGGCCTCTGAAAATTCACGGATAATTTCGTCCGAACGCTTTTTGAACATAAAAGCGAACTGATAAATCCAGTGCTTTTGTTGGTTGGGTAGAGGCAATTTGCCCTTCCATGCCTCTTCAAAGAGACGATGATAAATCGCCGCAGAAAATGCTTCAATGGCTTTGCGCATTTCAGGGGAATCGTTGTCGTGCTTTTTTACACGGTAGAGCTCTCCCGCAATCTTTTGAATGATGTCGTCGGGTTCTGATCCGATCTTTACATATTGGCGGAGAAAATCCGTAGCGGTTCGAATCAGCCATGTTTCTTGCGAACCGCTACTGCGCAGGTCGGCGCGTTCAATTTTGGTGGCGAGTTCCACCAGTTCTTCGATGATAGTCATATTATTGAATTTTTGTTTACCATAAGTGTCAATGAACCTTATAAAAGAGGGTCGTACTTTTTCTTTGTCGCTTTCATTGAGCATGTAAAAAAGCGTAAAGTAAGCGCGACGGTCTTGTGCTAATTTTGGAATTGTTGAATTGAGATTTCCGAAGGTGAGCATCAAGCGGATTTCGGCCCTCACTTCATCCACTTCAGCCAATCGAATCCTGTCCCAACCGAGATCAACCAAAAATTTTGGCGCGTTTTCATAACAAAAAGCGTGTTTATGCGGCATATACGACGACATGATGCCTGTGATGTATGTGCGTACACCAAGCAGTTTTATCATGGAAAGCGATTTCCTGACCAAATAAAAAGCCCCTTCTATACCCGGCGCGATCTTGGTAAAGGACAAGTTAAAAAGGTTCGGTTGGTAAGTCGAAGTTTTGTCAAATTGGATGGAACTCTCTTTTTCCAAAAAGGACAAATCAGTTGGCTTGGCTTTGACGGCATATTTTATTATGTCTCTGCTAATATCTACATTGGTCTCAAAGAAGTCGTTGTAGATAATTGTATTAGCATCAGACGTATTTGTAAAATTGGAAATGCGCAGCATATTTTCTTCTACAAACAGATCAGAAATATAAGAAGTATCGTTGCCAAGAAAGGTCACAGAACGGTTAGAAAAGCCGCGCGCTTTTAATCCAAATGCTACCGCCGCTTCGTATGGAGTTGTTGTGGTTTCTCCCGTGAATGCACACATATTGTCTTTGGTCGAAACTTCTGGTTCGTATTGTGCGAGGAGTTTTTCAATGCCAGATGTTCCTTCACAAGTCAAGTACCTATCCAAAAACACATTCGTTCCCATCACGTCTGTTTCAGCGGCTTCTTTGTCCAAAGTCCCTATTATTTCATTTTGGATGGATTCAATGAGTTGCTCCACGTCCTCTGATTCAATGATTAACTTGTAGGAAAAATCAAAATTGAGCAATGTTTTCATTAAAGGCCCAGCCATACTGGTGTTTTCACTCAGAAAATCGAGCACATCGCCCATCTTTTTATAGGTTCTTCCGCCCAATTCAAATGGGTTAGCCAATTCCCTGTTTATGTCGGCAATTGCGTCTTCAAAGTCAGTTCGCCATTTAGAGCTGAATTTTCCATTAAGCCAGCGAACTTTGTTCAAACAATAAATAGTTCGGAAATAGTCGTCGTTACTGCCTTGTTCAATTTTCTCGCTAAATCGCAGATAGCATTTTCCATCTTTATTGTTCAATCCGATGAACGTATCAACCCCATAAGCTGCCAAAAACGATTGAATGAGTTCGACGAACAAATCATAGCTCTTAATTTTTACAGCACTGTTTGGCGAAAGTGCCAGAAAGGAGTCTTGCTTCTTTGCAACGACTTTTGCCAAAATCGCCTTTGTAAATGGAATTGAGCCGATGAAACCGAATTTGCACTTTTGATAGTCAATGTCGGTCAGGCTTGCTTCATCCAAATCGCCTGACTTGTTGTCGAACGCAGTGTAAGCATTAGCAAGTTCGACTTCTGTAATCGGAGTGCCAAAATAAATAAACCCACTTCTCATAGAATAAAAGCCTTTTTTGCCGCTTTCATACAAAGCGTTATGGATCGTTTGAAGTGCTTTTTGGCTCAACAAAACGTATGGATTTGGGCGGATTTGAACATAAGAAATAGGGAAGTCGTCAAAATTATTCTCAATAGGGATCAATTTTTTGCGGATTTGGCTTGCTACCATTTCCGGTGTTTCAACTTCTTGTATGGATGCAAGGCCATCAGCAAGGTGACACAAGGGGCGTAGCATGTCATCCATACGCTTGCCACTTATCGTCACTCGATATTTCTGGGCATGAACCATGGAGCGATCCTCAGTGGAAGAAGCCAAATAGAAGACACTTGTCTTGTGTGTTTCAATTTCAGGAAAGAACAACTTCACTGAATCTAAGTGCTTTTGACACATGGCCTCAACCGCTTCATCATGCGACATTTTCGCATCAATGACCTTGTTGGCATCATGGAAGGAAAAGCCGAGAATTAAAATTTTGAGCAGAATTTCGGCACTTTGCTCCTCAACGGCATTTTTTCGTAGCAAGATTTCTTCAAAAATATGCAGCGTTGGAATCAACCCGTTAAGGATGTGGGTTGTATAGGGCATATCATGATAGCCAACACCTTTAAAGTCTCCTTTCGATTCTGTTGCAATATAAAAGTGGAGCAATTCAGTGAAAACTGTGTCAAAATACTCTTTCACAACTCG
>CAZIKN010000038.1:9710-45481 GCA_964539805.1 uncultured Saprospiraceae bacterium | reverse complement strand
AATGGCCAGGTGTTTCGCTATCCGTTCAACAACGTATTGCCAGGAAAAATCTTTCAGGAGATTTACAACTTGGGTGGCGAAAAATTGTCCTCCCAAAACGATACCATCACATTTAAGTATGTGGCTTTCAACAAAAAGGGGGAAAGGGTAATTGTGCCGGGTGAACCCAATATCTTCCAGTCCAATGTTTCTGTAATCAATAGTAACCTGATCTTTTCTTACCTTGAAGGCTATTGGGGCTATTCCGAATACGACCTTACGAGGGATACAATTGAAATTGACATCAATCAAACTGACTTGGATGGTGGCGTGACTATAAAAAACCCCCAGGTAACCATGCAAATTGCCAATTCCTGGGGCTTCCCAACACGAGGCTCTATCAAATACCTGAGTTTTATAGGGCGAGATGGCAAAGAATACCCGCTCAAAAGCAAGGAGTTGGAAAAAGGATATGTTGATTTTGATTACCCATCTTTTGCAAAAGGTGAGATAGGTCAAACCAAGTACACCGAAGTATATATGGATGAAACCAACTCCAACATTGCCGAAATTTTCAACGCACAACCAACTCGTCTGATTTATCAGGTTAATGGCATATCCAATGCCAATCAAGACCCCACAATCACTGGCTTTATTACGGACAATAGTACCATAAGGCTGGGAGTGCGCGTAGAATTGGTGCTGGAGGGTGCCGCCAAGAATTTTGGCGCAGAACAAACACTTGATCTCGATTTTGGCTCTTATGCCGATGTTGATTCGGCTGATATTCAAGAAGTTGAATTCAAGTTGGTTTCCGAAAATACCACGCCCATTACTTCGGACGTCCAAATCTATTTCCGGGATGAAAACCAGCGGATAGTGGACTCTCTGTTTACTGGCGGCCCCAGATCCATCATGGAATCAGCACCAGTTGATGCCAATGGCGTTTCCCAAGGCGTTAAGCGTACAGAGACGTTTATTCCCATGAGCAAAGATCGTTTTGATCATATTCGCAAAACAAGGTCAGCTGATCTGAAAACGTTCTTTACCACAGCAAATGGCGGTACACAATTTGTTAAATTACTTGCCAACAATAGTGTAACGATAAAAATGGGTATGAAAATTAAAGTTAAGCGATGAACCCTTACACGCCTTTGATAAAAATGTTTTTTATGCGTAAATTCCTTATTTTCCTGCTTCCATTCTGCTGTCAAATTTTTGTTTATGCGCAGCACCTTAATGTAGTTATTGGCACCAAGGACAACCCAAACGAGCCGGCTATTTGTCAGGACCCCAAGAACCCGGCCCGTTTGGTAGCAGGCGCAAACCTGAATAACTTGTATGTGTCACAAGATACTGGGCGCACCTGGACGGAATCGAAGTTGACATCCACCTATGGTGTTTGGGGTGATCCTGTTATTACTGTGGATACTAACGGCCATTTTTACTTTTTCCATCTTTCCAATCCTCCAAATGGAAGCTGGATTGACAGGATTGTATGCCAAAAAAGTACTACTGCGGGAAAATCATGGTCTTCCGGCACTTTTACGGGCTTAAATGGCAGCAAAGATCAAGACAAACAATGGGTGGCCATTGATCGTAGCAATAATCACCTGTATATGACCTGGACGGAATTTGACAGCTACGGAAGCCCAAACCTAAAGGACAGCTCTCGCATCCTTTTTTCCAAAAGCACAAATGGCGGCGATAACTGGTCTTCTCCCCAAAAAATTAATCGAATTTCAGGTGATTGTGTGGATAGTGACAACACAACGGAAGGAGCCGTACCCTGTATAGGCCCTAAAGGAGAAATCTATGTTTCCTGGACTGGACCAGAAGGGCTGGTTTTTGATCGCAGCACGGATGGAGGACTAAGTTGGTTAGCTAAAGACATCAAAATAGACCCTATGCCCGGTGGATGGGACTATGAAATCCCGGGCCTTCAGCGCTGCAACGGTTTGCCAATAACTGCCTGTGATCTTAGCAATGGCCCTTACAGAGGTACCATATATGTCAATTGGAGCGATCAGCGTAATGGAACAAATGACACGGACATCTGGTTGAGCAAAAGCGAAGATGGCGGCAATAACTGGAGCGCCCCCATACGGGTAAATGATGATGGCAAAGGGAGGCATCAATTTTTGACCTGGATGGCCATTGATCAAAGCACCGGATGGCTTTGGTTTGTCTTCTATGATCGCCGCAACTATCCCGGATCCAATACTGATGTGTTTATGGCTCTTTCCACTGACGGAGGCCAAACCTTTCGAAACTTTAAGGTGAGCGAAAAACCGTTTTTGCCCAGCAGTGGCCAGTTTTTTGGGGACTATAACCACATCACTGCCCACAACAATGTTGTGCGGCCAATGTGGACCCGTATGGACGGCCTGACCACAAGCGTCCTGACAGCAATCGTGGATGTAAACAAGATAACCACGCACCAACAAAACACGGAAACAGATATTGTTTTGGAAGATTCTTTCCCCAATCCTTCCAGTGGCGTTTTTTGGGTTCCTTTCAAGATCAGAAAAGATATGGAGGTCAGCATGGAGGTATTGGACATGACAGGCAAATTGGTCAAAACCATATTCGCCAATAAATCGTTTTCTTATGGCAAATACACAGAAAAAGCTGACCTTTCCTTGCTCCCAAAGGGAGAATACAACATTGTAATCCGGCAAGGAACCAAGATGTTGACGAAAAAATTAGTTCTTTTTAACTAATAAGATTAATTGCACATACAAATCTATATTATTTTAATTATATTGGTAATGTCATGGTATTCAAAGCAATAATTCGAATCTCTATACTATTGTCTGTTATCATCGTCAATATTGGTTGTGACCAGATTTCAAAAAACATCGTTCGCGAACATATTGAGCCCGGTGTGCAAATCCCAATTATTGACAATCACCTTATCCTGACCAAGGTAGAAAACACCGGTGCCATGATGAGCTTGGGAGATTCATGGTCAGAAGGCACCAAACAATGGGCGTTGCTCTTAATGCCAGCATTGGCCCTGCTCATGGCAATGTCATGGCTCTTTTTTCAAAAAAGCATGAGCAAGACCGGGGCGTTTAGCTTGGCTTGTGTAATTGGCGGAGGCATCGGCAATATTTTTGACCGATTTATGTATGGCTCCGTAACTGATTTTTGTTTTATTGATCTGGGCATTGTTCAAACCGGTGTGTTCAACTGTGCAGATTTATCCATTACCTTTGGTGTCCTTGGCCTGCTGTTCGAACAACTCAGGGCCGCTAAGAACCCGCATGCATAGAACCGTGAATTATTTTGAATTTTTCAATCTGCCCATCTCTTTTATGTTAGATGAAGGCAAATTAAGGCAGGCCTTTTTACAAAACAGTAAAAAGTTTCATCCCGATTTTCATACGCTGGCCGACGATGAGCAGCAAGTCCAAATGCTTGACGCTGCAACACTCAACAACAACGCCTATAAAACCTTGTCCAATCTGGACGAAAGAATACGTTATGTCCTGACCCTAAAAGGGTTTCTCGGCGATGATAATCAAACTCCGGCCTTGTCCCAGGATTTCCTGATGGATATGATGGATATAAATGAACAAATTATGGAAATGGAATTAGAAGGCAAGAGCACCAATTACGAGATGGTATTGAATAGTGTACAAAATATTGAAAATGAGTTATTTGAGCGGGTAAAGCCACTGTTGTCTGATTATGACGACACCACTGCCACAGAAGAAGATTTGAAAAAAGTGCAAGATTTTTTTTTAAAAAAAAGATATTTGCTTCGCATTTTGGAAAACCTTCGTAAATTTGCACCCGCTTAAAGCAATTAGATAATTGCGGGAGTGGCGGAATGGTAGACGCGTTGGTCTCAAACACCAATGACTTCACGGTCGTGCGAGTTCGAGTCTCGCCTCCCGCACCAACAAAAAAAGGCTTGATCTTAACAGATCAGGCCTTTTGTTTTTCCTGTTGAATAGCTTACCGGCAAGCCTTGCCGCTTATTTCAAATTTGGTATCCGAAATTTGCTTTAAAGTGAAATTATAAGCCATTGCGATATTATCAAGAACCTTTCTGGCCGAGTTGCCAGTAGTCAAAGGGGATGTTAATTTGCAATCATTGATCTCTGGGGTCAACACCGCAATTTCAACTTTGTAATATGTGGCAATTTCCTGTAATGATTTAGCCATTGGGGCATCAATAAACTCCAAGCCTCCAGTTTGCCAGGACAGTTCGTTTAATGTTGTTTCATTAGAAACCCTTATTAGCTTGTTGGAGGCATCATATACGGCTTTTTGGCGAGCAGTAAGTACAACTGCCTCTGATTTTGAGGCCGTTGGCTCAAAGCGTACCTTTCCGCTTTTTACCAGTACAGTGGCATCGTGGCCCTTGCCGTTACACTTTACGTCAAACTGGGTACCTAAAACCTCCACTTTTCCACCCTGCGCCATCATAACCTGAAAAGGTGCATGGGCATTGTGGGCAACAACAAAATAAGCCTCGCCATCCAATGTTACCTGCCTTTTTGTTTCGCTAAAATGTTCGGGATAATGCAGTTTGGCCCCGTCGCGAAGCCAGACCTCTGATCCATCTGGCAGCTTGAGGTATGTTTTGGCGGCGTTTGCCTCTGCTAAAAGCATTTTATCTGAATTGCTTGCAAACCTTTGCCATGTCCAGGTAGCGCCACATAACAACAACACGGCGGCCGCAACACGTAACCACCAGGTTTGCATGGTAATGCGTTGCGTTTTGTGGGTTGTTTGGCCAATTTTTTGGATCACTTTGGCATAGTCCTCGTCAAGGTCAATCGCGAGTTCAGGATTGTAATGCTCGGATTTATCCCAGATCATAACAAGTTCCTGCGCGAACTGCTCATTTTCGGGAGCCTCATGGAGCCAGTTGGACAGCAAAAGAGATTCATCGGCACTGATGGTGCCATTGATTTTTTTCTGGAGGAGTGATATATATTCGTTTGATAACACGGTAATATTCAAATTTAGGTCATTTTGACAATATAAAGACAATGCAAGTAGGCATAACCCCTATGTGTTTTCCAACCATTTTGTTCCCAAAATGACAATGAGAGACAAATACCCCTCATCGGACAGGGCTTCTCTAAGCATTTTCATGGCTTTTGTGATTTGATTTTCAATTGTTTTAACAGATATACCTAATTTTTCAGCAATTTCCTTGTGGGACAGGTGCTCAAAACGACTAAGTGCAAAAACTGCCCGACACTTTTCGGGCAAGGTTTCAATGGCTTTGTGCAAGGCATCTTCCAAGTTGCCTTGATGTTCCTTTTGTGCAATATCCTGAGCCGAGCTATCCTTGATCTGATTCTGCTTGTCGGGCTCCTCAAATACATATCGCTTATTACTTTTGATGTGGTTCAGCGCCTTGTTCACCGCTGCCCTGCGAAGGTATGCGTAAATTGAAACCTGAATTTCCAACGATTCTTTTTTCCGCCAAAGCTCAACAAAAACCTCCTGAACCAAATCCTTGCAGGTGTCACTATCCGGAATTAGGCGATAAATATCCCGAACGATAGCACCATAATACCGATCAAACAAGGCCCGCAAGGCCCGCTCTTCCCCATTGCGCAGCTTTTCAAGCCACGCTTGCTCTGAAAAATTTGGTGCTTGTTCAGACATGAGTGAAAAAATTTTTGTTTGGCAAAGGTGGGTTTATTTTGTTTTCTACAAAACAAAAGGCAAAAAAATATTTTTCAAATAAAACATAATTTTATATTGGCGCATTTTCGTACCTTCTTTCTAACATGGTTGATCCCAAAGCAAAAAAATATTTCTGTGTCAAGCGTAGGGGATTTCCGAATCTTATTTGTCAATATGTCAACATGCGACCAATTTACTGTATTGTTGGCCAGTGATGGCATTAACTTGATTGGCCGCGATAACGCTTGTAACAAACAACCATCGGATATTATGGACACAAAATTTGTTTTGCCTGTTTTTGAAACCAGTCCGCTTTTTGCGGTACTCAGCCCCGAAGAAAAAATGTACTTGCATGCCGCTTCGTCAGTAAACACCTATTCCAAGCATCAGGTTTTGTACAAGCCCGAACAAATGGCCACCAAGGTTTATTTGCTACTGAAAGGCACCGTCAAAGTTGCTGTTCATGCCGAAAAAAAGGACATTATTAAATATGTGGTACGCACTGGCAACCTTTTTGGTGAATCCTGTATCACTGGAGACAAGACGCGCCGTGATTTTGCCTATGTCATGGAAGACCATGCCGAAGTGCTTGAGATGGATGCCAATGTTGTACTGAACACCATGAAATCCAATTTCGCTTTTGCTCAGTCGCTACTCCATTTCCTGGGTGAACGCCTGCGTTACACCGAAACACAACTTGAAAAAGTAGTGCTCAAGGACTCAAAAAGCCGGATTTTGGAATACTTGCACCAAATGGGTACTGAACAGGGAAAACGCATCGGATACGAAACTTTGGTCAAGCATAACATGACACATCAGGATATCGCTGACCTTACAGGTACCAGCCGACAAATGGTGACCGCTGTTTTGAACCAATTAAAGCGCTCCAATGTTTTATATTTCAATCGCAAGAAAATTCTTTTCCGCGATCTCAACGCTCTTCCAATCGCAGTATAAGAGAGAGGCAACATGAGATATATTTGTTTTTAAAGTTTTTGCTTCATACAATAGAATGGGTTTTGTTCCGGCGGCGTGCAAAGGCACGCCGCTTTTTTTTGTCCGATTACCGGGGTATAACTTTGCCCCATTTAACCTGAGCGGAATCAATCAGTGTGTTAAGCGTTGTAATAAGTTTTTTTACGTCATCAGGCTTGGTTTTTAAGGACTCATATTGCTTTTCGGCCTCTTCTTTGCTGATTTTGCCCTCCGCATAGGCAGCCGACAAATCAGATAACTTGCCCGAATTGGCAGAAAATTCTTCGTTACTGATTTTAGCCTTTGCCTCAATACTGCTTGCTAATTTTACCAGTTCCTGAAAATCAGGATTTTGCATTGTTTCTGGTTGCGCTTGGTTGGCCTCGCTTAGCACCAGCATGATTTTTTGCTGAAGACCTGAAAACTCATTGGCCGATTGGCGTTGCAAGTCTGCTTCCTGTTGGATGTTGTTGACTAAGTTCTGATCCGTATGTTTGCAGGACAAAAAAGCGCCCAACAGTAGAACTTGTAGAATAATTGAAATTTTTTTCATGTAAACGAAATATGGATGTTAAATATAAGTCATATCAGGCACAAAAGTATTTTGAGTTTAGAGATTCAGTGCATGCTGTAACTTATCTTTCATACTTTTGCGCGCAATTTTTGGACAAAACATAAAATTGAAACAACATGGAACCAGCAGCAAACCGACGATATATCAATGTTTATCTTGCCCTGGGCAGTAATGTGGGCAACCGAAAGTCTAATATTAATGCTGCTATTGACTTGATAAACAAGGAGATAGGCCAAGTAGTAAAGAAGAGTTACCTGTACGAAACCGAACCTTGGGGGAAAACGGATCAAGACCCTTTTTTAAATATGGTGCTGATGGCCAATACTACCCTTGAACCTCGTGACCTGTTGGCCGCCATCACAAAAATAGAACGGAATTTAGGACGGGAAAAAAAAGAAAAATGGGGCCCACGGCCAATTGACGTGGATATTCTGCTTTATGGCAAACGGGTCATTAGGGATAAGGGTTTGGAAATACCTCACCCCGATCTGCATAAAAGAGGGTTTGTACTTGTGCCGCTAATGGATATTGCGGCTGATCTTGAACACCCAATTTTGAAGCGACAAATTGATGAATTGTACATGGATTGTACGGATGAATCAGATGTCGTTCGCCTCGATGGATAAAATTGTAAAAAAATCAGCATCTTTGCCCATTCAATTAACCCAATACACTGGGTTCTAAAATTGAACTGGAAATTTTTTCAACATAATAAAGAACAAATATTCGCACATCGTTATGCTGCACGAATACAAATTGCCTTCGCTCGGCGACGGCGTTACGGGGAAAGTCCTCGAAATCTTGGTTAAACCCGGCGACAAGGTTAGCAAGGAACAAATTGTTCTCATTGTCGGCACGGATAAGGTAGATGCCGAAATGCCAATAGATGCCGATGGCACAGTATCAGAGGTATTGGTTAAAAAAGGCGACGAAGTAGGTGAGGGATCACTTATTCTTCGGGTAGAAGCGCAAGCTGCAGCAGCAGCCCCTCCACCCCCCTCCGCTCCTGCTACCGAGGAGCCCGCTTCGCCCAGCGCAGCGCCAGTAGTATCAACAACGGCAGCGCAGACGGCTCCCCCTCCGGTGTCGGCACCAGCCACAGCCTCATCCAAAGCGTTGAGAACCAGTCCATTGGCCCGAAAACGCGCTAAAGAGTTGGGCGTGAATTTATCAGATGTGGGCGCACATGAAGGGGCTTCACGCATCTCCTATAAAGACGTAATTGAGTTTGTAAAAAAGAAAATAGATACAGGCGGCGGCGTTGCCTCAAGTGCTGCATCCGCAGCACCTGCACCTAAGAAACTGCCCAATTTTGAAAAATTTGGCGCGGTGGAACGCAAGCCTTTGAGCCGAATCGGCGTATTGACTGCCGAAAACATGCAGTATGCTTTTAATACGATACCACATGCATGGATCTCGGAAAAAGCAGATATTACCCACTTGGAAGAGTTAAGACAAAAGCACAAAGAAACCGTAAAAGCAGCCGGAGGTAGCCTGACCACTACCGCTATAGTGACCAAGGCGGTATGCTCTGTGCTGCGTCGTATGCCCCAGTTTAATGCCAGTCTTGATGAGGCGACCAACGAGGTAATTTACAAAAAGTTTGTCAATATAGGTATTGCGGTGGATACTCCTCGCGGCCTCTTGGTTCCTGTGATTCGGGATTGTGATAAAAAATCGCTAACGGAAATTTCTGTTGACCTGACCGATATAAGTACGCGCACCCGTGATGGCAAGAACAAGCCGGATGACTTGGATGGCGGCACCTTTACCATTTCCAATATTGGCGGAATTGGTGGAACCAACATGCTTTCCATCGTTAACTGGCCTCAAGTAGCCATACTGAGTATGGTGGCAGCCAAACACGAACCTGTTTGGAATGAAACGTCAAAATCATTTGAACCGCGCCTAATGATGCCCATGACCATCGGTTGGGATCATCGCGTGATCAACGGGGCCGACGCCGCGCGCTTTTTGGTGGAGCTGAAAAAGATATTGGAGGAGCCGTTTTTGGGTTGGCTTTAATTCGGGACATCCATCACCCTCAAGAAGGTTTACCCAACAAAGCAAACATATTCTTTTTATATGCCTCTACACCAGGTTGGTCAAAGGGGTTGACACCAAGCATATAGCCACTAATGGCACAGGCTTTTTCAAAGAAATAAAAAAGTTGGCCTAAATAATAAGGTGTTGCTTCTGGCAGGCGGATCACGAAGTTGGGCACGCCACCATCAATATGTGCCATTCTGGTGCCTTCTGCTGCTTTTTTGTTGATGTAATCCAAGGTTTTGCCACTCAGGTAATTCAGCCCATCCAGGTCAGCGGCTTCAGTTCCTAAAGTTATATCATGCTCAGGCGTCTCAATTTCCAGTACTGTTTCAAAAATGTCACGCCGTCCGTCCTGGATATATTGGCCCATGGAATGAAGGTCACAAGTGAGGTCAACGGCTGCCGGAAAAATCCCTTTGCCATCTTTGCCCTCACTTTCTCCGTACAATTGCTTCCACCATTCGGCGATATAGTGACACCTTGGCTCATAATTGGCTAAAATTTCTATATTTTTTCCTTTGCGAAGCAGTATGTTGCGTAAGGCAGCATATTGATAACAGTCATTTTCAGGAAATGGTTTTTTGCATTCAAGGCGTGCGTCAGCAGCACCTTTCATCAGCGCATCAATATTGATACCTGCGGCAGCAACTGGAAGCAGGCCTACCGCCGTAAGTACGGAGAAGCGGCCCCCCACGTCATCAGGTACCACAAAGGTTTCATAGCCCTCCTGATCGGAGAGGGTTTTAAGCGCGCCACGTGCTTTGTCAGTTGTAGCGTATATGCGTTCACGCGCGCCCTCTTTTCCATATTTTTCTTCCAATTTTTGCTTGAAAATGCGAAATGCAATGGCAGGTTCAGTTGTTGTTCCTGATTTGGAAATAACATTGACTGAAAAATCACGATCACCAATAAGCTCGATCAACTGATTAAGGTAGGTGCCGGATATGTTGGTGCCTGCAAAGTATATCTCTGGCAAACTGCCAATTTGAGTGGCCGACTTGCGCTTTTTCCGCGGCAGATTGTTGTAAAACTCATGAGCACAAAATGCTATGGCAGCCTTGGCGCCTAAGTAAGAGCCGCCAATGCCGATGACGATGAGCACATCGCTTTGCTTTTGAATTTTTTTTGCTGCCTGCTTGATGCGCTTAAACTCATTGCGATCATATTTCACGGGCAAATCCAACCACCCCAAAAACTCGTTGCCAGGACCGCTTTTGCTTTCCAATAACTTGGCAGCAGCCATTACCTGGGGCTCTATGGCAGAAATTTCCTCTTCTTTGATGAATTTTTGGGCAGATGTAGCATCAAAACTTATATATTGCATACTGGAGGGTTTGATTTTGTGTGAAAGCGCAAAAGTAGAAATTCATTCAAATTTGTAGGTGCAATAATAAAAAACTACAGCGTGATTTGTGTAGTCTTGAAATTTTTAAGAATTTATTTTCTTTGTTTTTTCTGATAAAAGTCCCCTTAATCTTCGACCTTTGCTTAGAAAATTGTTTTAAAGTCAGTTTTTACGTATTGTTGATACAGCATAAATTACACCCGTGAATATATCAGATTTTTCTCTTCGTCGCCCGGTTACCGCCACAGTCATGAGTATCTTGATCATTGTGTTTGGCGTTTTGGGCTTTACCTTTTTGGGGGTACGTGAATACCCGGCCATTGATCCGCCTAATATTTCAGTTCGCACAGTTTACACTGGCGCAAACCCGGAGGTGGTGGAAAGCCAAATCACCGAACCTTTGGAGAAAGCTATTAATGGTGTAGCCGGGGTGCGTACTATCTCCAGCCAGTCGGCTACGGGCGTAAGCAATATAACCGTCGAATTTGATCTGAACTCAGATCTCGAGCGCGCAGCGAACGACGTGCGCGATAAAGTAGGCCAGGCACAGCGCAACCTGCCGCAAGATATTGACGCGCCACCTGTGGTCAGCAAAGCTGATGCCAGTGGTGATCCTATTTTGTTTATCCCTGTACAAAGTAGTACCAGAAGCATCATTGAGTTGACGGATTATGTTGAAAATGTTTTAGTTGAACGGATTCAAACCATTCCCGGAGTGTCAGCCGTTAATGTTTTTGGTGCAAAAAGGCCTGCTATGCGCCTCTGGATGGATCCCGTCAAAATGGCCGCCTTCAACCTGACACCCAATGATGTGCAGACTGCACTCAACCGTGAGAACGTAGAACTTCCCGGGGGGAAATTGCGGGGCGATGCTACCGAACTCACCGTTAAAACATTTGGTCGCCTCCAGACCGAAGAGGATTTCAACAATATGATCGTTTCTCCGCCAATACGGACTATATCTGGTACCGGACGTATGAGTGCGCAAGCCGGGGTCATCCGATTCAAGGATATTGGGGAGGCCGTATTAGGGCCGGATAATGAAGAAACAGGTGCTCGCCGCAACTTGGTGCAGGGCATTTCAATGGCAGTAATACCACAACCGGGTTCCAATTGGGTGGAAATTGTGGATGAATTCAACCGCAGGTTTGATCAGATACAAAAGGAGTTGCCTTCTGATATTGTAGTGAATGTGGGCATTGACAAATCCCTTTTTGTGCGCAGGGCGATCTCTGAAGTGAGCGAAACTCTTTTCATTGCCATCGGCTTGGTGGTCCTGATCATTTTTTTCTTTTTCAGAAATTGGGCCATTGCCTTGCGTCCTTTGATTGACATTCCGGTTTCATTAATCGGTGCATTTTTTATCATGTATGTTTTTGGCTTCAGTATCAATGTGTTAACCCTCTTGGCTATTGTATTGGCCACGGGACTTGTTGTGGATGATGGCATAGTGGTGACGGAGAATATTTTCAAAAAAATGGAAGCAGGAATGGACAAATGGAGGGCAGCACGCGAAGGCACCAAAGAGATATTTTTTGCCGTCATAAGCACCTCGGTTACGCTGGCAGTGGTTTTTATACCCGTTATATTCCTGGAGGGTTTTACAGGGCGTTTGTTCAGGGAGTTTGGTATCGTGGTTGCCGGAGCGGTATTGATTTCTGCATTTGTGTCGCTTACCTTAACCCCCGTGCTCAATGTGAAAATGGGTGGAAGTGCTGCAAATCATGGATGGTTTTATCAGGCAACCGAGCCTTTTTTTACGGGCCTTGATCGGGTATATGGCGCTGCTTTGCGTTCTTTCATGCAATTCCGTATGGCGAGCATCCTGATTTTGGCGGCATGTTTTGGCATGATCTGGCATTTTCAAAGTACACTCAAAAGTGAGCTCGCTCCTTTGGAGGACCGCAATTTTATCCGCACCACTATAACAGCACCGGAAGGTACTGATTTTGACCAGATGGAAGGGATCATTTACAAGTTTTCCAAAACCATCATGGATTCAGTGCCAGAGCGCAAAATGGTATTTGGTATTACCGCTCCGGGTTTTGGTTCAGCGGCCACTAACTCCGGTTTTGTCAGCCTTTTATTGCCAGATCCTGAAGAGCGTGAGCGCAGTCAGCAACAAATTAATAACCAATTGATGGCATTAGCCAAAAAGATGCCGGAAGCCCGTATGTTTCCCAATCAGGACCAGACCATACAGGTTGGTTTTGGCAGGGGCCTGCCTGTGCAATACGTTGTCATGAGCCTGGATTTCGAAAAACTGCGTGCCGTGGTTCCAAAATTTTTGGAGGAAGCCCGCAAGAATCCAGTTTTTGCCAATGTGGATGCTGACCTTAAATTTAACAAGCCAGAATTGCAAGTAGAAATAGATCGCCTGAAAGCTGCGGAATTGAATGTCAGCATTTTGGATGTCAGTCAGGTGCTCCAGTTTACCCTTTCCGGCAGGAGGTTTGGCTATTTTTTACAAAATGGCAAACAATACCAGGTTATTGGCCAGGTAGATCGGAGTAACCGCGACGAGCCGATAGATTTAGCCAACCTTTATGTCAAAAATCGAAATGGACAAATGATTCAGCTGGATAATATCGTGCGTTTTCAAGAGGCCAGCAGCCCCCCAACATTGTACCATTTCAACCGCTACAAATCGGTTACCATCTCTGCCTCTCTTGCACCGGGAAAAACCTTGGGTGAAGGCATAGAAGCCATGGAACAAATAGGGGCCACCGTGCTTGATGATAGTTTCCAGACCGACTTGAATGGCCCCTCCCGCGATTTTAAAGAGAGCAACAGTAATACCTCTTTTGCGTTTTTGCTGGCGCTTGGCCTGATTTATCTCATTTTGGCCGCACAGTTTGAAAGTTTTCGCGATCCATTTATCATTATGCTTACCGTGCCGTTAGCCATTGCCGGTGCCTATTTGAGCCTTTCCTGGTCTGACAACACCTTGAACCTATTTTCACAGATCGGCATGATCATGCTTATTGGTTTGGTGACGAAAAACGGCATTTTGATCGTGGAGTTTGCCAATCAAAAGCGCGATGCCGGAATGCCCAAGGCTCAGGCTGTTTTGGAGGCTGCACAGGCTCGCCTTCGCCCCATTCTGATGACCTCATTGGCCACCATGCTCGGCGCCTTGCCCATTGCCTTGTCATTAGGCGCAGCGGCCACAAGCCGTAAAGGTTTGGGCGTGGTTGTAGTTGGCGGCCTGTTGTTTTCCCTGCTGCTCACCCTTTTTGTTATACCCGCCATGTACACCCTGCTTAGTGGAAAAAAGCGTGAGAGTGCTCCGTGGCAGCAGTAGTGGGCGACATCTTCAGTAACAAATCAATCTTTCGCCCTGCCCCGTCACGGTTCAAATCTGCTCATCTGCGGAAATATCCGTGCGATCTGCGGGAAAACAACTACACAGGAAAAACAGGCGAAATTCAAGGGAAACTTCCCAACATACAGAGAATGCCTTTCGTTCTTTTGGGATACTGCGTCACTTTTGTTAGGCCTTTAAATGCAAACAGCAAAACGCCTTTTAAAATTGAGAATGATACTCCAATCAGCTTCTTTGTGCCTTATAAATGAAGCACAAAACAAAAATATAGCCTAAACAAAATTAAATTTTAGCCGTTTAACCCTTCTTTCAGGGAAAATTTTGCAACTAAACCGTAAAATCCACGTCTGATGAAAAAATATTTTGCAGACTGCGGGTTTAAAATTTTATTTTTGCGCCCGAAAAAATAACAGCGTACCGCACATGAGGCAGTTAAAAATTACAAAGTCCATTACCAACCGTGAAAGCCAGTCCCTTGAAAAGTATCTTCAGGAAATTGGCAAGGTGGATCTGCTTACCCCGGAAGAGGAGGTAGATTTGGCAAAAAGGATCAAACAAGGTGATCCCATAGCACTGGAAAAATTGACAAAAGCAAACCTTCGCTTTGTCGTTTCCGTAGCAAAACAATATCAAAATCAAGGACTTAGCCTTTCCGACTTGATCAATGAGGGCAATCTGGGCCTGATAAAAGCCGCACAGCGTTTTGATGAAACACGCGGTTTCAAATTCATATCCTATGCCGTTTGGTGGATTCGCCAGAGCATCTTGCAGGCTTTGGCCGAACAGAGCCGTATCGTGCGTTTGCCGCTCAACAAGGTAGGCTCTTTGAACAAAATCAATAAGGCGTTTTCGGAGCTGGAACAACAATATGAGCGCGAGCCAAGCCCCGAAGAATTGGCCGAAATGCTTGAAATTACCACAGATGAGGTGGAAACCACTTTGGGTGTGGCCGCTCGCCACGTTTCTATGGATGCGCCTTTTGTGGAAGGGGAAGATAATTCACTGCTCGATGTATTGGAAAACAACACCATGCCCGGCACGGATGCTCACCTCGAATACGCCGATTCGCTTCGCCGCGAAATCGAACGCTCGCTCGGTACGCTTACGGATCGTCAATGTGATGTCATCAAACTGTATTTTGGCATTGGCGTAGAACACCCCATGTCATTGGAAGACATTGGGGACAAATTCGGCCTCACACGCGAGCGGGTGCGTCAGATCAAGGACAAGGCCATCAACAAACTGCGCGCAACCAGCCGCAGCAAATTGCTTAAATCCTACTTAGGAGCCTGATTATTTCTTTTCGGGCAGATAAAGATTAAACTCCACCCGTCGGTTGCTTGCTCGGCCGGCGGGTGTTTTATTGTCCGCCACAGGCTTGCCTTCCCCATAACCTGCTGAGGAGAGGCGTTCTACTTTCACACCTTTGGAGAGCAGGAAATCCAAACAGGCCTTCGCCCGGTCAACGGAAAGCGCCAGGTTCTTTTCATCCTTGCCTACGTTATCTGTGTGGCCCTCAATTTTTAGGTGATAACCCTCATATTTGACCATTATATCGGCAATATCGGTCAGGATTTTGTTGGATTCCGGTTTTAATATGGCCTTTCCTGTTTCAAACTTAACGGCTTTTACAGCCAGGTCAAGCTTCTGCTGATCTTTCTTTTCGATGACCGGGCAACCCTTGTTCTCAGCCTTTCCGGGCAGGGTAGGGCAGTAGTCCAATCGGTCTTCTATACCGTCCTTATCCGTATCCGGGCAACCTTTGAATGCTGCAAGGCCGGCGATCAGAGGGCATTCATCAAAACGATCCTCGATGCTGTCGCGGTCGGTATCTCGCCAGGCGCAACCCTCATATTCGGAGATGCCTTTTTCATTGGGGCATTTATCCAATTTGTCCTCTATGTCGTCTCCATCACTATCCGGGCAACCCATGAATTTTGCCAAGCCTACAATGTTGACACAGGAATCCTTTTTATCCTCTATGCCATCGCCATCGGTATCGGGACAGCCGGCGAACTCTGGTTTCCCGGCAACGGTCACGCAGGAATCCAAGCGATCTTCCACGCCATCTTTATCGGTATCCGGGCAGCCATTGAAGCGCACTTCTCCGAATACCTGGGGGCATTGGTCGTCCACATCGGGCACGGAGTCGTTGTCCATATCTTTTAGTGGACATCCAGCCATGGAGATCACGCCTTTGCGGTGCGGGCACTCGTCTTTCATGTCAGGTATGTTGTCCCCGTCGGCATCAGGGCAGCCTCCGGCCAGCCCTCGTCCGGGTATGTCAGGGCATTTGTCCTCGCGATCGGCCACGCCGTCGCCATCGCGGTCATGTTTGCCCAGACGGTAAGATAAATGCATGGCTGCGAGCCAATACCAGTCGTTTTCGCCCGGATTGGCGCTTTGGCTGATGCCATCTAAGTAATCGGTAAGGGGTGCTCGGGCACCGAGTTCTGCGCCTAAGGTCCAGTTGCGGCCCATGTCAAAGTTGAGGCCGCCGCCAAACAGTAGTCCCCATTGGTTTTGACGATTGCCGCTGATGCGCAAGTCATCTGCTACTTTCCCATCCAATCCTGCCGCTTCATTGTAGGCCTGATCAAAAACGGGTGAGGCGGTAAAAGAAAAATATCCGCCACCGGCAAACACATAAGGTGCGAGCCGATGCCTAAAAATATTGACCATGCCGTGCTGGTGATATCGGTCAAGTGTATAAGCTACGGTATCAACGGTTCTGAAGCGTTTTTTGCCAAAAATATCCCACTCTGCTTGGAGAGAAAACTCATTCAGATTGGTTTTGAAAGAAGACTTTCTGCTGGGATAAGCCCTGTCTTTTGATTTGATTTGAGCTCCTATGGCATTTACGCGTAGCGCGAGGAAAGGCCATAGATGCTTACGAAGGAACAATCCACCACCAATGCTGGCATTTTTGGCGTCAATAACAGCATCATTGGAGAGGTCGCCATTGTAATAAAAGCCGCCCCCCAGCAGGCCGAGTTCAAGGTTTTTTTCCCTTGAGCGCGCGGTGTCTGCGAAATAAAGGGTTTCGTGGCGGGTGCTGAAGCCCGCCTTGGGTGGTGTTTTTTGTGAGAACACAGCATACGGTGCTGCGCATAACAACATCGTTGAGAGGAGTACGGAAAACCGCATAAAACCGAAGGACTAAAAGTTATGCTCAGGGAGCAATCAGATTAAAAACTCGGCAAATGTAGAAAGCCTGCGCACGGATTCATTGAGAAAACGGCATGTTTTTTAAAAGTGTCGGCCATCTTGCAATTTTAGAGATAGGTTTTGGAAAATTGTATAAAAAAACAGCCCTCCGCCCACTCACTTTTGAGTAGACCGGAGGGCCCCCGCCTTCGGTTATTCTTAACGCCTAATCGGCGATTTTCTCATTGTATGTTTACGTACCTTTATACGTAAAGGTTTTCTTTGGTCACTAATTTTCTTTCAGTATGTCAAAACTTTCCTACAATTAGTTTTCGGTATGTTTTTTTGAGTAATTGGCTTACTTTCGTTGTTTAACGGTGCAAAGATGAGCGATTTTTTTGGCTTGGCAATACATCACATGATATTTTAACTAAATAATTACATTTTATATAGAAAAGAATATTTGTCAAAATAAGGCATTTGTGCGATTGTATTCTTTTAATGAGGCAAAAAAATAAAAGCACAAATTTTTATTATGAATTATTGCGCTTTAGGCAAATATTCTAAAATTGAATTTTTTTTGAAAAAAAATACCGTTAGGATCTTGTAAACAACCGCTCTCTGGAAAAGCAGTACCGTTTACCAATAATTTTAGCACGAAGTCTTAAAGTGAGAGCGAAGGGAATTGATTGAGTTGAATGCCCTCTGCACAGCGGAAATGCCCCAATGGGCAGGACTTTTTTCCATGCAGGCCACATGGCCGACAGCTTAGTTGTTCAGGGGTTTCTATTACATGGCTCACTGTGGAAAGCGGGGTGAAGCCAAAAGATGGCAAAGTGGAACAAAAGACGGCGGTCACGGGTGCATCCACTGCTGAAGCCAAGTGCATCGGGGCTGAATCATTCACATAATTCATAACGGCATTTTTCATCAATGCTGCGGAGGCCAATAAGCCAATTTTGCCGGAGAGGTTAATGAGGTTTTTCTTGCTGCACTGCTCAAGAATTATCTCGCAATCATAAAAGTCATCGGGGCCGCCGAGCAAAAAAACAAAGACCTGGTCTGGTAGAGCCCTAATGAGTTCCACCCAACGGTGCATGGGCCATTGTTTGGTGTGCCAAACGGATGTGGGAGCGATACAAATATATGGGCTATTTGTGCGGTATTCCGCTACCTTAGCCCAATCATCAGGGGTAGGGTAGAGGCGAGGTTTTTCTACCGAGCCATCAGTAAAATGCTGGATCAGTAAAAGATTGCGCGCTGTTTCATGCAGCCCTCTCCCAATTTGATGTTTAACTTTGGTAGAGAACAAAAAGGAAAACGGATTTTTTTCAAACCCGATGCTTTGTTTGGCGCCGGAGAACGCGGTAAGAAACCCGGAAGCCGCAAATCGCTGACAATTGATGACCATATCATAGTTTTCCGAACGAATTTGGCGCAGCAGGCCCATCAAAGCCTTGTATTTACCCTTTTTTTTGTTCCAAATCATTATTTTTCGGAGAAGCGGATGTGCGGTCAACAGGCTTTGGTTGCCAGCGCGCAAAAGGAAGTCAATGGAGGCGTTGGGATAGAAGCGATGCAGTTTTTCAATAATAGGAGTGGCCAGAATGACATCTCCAATGAAAGCGGTCTGGATAACGAGGATTTTCATTATTATGGTTTGAAAAAATGAGCCACCACAAAAGAGGTCTTTCGGGTGGCTCATGTAACATGTTATGAATCTACATATTATGGGAATACGCCCATTGACATATAGTCGCTTGCTATTTTTTTCAGGGAGCAAACAAACGCAGCCGTACGAACATCCTTGATGTCACTGTGTTGGCGGAATGTTTCCTGAATTTGCCCGTATGCAGTGATCATGGTATCCTCCAAGCCGGAGTTTACAAGTTCAACCTCGGTGCCGCCACGGGTCAGCAGGGCTTTTTCCCTATCCGTGATTGCTTTTCCTGTCAATTCTTCTATTTTACCTACGATCCCGAGGAATTGATCGTGGTGGAAGCGATTTTCCAGGCGACCAAAACGGTGGTGTGAAAGATTTTTCAGCCATTCAAAATAGGACACAGTAACGCCGCCTGCATTGATGTAAAAGTCAGGGATGACCATAATCCCTTTTTGGATCAATATGGGATCCGCATCAGCGGTGATAGGGCCGTTGGCGGCTTCTGCGATTACTTTAGCCTTTACGCGTGGGGCATTTTCTTCAGTAATTTGATTTTCCAGGGCAGCAGGCACCAGAATATCGCAATCTACTTCCAGGACGGCTCTTGGATCGCCGATGTGCTTGGTACCGGGGAAGCCTATGATGGAGCCAGTTTCCTTGCGGAAGGCCAGGAGTTTTTCTACATCAATCCCGTTATCATCCTGAATGGAGCCTTCGCGCTCGGACACGGCAACAATTTTTACATCGCCCTCTTTTTGGCTGATGAGGGCAGTGTTGCTACCAACGTTGCCCAAGCCTTGAACGGCCATTCTTTTGCCCGCTATACCGGGAGTAAGGCCGAGTTTTTTCATGTCATCGGCATGGCGCATGGCCTCACGGAGGCCATAAAAAACGCCGCGGCCTGTAGCCTCGGCGCGTCCGCGAATACCATTTTGGGTTACGGGTTTGCCCGTAACGCAGGCAATGGAATCAATTTCGCCGTGGCGCATGGCTTGGTAGGTGTCCATGATCCAAGCCATCTCGCGCGGGCCGGTACCATAGTCTGGCGCGGGCACGTCAATACCAGGGCCGATGAAGTTTTTCTTCACCAATTCTGCTGTGTAGCGGCGTGTGATGTTTTGGAGTTGCCATTCCGTGTAGTTGGCAGGATTGATACGGATGCCGCCTTTTGCGCCGCCAAATGGCACATCTACGAGGGCACACTTGTAGGACATAAGGGCAGCAAGCGCCATTACTTCGTCCTGATCTACGCTTTCAGCATAGCGAATGCCACCCTTAGTGGGCAGTCGGTGGTGGCTATGCTGTACCCTGTAGGCTTCGATGACCTGAAAATCATCGCCAATGCGTACGGGGAAGCGGATTTGCAACACAAGGTTGCAGGCCTTGATCTGTTCAACCAATCCTTTGGGGATTTCGGTGAATGCAGCGGCTTTGTCAACGTAGTTTTCTACGCTCTTAAAGAAACTAATTTTTCCACTCATTGTCGTTGTCGTTGAGTTGGTGCTCTATGTTGGTTAGTTTTCGATCAAGCCGAAAGAGATACCATGCAATACCGGCGAAAATGATCAAAATAACCCCCACAACGACGTTAATTTTGCCCGTTTCCCGCATAAAGTCGCGGTTGCCCTGTGCTTGAACATGGGGCAAAGATACTACGGCAAACAAAATCATTGTTAGAAAAACCTGTTTTTTAAAAAATTTCATGTTTTGAATGTTGCTTAAAGTTACTGTTTGTGTTTTTGTATAAAAGTACCTAAATGCACCCTAACTTTGCCCAAAATTACATCAACTCATCCCACATTCCCATAATGACCATAAATTACGGCATTGATCTTGGTACAACAAATTCACTTATCGCTCGCTTGGAGGGCGGAAAGGTAGAGGTTTTTAAGAGTCCTGTTACCTGGAAAAACACTTTACCATCGGTTGTTGCTTTTCGTAATGATCGTATTATAGTAGGCGATAAAGCTAAAGAGTTGGTTGGGAAAGACCCCGCAAATGTTTTTGCTTTTTTCAAACGCAAAATGGGAACCTCCGAACTGTACCCTGTGCCGAACCTCAAAGCAGACAAAACACCGATAGAACTATCCGCCCTTGTTCTCCGCGAACTCAAAACCTTCCTTCATGACGGACAAAGCCCGGAAGCCGTAGTGATTACCATACCTGCATCTTTTGATACCATACAGAGCAATGCCACCAAAAAAGCAGGTTATGAGGCTGGTTTTCAGGAAGTTGCATTGCTGCAAGAGCCAGTGGCTGCCAGTTTGGCTTTTGCCAATTCATCAGAGGGTGAGCAGCTCAGTGGCCAATGGTTGGTGTATGACCTGGGAGGAGGCACCTTTGATGCTGCCTTAGTACGCTTAGAGGATGGCGACATGCGTGTGACGGATCATGAAGGCGACAATTATCTTGGTGGTTATGATTTTGACCGTATGCTAATTGAAAAAATTGTGGTTCCTCACCTGCAGACAAAAGGTCGCTTCGAACATGCACTTTCCGACATGACTACAAGTGGCGGTCGTTTGGAAAAATTATATAAAGAACTGATTTACAAGGCCGAACAGGTGAAAATTCAACTTTCCTCATCAGAAATAGCTGATCTTGAATTTGAAACCGAAGATGAAGAGGGCTGGGAGCTTGAGATAAACCTGCCCATAAGCAGAAGTGACTTTGAAGCCCTGATCAAAGAAAAAATAGAAGGAACCATACAGCTTTTGCGCGACCTTTTAGAGCGTAATAACTTGACAAACAAAGAGATACGCCAAGTAGTGCTGGTTGGTGGCAGTACTTATATCCCTTATGTGCGTCGCCGCCTGAGTGAAACCTTGGAGATACCCGTAAATATTAAAATAGACCCTACTACCGCAGTGGCCATAGGTGCGGCTTATTATGCTGGCACCAAAACGCGACAATCCAATACCGCCAAAACAGAAAATGCCGCACAAACGGTTAAGGTACAAGTAAAAATGGCCTATCAGAAGACAACACAGGAAACCATGGAGTATTTCACGGCTATCTTGGAGGGCGACTACAAGGGCCTGAGTTACCGGATCACAAGGGAAGATGGGGGCTTTGATTCCGGCCTGAAAAGTGCAGATAACCGTATTGCTGAAATGTTGCCCGTGGTGCGTGATGCCTACAATGTTTTTCATTTTAAGATGTTTGACCGGTACCAAAATTTGGTGCCATCTGACGCTGCTCCCATCGGCATTTTACATGGAAAATTTAACCTGCACGGTCAAACATTACCTAATGATATATGCATCGAGGTAGATGATATAGAAAACAAAACGACGAAACTTGAGCTTGTTTTTGAAAAAAACGCCATACTGCCACTGCGTAAAACCATTGTTAAAACCATTAGCAGGACAATAAGCAAAGGCTCTTCAGATAGTTTGATTATCAACGTCCTGGAGGGTAAAAGAGGTGCTACCCCGGCCTCATGCCTCCCCCTTGGGGTGATTGAGATAAAAGGCGCAGACCTGCCCTTTAACTTGGCCAAGGGCTCGGATGTGGAAATTGAACTCGAGCTTTCTGAATCACGCGATCTGAAGATAGGTGCTTATGTTGCCATGACTGGGCAGGAATATGCCAATGTGTTCAGCCCTTCGGAGCGCTTTGTAGTGCTGGACAAATTGCGCAAAGAGGTACATGATCTGTTGCGCACGGCCCGGCGTGAACTGAGCCGCTTAGAACAGGAAGAATTGTTTGAAGTAGCATCAAGGGTTAGTCGGATAGAACGGGAATTACAGGAAATAAGCCGACAGTTAGCCCATTTGCATGACAATGACTCAGGCGATCTGCGTTATCAATTGGAAGAGCAGAAACGGCGATTGGCGCAAAGTTTAGATATCGCTTTGTTTTCCAACAGGACAGAGTTGGTCAAAACGGAATACTTTGAGATCAAAAGAATTTGCGAACACGCAGTAGCCGAAGCTAAAAACACTTCGTTGCAATCGCGTTTTCAGGATATTATTGCCAATGAACGTGTCTGGTTGGAAGAAGAAAGCCATGTGACACTCCGTCAAAAAATTGATGAACTGGAACGATTACACTGGGAAATCCGGCAGCGTGATCCGCAATACGTGGCCGGGCTTTTTCATTACTATGCCTTTATCCCGGATAATGATTACAAGGACCCCAAGCGAGCCGCACAGCTTAAAGAAATGGGGGAAAAAGCCTTACAGCGACAAAACACGGACGAACTGCTCTCGGTTATTTATGCTTTGTACCATATCCTACCCAAAGAAAAGCAGGATGATGGTGCCGCAGGTTTCGTAGGTTTGGGTTGAGTTGTTTGCAAAGTGTCGCCTAAAAACTCGAAGCATCTTTACATGGATAAATTTCTTTTATTTCTGTGTTTGTCTTTGGTGGCATTGGCTTTTGTGCCCCCTGATCAACATTTTTCATTTGTATTTAAAGGCCAAAACTATATGCTGCTACATCCAATGCGTGTGGGCAAATCGCCCTTTGCACGACGTACAGGTTTGAGTAACAGACAATTGGATACATTGAGTAATTATTACGATCCGGCAAAGCACTATGTTGAAATTGTAAGGCAGGATGACGCGGTTAACCCTCAATTTGGGCTTGCTATGGGCTTTGAATTTGATGCGGGAAAAAACGACTACCCCTACTATTCCAAGTACGCAGTTATGCAGCTGAAAGACTTTGGGTGGGGCGGGGTAGAGTTTAGTACTGTTGACACCTTTAACTACACGGGAGTTTCGGATGAAGTCAGTGATGACTTGGATGTCATTGTGGATAGTTTTTCACAAGGGATCATTTATGCCCGGTTTTCCGGTGTTTTGCTCAATGGCCCGGGCGATATGGTGGAAATAAATAAGGGTAATATTGCAGTTAAACTTTACCGAAAGTGAATATATTGGTTTTTTATGTTACATGCCCTACGGAGCAGGCCGCAAATACCATTGTTGCGTATTTATTAGAGCAAAAACTGATTGCCTGCGCCAATATTTTCCCAATCCAAAGCCATTATCATTGGGAGGGTGCGCTTCAAAACGACAGAGAATGGGTCATTGTGTTGAAAACCACACTGGAACTCGAATTCAAGGTGGAAGCAGAGATAAGGTCGGTACATCCTTATCAACTGCCTTGTATCATGCGATATGAGGCAAAGGCCAACGCTGATTACGTACAATGGATTCATGATCAGTGCACGAAGGGGGATGCATCCTGACCGCAAAACTCTCCTTTCAGGTATTTGTAGTATGCGGCTACTCCTATCATGCCCGCATTGTCCGTACAATATTGAAATGCCGGGATATATGTTCGCCATCCTTCTTTTTCGCCCATTGCTGCCAGCGCCGTTCGCAAGCCCGAGTTGGCACTTACTCCTCCTGCAATAGCGATTTCCTTGATCCCGGTTTGTCGGGCTGCCTTTCGCAGTTTTTTCATTAAAATAGTAACAATGGCATTTTGTATAGATGCGCAGATATGGGCCAGGTTTTCATGAATAAACTCGGGATTTTGCGCCAATTCTCTTTTTAAAAAATACAAAATAGACGTTTTAAGCCCGCTAAAACTAAAATTAAGTCCTTGCACGACTGGCTCAGGAAATGGGAAAATAGCTTCTCCGCTCTTCGCGTGTTTATCAATCAAGGGGCCTGCCGGATAACCCAACCCTAACAGCTTGCCAGATTTGTCAAAAGCTTCGCCTGCTGCATCATCAATGGTGGTGCCTAATACTTCCATGTCCAAATAATCGCGTACCAGAACAATTTGAGTATGGCCGCCACTTACCGTGAGGCACAAAAACGGAAATTCAGGTTTGGGTTGCTCGGCAAAGTGGGCAAGCACGTGTGCGTGCATGTGATTTACGTCAATAAGAGGCAATCCATAACTAAGGGCAAATGCCTTGGCGAAAGAAGTGCCCACCAACAAAGACCCCATCAGGCCGGGGCCGCGCGTAAATGCCACAGCGTTGATCTCTGTTTTAGTTACCCCTGCTTTTTTAATTGCGAGATCCACTACAGGCACGATATTGACCTGATGCGCACGCGAGGCGACTTCGGGCACAACTCCACCGTAGCGCTCGTGCACTTCCTGGTTGGCCACACAGTTGGATAGTACGATACCGTCCCTGACAATAGCAGCGGAGGTATCATCACAGGAGGACTCGATGGCAAGTATAGTAACGGGCATGATGTTGGGAGGGTTTATAGTGCTTAAAGGTAAATGGACAATGAGGCAGAGTGGAAATTGCGGATGCGCTCTTGAAGCGATGAAGGGGAAAGTACCTTGACTTCATGTCCAAGAGAAGCAATTTTTCGCACCAATTCAATATTGATGCAAACCAGTAAGCGCACTTGGATAGATCCATCCTGATCTTGATTGACCAAGGTGTAGGGGTGAAAGGGCTTTGACAAAAAATAGCGGGCCTGCAAAGGGGTAAATTCCAGTTCAACATGCTGGGCGGCTTGCAAAGGCTCGGGGTGCATGCCGTATATATGGCTAAAAAAACGAACAGGGTCAAAATCATTGGGCATGGTGAAAAAATCTTTTAACGGTTGTGGCTTGCCCAAAATACGTTCCAGTGCAAACGGCTTGATATAATCATGGTCTGGCGTTCGGCCCACCACGTACCAACGTTGGTCATATTGGCGGATGCAGTAAGGCTCCAGAACGAAAACTTGTGCTTCATCTTGCTTAAAAGACTGATAATCAATTTGTATCTTTCTTTTTTCCTCAATTGCCTTGAGTAGGGTTGGCAAGTGGTTTGTGCCAGTATATTGTACCGGTTCAAAGTAAATATGTTTGGCAGCGCCAGAACTTCGCACCCATCCATTTACCCCTTTTCGTATTTTGTCAACCGTGTGTCGCAGGTCTTGGAACACCTCCAAATGACCAAATTGGGATAAAGTTTCGGCAGCTACCTGTAGCCGGTGCACATCCTCAATGTTAAGGGCTATTTGTGCTGTAAGGTCAAAAGGATGCTCGTAAAAATAACCGCGCCGACTTTTATCCCATGTGATAGGCGCATTGAACTCGAGGCGCATGAACGAAATATCGTTGTCCAAGGTTCGGCGGCTGATGTCACAGGCCCTGCATAGTTCATCCGGATGGATCACGGTGCCTTTGCGCAAAGAAAGCAGCTCGTGAATACGCCGGAAACGGGCGAGCTGGTTTTTATTTTTTGACATTGTATATCCGGATTTAAGTAATTTTTGGATTTTTGAGATTGATTCATTCGATTTTCAAAGATTATCCCAATTTATTCCATTATAAAATTTTCAACGCAAATAGATTGCGTTGGTGTGGGCCTACCTTTGTACATATTCAGGACACAAAGTCAAAACAATCGCGACGGCTGATAAATCCAAGATCAAGTCTCCAACTTCTGCACCATTGAACAAAACACCTTTAACCCTTTGCCTCTTGAAAACAAACCGCAGGGTAGAATACGGTTTGGCCCTGCCAGTGAAGCTGGCAGGGCCTTTTTTTTATAAACCTAATTGATTGAGGACATACTCAAAGATAAAGGTCCAGTTATCAATGCGTTGTGCAGTAGCCTGACCGGAGCCGTGGCCACTGTTGAATTCCATGTGCAAAATGATGGGATTGATTTGTCCGGGATTGTTTTGGGCTGCAGCCACAAATTTTTTGGCATGCAAGGGGTCAACCCTGCTGTCGTTAGCACCAGCGGTAACCAACATAGGTGGCATGTTTATGCCTTTCCTTATATTGTGATAAGGCGAATAACGCAAGAGCCAGCGGAAATCCTTTTCGTTGTCAGCCGATCCGTACTCCGGAATCCAGTAGCGTGCGATCAGGAATTTGTGGTACCTGACCATGTCCAGCAAGGGTACAGCACAAATAATGGCTTTGTACAATTCCGGCCTTTGGGTGGCTGCTGCACCCATTAGCAGGCCGCCATTGCTACCCCCTTGTGCTACTATTTTGCCAGCAGTGGTATATTTTTCCTGAATTAGCCATTCGGCACAGGCATGAAAATCATCAAAGCAATTTTGTTTGTTGCCCAACATACCGCCCTCATGCCATTTTTCGCCATATTCATCACCTCCACGAATGCCTGGCTCTACGATAACCACGCCGCGCTTGAGAAGAGAAGCGTAAAACCCGTAATAACGCGGGCTGATGCCAGAGTTAAAGCCGCCATAAGCTGTGAGGAAGACCGGGTTGCTGCCGTCCAACTTGACACCTTTTTGGTGTACCACCATGGCCGGCACTTTTGTCCCGTCTTTGGAAGTATAGAATTTGATCTCGCCTACGATATTGCTCATGTCAATGGGCATGTCCCGCTTGAAATAAAGACGCCATTGGAAGTTTTTGGGCGAGGCTACAAAAGTTTTTGAGGTTGCGGTAAAGGTACTAAGCGAAATATAAACGGAATCCTCTTCCATATCATACCAAACACCGTCCACGTTTCCAATTTCAGGTAATTCCAACTGTTTGATTTTCTTCCCTTTAAGATCATAAAGGGTCAAACGGCTTATGATGTCTTTTTTATCCTGTATGATAAGGTTGTGCTTGGTAACGGCATAGCCTTGCATCACAGTTTCGCTTTCGGGCACCAGGGTTTTCCAATTTTTATGTTCAGGATTTTTTTTTTATCGGCCACCATCAATTTGAAATTGGGGGCATTGTCATTGGTGTAGATATATAACTTGTCGCCGATGGCTTCCGGGTAGGCATTGTACTTTTTATTTTCATAGATCAATTTGCCTGTCTCGAAACTTCCCGTTGGGCGTATGTAGCAGGTATTGGCATAAAAATCACTTTCTCCGTAAAAACTGACATCGCTGTAGCGGTTGTCATATACGTAGTAGGAGTTTTTGGCATCTGATGTAGTGCCAATAAAGTTGGCTTTTTCAATGGGATCTCCTACTTTCCAATGGTATGATTTTAATGGTAACTGCTTGTCAATCAGTTCTTTGCTTCGGATTGTAAAATAAGCATGCTGCTGGTCTTTAGTCCATTGGAAACCTGACATGTTTTCGTACGGGCCATGCAATATTTTACCTGTTCGGGTTTCGATAATATAGGTTGTGGTTATTTCGGCACCACTTTTTTGGACACTTACAGCTGCCCGTTCGCCATCATAAGTGTAAGAGAAGCCCTGTGTGCTTGTTTTGCCTGTGCTGTCCAATTTGACAGGGTCCCAAATAAGTATTTTTTTGCCTTCAAGTATGGTATAAACCTTGTTTTGTTTGTCTCCTTTGCGTTTGATATTTTGGAATATGCGTTTGCCCTGTTTGCTTAACGGGCCTTCAAAATCCAAATCAATAAATGCAGCAATTTCCTCGCGCAGGCCCGGGTGTACGCGTTGCGTTTGCTTTAGGAATTCATTGCCATAGTCATGTTGCTTTTGGGTCCACTCTATCACTTTAGGATCGGTTTTGTCCTCTAACCACCTGTAGTCGTCAGTCAGCAGCATACCATGAAGCGTATCTACAACTGGCATGGCAGCAGTGGAAGGAGGGGTGAATTTTGTTTGGGCAGTGGCGGTTGCCGCTATGAAGCATACCACTATAGCGAAAAATGTTTTTGTTTTATGCATATCTAAAGCATTTAAGGTGATTCACTTATGAAAAGTAAAGGTGTAGTTGGCCCAAAAATTCCACAACATCACAATGCCTGTTGCGATCAATTTTGCAGGATAAAACTTTGTTTTTAGGCGTTCTGTGAGAAGGTAGATAATGCCGTTGTTCAGGGCCAAACCAACCAGGGCGACCAAGGCAAATGCCCCGAACTGCTTTGCGACAGCGGGGTCATGACTTTCAAAGGTCCAAATGCGATTAAGAAGGTAATTGCTTATTACGGCGCAAATGAAGCCACTACTATTGGCCAAATATTTATTGGCTTTGAGTTTTTCTTTGAGCAGCCAGGTAATACCAAAATCCACCACTACACCAGAGACACCTACCACACCAAACTTTACAAATTTTAAAAGTACTTCGTTCATGAAATCAATATTCACTGATTAAAAATTGCGCAAAAGTACATCAGTTTTGACTTTGCCCCATCACCGGACAGAACATAAAAAAAATGCCACTGAATCCTGCGACTCAGTGGCATTTTTGGTGTGTCTGCTTGTTTGCTAGGATTTGGCAGCTGTAGCTGCTTCCCCGATTCGGCAGGAGCCGTTGTAGCGGGCACCCTCATCAACCACCATTGTTTTGGCGGTGATATTGCCTTCAATTACGGCAGAATCCATTAAGTGCAAAGCTTCTTTGACGTTTAGGTCACCTTTGATTTTGCCTTTTATTGCGGCATTGCGCGCTGCAATATTGCCTTGGACATAACTGCCTTCGCCCATTACAAAACGCTTGTCAACCTGAACTTCGCCGTGGATGGCACCATCTAAGCGAACATTTTCACCACAGGCAAATTTGCCCTCGATGGTTGTACCTTTTGCGATGACCGTTGTTGCTACACCTTCTTTGTCATTTGCGTCATTCAGCCCGGGTACAGGGCTGCTTGGCTTCTTATCTTTTGTAGAGGAACCGAACATAGTATGAATTTGATATTTTTTAATCAATGATAAAGAATCGTGCCAAAAACAATTTTAAAACTGTTTCTTGGCAAGCCTATTTTTTAAAAATATGTATCCAGCAATTGTCAAGGCTAAACTTTCCCATGTTTTCGTGTGCAGTAACCGTGGGATCTGCGAGGTTTGAAAGTTCAAAAAACGTGTTTTGAGCAATTTTTTCCGCATGTAAAGCCTGCGCATTGTGTGTTATGGCTTCTGCCACCACACCGTGAAGCAGGGAGGCATACTGGCGCCTGAACAGATCTGGATGGCCAAAAACATCAGCGCTCAAAAGATTGTCGCCCTGCATGACAATCATGCCTACTACATTGGGTGTTTGGTCAAATGCCTGGCCCAAATGCTTTAGGTAGGCTTCCCGTTTGGCCTTGGCTTCGCTTTCCTGATCCAACGCTGCATAGGTGCCCGTTTGGGAACTTACTTTATTGGCAGCGGTAACACGGCTAACGGCATCCCACACTTCTTGTTGGTTTTGGCTTCGCTGAACCGCGCTGCGCACTTGTGGGCTGGCCACATTATAGTAGCTTTTAAAAGCACAAATGGCTTTTTCATTATCGCTTGCCTGACTGTCATCAAAATGCCAGCGCCCATGCTCTACACAAAAAACATCAATATTTTTGATGGTGCCGGGGGGTATGATTTGGTCAAATGCGATTACCCTGTCCTGATTCCCGCCTCGAACCACATCACCTGAGAGCATAAGTATGGTATCATTGCTTTTGTTTTGCACGGTCAGGGCATTGACGGCAGGCTCCAAGGAGCGACCAAACTGCTTCAGCTCAGTAATGCGGAAGCCTTTTGTTTGCATGCCTTCGGCCAATGTTTTGATGTGATCCAATTTGGCACATTCATCCTGTGGCTGTTGCATAACGATGGGGAAAAGGCGCAAGTGCTCATATTGCCATTCGCTGCGGGCATCCGTAAGCAGTTGAAGATGGGATACCGTTGTCAAAGCAACAGTTGTGGAATGGTTGTTTTGGCAGGCTGCGATGGCCAGTAGTGCAATCCAGAGAATGGCGAAGTTTTTCATAATAAAAGCATTTGTAACATGGGTGAAAAGTATGGCTCTAACGCATTGGAAATCAGAAAATTTTATAGTAGTTTTTGGTTTTTTTTCTTTATTTGACGCTAGCGGTTTTTCAAATCAATCTTGTCGGGTTTGGCTGTTACTTTTCCTATCAGTACACGCACAAAAAAAGGTTGATGAGGACAACTCACCAACCTTTTGTACCGTTGTTCAGGTGCCTCAGAGGCGACCCAAAGCACCGGCAAGCGCTGTGAACTGGAATGGCCAAGCGGCCCATACCCACTCTGGTTTCCAGAACAAAAGGGCGAACATGGCTACTGTGCTGACCCAAAATATCATCCAGTCGCGGCCACGGTTTTCCGTGTATTCTTCGTTATTTTCTTTCATGTGAAAATGCTTTTATGATGCGGCAAAGGTAGAACGTCCATTGTTTAATCAGAAATTTTTCTCCAAAAAATCAAAGCTTCCCCCCAAAATAATCGTGTAAATAAGGGCAGCCATGATAATGCTTAATAATCCAATGCCCATGTGATAAAAATATGATTTGGGCACCTTGGATTGTTCAATGGCTTCTGCCAAAAGGGCGATTACCAATAGTGAAAATACGATGCAAGCTAAAATAAGCGTTAAGAGCGCTGCTAAATAGTCGTTGAGCAGCCAAAAGCCCAACCATGCAATGAGTTGAAACACACCTGCTTCAAGGTACGAAAAGCGATATTTCATCAGATTTAAAATATTATGCAAGGTTCCGTAATTTCTTTCAACTTCAAATGCTTTGTCATCATTTTGGGGGTATCTTTTTTCTTGATCCCCCTTGACACATCAGCCCAGCCGAAAACCGCACCCAAATCCGTGAAGCCCGCTGAGCAGGGCCCTCCCAGCACAGCCGAAGAGTACGAAAAACAATACCAGGAACGCATCAAGCAAGAAAAGATCAACGGGGTTTATATTCCCAAAAACTTAGATGACGCCATGCTACAGTTAGACAAATTGATTTCGCCCGATGCTCAGGCTAAAGTTCGAACTGTTCCGGAGGACAGCGCCTGTATGCGGCTGCACCACCGCATGGGGCAATGGATCATACTTAATTGGGGCTTTTACGGAGGGTCCCGTTTGTCCCATTACTTGCGCAGCGCGGGCGTTAGCTACCCTGATGACATGGCTGATTTTCTTATCATTGCTTATCACAGGCACTTGAACAAAAAACCTTACAGCATAAAAGAATTAGCCACTAAATTCAAGGAAAAGCGAAAGGCTGAATTTGAAAAAGAAAAAAAAGAGCGAAAGGTGCTCAAGGAAGAAGTAAGAAAAAGGCCAAAGGAGGATAAGGGGCAATGATGTTTCAGAAAATTATACCTTTGTGGCAAATAACGAAGGTTATTTTGAACTAAAATTGGGTATTGCTATTAGTACTATTTTTAGTTTCAAACTTGACTTTCATAAACGCATACATGGACAACGCAACAAGAACAGTTTTTTTGGAGAAAATAGAAGCCGCCCTGGATACCGTCAGGCCGCACTTAAAAGTGGATGGCGGTGATGTGGAACTGGTAGAACTCACTGATGACCTACAGGTCAAAATTCGTTGGATGGGTATGTGTGAGTCCTGCGCTATGTCAGCTATGACCTTGCGCGCCGGCATCCAGGAGGCCATCAAGGGCAAAATTCCGGAAATAACTGATGTAGTACCTGTTAATGGCCTATTTTAACCCTATGAAAGAAACTATAGAAGCCGCATGGCATGACAGATCCATGCTTCAATCCCCTGAAACACAACGTGTTATTCGAGACGTAATTGCGCAATTGGATGCAGGCGACTTAAGGGTGGCCGAGCCGCCAAGCATACCCGGAGCGGAATGGATCACCCATGAATGGGTAAAAAAAGCGGTTATCCTCTATTTCCCAATTCAGGAAATGCAGACCATAGAAGTCGGCCCCTTTGAATACCACGACAAAATTCCACTTAAAAGCGGGTTTGCGGCAAAAGGGGTACGGGTTGTGCCTCAGGCCCTTGCCCGTTTTGGCTCTTTTATTGAAAAAGGCGCCATATTAATGCCCTCATACGTCAATATCGGGGCGTGGGTGGGCAGCGGTACCATGGTGGATACCTGGGCAACGGTAGGCTCTTGCGCCCAGATTGGGCGGAACGTACACTTGGCCGGAGGGGTTGGCATAGGAGGAGTACTGGAGCCCCCACAAGCCACACCTACTATTATTGAAGATGATTGCTTTATCGGTTCCCGTTGTATTGTTGTAGAAGGGGTTCATGTTGAAAAGGAAGCCGTGTTAGGCGCTAATGTGGTGCTCACGCAAAGCACACATATTATAGATGTCACGGGACCGCAGCCCAAAGTGCTCAAAGGGCGTGTACCAGCCCGTTCTGTTGTTATTCCGGGTTCTTACACCAAAACTTTTCCGGCAGGCGATTATCAAGTCAGTTGTGCGCTCATCATTGGCGAGCGCAAAGAAAGCACAGACAAAAAAGTGTCTTTGAACGATGCACTCAGGGATTATCATGTAGCAGTGTAAACATTCCATCACATTTCCCCTGTCTCTCACTTGAGCAAGACCATAGAAATCACCACTGCCCAAAACGTAATTATTGAGTACGAATTGGCCACGCTACGCGACCGGATAAGCGCGTATGTCATTGACTTTTTTTTGTTTACCTTCTTTTATTTTCTTTTTATATGGGCCACTTTTAAGATAGGGTCATTTGTCATGGGCGACCACTACCTTGTTATCGTGTGGATGCTCTTCATCGTATTATTCCTGCTATATTTATTTTTATTCGATGTGCTGAACAACGGACAATCGCCCGGTAAAGCAGCCACAAATATCCGAGTGATCCGCCTGGACGGGAAAGAACCCAAATGGAGCGACAAGGCCGTTCGTGCCATCCTTCACCTGATAGATTCTATATTGTGTTTTGGCTTGATCGGGACCATGTTCATCAAAGTGACCCAACGCAGCCAAAGGCTTGGTGATATGGCAAGCAATACTACCGTGATAAAATTGATTTCCAATAAATATTCCTTTAACCTGAATTATGTGCTGAACATACATTCCATAGGAACCTATACGCCACAATTTCCTCAAGTGCGCAATTTAACAGAACGCGATATGATCTTTATTAAAAATGCACTCGCCCGATACCAGCAGTTTCCCAATCAGGCTCACACGGCAGCAATTATTGACCTTTCCTATCACTTGCGCAACATATTGGAAATAAAGGAAGACCCCGAGAACCACAACGAGTTCCTAAAAACCCTTCTTCGGGATTATATCGTGCTAACGCGCTGATTGTTAAGAGCATGTCTGGGATTTTCTGCTTGAGTCAAAAACGAGAGATTTTTTTAGCATTTTTATCGTTTTTGAAGGAGTGTAGCGGGCTACACGACTGAAAAAAGGGTAAAAATGCTAAAAAAAGAGCCGTTTTGGGCCAAGCGGGAAAATCCCAGACATGCTCTTAGTCCAAGTTCGGCATGGTATCACCTGACTTGCCTTCTTTTTTGTTGGCGTAGTAGGCAAAAATGCAGGCCATCCAAAAAGAGTACAAAGAGTAAATCAGGGCTGGCTTGAGCATTTCCTGATTCCCTATCATACTCCCCGCAATCAGAAAGGCAAGGGTCGTGTTTTGTACACCGCTTTCCATGGCGGCGGTTAAGCGGGAAGGATGTGGCAAGCCCATCCATTTCATAAAAAAATATCCAAAAAACAGACAGGAAATATTCTGTAGCAAAGCAACAGGGGAAATTAGGAGAAAGTCATGCAGACTCAGCCCGGCTCCCCCGGCACTTTTACCGGCAAACAATTTAATGGCAAAAACAATACCCAAGAGGCTGAGCATGATGTACTTGGCGGGCTTGGCGATCCGATCCGCAAAATCAGGATTTTGTTGCCTGAGTAGTATGCCAAAAAAAGCAGGGATGATGGTGATAAAAAAGATATGGCTGACCGTATCCCAAAATGGCAGGTGAAGATCTGTGGATCGGCCCATAAACACGATCAGACCCAAATTGACAACCGCCGGAATGGAAAACAGGGTTAAAAAACTGTTGACCGAGGTCAGTGAAAGCGATAGTGCAACATTGCCACGCCACAAATAGGTTAGAAAACCGCTGGTAGCGCCACCAGGGCTGGCCGCCAATATGATGAAGCCTACTTTTATTTCCGGCGGCAAGGGCACCAACAGGTGGATCGTAAAGGCGATAATGGGCAAACCAATCATCTGTGCCCCCAAAGCGCTCAAAAAGGCGCGAGGGTAACGCACAACGTGTGCGAACTCATAAAAACGCAAAGACAGGCCTACGCCAAACATGACCAAGCCCAGCACAGTGCCTACAGCAATATCAACAAGAACAGAAGCAGCCATTTAAAGTATTTTGGGACTTTCCCTTACTTTTGCATGTCGGAAAAAATCAATCCGCACAAAAGTAACAACGTTAATGAAAATAAGCGCTTTTTATATCGCCGAGCAACTCAATCTCAAAGGTTTGAAAAAAACCTATGCAGGAACCCTGATTTCGGAAAACCCTGCCGAATTATTTTATCGTGTTGACGATAATCGCTATTTTTATGCTTTTGACTACGGAGCGGTTGTGTTCGCCAATATGAGCGACACGGATGTCAGCAAAAATCTTGCCTTCCTCCAAAACTATTGTGACCACCCCCTGCCCGAAAAAATTAGAGACGATATTGAAATCAAACACGAATCCAACAGTGCTGTGAACATCGGTTTTGACAGTTTGGTTGTGCCCGATCTCAATGAACAGGTAATAAAGATAACCATGCTCAACACAGCGCATTCAGTGGCCATGGATTTTTACGCTCAACGTTCACAGGAATTGTTGATGGAAATCCGAAAATTCACACAGGAAATGGAGTTGCACGGCTCCATAAGCATCAGTCGTGGAGCCATGCTGCGATTTATTGGGCGCACCCTAAATGCTCAAAATCGTATTGTTGAAAACCTGTATATATTCGACAGCCCGGAGAGCACCTGGGATGATGAGTATTTGGACAAAATACACCGTGGCCTGGCCCGTACCTTTGAAGTGCAAACCCGATTTAAGGAAGTAGAGTACACCTTTAAGGTTATTGATCAAAATTTAAGTGTGTTCCGCGAACTCTATCTACATCGCGAAAGCAGCAAGCTGGAATGGATTATCATCGCGCTTATTTGTGTAGAGGTAATCAATCTGTTTGTGGAGAAATTTTCGCATTAAGCCACATATCCACAAAACAATAGTCCTAAAATTTACCTTAATTTAAGTTTGAAATCACTCGGGAAATTGTATGTTTGCTGCCATCTATTTCAAAACAAAACAACTTTATTATGGCAGACATCAACAATTACATGCCCTGTGATTACTACAAAGGCCAAGCCCAAAGCGAAAAATATCCCGGGTTTAATGCCTGGCAGGGAGTGGATTCCGAACAGTACTATTTTGCTGCTGTGACCAACAAGGGCCGCGTGGTGCTTCGCTCCGAGGCAT
>CAZIKN010000038.1:0-9610 GCA_964539805.1 uncultured Saprospiraceae bacterium | reverse complement strand
TCAGGAGATCGCCCGCTCCTGCGCATACGAGAGCGAGGCGGCCGCAATGGCAGGCGTGGCTATGTGTTACAGTAGTTTTACGGAGCGCGCAACCTCCACCGGGATTGTTGATGACTATTTGGCCTGTGAGCAATACGCCGAGGCCCCTGCAAGCGAAAAATACCCCGGATTTAACGCTTGGCACAACGAGGAGGACAATTCCTACTATTTTGCTGCTGTGACCAACAAGGGCCGCGTGGTGCTTCGCTCCGAGGCATACATCACCGAGGCTGCCCGCGACAACGGCATAGAATCGGTGATGAAAAACCGCGATTTGGAGGAGCGTTACAAGGTTGTCCAGGATGATTCGGATGGACAATGGTATGTTGTTTTACGTGCTGGGAACCATCAGGAGATCGCCCGCTCCTGCGCATACGAGAGCGAGGCGGCCGCAATGGCAGGCATAAAGAGTGCATATAGTACCTTCATGGAAAAAGATAGTGTTTCCGCAATAATAGAAGATTACCTGCCTTGTGAAATGTATGCGGCAAAGCCCGCCTCAACCTACGAGGGCTTCACCATTTTTAGGGATGAAGAAACAGGGCTGTATTATTTTGCGATGGTAGATAAATCTGGCAAAGTAATTCTTAAAAGTGAGGGATATAAAACCATTGAAAGTCGGGATAATGGCATAGAATCCGTTCTTCGCAATAAAGATATTGAGGAGCGTTGGGTGCAGGGTAAAGATGAGGATGGGCATTACATGTGCCTTCTGGCTGGAAACCATCAAGAAATAGCGCGTACTTGCCATTTTGGCTCAGAAGGTGCCCTTTTGGGGTGGTGGCTGCCATTTACTGGTCTTTTGGCTTTTGGCAAAAAAGATGCGGTACTTGCACCTGATCCGGTCACTGAAAAGATTACAGCAGCTCCTGTATTGGCTAACACAGAAGCAATAGTTCCAACAGTCGTTGCTAAAAATGAAATTGTTCCCCCTCCGGTTGTTGTCAAAACGGAAGCGCAGGCAGCTCCAGCCTTAAGCACGTACAAGGCTGCAGATGATGCCGCTGCTGCTGCAAGCGATGGCAATTGGTGGAAATGGCTTCTCCCTCTTCTTTTACTTGGTCTTCTGTTCTTCTTGTGGAAAAGTTGCGACGGATGTGGCAAAAAGCAGGAAGATGCAACAATGACTACCACCCCAGCGCCATCTACGCCCGTGGATACGGCTAAAAAAGCGGCTGTGCCTCCAGCACCTGCGCCCTTGCCCACTTGCAATTGTAGCGCCGCTACCGATCCGGTGTTCAAAAAGCCAATTGGCACGCCAAAGGCACTAAGCCGCTTGGGCACAAACCCCGAGTTTGGAGATTCACACGCTTTGGATGCCGCAGGTTTTTATGACAAATTGGCCAATTGTTACAAAACCAATGCAGTGGATAAGGCTTTCCTGGATCGTATGTTCAAGGCGATGGGCTATACTGGTTTTGCTGATGCCAAGGCTGGTCAATTCAGTTCAACCGTATTGCCTGTGGGTACATCCGGAAATCTTGGATACAGCAAATTGCACAAAACGGGTTATTACACGCTGCCAGAAAATGAAAGGGACCGTCAGGCATTTCGGATTAAGGCAGCCAATGGTTGTGACCTTCATTTTATGAAAACATGCGGCAACCACTTTTTTGTTTGCCCGTAAGCCCGCATAAGATTCTGTAAATACTTGATATGATACAGCTGCCCCTCGAATTTAAAGCGCAAATGAAGGCACTGCTGGCTGATGAGTATGCTTCATTTGAAGCAGCTCTTGACCTGTCAGCACCTGTAAGCATACGATTGCACCCTGTAAAACAACAGCGGCACCCTTATGCTTTATCTGCAAAAAATGGACAGTCAAATCAAAACTGGGAGATGCCCGTATGGCATGTTGTTCCCGATGGGATAAGACCCATTCCGTGGCATCTCCCGGGTTTTTACCTGCCTGAAAGGCCCTTGTTTACCTTGGATCCTGCATTGCATGCGGGCGGGTATTATGTACAAGAAGCCTCGAGCATGTTTTTATCCGAAGCACTGCGTCAGCATGTTGATTTTTCCAAAAGATTGAAAGTGTTGGATTTATGCGCTGCCCCAGGTGGCAAAAGCACCCTGCTCTCCGACCTTATTTCTCCGAATAGCCTCTTGGTAGCCAATGAGGTGGTACGTCATCGTGCAGGTATTTTGAGGGAAAACTTAGAGCGATGGGGCCGCCCGAACATTGCGGTTTCCAATGCTGAAGCCAAAGATTTTGCAGCATTGAGCGGTTTTTTTGACCTGATTGTATGTGATGCTCCATGCAGTGGGGAGGGCCTGTTTCGCAAAGACCCTGATGCCATAAAGGAGTGGTCGCCTCAGGCGGTACTTCATTGCGCACAAAGACAAAAAGATATACTTGCTTCCACCGTAGAGGCATTAGCGCCCGGAGGTATATTGGTGTACAGCACTTGCACCTATAATAAAATTGAAAATGAAGAAAATATACATTGGCTAAAAAACAACTTTGGTTTTGAGCAACTTTATCTTGAAATCCCTGATTCTTGGGGAATCTCGGCTACGGAAGGCGGGTATCGCTTTTTCCCACACCGTGCACAAGGGGAAGGCTTTTTTATCTCCATCCTCAAAAAAGAAGAGGGAGAAGCGCCAAAACTAACTGCGCCCAATACATTCAGGCAAATCAAAAACCTGAATAAGACGCATATTGCCGAAGCGCAAAAATGGCTGAACGAACAGTGGGAGGCCAAGTTTTTTTCAAGCCCTGGCGATGAAATTTTGGCGCTACCCGTTTCATTGGAAAACGAATACTATATTCTGGATAAATACCTGAAAGCCAAATGGTTTGGTTTAAATATGGGCGAAATGAAGGGCAGTGATTTTATCCCATCCCATGCACTTGCGCTTAGCCTTTGGGCCAATGATAAATTACCTAATGTAGAACTTTCCTATGAACAAGCGCTGCTCTACCTCAAGAAAGAAAGTATCCAATTGCCTGAGCATACGGCTAAGGGATGGGCATTGGCCACCCACAATGGGCTTTCCTTAGGATGGATGAAAGTGCTGCCCAATCGTATGAACAACTATTTGCCAATGGACAGAAAAATTAGAATGAATTTAGACACTTTTTTATAGTCAAATCAATAAGGTTGTGAAGCCTTTTCGCGAAAGCCATCAGGCATCGCCTTTTTGTAGTTCCAGCCACAGGTTCACTACTTCCACTGCTTCCTTTACATCATGCACTCGTAGCATTTTTGCTCCTTTTTGAAGGGCTACCATATTCAGGGCTGTGGTGCCGTTTAATGCTGAATCGGCATTGATTTTCAATACCTTATTGATCATTGATTTTCTGGATAAGCCTGCCAGTACAGGTCGTCCGGTAACGGTGCCAAAGACATCTAAGTTGCGGAGCAGGGCATAGTTGTGCGCCAGGGTTTTGCCAAAGCCAAAGCCAGGATCAAGAACAATATCCGTGACACCGAGGGCTTGCAGCCTTTCGATTTTTTGGATAAAAAAATCCAAAACCTCGGTCACCACATCTTCATAGTGCGGCTCCTTTTGCATGTTGGCGGGTGTGCCCTGCATGTGCATCAGAATATATGGCCTGCTTTTTACAGTTCCTAAAAAAGGGAACAGCTGGTCATCCATGCTTCCTGCTGATATGTCATTAATGATGTCCGCTCCGGCATCCAAAGCGGCCATGGCGACCGAGGCGCGCCAGCTGTCAATGGATATGATACAGTTGGGAAAATGCTTTTTGATGGCCGATATACTGCGAACTGCATGCATTATTTCCTCGTTTTCAGGCACTTCTGTGGCTCCGGGTCTTGAAGAGGCTGCGCCTACGTCTAAAATAGCTGCACCATCAAGGAGCATTTTTTCGGCCTTTTGGAGCAGGTCACTTTCATCTCGAACCCGACTATCTGCAAAGAATGAATCGGAGGTAATATTCAGTATGCCCATAACAACAGGCACCGTAAGGTCGAGTATTTTGCCGTTGCAATGGAGCGTCATGTTTTTTGCTCAATGTTAATGTGCCCTGGTGTAAGTGGTTTTTAGTCCTTTGAGTGCTGGCTCCTCTGAATCAATGATGGTCGCTGTGAATTGGTCGTTATTATCCCAAACGACCCTGCTGCGCGTGGTGCCACTTCCTGTATTGGAGCTAAGGGATATAATGCCTTCAGGGCTTATGTCCCAGGTCCCGTGGTCATCGGCCTGTGTTCCGGTAGCCATTTCGGTGGCTATGGAGTTGTATTGATGGTCCGAGCCCAAGTTTACGGTGAAGGTAATGTTTACCCCGTTCAGGGTCATGGAGCCTACCCAGTCACCTAAAAAGTATTGTTCTGAAAATTCTGATTCTTCTTCACTTGCTTCCTGACTGACAGGCTGATTGTCAGTCAATTGATTGCTCTTTATTACCTCGGGGTTGGCATTGGCGCTTGTGTCGTTATTATCCATCAGTGAGCCTACTACCATCAGTAAAACGAGCAAGCCCAATGCGCCGGCCATCACAGGGCCCCACACTTTCCATACATTGCTGCTTTGTGGTGGAGCGGGCGGTGCCTGATGATAGTTTTGCTGCGCCTGTTGGTATTCCATGGTGTAGGGCTGTTGGAACGTTCGGGAAGCGGGAAGCGCCTGGGCAGCAGAAATTGCGGCTTCCGTGATTCGGTTGAGCTCCATTTGATAGGTTTTATTATCTATCTGACCCGTTCCAAAGTTGGTTTGGAGTTGTGACAGTTGGCTGTACAACAAAACGCAACGCTGATTTAACTCTCTGTCTTTCAATTGATTGGTATAAGACACCAAGGTCTCGAGAGCAGTTTGCAATTTGCCTTGCGTAATATTGGTTATGATTTGTTGTTGCATGAAAAACGCAATTCGGTGAGTGGTTTTTGGCAAAATGGGCCAGTAAAGGTAATACTATGATTTTAATAGCGCAGCTTTTTGTCGGGTGAAATGTTGCGCTTCGGCAATCAAACTATCCTTTGGCAGCTGTTTTTGCAATATTTTAATGAGATCCAATTGCTGTGCCACAAATTTCTGATGTGCTTCCGTACCTGTGTTAAATGGGCGGTGTGCGGCGGCAGTTTTTATTTTTTCTATCTGCCCAATCAGGTTTTGGGTCTTTGCTGAAAAATAAGCCAGAGCGAAATATTGCCAAATATAGCTGATGGCGAAATCGGATGGGTGGAGCATGTCATCGGCGTAAAATCGGTAATCGCGCAGGTCGTCTAACATCAGTTCATAAGCAGGGAAATAGGATACAAAAGGCAACTGACCGGTAAGCTGCTCGCAAGCCAGCACCAATTGGGCCTTGCTGCGTTGGTTTTCAATGGCTCCCGCGCGCATGTGCCGCACCGGGCTTACAGTTACGATCACTTGCAAGTCATTGTTTTCCTTTTTCAAAGAACCCAGAATTGTCTTGGCCTTATCGGCTATTTCTTGAGAAGACATCCGTCTTTGTCCGAAACAACTTGCGGGCATCTTGTGGTTGTTGGCAACAATGCATTGATTATCTTTGAGATAGAATACATCAGCAGTGCCAAAAGTCAACATTATTCGATCTGATTTTTTAAGTGCTTGATGAGCCTCTTTTAAGTGCTTATTAAGGTTGACAAGGGTTTCTTCTTGGTCAGGCCGGGCAAAACGGCTGTGGTGCTGCCAGCTGCGCCACAGCCCTTCATGTTGAAACAAATCCGTTTCGGAGTATAACGGCCCGCCTGCCGCCACACGCGCCAAGCCTTCCAGTATGGAATAGGGGTTATACACTATGCCAAAAGGGCTGTTCGCCATCTTAAATTCCATGTTTGAAAGTCGTGCGCCAATGTGCTCTGCGAAGCAGGAGCCTGACACAAACAGTTGATTTTGGTGACTGATCTGGAATGCCGCCTGCATGTCCGGCAAAGGGGTGCGAAATTGGAGCATAAAACAAATAATTTTTTCCGGCACAAACTTCATACTTTTGGCCCCGTTTTTCATCATCCAGCGCATCATTTTGCGCAGCAGACTATGATATGAATCTGATACAACGCATATTTGGCAGTAGCAACAAGGGCAAGCAGCCCGATATTGCTTTTGGCCGATACACTGATGCCTATAAGTCCAAGGCCCAGATCGAGGCTTATGACCGGGCCTTGGAGTGTTTTGAGGAGGGTAATCGCCTTGAGGCCTATCGCCTTTTTATGCGTTATCTCAAGGATGAAAACACCCATAATTTGGTGTGGAGAGAGGAAAATGATACCATCTTCTTTGAATTCCAACAAGGCTCACAACGTATTTTCGGACAGGCTTCAGAAAAGGGGGCAAAAGCGGAAAGCAGGGTGGCTTTGGTTGGAGAAGAACTAAATGTGGGCTTTTTGCGCCGCTTGATGGAAGTCAATTTTAACCTCAAGTTCAGTCGTTTTGCCCTTTCTCCCGACAATGCATTGACCATAGTGTTTGATACACATGGCGTTGATGGCTCACCGCTCAAAATGTTTCAGGCCCTGCGTGAGCTGGCCTTGCATGCGGACAAACAAGATGATATTTTGCTTGATGAGTTCAAAATGCTCAGGCCAGCCGAGGAGCGCACCTATGGAGATATACCGGAAACTGAAAAAACAGTAAAATACGAGTATATCCGCAAACAGGTAGAATTTATGGAGGCGGAATTTGAAAAAGCAAAACCAGATCCCAATCAGTTCCCCGGAACCTATGCCTATATGCTTTTGGCCGCTGCCTTCAAATTTGATTATTTTGTTCAGCCTGAAGGATTTATGATGGACGTCATGGAGCGGATACACGCCATTTATTTTGCCAAAAATGACAAAACACCACATGCCAAAATTGCAGCGATCAGGAAAGAATACCAAAAGTTGCTTGAACGCTCCAAAGAGGATTTTTTTAAGGAAATGTACCGCACGCGGAGCACTTTTGGGGTGAACCCACCGGTGGGACACAATACCATAGCCGCCCTGATTGACGGTGAATTGCCCAATATGGAATGGCCGCTGAACCAGAACTACATGACGCTGGCCCTTGCCGTGCCTATGTATATTACTGGTTTTGCCTTGTTTCATTATACTCCTCCTAAGCCAACCCGCGAGTTGTTACACCTGTTTTATCAGGTGATGGAGTCGGACTTTTTTCAGGATCTCGGTTTTGATCTTAAGTTGCGCCTGCCTGAGGGCAAACCCAATAAATCAGCTATTCTGAATGAAATAGCCGCCATTCGGGATCGGAATAAGGCCGATTATGCCCGCATCAAAATTCATACGGACCGGCTTAATTTTGCTTCAGATGTGCTTTTTGCCAAATCATATATGCAAATGATTCGGGATTTAGAGTTGAACAAAGACTGATTGCTAAAACCTATTTTTTAACACCTGACCAACCAAAAGTCAAATCAAGGATAAAATGAACGACTTTGTTGACCTATATCGCCATGTTATTGTGCAAATAGCTACTCCGAGCAGTACCGGAACCGGCTTTTATCTCCGTGAGCACGGACTGATCGTTACCAACAACCACGTGGTGGAAGGGAACAGAATGGTGGTCATTGAAGGAGCATTGTTCAAGAAACAATTAGTAAAAGTATGTTACACTGATCCTAAATATGATCTTGCCTTTTTGCAAGGCCCTACGGACTCGGAACTACCTAAAATAGCATTGGGCGTAGAAAAGATTTTGCGCGAAAGAGATGCTGTTACAGCCATAGGCCACCCTTTCGGCCTAAAGTTTTCGGTTAAGACGGGCATCGTCTCCAATGTCCGCGAAGTGATGAATGGAGTGCCTTACCTGCACATTGACGCTGCCCTCAATCCCGGAAATTCGGGTGGGCCACTTGTGGATGTAGAGGGCGAAGTGGTGGGCGTGAACACCTTTATCATTCGCGACGGAGACAATATAGGCTTTTCGCTACCCGTGAAATTCTTACAAGAGTCTTTGGATGACTTTAAAATGGCCGGATCAGATGACTGCTGCCGCTGCTCCGCCTGCCTTAACGTACTGACACCAGAAACTGTGGACAAAGATTTTTGCAGTTTTTGTGGCAACCGGGTTGAACTGCCGGGTAGTGTGGAAGAATATCAGGCTGCCGGCGTGCCCCGTACCATTGAAGCGCTGATAGAAAAAATAGGCCATGATGTAACACTTAGCCGCAGCGGCCCCAATGCCTGGGAAATACAGGAAGGGAGCGCAAAAATAATTATAACCTACCACGATAAATCCGGACTGATGTCCGCCGATGCTTTGTTGTGCCAATTGCCCAAGGGCAAGGATAGTATAAAACCACTGTACACCTATCTGCTTCGGGAAAACTATACCAACGAGGCGCTTACATTTAGCATCCACGAACAGGATATCTACCTTTCCCTTTTGATCTTTGACCGCTATTTGAATGAGGAAACGGGCATGGAAATGCTGCGAAACCTGTTTAAAAAAGCAGATTTCTATGACAATGAATTGGTGGAGAAATTCGGCGCAAACTGGAAAGAAGATTAGTTATTTGAATATCAAGGATTTGTTGATACCTTTGCCCTATGAAGCATTTTGTCGTATGGATCATCATTATTCAATTCGCCACAGGTCATAACCTGTTGGCTGAGTTGTGCCAGATGCCCAATTTGCTCCAGCACTACAAAGCCCACCAACAGTATGCCCCTGACCTTTCATTGACACAGTTCCTTTGGCAGCATTACGGCAACAATCATGATGAGTCCGATCATCGGCATAACAATCTCCCACTACAATGCACTCATGTTTTATTAGCCGATTCCACTGCTCCGCAACAGATATTGCTTTGGGACGGGATTGCGTTTCCTCAAATTGCTGTAACAAACGTGGAAATTTGCATCACGGATGAATTTCTGCGCCTTTCAGCACCTCTTTCAGGCATTTTCAGGCCGCCATTATCCTAAGAGCATGTCTGGGATTTTCCCGCTTGGCCCCAAACGGCTCTTTTTCCAGCATTTTCACCCTTTTTTCAGTCGTGTAGCCCCGCTATACGCCTTCAAAAACGATAAAAATGCTGAAAAAATCTCTCGTTTTTGACTCAAGCAGAAAATCCCAGACATGCTCTAATCTTCATTTTACGCCCGGCTCATCCGGGTTGATTGCAGATCACCTTCAAGCGGTCTGACAAGCAAAAATTCACTAATTGTATCATTTAGGACGTAGTGAAGAGGCAAGGCCTTTCTTCTGTCGCTCCTTTTTGTGCTCCTCCGGCTGGCTGTCATCTTCATGTTGGAGATGATAAGACTCTTGGGCACTAACCATGCAATTTACGTTGCTTCCAATAATCATGTTACAACAAGTCATCTATTTCTCCATAAAAAACAAGCTGATTATCCTGCTTTTTACCGCAGGGTTAATCGTCTATGGCGCTTATCAACTGACACAGCTGCCAATAGATGCCGTACCTGACATTACTGATAACCAGGTACAGGTAATTACCGTTTCCCCGGCTTTGGGGGCTCCTGATGTGGAGCGGTTTATTACATTTCCCATTGAACAGGCCAATAGCAATATACCCGGCCTTAAAAAAATCAGGAGTTTTTCCAGGTTTGGGCTTAGCGTTGTTACCATAGTTTTTCACGATAATATTGATGTTTATTGGGCAAGGCAACAGGTTAGC
>CAZIKN010000037.1:0-45617 GCA_964539805.1 uncultured Saprospiraceae bacterium | reverse complement strand
CTGAAAAAATCTCTCGTTTTTGACTCAAGCAGAAAATCCCAGACATGCTCTTATAGTTTCATGAATTAATTTGACAATACCGCCATACATTTTAATTCAATGGCAATGGGTGTGGGCAGGCTGTCCACACCGACGGTAGTGCGGCAGGGTTGGTTGTCTTTAAAATATTCTGCATAAATGCGGTTAAACGTATGAAAATCACGCTGCATGTTGGTCAAATAAATCGTGACATCCACCAAATCCTCCCATTTGGCTCCACTGGCCTCTAACACAGTGCGCACATTGCGGAACACGGAATGGACTTGTGCTTCAAAATCAAATTCCAGAAAGTTTCCGCTTGCGCTTCGATGTAAACCGGGTATGTCATCCGTTCCCGCCTCGCGAGGCCCTATTCCAGACAAAAAAAGCAAATTGCCTGCCCGGCGGGCATGTGGGTATAGGCCAACGGGTTTTGGGGCCTGAGTAGTTTCTATTTTTTCGCTGCTTTGCATAGTGTTGTGTGTGCTTGGGCGGCAAAGATATAAGTTTGGTGTGATAAGATTCTTGATGTATTGGTTTGGCATGCTGAGGAAGGGGGGAGCACGGATGACGTGGATTTTCAAACACAGATGAAAAGGATTTTAAAAATCTGCATTGATCTGTGTTTGAAAATCCACGTCATCTGTGTCCTAAGCAACACAAATTTTTCACAATAATTTATCACCAAATTTAGGCTGATTTGAAATTTTAAAAATAACTTTGCGTTTCAAAGTGAAATTGTTCCACCTATGACAACACGACAAAAACGCTTGTTTCAATTGTTACTGCTTTCCACGGGGCTATGCTGCTTAATGGTCGTTGGCCGCTTATATTTCAACCGCTACATTTTGCAGCCCTTGGGCAGTACGGACAATGTGTTGTGGACGCCCGGTTATGAATTTCTGTTTCTGGTCTGGAACCTGTTTCTAGCCTGGATTCCCTATCTTGCTGCGCTGTACATATCCAGCAGTGTAAGAAAGGACAGTTCATGGTTCATGGTGCTGCCCGCACTTTTGGTTTGGTTTTTCTTTCTGCCCAATGCGCCCTATCTTATCACTGACCTGAAGCATTTACACTATCGGCCTCCGGTACCATTTTGGTATGACATTGTGATGCTCTTCTCCAATGCTATTACAGGCCTTATGCTTGGTTTGGTGGCCGTTTATGAAGTGCATGAGTCTTTAAAGTGTTGGTTATCAGTAAAAAAGGTGAATCTGGCTATCGTGGGGAGTATCATGCTTTCTGGTTTTGGGATATGGCTTGGGCGTTTTCAGCGCTTTAATTCATGGGATGTGATCACCCGCCCCGGGCATTTGCTGAACGAAACCCTGGCAGCCTTGGATAGTCGTTGGGAATTGTTTCAGGCTTTTGCGGTATCGGTTTCTTTGGCAAGTGTTTTTGGATTGGCCTATTTGTTTTTACAGGTCATGTTGATGACAGAAGGCGAACGAGCGAGAAAGTGAGCCGTTGATTTTGTACTTTTGCCGCATGATTTCGCTCGAACAATTATACGCTATTTTTCAACAGCATCCGGTCGTGAGTACGGATACGCGCAAACTACCGGAGGGCTGTTTGTTCTTCGCTCTTAAAGGTGATCATTTTGATGGAAATGCCTTTGCAGCCCAGGCACTTGAAAATGGTGCGGCTTTTGCGGTAGTGGATGACCCTAAGGTGGCCCTATCGGATCGCTTTTTGCTGACCCATAATGTGTTGGAAACCTTGCAACAATTGGCCCGGTATCACCGCTTACATTTTGACATTCCGGTGGTGGCCATAGGTGGCTCCAATGGCAAAACCACAACCAAGGAACTCACGGCTGCCGTATTGAGTAAACAATATCCCTGTCATTACACCAAAGGCAATCTTAACAACCATATAGGGGTGCCGCTCACCCTTCTGCAAATGCCTGCAAATACTGAAATTGCCGTGATTGAAATGGGCACTAATCAGTCAGGTGACATTGATCTGCTTTGCCATATTGCTGCGCCCACTCACGGCCTGTTGACCAATATTGGTAAAGAACATTTAGAAGGTTTCGGTAGTTTGTCCGGCGTGAAAAAAGCTGAGGGAGAGCTATACCGTTACCTTAACAAAAACAAAGGCTGGATTTTCCTTAATACCTCCGAGAAGTACCTGACCGGTATGTGTCGGAGCCATGCTCGAAAAATCATTTATCACCAGGCTGAACAATTTGATCCCAATGATGGCCGCATCGAGGTCCGTTTGGAGGAAGTAGCCCCTTATGTGCGGGCCTCATTTCTTTCCGATGATGGAAATTTGACGGAAGTAAATTCGCATCTCATTGGAAAGCATAATTTTAACAATATTATGACGGCTATTGCCTTAGGTATCTACTTTAAAGTGTCGGCGGCAAGAATCAAAGAAGCCATTGAGCATTATGTGCCAGCCAACAATCGCTCCCAGCTGTTGCGCGTAGATACCAACACCATATTATTAGATGCATACAATGCCAACCCCAGCAGTATGGCTCCTGCATTGAACACCCTAAAAGCCATGCCAGCGCAGCGCAGGATCGCTATCATGGGTGATATGCTGGAATTGGGTGCGGCCAGTGACGCCGAACATCAGGCCATGGTGAATTTGGCCGCCCGTTGCGGATTTGATCAGGTCATTTTGGTAGGTCCGGAATTTGGCAAAACACGGCATGCGCACAAGAATTTCCTTCATTTCTCTGATGCCGCTGGTGCAAAGCAATGGTGGCAACAGCAGCATTTGGAACATACTGCGGCACTGCTCAAAGGCTCAAGGGGCATGAGGTTGGAGACCATACTGTCATAGTATCAACCCACCCTTCCAATCCTTTACACTTTCCACAGACGCAGAAACAGCACTTCCAAGGCCAAAAACAGCAGGGCAAAAATGATACACCAGCGCCACAACACGATACCCTTGTTTTCTTCACCGACCAATTGGGCGAAATTGGTTTTGGCATTGCCACTTAAAATTTTGACGTTTTTAGGCAGGTCTTTACCCAATGCCTCATCATCCAAATAACGCAGGTCACTTTCTTTTCGGTCAAAATTGAAGGCAAATTCAGCAAGGGTAGTATCGGCATTCAGGCCAAGACGGTACCAGCCTGCACTGCGCACCTGTGTGCCAGGCGTGAGCAATACCTTGGAGCCGATAATGCGTTGTTCCGGGATGAATTCCGCAGTGTTGGCGTTGGCTGCTGAAGGGTTATTTTCCACGGCTGTCTTTCCGTTGTCATCCCTGGAAAGGCTGAGTTTGTACACCATTTCGCCGGAACTGGCTATGCGGTGCTCTGCTTCCAATACTTCATCTTTTCCTATGGTGAAAGCGATTTGACGACCTTTAGTACCCGCAATGGCCGTTTTGAATAGGAGTGGTACAAAGATCTCGGCATTGCGCACCAAGTCATTGATTTTTTCATCCAAAGGTGCGGCGCTGAGATAAAGTGCCCCTTCGCCAAAAGGAATTTTGCTGAGCATGGCCGAACCATCGCGATAGCTCAGGATATGCTCACCGGCATTAGGAGCTATTTTAAAGTTGCCCTGCGTGGAGGGCAGGCGCAGATTGGCGCCTTTGTTCTGAAAAACATCGCGGAACACAAATTCTTCCGTATTGATCTGGCTGGCTTGCCGTGGCGTAGGCTCATAGGAGCCAATGCCAGCCGCATTAAAGCCCTGTAACAAGGCATTGTAGGTGTTCAGATCAGCCGTTTGGGCTGGGAAAGCCAATACATTGCCGCCATTTTGCACAAAAGTGCGGAGTTCTTGGGCCAAGCCTGAGGATATAACGGGCAATTCGTTAAGGATGATGAGTTGGTAGTTGGGGAATTTGGAATAGTCCAAGGCGCGGGCATCAGCGTCATCCAAATGAAAATAATTGGCACCTAAAAGTGCATTTTTTAAAAATTTATTACCTTGCAAATTGTTGACAGACAACATATTAATGCGCTCTGCAACATAAAAGGAGAGGTAATAGTCATCATCAAACTGCACCGGAAAATCCGTAACCGAGAGTTTGGCCTCATGCCAGCCGGGATGCAGTATGGTCAGTGGAACGGTGTCAATTTTACTTGATCTTGCCCTGATACTAAGGGTTCCGATGGGTTTGCTTTGGCCATCGTGGCGAAGTGACAGGCGTGCATCTTCAACCGCTTCATCACTGCGGTTGCTTACTTTTACCAATAGATTGGACTGTTCGCGCAGGATTTGGACCGGTTTGTCAAACCAGGCGCTGTCAATAGAAATATTCCGTTCCTGTACGGAGCGAATGGGGATGAGGTTGACTTCCAGAAGGGAGTCTTTGAACGTGGTCAAATTGGAGATATTCTCCTGAAAATCAGAAACAACAAATGCTACCCGGTTTTCGGCCTTACCGGTAGCCAGGCATTGCTGCTGGCGTACCAGCACCTTGCCCAATTCACGAGAGGCGGGGCTAATTCGAATTTCCTCGATGCGGTTCAGCGCGTCTTCTTTTCCGACCAAACGTTGGTCGCGGCCCTCAAAGTCATTGGTCAGGATCTGGAATACATCATCAGGAGCATAGGCACTCACTACGTCGCGGGCGCGTTGTTTGGCCAATTCCAGCAAAGGCGCATCTTGTGACAAAGCATTCATACTGAAGGAATTGTCAATAAAAACGCTGACTGACTTCTGGCCTTGTTTCACTGCCGAACTTCGCGGAAGGAAGGGCTGTGCAAATGCCAGCACCATCATGGCTATGGCCAAACAGCGCATGAGCAGTACCAAAAGATTGCGCAGGCGCTGCCGATTACTGGTTTCTTCCTTTACTTCTTTCAGAAAGCGGACATTGGTAAAATACACCTTCCGGAAGCGCCGGAAAAAGAACAGGTGTATGATGATTGGGATAGCCAGTGTAGCCAGTGCCGCAAGAAAATATGGGAATACAAATGACATCTAATGTTTATAGTTGATGGTTGCTTACATTTCAAAACGAAGATGCTTCACGGTTTTGCCGTGATTCATCAGTTGCATGAGGGAGTCAATACCAATTTTCAGGTGAAGGTCGGCAAAGTTGGCGGTTACGACCTTATCGCCGGCCTCGGTTTTTATGCCATCATGCGTCATGGGCATATCGCTGACCAGGAGCAGTGCTCCTGCGGGCATTTGATTTTTAAAAGCAGCCACAAATATGGTGGCCGTTTCCATGTCAATGGCGATGCAGCGCAGGTCGCGCAGGCGTTCCTTGAAATCCTCACGATGCTCCCATACGCGCTTGTTGGTGGTGTAAACCACGCCCGTCCAGTAATCGCGTTCATTGTCGCGAATGGTGGTGGATACCGCTTTTTGTAAGGCAAAGGCTGGCAGTGCGGGTACAATTTCGGGCAGATAGTCATTGCTGGTACCTTCACCACGGATGGCCGCGATGGGCAGTATGAGGTCCCCTATTTGGTTTTTGCCTGTTTTGAGGCCACCGCATTTGCCGAGAAAAAGCACGGCTTTGGGGCGAATAGCTTCCAGCAGGTCAATGACCAAGCCAGCGTTGGGGCTGCCAATACCGAAATTGATGATGGTGATTCCGTTGGCAGTTGCTGCCTGCATAGGGCGGTCCAGTCCGCTAATTTCCACGCTATTGAGTTCCGCGAATTTTTTGACATAACCGCTAAAATTGACCAATAGGATGTATTCACCAAACTGGTTGAGCGGCATACCAGTGTAACGCGGGAGCCAATCCTTGACGATGCGCTCCTTTACGGCTTTTTCATGCCGAAGATTGCTGATTTTAAGTTCGTCAAGATCGGATTGAGTGAGGCTGTTGCCTGTGTTGCTATCGTTCATGTGTTAGAGTTCCACTTTTGAACCAATCACTTCTGCGAGGGCTTTCATGCCAGCGGCGGACAGTTCTAGTGGTGTTTTGTTAAATGCAATGTCTGCCTGGGTTTTCATGGGGATCAGGTGGATGTGTGCGTGTGGCACTTCCAGCCCGATGACCGCCATGCCCACTTTTTTGCAGGGAACTACCTGTTCTATGGCTTTAGCCACCTTTTTGGAAAAAACGACCAAACCAGCCAACAGTGGATCTTCAAGGTCAAAGATGTAGTCCACTTCTTTCTTTGGGATACAGAGGGTATGTCCTTTTACCTGTGGCCGGGCATCCAAAAAGGCGAGGTAATCGGCGGTTTCAGCAATTTTATAACAGGGGATTTCTCCATTTACGATACTGGTGAAAATGCTAGCCATAATTTCTTGTGTGTTGTAATTTAGAATGTTAAAAGTTAGGTTTGAAGAATATTATGATTTGATCTAAAAAAATTGCCTTAATTTGATACAGAGTCCATCGGAAATGAAACAGCGGCGCAAAGAAACAAGGATAATTTGTGATGTCAAAATATGATGTTGTTCTTCTGTGTGTACTTTTGCCCGTTTTTTGTATTGGACAAGGCTCGGTTTTCCGCAGGGCCTTTGATATAAATACTTCATAATCATAATAATCCAATCGTGGCATCCATAAATAACACAGGAATCATGGCATATGTTTGATTTTGACTTTTCCAAGATTCCTGCCCTATTAACATACGACAAAGATGCGCCATTGCTGTTCTCCAGTGGCCTGTTTTTGTTTTTGTTTATTGGTTTTTTTGCCGTTTACCAATGGTTGAAAGGGCGCGAGCGGCTTCGGATCATTTGGGTTACCCTGTTTTCCTTGTATTTTTATTACAAATGCGCCGGTATTTTCTGGTTGTTGCACGTGGTGATCGTGATCGTGGATTTCCATTTGGCGCGCTGGATAGAACAGGCGGAAAGCAAAGCCGACAAACGATGGCTTTTGGTGCTCAGCCTGATCCTCAATTTGGGCATGCTCGTTTATTTTAAGTACAATGTGCATTCGGAACTTTGGTGCGAACTGACGGGCAAGAGCTTTGACCCGGCCCTGATTTTCCTCCCGGCGGGCATTTCCTTTTTTACCTTCCAGTCCTTGAGCTACACTATTGACGTGTACAGGGGCGAGTTGAAGGCATTGGACAGTATGTTGGATTATGCCTTTTTTGTCACCTTTTTTCCACAAATGTTGGCCGGGCCCATCGTAAGGGCTGCCGATTTTTTGCCCCAGATACACAAGCCTTTATTGGTGTCAAGGGAGGATTTTGGCAGGGGGGTATTCCTGTTTTGCACCGGATTGTTTAAAAAAGCGGTTATTTCCGACTATATCAGTGTAAATTTTGTGGATCGGGTGTTTGATTCACCGGAGCAGTACACCGGGCTTGAAAACCTGTTTGCCGTGTATGGCTATGCCATGCAGATATATTGTGATTTTAGTGGCTACTCCGATATGGCCATAGGCTTAGCCCTGCTGTTGGGTTTTCGGTTTCCCCTGAATTTTGATGCTCCTTACCAATCCTTGAGTGTTACGGAATTTTGGCGCCGATGGCATATTTCTCTGTCCACCTGGCTGCGCGATTATTTGTACATACCGCTTGGTGGCAACCGGCAAGGCAAGGCTCGCACCTATTTTAACCTGATGATGACCATGCTTTTAGGCGGGCTGTGGCATGGCGCGGCCCTTCGTTTTATCATTTGGGGGGGGCTGCACGGCTTGGCACTTGCCCTTGAGCGATGGATCAAAGAAGTTATTCCTACAGCACCAGGGCCCTTGCGCAAGGCTATTGGAGGGCTTTTTACCTTTCATTTTGTCTGTTTTTGTTGGATATTTTTTCGTGCCGTTGGCCTGGAGCGTGTCATGGCTATGCTGAACCAAATGGTTTATGCTTTTCACCCGGAGCTGTTTGGAGCATTTTTTGTAGGTTATGCTCCTGTTATTTTCTGGATGGCCTTTGGGTACTGGCTGCATTTACTGCCCAGATCATGGGATCTTTATGCGCAAAAACAGCTTACGGCTGCGCCGCTCCTGATCAAGGCACTTGTGGTGCTGCTATTTGTTGCATTGGTGATGCAAATGAAGTCCGCGGAGGTACAGCCCTTCATTTATTTTCAGTTCTGATGTACCATACCATAAACTTCCTTTTCTCGTTTCCATAGAAACCGCCATATTTACGCAAAATATTCGCCTATGCGACACATACTACTTTTGCCCCTCCTTTTTTTAAGCTATGCTCTGGCTGCTCAGACTACCTCCCAAAGCTCTTTTGGGAAAAACCGCGTGCAATACCACCGCCAGACGGATGCCTGGGTGCTTTATGAAACGGCCAATTTTATCACCTATTGGTACGGAGATGCCCGAAATGTGGCCCAATCAGCGCTGCAAATGGCAGAATATGATTATCCCATAGTGCAGCAACTTCTTGAGCATCAGACCAATGAGAAAATTGAAATGCTGGTGTTCAGCGATATTTCAGATGTTCGCCAGAGCAATATCGGAGAAGATGAACTTTTTCTGGTGCGCAGCGGTGAAACCAAAGTAGTGGGCAATAAAGTATTTGTTTATTTTGACGGAAACCATCAGCACCTACGTGCCCAAATCAGGGAAGGCATGGCAGGGGTATTTATCAACTCCATGCTTTTTGGCTCTAATTTGCAGGAAATAGTACAAAATGCCGTATTGTTGAACTTGCCCGGTTGGTATATCAATGGCCTCGCAGCCTATTGTGGCGATGATTGGAATACGGAATTGGACAACCGCCTGCGCGACATACTTTCCACAGGCATTTACAAAAACTTCGACCAATTGGCCAAGCATCATCCCAGATTGGCAGGGCATGCCTTTTGGAACTATGTGGGGATACATTTTGGCAAAGGGACAGTGAGCAATTTGCTTTACCTCACGCGCATCAACCGCAGTATGGACGCCGGTTTCCTCTACGTACTCGGCAATGGCTATCGCCGCACCACGGAAACCGTGTTCGATTATTACAGCAGAATCTATCGAGAAGAAGCCAAAGTAACCCGAACACCGGATGCAAAAGGCTTGGTTAGCATCAAAAACAAGCGCAACCTGCCCCTTAGCCAAGTCAAAATCAGCCCTGACGGACGGCGGGTGGCATGGGCTGCACACAACAATGGCCGATGGAAAGTGTACCTGCAGGAATTAGAGAAAAACCCCAAGCGCAAAAAAATCCTGCGCGGTGGCGAGCGCGACCTCAGTCGTGGTGCCGACCTTATTTTCTCTCCCAAGATAAAAGTAAAGGACGAATTTGCGGGGAAGAACGATTCCGATCGCAAAAAGAAAAAGAATACTTCGGTCAAAACTACGGTAAAAAGCCTCAATAGCGATAGCGAAACCAATTATCCACTTCTCTGCTGGAGTCCTGATAACCAACAATTGGTAATACTGTATGAACAACGAGATGTCCTAAAGTTGGCCTTTATTGATGCCAAAACGGGCAAAAAGCAACAAAAAGATCTTTCGCCAGAATATCAGCGCGTGTACAGCATGGATATGCTCTCGCCATCCGAGCTCGTACTTTCCGCTATGGTACGCGGTTACACCGATTTGTTCATTTACCGCACCGTTATGCGCCAGAGCGAACGCCTGACGCAAGATTTCTGGGATGACCTGAATGCTTCTGTCGTACGCTTGGAGGGCAGGCGCGGCATTTTGTTTTCCAGCAATCGTATGGCGGATACCCTTGCCCAGCAACGTATAGATACGATATTGCCAATAGGCAGTTTTGACCTGTTTTACATGGATTTGGAAAACCGCAGCAAGGAACTGGTCAGGGTTACTCAAACGCCCTTGGCCAATGAATGGGGAGCGATTGGTGTGGACAGCGCGTATTTTGCCTTTTTGAGTGATGAAAATGGTTTTGTAAACCGTAAGGGGGGCTATCTGGAACCCTATATAGCCTACCACCAAGCCATTTTTTATATGAAGGACGGGGCCGAAATAAAAGCCCTCAATACCCAAAAAACAGGGGAGTGGCCCATGGAAAAAGCCCTTTTTTATCTCGCACCCATGGACACCATCCGAAAAAATATTGATACAACCCAAATTGACAGCATCCGATTCATGCCCGTGTACAAAAAACGGCCAGTTTATTGGAACATGAGCAATTATGATCGAAGCATAAGGGAGCAGCATTTCGCACCAAGAGCGGGCCGTATCATAGAGTCTGTACCCCGATCCAACAGAACCATTGTTTATGCCCGAAAATTCAGCATGGGAAAGGCAGACAGTACCAGCAACTCGCCAGTACCCGTGCGTTTGACGCGATTTATGGAGCGTAGCTTCCGTGATGCCAATTTGCCCATACCCGTTCAGCCATCTGTTGAATCGTTTGGTGTTGAGCAGGATGCCAAAACAGAGCCGCTTCCATCCGCTCAATTGATTCCGGCGCGTAGAGATACCCTGACAGAAATACCTGCAGGCTGGTTATTCCAACTGCCTGACTACCTGATCGGACCCGCTGTAACAACCCCAAGCTCGCCCACACGTCGGCCCAATACGGATAATATGGAGCCTGAGGTGGAAATAAGTACTGGTATGGGCCTGCAACCGGATTCGGTGCCTGCCCCACAGCGGCGCATCCTGAAGCCACAAAAGCCTCTGGATTTTTTTAAAAACAACAGTGTCATCCGCTTTAATCCACCCCAGATCATTCCCTATCGCCTTCGTTTTCGCACGGATTATGTTTCTACCTCCATGGACAACAACCTGTTGTTTGAGGGCTTGGAAAGTTATGCCGGCACACCGCAAGGTTTTCGTATGCCACCATTGGGAATCCTGTTGAAGGCCAATTTTAAGGATTTACTCGAAGACCATATCGTGGAAATGGGCTTTCGGCTGCCCACAACATTTAATGGTGCTGAATACTATATATGGTATGCCAACAAAAAGCGTCGTATTGACAAAAGGGCGGCCATGTACAGGCAATCCATTACCAATTCCGCACAAAACAACACCCTCCAGTTTCGCAACAATACCCTTTTAGGACAATACGAGCTGAGTTATCCGTTCAGCCCTTTCTTCTCCGTGAGGGCACAGGGCACTCTTCGACAGGACAAAACCATTCTGCTCAGTTCGGATAGGCAAAGTTTGGAGGCCCCTGATTTTGCCGAGCAGCGCGCTTCGCTGCGCTTGAGTGCGGTTTATGACAACACGGTAAATATTGACCTGAATATAAAAGCCGGGTCACGAGCAAAAGTATGGGTGGAAACCGTCAAGCGTTTTGAATTCAATACCCAGCCGTCCTGGAGCCTGCGCCTCAACAAAGGCTTTATGACCGTATTGGGTCTGGATGCCCGCCATTATCAACCCATTGACCGCAATAGTATCATTGCCTTTCGGCTTAGCGGTGCCACTACATTTGGGTCCGAGCGGGTGCTCTATTACCTCGGTGGCGTGGAAAACTGGATCATCCCCTCCTTCAACAACAACATACCGGTGCCGCGTGATGGCAATTTTGCCTTTGAGGCGCTTGCCGCCAATTTGCGGGGTTTCCGGCAGAACATACGGAATGGCAATTCATTTGCCCTGCTAAATGCCGAATTGCGGGTGCCTATTTTTAAATATTTTTCCAAAAAACCTGTAATAGGCAATTTCTGGCGCAATTTCCAGCTCATAGGCTTCTTTGACACAGGTACTGCCTGGCAGGGACGCAGCCCATACAGCGGAGAAAACCCACTCAATATCATATATGTGTACAATCCGCCAACAGTAGCCGTAAAGGTCAATTATTTCCGCGACCCACTGGTGGCTGGCTATGGGGTAGGCATGCGTACCCAATTGTTTGGCATGTACGTTCGGGCGGATTATGGTTGGGGCATTGAGACCAAGGTGGTGCAAAAACCCATACTGCATATTGCGCTGGGCACAGATTTTTGATGTTTGGATTGTATCCGACACTCGGCCAATCATAGTTTTACTATCTTTGCCCTAAAATAATACTTGAATTATGATGTATAGAAATATTTTTACTTCCACGCTTTGGGTGGCAACCCTTTTGTGCGGTATGCTGTTCCCGGCCTCCACAACAAAAGCCCAGGTCACTTGCGACCCTGTTTTCCCCACAGCCGATGACTTGGTTACCATCACTTATGATGCCTCCAAAGGTAATGGCGCGTTACTCGGTGTGGCCCCCGTGTATGCGCATATGGGTGTCATTACGGACAAAAGCACCAGTCCAACAGACTGGAAATACGTGGCGACTACCTGGGGAAGTACCGATTCAAAAGCACAAATGAACCTGTCAAGCCCTAATGTTTGGAAAAAAACATATCAAATCCGTTCATTTTATGGGATACCGGCAAATGAGAAGGTGCTTAAGCTTTCATTTGTCTTCCGCAATGCAGCAGGCAACATAGTGGGCCGCGCTGCGGATGGTGGCGATATTTTTTATGACGTGTACCCTGCGGGTGCCAGTTTACAGACCAAATTCATCAATCCAGATAAAAGCAGCTTGCTGACCCAATCAGGGGCCAATATTGCCATTAAGGCAGCAGCCTCAAAATCAGCTGATCTGAAACTTTATGACAACGGCACACAAGTGGGTAGTGCTACTGGGGTTAACCTCGAAACTACGATCACCGCTGGTGCTCCCGGGCTCCATGATGTCATGCTTATCGCTACGGCGGGCACTGAAAAGGACAGTTCGGTTTTTCAATATTTTGTGGCAAGTCCGGTGCTTACAGAAAACCCACCCACAGGCACTCAACCTGGCATCACCTATTTGAGCAGTACCAGTGTGCGCCTCGCCTTTTATGCCCCAAAACGCCAGATCGTGCACGTAATTGGTGATTTTAATGATTGGAAAATTACTTCGCAGCATCAAATGCGCCGCAGTGTGGACGGCAATACCTGGTGGATTGACATCACGGGTCTCCCTGAAAACCAATATACCAAGTTTCAATACCTCAGTGACGGTGTCCAGCGCTTTGCGGATCCCCTGAGCACATTGGTGTTGGATCCGGGCAATGATGGGTTTATTACCGCATCTACTTTCCCCAATCTGCCTGCTTACCCAACTGGAAAAACCACGGGCATGGTATCCGTCATACGCCCCGGCGAACCTGCATTTAACTGGACGGCTACCAATTACCAACGACCCAAAAATGAAGAACTGATTATTTATGAAACCCTGATTCGCGACTTTATCAGTACCCGGAACTACCAAACTATGCTGGACACCCTCAATTATTTGCAAAGATTAGGGGTAACAGCCATACAGTTTATGCCCGTCAACGAATTTGACGGAAACCTTAGCTGGGGCTATAATCCTTCTTTCCACAAGGCCCTTGACAAATATTATGGCTCGCCGGAAATGTTCAAACGATTTGTGGATGAGTGCCACAAAAGGAATATTGCGGTCATTTTGGATGTCGTTTTTAACCATGTCACAGGTACAAGCCCATTGGCCCAGTTGTTTTGGGATGCGGCCAAAAACCAGCCCTCTGCGGACAATCCGTGGTTAAATCCTACGGCAAAGCATGAATTTAATGTTTTCAACGACTTTAACCATGAAAGTGCGGTGACCAAGGAGTATGTAAAAAATTGTCTTGAATACTGGCTAAAAGAATATCGGGTGGATGGCTTCCGTTTTGATTTGTCAAAAGGATTTACCCAAAAAAATACCATTGGCAACGTGGGAGCCTGGGGCCAGTATGATGCTACAAGGGTTGCCCTTTGGAAGGAGTACGCCAATTTTATGTGGTCTATTGATCCAAAATGTTATGTAATTCTGGAACATTTTGCAGATAATACAGAAGAAAAAGAGTTGGCCGAAGCAGGTATGATGCTTTGGGGCAACCTCAACGGCAGTTTCCGTGACATTGCCAAAGGTGCCAACGTCAATGCGGATTTGCGCTGGCTTTCACATGTACAGCGTGGCTGGGGTAAGGCACATGCTATTGGCTATGCCGAAAGCCATGATGAGGAGCGCATGGGTTATGATTGCCGGGTGTCCGGTACTACCAGTGGTGGCTATTTGATCAATACCCTTCCTGTGTACACGCGCAGGATAGAAGCCCTCAACAACATCCTGTTTTGTGTGCCTGGCCCAAAAATGCTCTGGCAGTTTCAAGAATTAGGCTATGATTTTAGCATCAATACCTGTGAAGATGGCACGGTGAAAAATGATTGCCGCTTATCCAACAAACCTGTGCGTTGGGATTATTTGCAAGAGCCCAACCGCAGAAGACTCTATAATGTGACCGCAGCACTGCTGCAGCTGCGCAAAAACACCGATGTGTTTGAAACAACTGATTTTCAGGCAAATATAGGGGGAACATCAACCCGTACCATTCGCCTCAACTCCGCTAACCTCAATGCTGTGCTAATGGTGAATGTGGGGACTTCACAACAGAATGTGACCGCAAGTTTTCCTGCAAACGGCACTTGGTATGACTACTACACAGGGCGTGAGTTTACGGTAGCCAACACTACGCTTACGCAAAGCCTGAAAGCAGGGGAATACCTCTTGCTCTTGGACAAAAAGGTGCCCCTGCCCCCGGGTATAGTGCTGTCAGCTCCCGAAGTTTCGGGCTTGTTGAGTGATTTGTCCGTCTGGCCCAATCCTGTAAAGGACCAGATTTTCATGCAATTTGTTTTGGAGGATCGCTCCGATATCCGTATTGAGATTACAGATGCTGGTGGGCGCATGGTTCGTCAGATCATTGAGGGTAGTTTGCCAGCAGGTGAGCAGCAAGTGGAAATAGATGCAGCAAATTGGCCCCAGGGCATTTATTTTGTCAATCTTTTTGATGCAAAAGGTGGCCGTTTGAGTAAAAAGGTAATGAAGTTTTAAATTTTAAAATACTGATAATAAGTATTTTAGATGGATTTTTAATGCATTTTGACATCCTAGGTACTGATGTATCGTAGTGATGGCTTGGGCTTATTCAAATTTTTCGAGGAAAAAATTTCTCAAAACAGTATAAAATATCATAACTTCGCTGCCGTTTTTGACGGAGTCATTCACTTTTTTAATCTGCTTGTTTCTTTATGAAAGCATTATTGTTGTCCTTTAAACCGGTCACGTTCTTATTTTTGATGGGTTTTGTAGTGGCTACTACAACACAATCCTGTTCTCCAAAATTTGATCCAACAGGATCAGATTATGCCAAAACGCTGGGCACTACAGCCCCTGCACTTATGGCCAAAGCAACCGGAGAATACAGCAACAATGAGAAAGCCGCCAATGATTTTTTGATGGAGCTTGGCAAGGCGCAAGAACATGCCGCAAGTATCAAACGCAACAAGGAAATAGCACAGATGTGGAAGATTCTCAAAGATGACCTGGCAACTCCCTTTTTCAATCGCTGGAAGGAAAAGGGAAAGTTGGACAAGGATTTCATTATGGAATCCACAAAGCAGGTTACCAAGAGCTTTGATTCGATCAAGCGTGCAGAAAATGCTAAAAAGAAGTAGTATGCAGGATTTCTGTGGATAACACAGGTTTTCTTCTCAAACAATACACAATATCATGCCTGAACAAGCAAGCAATATAAGGGAAGCACTTGATAATTTGGATAATCAAGTTGTTGATATGGTTGGCACCTTCATCAAGCGCAGGAAAAAACACTATGAAGAGGCTGCCCTAAAATTGCATCAAAACCTAAAAAATGACGTGGCCAGATACACCGAAATGGCCGCTGATAAAAAAATAACCGGCGAAGACCTTGAACTTTTGGTCAAGGGCCGTTGGGCGCAGTTGAAAATCGAATTGCTCGAAGAGATGTCAATTTCGAAGGTTAAGTTTGAAGATGTCGCTGTTGACGTACTTAAGCTTGCCCTGAAGACCGCGCTCCTATTCATTTGACTGTAACAGCACTATACACAGTTAGAAGAGCTTCACCAAAGGGTGAGGCTTTTCTTTTTTAAGGCGCACCTGATGTAGCCTTCCTTTTTTGCGATGCAGCAATATTTTATACCAGGATTTGAGTGATTTTGAAAATTTACAGGATTGATTTACCTGATTTTTAAAGATTTACAGACGCGAGTGATTCAAAACCACTTTGCGTTGACTATAGTAACGATAAAATTTCATTGTGAGAAAAGAAGAACTGGCCGCCCAAACTCTTTCTATCTTTGCCCAAACGTTCGGCATGGATTTTTCGTTAGCGTAAGGCAAAACGCTTTCTATAGTCTGCCTTTTGTCAACTTTTGACAGGCCAATATGTTTTGTTGGGCGTTTTTCAGTATTCAAAATCACTTCGTTCATGGAATATATAGGCGAGAATCTGATGCCGGGCCGTTGGGGCCATTTGTTCGTGGTTGCTTCTTTCGCAGCTGGCCTTTTATCATTTATTTCTTTTTTTCTGGCCACTAAAAATCGTCAATTGAAGGAGCAGCGGCCCTGGTTGAACCTGGGGCGTTTTGCTTTTGCATTACATGGCTTGGCCACTATTGGCGTGATTGCTACTTTATTTGTGATCCTTACGGGTAAAATGTATGAATACCAGTATGCATGGGCTAATGTATCGGATGATCTGCCTACCCGTTATGTGTTTTCTGCCTTTTGGAAGGAGCAGCAGGGTAGTTTCCTGCTCTGGAGCTTCTGGCATGTGGTATTGGCAGGCGTATTGATGTGGCGGGCGGGCAAATGGGAGGCTCCTGTGATGACCGTCATTGCCCTTGCGGAGACATTTATTGCTTCCATGTTGCTGGGTATTTATTTTAATGCTTTCCGTTTAGGAGCAAGCCCTTTTGACTTATTGCGCGATATCATGGATGCCCCCATTTTTGCACAAGCCAATTATTTGGAAAAAATAAAGGGAAATGGCCTTAACCCGTTGCTCCAAAATTATTGGATGACCATTCACCCGCCAACCTTGTTCCTTGGCTTTGCCTCCACCATTGTGCCATTTGCGTTTGCGGTAGCGGGCATGTGGCTGCGCGAGCATCGGGAATGGCTTCGCCCGGCCTTAAACTGGGCTTTGTTTTCTGCTGCCATATTAGGCACGGGGATTTTGATGGGCGGTGTTTGGGCATACGAAGCGCTTTCTTTTGCAGGCTATTGGGCCTGGGACCCGGTAGAGAACGCATCCCTTGTGCCGTGGTTGATTATGATAGCGGGCATACATACCAACTTAGTGGCCCGCTCTACGGGATACAGCATACGCAGCACTTATGGTTTCTATTTAGCCTCTTTCCTGTTGATCTTGTACTCTACCTATCTGACGCGAAGCGGAGTGTTGGGCGAGTCTTCCGTGCATAGTTTTACTGAGATGGGGCTTGGTTTCCAATTGGTTTTGTTTATGACCGTGTTTACCCTGGGTGCTATCGCTATGTTTGGTATGACCTATAAGCAAGTGCCGGATGTGTATATTGCCGTAGATCAGAAGATAAACTTTGTGGCGGGGCATGATGGGGTGGAAAGAGCGGAAATGCATACAGAAATCAATAAAAAAGCAGAAGAAAGCATAAATTCAAGAGAATTTTGGATGTTCATCGGAGCCTTGGTCTTATTGTTCTCTTCTGTTTTGATTACGGTTGCCACCTCACTGCCCGTATTCAACAAGATTTTTGGTACAGATTGGGCCTTAAAGGATCCGGTAGAGCACCACAATCGTTATCAGTTATGGATTGCAGTGTTTATTGGCCTACTCACGGGCGTTGCGCAGTTTATGCGCTACAATGAACGCAATTGGGCCGCTTACCGGAAAAAATTTGTGACCCACATGGCATTGGCTACGGTTGGCGCTGCCCTGCTTACCGTAATCAACAAAACATGGATTGACGTTAATGCGTGGCAGTTGTATGCCTTTTTGTTCTCCGGTATGTTTGCCGTGGTAGCCAATGCAGATTATGTTATCTCAATATTGCGTGGTAACCTGAAACTTGCAGGCTCCGCTGTATCCCACCTGGGCTTTGGATTGCTGCTGTTGGGCATATTGAGCACCGGTTTGGGCAAAACCTGGATTTCGTCCAATCGTTTTGCCATGGAAGGCCTGGTGGAAGGCATGGATGCCGAACGATTGGGCAAAAACGTAACCCTTTTGAAAGAAGCACCCATGCCCATCAAGGGCAACCTGACGGCCACCTATCTGTCCGATACCATTGAACGCCAGACCCGTACCTTTAAGGTCGTTTTTCAGCGCAGGGACACAGCAGGTAACCCTACAGGTGAGCAGTTTACCCTTTACCCCAATGTTATGTATGACCGCAATTTTGAAAAAATTGTGGCCAGCAATCCTTCCACGCAACATTATTGGGATCATGATATTTTTACCCATGTGTCCTCGTTGCCCAAATCAGAATTGGAGCCCGAGTATGCTAAGCAAATGGAGGATAGTATTAAATGGACTGATTATGAGGCGCTTGTAGGGGATACACTCTTTTTGGACAAGCAATGGTTGATTGTGGATGAAGTGACCAAAAGCCCGGTACATCCCGATTATAAGCCGGAAAATGGAGATCTCGCCATTGGCCTCAAAATCAGAGCCTTTGAAAAGGGTAGTGACCGTGCTTATCCCATGGTGCCTATGCTGTACTTCAGGCCGGGTCAGGGCGCGTTTTCAGTATCACACATGATAGGTCAGCTGCGTTTAAAAATCCGCCTGACGGAAGCTACCATGGCTCAGGCCTTTAAAGCTGAAGAAGGTTTGAAATATCAGGAATTTGGGGTGAAAGAGGGTGGAACGTTTGAGTATAAGGGGTACACAATCCATTTTGCCCAGGTGGTAAAGGACATCAAGCATCCCCTTTACACCCCTGAGAACAATGATATTGCGGTGGGTGCGGGCCTTGAAATAACCGCGCCTGATGGTAGAAAGGACAAAGCGACGCCTGTTTACCTGATCCGCAACAACCAACAATTGACCTTGAAGGATGAGGCTGCTGCACTTGGCCTGCATTTCCGATTTGAAAGGATTGATCCTCAGGCTGGTGTACTATATATAGGTGTAGCAGAGAACACATCCGAAATGCGCCGCCTACCCTTGCAAATAGCCAGCAATGTTGAGCGTTCGGACTTTATTGTACTGGAAGCTATTGTATTTCCGGGTATCAATTTGGTCTGGATTGGCTCAATTTTAATGCTTTTTGGCTTGGTTATGGCTTACTTCAGGCGTTTGTTTGTGTTGTAGGGAAAAATTAGGTCGGAGCCGGGTTTGATAACTTCATGCCCGCCGTACCTTTGTGGCTACTGGGATGAAGCATGTCCCGGTCCACCATATTTTTTCCTTATGCGTCATTCCAGATCACCGATAGCCATTCTGTTTGCCCTTGCTTTTGCCCGCTGTGCCAGCGGACCCAAGCAGGCCGCTCCCGAACTTATTTTGTTTCACGGCCATTTGTTTACGGCTGATAGCAATTACAGCCAGGCCACTGCTATAGCCATAGGGGGCGACCGCATACTGGCATTGGGTCAGGATGAGGAAATCAAAAAATTAGCTTCTAAACACACACAACTGCTTGATTTGGAGGGGCAGTTTGTGATGCCGGGCTTTATTGAAGGGCATGGACATTTTAATGGTTTGGGCCGTAGCCTCAAAAACCTTAACCTGTTATACAGTAAAAACTGGGATGAAATAGTCCTTCAGGCCGCCGCAAAGGCCAAAGATGCTGCTCCGGGAACATGGATTGAGGGGAGGGGTTGGCATCAGGAAAAATGGGATGCTACACCTGCCAGAAACGTAAATGGCTATCCTTACCATGATGCCCTTAGTGCCGTTTCGCCTGATCACCCAATGGTACTTTACCATGCCAGTGGCCATGCGCTTATCGCCAATGCCAAAGCGATGGAGTTGGCCTGGATAGATGCCGATGCCCATACGCCTGACCCCGAGGGCGGACGCATTGTACGGGATGCCCAAGGGCGCGCGATTGGTGTTTTTGAGGAAAATGCCATGAACCTGATAGAAAAACCGTTGAGTGCCTGGAAACAGAGCCAAACTGAAGCACAAAAAGTGGCTGCTTTTGAAGAAAGTATAGCCTTGGCATCAAGGCATTGCCTTCAATTGGGCATAACCTCTTTTCAGGATGCTGGCAGTGATTTTTGGGAATTAGGCCAATATCGCCGGATGGCCGAAGAAAAAAAACTGGGCTTGCGCCTTTGGGCAATGGTGGCCCAACCTGCTGCTGCGGATTATCCCAAGTTGAGCCAGTACCCACAAATAGGCCTCGGTGATGGCTTTTTTACCTCGCGCGCGGTGAAAGCCTATTTTGATGGCGCGCTGGGCTCGTACGGTGCCTGGCTGCTTGCGCCCTACAGCGATAAGCCCGGTCATATTGGGCAAAATACTACCCCTGTGGACACGATTGCGGCCATCGCCGCCGTATGCAAACAATACGGCTTGCAATACTGTGTGCATGCCATTGGAGATAGGGCCAACCGGGAATTATTAGATGTTTTTGAACAAAATATGACAGCCGGACAGGATATGCGTTGGCGCGTAGAACACGCACAACATGTTGATCCTCAAGATATTCCGCGCTTTAAGCAAATCGGGGCCATAGCCTCCATGCAAGCGGTGCATTGCACCAGTGATGCCCCTTTTGTGGTCAAGCGCCTCGGTGAAACCCGCGCTAAAACCGGTGCCTACCCTTGGCGCAGTATCATAGACTCAGGTGCCCGCATGGCCAATGGCACGGATGCCCCGGTAGAAGAGGTAAATCCTTTGCCCTGCCTTTATGCGGCAGTTACCCGCAAACGGACGGACAGCGGCATGGCCTTTTTCCCATACCAAAAAATGACCCGTACGGAGGCATTGCTTTCCTACACTTTATGGAATGCATTCGCTGCTTTTGAAGAAAAAGACAAAGGCAGCCTCACGCCCGGCAAGTATGCGGACATTATTGTTTTGGATACAGACCTGTTACAGTGTCCTCCGGAGCAAATGCTAAAAGCAAAGGTAATTAAGACGATTTTAGCAGGCAAAGAGATTAAATAGTCAATATTTCCGGTGCCAATGTAGCATTACTTAGCCCCATAGTTGCATTTCCCAAACACTTGCTCCGATACAGGAACCAGGCAACACCCCCATTGGCCTTGTTTGCCAAGGAGGGGTTTACAAATTTTACAAAAATAGCCAGGGTAAAATCATTGGGATTTATTTTCTCCGGTGTGTTGGTGAGCACGGCCGTGGTGAAATTGCTCAATGACTTGTAGCTAATACTTTCGCCAGTGCTTTCAAAAATCATCCAGCTGAGCGCTTGTGCCTTGCCATGGGCCAGGTGGCTTATCGGCTCATTAAAGGCCTTGTGGTGCAATTCAGAAAAGAGATGGCAGAAAACAGAAAAATCACATGCTTTCATGGTTGAAGTACGGTTGAAGATTAGGAATGTTGTTTTTGGGATTTGGCTGCCCAAAGATAAGCACACTTTTCCAATTCCCAAACATTTAGGGCTTTTTTCCCAAGCGTTTCCAATTCATTTCCAGTGATTAGCGGGCTAATAGTTCCAATTTTGCACCGAAAATGATTAGTATTAATCATTAAATTTTCCATTTTATTTTAAAAACAACAATTTTTCACATGGCCACATTGAAAGTACAAGACCTTCAGGCAGCACTCGTTGAGCAAAATGCCTCATGGGTTGCCGGAGTCACTGGTTTTGAGAGTTATTCCGATGCACAACTCTCCGCATTATTAGGGGCGGCATTACCAGGCCCGCCACCCACCAAAGCAGAAAAAGAGAACGCCCGATTGGCGGCGATGGCCGAGCATCAGGCGATGGCTGCCAGAGGCTCGGCAGCGGCTTACCCTCCATCAAAAGATTGGCGCAATGTCAGTGGACAAAATTATGTTACACCAATTAGGGATCAGGGAGGCTGCGGTTCCTGTGTTGCTTTTGGCGCGCTGGCCGTGGTAGAGTCCATGACCCGCATTATGAAAGGGGCATCTTATGCGGTTGATCTTTCAGAGTCACATCTTTTCTACTGCCTCAAAGGCGACCCCAACGGATGTCAGAATGGTTGGTGGCCCACTCCGGCTTTCACGGCTGTTCAAAACACTGGCGTTGCGCTGGAAAATTATTTTCCTTATATCGGCTCCCAACAGGCATGTGCAGTGGCCAATGGTTGGGAGAACCAAAAAGTACGCATTGCTGGTTTTCAAAACATAAGCGGAGCGGCAGCCATAAAGGACTGGATTGCCAATAGAGGCCCGGTATCTGCTTGTTTTGAGGTTTTTCAGGACTTTTTTAGCTATCGCAGTGGTGTTTATCGTCATGTAAGTGGCAATTCAGTTGGTTGGCACTGTGTGGCTATTGTAGGTTATGATGATAATCAGCAATGCTGGATTGCCAAAAACAGTTGGGGTACTGGCCGAGGTGAAAGTGGATTTTACCGCATCGGTTATGGTCAATGCTCCATTGAATTGTATGGCATGTGGGGCGTTACGGGCATTGTTGATTCCGGCTGGTTCAATGGCAAGCGGGTACAAGGTCTTTGGGCCATCAACCAAGACCACAATGCATGGGCTTTGATTGAAGGCGAAGGTTGGAAGCGAATTTTCCCTGGCAACCACAATGCGTTCTTCAGTATCCTTACGGATCTTATTTCGGCCAAAAACAGAAATGCTGCGGTCAATGTTCGTTTGGAGAATGGCCAAATCGTAGAGATTTACGCCTGATACCCACCTTTTTTCATTCACCCAATTATTCATCATGCCGATAAGAACATCGGATATCAACAACTATAATTATGGCAAAAGAAAATAAGCCTACCCTTCAACAGGCGGCTCAGCATACATCAGAACTATCTGCGGGGAATGCACCTACCATGCAACCTCCGGCCTCGTTTACGGCTTCAGAAGGCGATGCAGCAGCTCGCCCGGCACTTGAGCCTCCTTTTGCACAAGGCAGTGATGGTGAAACACTTAGCGCTGGTGCCTCTGTTTGGGCTACCCAAAAAGTAACCGGCCTTTGGACGATCAATCAGGATAAAAATGCTTGGGCTCACATCAACAACGAAGGCTGGCGCAGGATCAATCCTGCCTCCGAGTCAGGCTTGATGGCTTTGAACATGTTGGCTGCCAGTGCGCGACAGACCAATGGCAATTTTCAGTTTCGCAAAGAAAGCGACAACATGATTTATGAGGCGTATGCCTGGTAAAATGCTAATTTTGTGGGGCGTGCTGCAGCTGTTTTCCTGCAGCACGCCTACTTCTACCAATATGGCAAAAAACACTATGATGCAAATTGATCACAGCCATCACAACAAGGATTTACAGATCAGGGTAGGGGATACCCTTCAAATAAGCTTGGATGAAATCCCTACTACGGGCTACATCTGGGTTTTGGTCACGGATCAGCCCAATTTTTTATCCCTGTTATCGGATGATTTTGTCCATCCATCACCCACTGACAGGCCCTTGGCAGGTGCCGGGGGCAAACGCCAGTTCGTGTATAAGGCCCTGCAAAAAGGCGAAGGCTTTTTATCTTATGTAAAAAGACGACCCTGGGAGGGGGGAGAAATCAGTGACGAGCGCTTTACCATCAGTGTAAAAGCCGAATAGTTTATGCTACAAATTAGGTCTATTTCTTCCCTGCCGCCTTATTTGGATCCAGCAGATCATAAAATTGATCCAATTTTGGCAAAATGATGATGCGCGTGCGGCGGTTGGTGGCACGGCCTGCATCTGTATCATTGGATGCCAGGGTGTTGTATTGCCCACGGCCCGCAGCAATCAGGCGATTAGGATCCACCCTATACTGGGTTTGCAGGGTACGCACTACGGAGGTGGCGCGTTTTACGCTCAGGTCCCAGTTGTCGTCCATACATTGGTTCTTGATGGGCACATTGTCCGTGTAACCTTCCACCATCACTTCCAGTTCGGGGCGAGAGGACACGATCTGGGCAATTTTACCCAACACTTCCTGTGCGCGCGGCGTCAGATTGGCACTTCCGCTCTGGTACAGCATTTTGTCCGACAAGTTTACAAAAACCACTGTTTTATCCACTTTTACCTCTATGTCACGGTCTTCAATGCCATCGCGCAATACGCTGGTCAGGTTTACTGCGAGGGCTAAGTTGACAGAGTCCGCACGTGTTTTGGCCGCTTGTAGCAGCATCAGGTATTTATCTTTTCGCTCCAATTGCGTGAGGGTTTCCTTGATATTGTCATTGGCTGATTTGTTTAGTTTGGTTAAATCACCCACCTGGGATAGTTGTTTGTCTCTAAGTTCCTGACAATCTGTTAGTTGTGATTTCAGAAATTGTGTTTGCTCTTCATAAATACGCTGTGCATTTTTGGCGTTGGAGCGTTCTTGTTCGCACAAGGACAACCTGTTCATGTAATCATTGAGGCTCACTCCGCATTTTCCCAGGTCTTTGTTAGCGGTTGCCAATTCTGCCTTTGCAAGGGCCAGTTCCGTTTGTAGTTTGGTAAATTTTTTCTTGGCCACACAAGAGCCTAAACTTGCTGCCAATAGTATCCAAAATGTGGATTTGATGATGAATTTCATGGTGTGTTACTGTTTGTATGAATGGATGCCGAAAGGTAAGGCTACTATCCTGAAAATCCACAAAACAAACAGTTGACCCTGATGCTTTGTCATCAAAGTGACACCCTGTAAAAGTACTATCAGCGCATCACTTTAACGGCAATTATTTCCCCTTCTGCTGTAAAACCTTTCAGGGTGTACATCCCAGGCGGCAATGAGCCTACAAACCACTCAAAATGGTGGTTTCCAATGGTTATCTGTGGCAATTGTTGTGCTGCACAAACGCGGCCTGAAGAATCATATAATTGGAAAACTACAGCATACAAGGGAGTAGATGTTGTCAGACTCAATGCAAGATGTTGATTTTGAATGGGATTTGGTGAAACGACCAACTGGACAAGATCTTTAAGTGGTTGTTTTACCGTGCTGACGCCTTCTGTAATCTTTAAGGTTTGGTTGGCATTCACATTAAGCAGCACTTGACGGAGGCCGGAAGGCCAGCGCACGTTGATACTGTCCACCACAATGGCATCTTTAAGGCCAAAGTGGGCCGACAGGCTGTTTTGGCCACAATAACCCGTCTGGCTACTGATTTCGCGTATTTGCAGCACGGGCTGGCCGTTGATTTTAGCCCAAACGCGCAGTTGGGCGCCTATGGCTGCGCGATTGCTTTTTACGCCGCTGAGCTGAATGTTGAGCCAGTGATTGCCATTGCCATTGTTGATGAACACATGATTGGCGGGCTGTGGGCTTGCATTACTGTTTTTGCAGGTGGCCACAACAAGGTCGGGAAAACCATCAGCATTCAAGTCGCCCCAGGCCGTGCCAAAGGAACAGGGCGTTTGCAGGTTGGCGATACTGCCAAGGTCACGGCTAAAATTGCCTTTTCCATCATTTAGATAAAGAAAATTGTTGATCTGGCCCGTGCAATAGCCATTGGCAACAAACAAATCCAGATCGCCATCATTGTCATAATCCTCAAAAGCAGAGCCATAAGAACAGCCGCCATCCGTGCTCAAGGGGCCTGAAGGCGCATTGAGCCAGCCGCCTTTGCCATCGTTGAGGTACAGGTGATTGTTTTTAGGCTTGAAATATTCCGTGCTGCTTACAAACAGATCTAACCAACCATCATTGTTGACATCACCCCAGCTGGCGGACATACCGCTCCACGTATCGGTTGCGATGGGGGCCGTGGTGATTTTTTGAAAATTGCCGCCGCCTTTGTTCTCAAAAAGGCTGTTGGTATTAGTGGCACCTTCATTGACTACAAAAAGATCAAGGTCGCCATCATTGTCATAGTCAGCCCAGTTGGCACTACGACTTGGTTTGGCCTCATTTAACCAAGGTGCCGAGATGAGTTCATAGCTGTTGTTGCCCCGGTTTCGATACAGGTAGTTGCGAAAATTGCCATCGCTGTTGGTAAAATAGAGGTCAACGAGGCCGTCATTATCGTAGTCGCCAAAGGCGGCGGTTTCAGAATAAGTACCCGCATTGCCTGCAACGGCATCCGGGAGGTGCTGAAATGTGGCATTACCATTATTGGTATAGTAAAAATTGGGCACACCGTACCAGGTGACGACATAGGCGTCAAGGTCACCGTCATTATCGGCATCGGCAAAGCTGGCCCCATCTGAAGGGCTTTGATCCAGTACGATGGGGTCACCACTGAGCTGTTTGAACTGTAAATTGCCCTGATTGATGAACAGCTGGTTGTTTTGCCCACCTGATGGCCCATTGGAGATAAACACATCATCTAAGCCATCACCATTGAGGTCAACGATGTTCACACTTCGGCTATCGCCAATGGCGGTGCCCAGCGGTGCAGTTAGGTATGGTGTGAATTGGGTTTGGGCCTGAGCGGGGCCGCAGCAAAAGAGGAGACAAAGGGGGACAATATAGTAATTCATAAGCGATGCGATTGTCCTGCTGTCTGGTGTGCGGGTATTGCAAGACAGAGCAAAGGAGCACTGGCCCGAGATCATGGCGGGAGGCTTTTCTCTGAAGGGGCATTTCCTCCGCCCTTAAAGTGCTTTGCACCGTTCGGGTGTTTTCTGGTATTTGCATCATTACCTGTACCTTTGTGTTATGATTTTTCAACAACAGCGTTGGCTGCGGCATTTGCTTTTTTGGTTGGTGTATTGGGGCGCAATGGGCTTTATTTCAGGCAGGTATGACCTGCTTTTCGAGCGCGCCTACGCTGCTGAGGCCATCAAAATACCGCTAAAGTTAGCACTTGTGTATGCAGTGCTGGCGCGCACTCCGGTATTGGGAAAGGGGAATTGGTGGCGTTGGGTATTGGAGATGGTGCTTATGCTGTTTTTGGCAGGATGCCTTGCGCGGATTCAAATGTTCTATGTGATTTATCCATGGTTTTACGCTGTGGATAACACGATTGACTTCTGGGATCAATACCGTTTTTTATTGCACATTGTTGACCTTGCGTTGGTGTTGTTTTTGGTGCTTGCGCTGCGTTTTGCACAGCAGTACATGAGTTTTGCCCTGCAAAAACAAGCCTTGTTGCTGGAAAAAACGACGGCTGAGCTACATGCCCTGCGCACGCAGACCAACCCCCATTTTTTGTTCAATACATTGACCAATATATACACCCTGGCCAGGAAAAACGCCCCTGAAACGGCAGATGTGGTTATGCGCTTGTCCAAAATCATGCGCTATATGTTGTCAGAGGGCAGCGCTGCTTCTATTGCGATAGCAAAAGAGATTTCCATTATCCATGATTATCTGGCTTTGGAGCGGCTTCGCTTTGGAGCAAGGCTGCGTGTGGAAGAAACGATAAACATTGACCAGCCACAAACGCATATTCCCCCCTTGCTGCTCCTGCCTTTTTTTGAAAATGCCATGAAGCATGGCGCAGGGGAAAGCCGATATGACATTTGGATCAAATGGGAAATCAATATTAGCCACTCACAAATGTACTTTTATATCGAAAATAGTTGCGAACCTGTTGAAAATCAGCTGGACAACAATGTGAGCGGAACAGGGTTGCGCAATATAAGGCGTCAATTGGAGTTGCTGTTTCCTAATGCACACCGTCTAGATATTCAAGATGAAGGCCATCGTTTTATCGTTTCACTACAGCTTAACTTGTCCCATGCCACATCATAGCCCGCTTAGTTGTTTGATCGTTGAAGATGAACTGTTGCCCGCTGAACTGCTGAGCGATTATATTCGGCAGCTGCCTTTTTTGAGGCTGGCAGGGCATTGTACGGATGCCATTTATGCCATGGAATGGCTGCGCGAACACAGTGCGGATGTTGTTTTTTTAGATATTCACCTGCCCAAACTGCGCGGGCTTGATTTTTTGGCGCTTCAGCCCAATCCGCCAATGATCGTACTGACCACGGCCTATGACCAATATGCCTTGGAAGGATACCGTTTTGAGGTGGTGGATTATTTGCTCAAGCCCTATGATTTTGCCCGTTTTTGTGAAGCTGCAGATAAGCTAAGACGGCGGGCCGACTTGCTCAAAGCTTCTGACGAAGGGCATCATTTGCTTTTTAAGGTTAACAAACAACAAGTACGCGTATTGCCAAACGAGATTTTGTATGTGGAGAGCCTGAAGGAATACGCCAAGATACACCTTGCCGATCGCCATTTTCTCACGCAGATCAGTTTGCAAGAACTGGAGCAACTTTTGCCCGCTCCGCAATTTTTGCGCATTCATCGCTCTTACATGGTCAATGCGGATAAAATCCGTGCTTTTTCAGCCCATGAAATAGAAATTGCGGGTGTTGCATTGCCTATTGGAAGGACATATTTGGAGGCTGTACACTTGCAATTGGGAAGTAATAACCGAATTTGAGCATTTTATACCCGGATTTAAGTGATATTAAAGATTGCCAGAATTGATTTGCCTGATTTTTAAAGATTTACAGACGTGAGGAGATTCCAAACCATTTTACGTTGACTATAAAGTAAAATATACATAGTGTTTGTGCTACCTTCACCGCCAAATTAATCTTTTGGTGACCATGTTATCTCGTTCTCTTGTCATTGTGTATATAGGAATTTTTAGTGCCATAACGGCCTTTGCACAAAAAAATGACCTGAATTACTACTTGCCTGCGGGCACATCCTACGATCCAGCCATACCTACACCAGCCCAATTTTTGGGCTATGAAGTTGGGGAGTGGCATGCAACCCATGACCAATTGCTCGCCTATATGCGTGAATTAGATCGGGTGAGCGAGCGCATCACCCTGCGCCAATATGGGCGCAGCCATGAAAACAGGCCCCTGGTATGCCTGATCATTACGGATCCGGCCAACCATTCCCGATTGGAGCGCATCCGTCAGGAGCGGCTTTTGGTGATGGATCCTGAGCGCAGCAGCAAATTAGATGTTCAAAACATGCCGGCGGTAAACTACATGGGTTATTCCATCCATGGCAATGAGGCAAGTGGCAGCAATGCGGCCTTGGTAGTGGCCTATCACCTGGCGGCAGCACAATCAGAAGCAACCAAACAATTGCTGCAAAACACCATTATTCTGTTGGATCCCTGCTTTAACCCTGATGGTTTACAGCGTTTTAGCAGTTGGGTCAACAGTCATAGAAGCCAAAACGGCAGCCATGATCCGGCGGGAGATGAGTTCAATGAGCCCTGGCCACAAGGCAGAACCAATCATTATGGTTTTGACCTTAACCGCGACTGGTTGGTGATGCAGCAACCGGAGTCAAGGGGCCGAGTAGCCATCTTGCAGGAATGGAAACCCAATGTGCTCACTGACCACCATGAGATGGGCAGCAATTCGACTTTCTTTTTTCAGCCGGGAGTGCCCTCAAGGGTAAACCCCATCACGCCCGCCCGCAATCAGGAATTGACGGCAAAAATAGCCAGCTACCATGCAAAGGCGCTCTCGGAAAAAAACATCCTGTTTTTTACAGGAGAAAGTTTTGATGATTTCTACTACGGCAAAGGCTCCACATATCCTGATGTCAATGGCTGTATCGGTATCCTGTTTGAGCAGGGCAGTAGCAGGGGAAGTGCGCAAGAAACAGAAAACGGTCTTTTAACTTTTCCCTACTCCATTAGAAATCAGGTGCTTGCATCGTTTTCTACCTTGGAGGCTGTCAAGGAAATGCGCACGGAGCTAAACACTTACCTGCGTGATTTTTATCGGACGGCTGTGGAGGAGGCGCGCCGGGAGGATGTAAAAGGATATGTTTTTGGCAATATTAACCGCGATGAAGCCAATATGTCCTTTCTGGGTTTATTGATGTCGCATGGTATTGATGTGCGCATGTTAAAGGACAAACTTGTTCTAAATGGCCAGACATATCATCCCTCCACCAGTTTTTGGGTGCCTTGCGAACAGGCGCAATACCGCCTGATACGTGGTATTTTTGAACGGCAGACCAAATTTCAGGACAGTGTTTTTTATGATATATCAGCCTGGACTCTCCCTGATGCATACGGTTTGCAGTGGTCGCCCGTGCGCGCCAAGGATTTGGATAGTCGCTGGATGCCAAAGGAGCCGGGCATTGCAATGGTAAGCCGCAATCCGCCCTTTATTATGGCCCAACCGGCTTATGCATACGTTTATCCTGCGGTGGATTACCTTGTACCCACTTTGTTGGTAAAATTGCAAAAGGCTGGTATTCGTGTTAAACTTGCTACAGAAGCCTTTGAGACTGACGGTCATAAGTTTGAGGCGGGTAGCATTGTAGTTTTTTCTGAAAATCAAGCCTTTACGCCGGAAGTATTGCTGGAGAAATTGCAAAACACAGGTGTTGATCTGTCCTTCACCCCAATCAGTAATGGCCTAACCCCCAACGGGCCGGATCTTGGCTCGGCTGCTTTTGCCACGCTGCGCACCCCAAAGGTGCTGTTGCTTACAGGCCAGGGTGTTAATGTGGCGGAAGCGGGTGAAATCTGGCATTTGTTAGATACCCGTTATGGCCTGCCCGTAACCCTGGTAGATGTGCGGCGTGCGGCGGATTTAAACTTGCAAAAATACAATGTGCTGGTGCTGGCCGATGGCAGTTTTGGCAGCTTGCCCATAGAGCGCGTGCGGGATTTTGTGAGTGGGGGCGGAACGCTCATAGCCACAGGAGCCAGCCTGAAATGGTTGAAGAGTTCGGGCCTAATGCCTTTGGAGTTTCGCAATACGCCGGGTGATGCGCCCGGAAGAAAAGCTTACGGCAATATCGCGGAGGACCTGGGTGCCCGGAATCAGCCAGGTGCCATATTTGAGGCCGTAATGGATCGTACCCATCCGCTATGTTTTGGATATGAAAGGGATAAACTTGCGGTGTTTTTGAGTGATACCCTTTATGTAGAACCTTCCAAAAACCCTTATGCGACGCCGGTGGCCTTCACCCGCGACCCCTTGCTGGCAGGTTATTTGCATCCCAATCAAAAACCTTTGGTGCCCAATGCTGCTGCCGTGATTGTGGGTGGCATCGGGCGTGGGCGCATTATAGGGTTTAGTATAAATCCCAATTTCAGGGCGTTTTGGTACGGTACCAACCGACTTTTTGCCAATGCCGTTTTCTTCGGAAATTTGATCAGCGGTAATGCCATTGAAAAGAAATAGTGCTTATTTTTGCCTGAAAATTATACCTCATGTTTGATGCCACACTAAAAGAAAGCCTGCTCGAAGTGCCGGATTTGCCTGCACTCTTGGAGGAGCTGCATACTGCGCTGGATGATGAACAGCGCAAACGCATCAACTTTAGGGAATGGCTTTCCGAGGATATAAAAGCGGAATTTATCTATGGCAGGATCGTGATGCATTCGCCAGTGGCACATGAGCACAATGAAGCCAATGGCCAATTATACCGCGCCTTGAGCCTTTTCGTGGATATTCGAGAGAAGGGTAAGGTGTTAATTGAAAAGGCTCTTGTAGGCATGACCAGGAATGACTACGAACCAGATTTGGCTTTTTGGGGCAAAGAAAAAGCGGACAAATTTAGCCCCAAGATGAACGTTTATCCCATCCCGGACCTGATCGTGGAAATACTGTCGCCGGGAAGTGAAAACATAAAAAGGGATACCAAAATCAAGTTTGATGATTACGCGGCACATCAGGTGCCGGAATATTGGATCATTGACCCCGATAAAAAAACCATAGCACAGTATCTGTTAGACAAAGAATCAGGCCGCAGCTACGAACTGAACAAAAAAGTGGGTGTTGGAGATTATATAGAAAGTGTTGTGATCCAAGGGTTTAAAATTCCAGTATTGGCTGTTTTTGATGCCCGCGCCAATGCAGAGGTGCTGGCCGGAATGATGATAAATGATCTTTAAGGAACTCGACATATTCCAACAAACTATAGGCCCCGAAAGCCGGCTGCGTTTGGCCCCCACGCCCTCGGGCTTCCTTCATGCAGGCAATATCCTTAATTTTCGCCTGAACCACGAATCGGCACGCCAGAAAGGAGCGACCTTGCTCCTGCGCATTGATGACCTCGATGCCGATCGCAAACGCGTGGAGTACGTGGACAATATATTTGAAACATTGCGCGAATGTGGTATTGATTATGACGAAGGCCCAAGGGATCGTGCTGATTTTGAAAACAACTGGTCACAGCAGCATCGCATCAAATTATACCATAGCCTTTTGGATCGCTTGCGCGCTACGGGTCTCTTGTTTGCCTGCCGCAAATCACGCATCGAGCTTAAACCCTTCAATGGCCAATATCCGCCTGAATTTAGAGAACAGGGACTTGATTTGGATATGTCCGATGTGGCCTGGCGCATCAAAACGCCGGAAGGATTTCCGATGCCCGATTTTGTGGTGCGGCGTCGTGACGGCGTACCAGCCTATCAGGTGGCCTCTGTGGCTGACGATCTGCACTGGCGTATTACGCACATCATCCGGGGGGCTGATCTTGAGCCGTCCACACAAGCGCAATTGTTTTTGGCCGATTGCCTGGGCGAGCAGCGTTTTATGGACATATACTTTTATCATCATCCGCTTATTTTGGATGAGAACGGAGAAAAACTCTCCAAGTCTGCGGGCAACGCTAAAATTTGGATAAAAATGTAGGATATATTTTGCCTATTCGCTATTTTTGCTTCCAAATTAATGACAAATGCGCGAATCATTCCTACATTTCCTTTGGCGCACCCGACGTTTTGACCATCATAAACTGCACACAACCGAAGGGCTACCCATTGAAATCCTACATCCCGGCGAAATGAATACAGATGCCGGTCCTGACTTTTTTAATGCACGGCTTCGCCTTCACGACACGGTTTGGGCGGGCAACGTGGAGATGCACCTGCGTTCCTCCGAGTGGATCACGCATGGGCATGACCATGATCCGGCCTATGACAATGTTGTGTTGCATGTTGTATGGGAAGAAGACATTCCCATCCTTCGTGCCAATGGCGAACGCATTCCCTGCATGGAATTAAAAGGCCGTGTAACGGACAGAATTTTGGCCTATTATGAGCAGATAGAACACGAGCAGGCATGGATTCCTTGTCAGTCTTTTTTTGCACAAGTGCCTGATATTGTTCGCCTTAACTGGATGGATCGAGTGTTGGTAGAGCGCTTGGAGCAAAAAACAGATGCCATAACTATAGCCTTGGAACAAACGGGGCAACACTGGGAAGAAGCCTTTTATCGGACGCTGGCCCGCAATTTTGGGCTAAAAGTGAATGCCGAGCCTTTTGAAGCGTTGGCGCGTGCGCTGCCTTTGCATTTATTAGCTAAACACAAAAATAACCTGTTGCAGGTGGAAGCGCTTCTGTTTGGACAGGCAGGCTTTCTGGAGGAGAAATTTGAAGAAGAGTACCCCAATTTACTTGCCCGAGAGTACCGTCACTTGCGCGGCAAGTATGAATTGACCCCTTTGTCGGCGAGCCAGTGGAAGTTTTTGCGCTTGCGACCTGCAAATTTTCCCACGGTACGTTTGGCGCAGTTTGCCGCATTGGTTCACCAAAGCGCACATTTGTTTTCTAAAATATTGGAATCTAATAGTTTGCGTGAGCTTGAAAATTTATTTTCCGTACAGGCCAGCCCATACTGGGACACCCATTTTCAATTGGACAAGGCCACTGCAAAGCGGCAAAAAACATTGGGGCGGGATTTTGTGCACCTTATTGTTATCAATACCATCATCCCTTTTTTGTTTCTATATGGCAAATTGAAGGACAATGAAGCGTATCAAAAACGCGCATTGGCCTTGCTGGAAGAATTACCTGCTGAGACCAATGCGCTTTTGGATGGCTGGCTGGCCCTTGGCCAGAAATGCTCCAATGCCTATCAAACACAATCCCTCATACACCTCAAAACACGCTATTGTGATGCCAAAAGGTGCATGGAATGCGCTGTGGGGAATGCTATTTTGAAATGAGGGGGGATAGTTTATGGAGGTTTATAAGGTTTATGTTCTCCATAAGCTCGTAAACCGCCATAAACCTCATCCCCCCCTACTTCTGCACCGCCACCGTCCTTGTCAGTACTTCATGCCCCATCCCGAATCGGAAAAGGTAAAGCCCTGAAGGCAAGTGCGACAGGTCAAAAGCCCTGCTGTTCGGATTCGCGGAGGCGGCTTTTTCTATACTCACCAAGCGTCCTTGTGCATCAAAGCAATTAATCCTAATATCCTGATAATCAGGCATATCCATTTGTATGGTCAAAGCTCCTGTAGTAGGGTTGGGGTATAGTTTTATGTGCTGAGCCCATTCCGGTTCGTGTACGCTTACGATGCGTCGTATCCTGAATTTTTGTTCAAAAATGCAGTTATTTTTATCTTTTACCCGAATCACGTATTCGCCTGTATCCCTGTTCAGGATAAAGTTGTTGGTCTGGTTGGGTATTTCAAAACCGCTGGTGTACCATTGATAGGTGTAGGGTTTTACACCGCCACTAAAGTTGGCAATAATGGAGCCGTTACCCAAAGTACCCGTTTCGGGCTTGACAATACTATCCAGAAGGATGATTTTTTCGGGCTCTGGCAGGAAATAAATGGCTGTGTCCGTACAACCGGCTTCATCCGTCACCAAAACGGAATAGATACCGGTTTCCTTTGTCACTTTCGGGGTATTCTCGCCGGTGCTCCAAAGCGGGGCTTTGAATCCACCTTGACCACCGGAGGCGACTACCCTGATCTCGCCTTTTTCGCCAAAGCATTTGATCTCGCTCACCGTTTCTATTTTCGCATTCACGGCATTTAGGACATCCACGAACACAGAGTCGGTGCCTTTGCAGTCATCCACTGTTATGGTCAGGTAGTAAAAACGATCCGTTTCGGGGCTGACGGTAGTTCCCTGTGTTGTTGCACCATTGCTCCAAAGATAAGTATCTGCCAGACCTTCCGCATTGAGGGTTGTCTCTTTGCCCGGACAAATACTTTTGTTCAGACCTGCGTTGGCCACCGGAACAGGCTTGAAGTTAAGGGAAACTGGAGTTCGTCCTGCGGACACACATTGCTTGGCATCAATATCCTGGGCCTCGGCAAATACCACCCCTGCTATAGAAAGCTGATAGCTCAGGCTATTGGCCAATAATCGGGTGCCACCTATTTGTTTGTCATACCAATTCACGGTTTGGCCTACAGGCACTTTCACGGTCAGCAAAGGTTTGGGTGCCTCAGGACAGACGGTCGGATTATTGGGTTCGGTAGGCGCATTGATGAGCGAGCAGGGGCAGCCAGTGGTGGCAATGGTAAACGTAGCCGGACAGCTGATGGTTCTGTCCATAGCGACCACCACAAGGTTGCTGTCTTTGGGTATGTTGCTGACTTCCCATTGGGTTCCGCCTAAGAATTTCAGCGTGCCAGCATTGAGTTTTAGGGAGTCCGCATCCGTGCTAAAAGTGGCGGTGTACGTTAATTTGTCCTTGCTGCACACATTGGTGGCAGGTTGCAACACGGGTGTTTTTTTGATTTTGATGTTAAGGTTGTCCGATATTGCGGGGCATGGGCCAGCGGGTTTGTCACTGGTGAAGGTCAGGGTGATGCTGGTAATGCCTTTTTGTGGTATGTACTTGGTTTCCAGACTTTTGGGGTTTTCAAAAGTGCCGGAAACGGCTTTCCAGCTACCTGTGCTTATACCGCCTGTAACCGTAGCTTTCAAGAATACCGGTTCTCCGTCACACACTTCCTGATCCAGACCAGCATTGACCATTACAGGTTCGTTAACGGTCAGGGTAACAGCTGTTCTACTTGCGCTGATACAGTTGGAGTTGGGTGTGTATCGCGTCTGCGCCCAATACGTCCGGGTATTGGCCGTCAATGGCTTATAGCTCAGACCTTCATCTAAGAAATTACCGCCGCTCGCGGCATCAAACCAGTCCACTGTTTGGGTTAAGGGGTCGCTCACGCTTACTTCAAGTAAAGGTATGGCTGCGCCCTTGCATATCGTGGCCCCAATTGGGTTGCCTGGAGCAGGCAAATTCGGGCAGGCACATTCGTTTTTCTGGAATTGCAATTCTGTATCGCAGCCTGTGGATACCACCCGCACATTTACCTTAACCAATTGCCCGAGCGGTACATTGACAAAACTAAAGGTGCCGTCGCCGTTGTTGATGCGGGTGAAATTGGGGGAAATGGTTGGCGGAATGCTGCTTTTTATTTTCAGGTTGTATTTGTCCAAAGCGGCATTGCACACCGTATCCGCGATGGAGAAAACAGGTGCCGGATTGATCCTTAATCGGAAGGAGAGGCGGGTGTTGCTTTTACAACCATTGGCTTTGTTTTTGGCTTCCACAAAAAACAAACCTGCGGCTTCTGGCATATACCTCACCGTATCAAGGGCCAATACCTTGCCTAAGGAGTCATACCATATAGCCGTTTCTCCTGATTTTACGGCAACAATCAATATTGGCAGATCCTCATCACTGCAAATGGACAAGGGGTTGGCCTGCGTTGTGGTGGGCGCGAGAATCAGGCCCAAAGCTTCACAATCACATTTTTTGGCTTCAAATGTTTGTTTGTTCACGCAGCCGGTAAGGGCATTGGTGGCCAAAATTTCCACATTTTTATCTTTAGGTATTCCCGTGACCTTGTAATTAGGCTTGGTACCTGATTTTATACCTGCATCCGGGGTAATGTTATCTGCATTGGAGTTAAGGCTTATTTCCCAGGTTTGCAGGTCGGCGGCACATTTACTATCTGTTACTTCCAGGGAAGGGAGTGGATTTTCCGTGAGTGTTACCGTTACAAACCCACTACTGACGCAATTATTGGTCAAATTGCGCCTAAAAACGCGGTAAGTGCCTTTGAGGGCATCTTCATATTCTGCGCCACTGTGCACTAATTCGTTTTGGGTGTTGTACCAATCGCCCGTTTCGCCGGGTTGCACATTAACCTTAAGCGTTGGTATGGTGTCATTTTGACAATACACTTCATTTTTCACAAAACCCGGTGCGGCTAAAGGCGGCAGGGAGGCGCAGGTGCAGACTGGAGCATTTACGGTGGTGTCCCTTTTGCAGCTGGTCGCGGTATTGGTTACAGAGAAACTGACCGTTTGGCCACTCGGGATACTGGTAATGCTATAGCTGTTGTTTGCACCGGAGAACAGGTTGCCGCCGGGAGAGGGTTGGCTTGGCGTGCCGCCGTCAGGGGCTGAAAACTCCAGGCTCCAACTCAATAAATCGGGCGCGCACTGGGGTGCACTTAGGCTGATTCGGGGTCTTGGGTTAATGGTAACAGTGATTTTTTTCCGTTCGCTCGTACAGTTGCTCTTGGTGTTTCTGGCCTGTACAAAGTATTCTCCTCCTGTGGAAATATTGAGTATGTTGCTGTTAATCAACAAGGTATCGCCATTTTCCTTGAACCAGTCCGCTGTTTCATTTGTGAGAACACTGACCTGCAAAGGCTCCAAAAAGTCATTTTCACAGATGGAGCGCTGCGTAGGGCCACCGGGCAAGGGAATGAAGGGGCATCCGCATTCGGGCGAAACCACGAGGCTGTCCCGTGAGCAGGAGTTGGCTGTGTTGGTGGCTGTGATTTTCACATTGCTGCCCTCGGGCACCGTTGAGAGGCTAAAATTGCCATTGCCCAATGCATTGAGTAGGCCAAGGGCAGGAGTTCGTGTGATGATTATGCCAGGCTCTGTCTTGATTTGTACGGTATAATGATCGCGGTCATCGTCACAGGTCACGGACTGAATTTGCAGGGTCGGGCGGGGCTTGATCGGGATAATCATTTCCGTGCGTGATGCACTGACGCACTGCGTGGCCAACTTATCCTGTGTCTCGGCATAATAGGTTTTTAATTCCGTTGGCTGAAAACTCAGGGTGTTGGGGGCCTTTATGGGGCCTCCGGTTGGGGCTTCATACCAGTTTACCGTGTATTTGCTTTGATCAACGGTGACCGACAGAAGGGGCAAAGGGCTGCCTTCACATACTGGTGTCACGGCATTGGGCGTAGGAGCGGGTGGGGTAGGGCATTCACAAGCCAGGCCGACTACATTTTCTGTAGCGGTACAGCCATTGACATCTGTGACGCGGAACGTGATGTTGGTGCTTTTGGGAATGCCTGTAATGCTAAAATTGCCATTGACAACGGGTGAAACCGTGCCAGTGCCCGTAATCACGCTTACCGCACTGCCTGCTGATGTGGTGCCATCAAAACGATAGCTCAGCAACGAGGGCTCGCATTGCTTGTTTTTGACAGCTATAATGGGCGGATTACGAACGGTGATTTTGGCCGGGAATGTTTTGCTGGCGCAGCGAGGGCTGCCGCTTTTGTACACCGCACGATAATAGTACTTGTATTGACCCGGCACCGTAAGTACATCGGGGCCTGGAATGGAGCTGCCAGTGCCGATAAACTGTGTGGCAAAGGTATCTCGGTACCATTCAATATCCACCAAGCTGGCATTGTCGTTGTTCTGTGCGGTAAGTGTCGGTTTTGTATTGGGGCAGATGCTGGCATCGGTGTTTGCATTTTTGGATGGGTTAACAGGTAAATTATTGATAACCAGTGTTTTTTGACTTGTTTGGGGTGCAATATCTACACAGTAGCGACTGGTGACAGTCACGGTGTACAACTTGCTTGAGCCGGTTATTGCGGTATCAATAAAGACCCGATCCGTTCGGCTATTGTTCCATTTGTATGAAAAAGCATCCGAAATGTCTTTGCCGGTTTGTTGATCTTTTACCGTGGCACTTATTTTAAGCGTATCGCCCCTGCATACGCCACTTCTGCTCAAGGACACCGTGGCCGTTGGCGTAAAATTACAGTTGGCCTGCTGTACCACCGGCATGTAGTGATAGATGAGCTTGGGTCGCGTTTTGGATATGAATTTGATGATTGCCTTACGCGGCTTGGGGTCAGGATTGGTGGTAAAGGATACAGTAAGAATCCTTGAATTGGCTCCGCTTCCGTCTTCATTGTTGGTTTCAGATTCATTAAGGCTTATGGGCCAACTGCTTTCCGAGGTGATCTGGGTTTTCCATTTTTGATTGGCTTTAAAATAAAAAGAGGTATTTTGGGCATCCGGCCTGGGATAAAGCCCTGGCTCTTCTGTAGTGAACACAACATTGGAAATGGAATCAAACAGATTCAGCCGCGTGATGATGCTTGTTCCGGCTATTTGAAAAGTATCTTTAGCGTTGGGGCCTTGAGGAGAAATTTCCTGATAGTCCGGGCGTACAAATTTCCAGCCCTGATTGCCTGAATCTTTGTTGTAGATGCGCACATAAAAGGTATCTCCAAGCATATAGGAGCATTGGGTTGAATCCGTGGGGTCGTCTTCTCTAATGGTCATTTTCCTTGGGCTATCTATTACATATTCTGACAAATGGCTGGTGCCGTCAAAATCCCCTGTCTTGGGGTCGCGGATCAGGAACTGAATGCGGTCATTTGCAGACAATTTGAGCCCGGATTGCCCCGTATTGAATGTAACACTATGGGACGAAAGCAGTTTGGTGCCCTTACAGCCGCAATATTCGCCATCGCCAATGAATCCTTTTTTGACAATAGGGTCATTGCCAGTGAAAGAGCCACAATCCTCTACTTTTTCATTGATGAAATACAGGTTCTTTACGGTACCTAAGCATTTGATGGTCAGGTCAAAGTTACTATTACCTGAGTTGTCACTATCCACCACCAAATAATAGTCATTGGGCTGCAAAAAACGGGTGAACCGGATGGTGTCACTTGTAGCGGCTTTTTCCCTAAAAAAATCCATGTTCACGCCACACAGGTTATTGAACAGGAAAAGGCCCATTTTTCTGCCGCTCTTTTCCACCAGTGTAAATTCTACCTGTGCCTGATTGCGTAGCGGCAGGCGGTATATGCGTTCATTTCCATTATATGTTCTTGTACCTGCGTATTTGGTAAAGTAACTGTTGGTTTTGTTGAGCAAATTACTGGTATTGGTCGTTTGGCCAGCAAACACCCTGGTTTCCGAAACAAAATTGTCTTCACAGGGGGTTGTGATGTCCGTAAATCCAGAGCCGCAAGGGCCATTGGGGATGATGTTAAACTGATAACTTTTGGTCGGTGAAAGCGGGCCTACGATAACGATATAGTAAATACTGTCGCAAGTGAGGGGCAAATAATAATTGCCTTTTTTGGAGAGGCATTTTTGGCCATAGATGCACGTACCGGCCGGACGGGTATTGCAGGCAAAGACAAGCAGATGGTGGTCTGGTGACGGAGCAACAAAATTTACATTCATGGCAATTTTGTCCTGTTTGTTAAAAACGAACACATCCGCATAGAGATTAGAGGGGACATTACGTTTGTATACACTATCGACACATGGATCACGACGAATGAACCCTGGCGCCTCATCAGAAATGTCCAACTTACCGGTATAAGTAATTCCTCTGTTGATAAAGGTGCCACCATAGTCGCATACGGTCAGGCAGTCTTCCCATTCATCTGATGTATATAGTTTACAACGAGCACTTGCCTCGCTGCTTTTTGTATTGTTTTCTATACAAACCTTATCCGCACCCTGTCCATTGCAATTAGGGATGTTTTTCCAGATACATAGATCATCAATACAATAGTCCTGTATGGTATTCGAAGGCGTGGTGGTGGCCCAAAAATCAATGGCCGCGAGTTTTTTAAAGGGCGTATTACCGGTAGCAGGCCCGCTGGCGTAACTGAATTTCCAGGAACCTACAAAGACATCATTGATCCAAAGTTCGGCAATGTCGGTATCCATATCAATGATATTGACCACATTGCACCATTGGTTGTTGGGGTAAAAGAAGGGGATTTCCTTTTTAAGGCCGGTATCGGTGTAGTAAATCAGGTTGCCTGTGCCGTTAGTATTAAAAAAGGCTTCATAGGCAAGCGAAAAGCCATTCCCGAAGGCGTTGGGCAGTTGGTGCAAGATGTTGAAATATCCACCGCGGCTGGCCGCTACGCGCATACGCCAAGATGCCCGATAACGCCCCGTAGTGGCATCTCCATTTCCAATGCGGTATACCACGTCAGCATAGGAATTGGCGTTGCCATCATTGATGCGGGCATATTTGTTGTTGCCGTCCAATAGTACGTTTCCATCTAAGTTGTTCGAGTTAGATGGATTGAACAATTGCCAGCGGCTGGATTGGGCAGCGAGTTTATTGAGGTTATAATTTCTAAAATCATCACAATGCACCTTGTCACCCGTTGGCATATCGTTCGCAGGCTCTATACAGGTGCAACTGCAACTCATGGATACTTTGTATTCCCCCTGTTGACCTTGTTTCCAGCCATCCACAATAAGCAGGTAGGTGCCGGGATCCAAATTAAGGTCTAAAATTTCTTTGTTTACACCCGTTGCTGTATTGCTTTCAATGGATGCCCCGACACACACCGAACCTGTGCCTGAGGTCGTACAGGTCTTGAGCAAAATAAGGTCAAGGTCAATGCTTGTAGTCAGTATTTCGAGGACAAACTGGATGCTTGATTTGGTGTTTACAATGACTTTATAAGCCTGGTCAGGCCCATCAAAGGGATCAGTAGTGCTGATGCAACTGTAATCGGCTTTAGCAAACAGGTTGGAGGCAATGGCGGTATTGCCCTGCACAATGCCGCCACATTGAAGGGTGCCAATGCCGTCGCAGCGCCCTGCCGCATCGGCTTCGCTGTGGAATACGGGGACTATGGCCCGCCCCGGATCATCCGTCCGCCATTGTGGCGTTACCATGCCGGGAGCAAATGTGTTGTATTGTAAAGCATTGGTTTTCAGGCTGTCCTGTGTTTGAGCATGAGACAGCAATGGAAAAAGAATGCAAATGAAGATGTGGATAAAAAGTGCTTTCATCAGCAAAAAATAATTTAATAAGGTGAACGGATATGGACGGATTAGAAGATCACAGACTGTAATTTGCGGGGATACACAGGGATTAAAAATTATCGGGGCAAGATTGGCAGCAAAAATGCAACATTTTTTGCATTTAAGAAGGATAAAAAAATAAAAAAATGGACGAAAACTTAGCCAATGGTTTCAGATCAAAAAAAGCAGGGACATTTTTACCTTTTGGGGTGGAAAAGGGAGCGGCCAAGTTTTTACGGAGCCTCATATCTTTCCATAAACGCCGCATAAAGTTCATTTTGTTGTAAAATGGTGCGGTTTCCTAACATAATCAGGTGCTCACGGGCGCGCGTGAGGGCAACATTAAGTTTTCGGTCAATACCTTCATGGCTAAGGTTGACGAGGCTGCTGAGTTGGGTTTCGTGGTTAACACAGGTGCTGATGATGATGATTTCTCTTGCGCCCCCTTGGTAGCGTTCTACGGTATCCACTGTTATGTCATCCGGATTTATACCCGCCTCGCTCAAAGAGGCCCTTATTTGGGCAATTTGCGCACGCCAGGGCGTGATGATGCCAAGGGTTTTCACGGCATCCCATTTCAAATTGTTTACTGTGTATAGTTTTTTGAAAAACAATACGATGCGCGCTGCCAATGCAGCCTCCAACTTATTGGTTTTTTGCCCCGGGAGCAAATTTTCATCACGCTCAGTGGGCAAAAAAACAACACGCTTCTTTGTGAGCAGCTGCTCAAGGTAAAAATCATCGCCGCTGGGCAGATAATTCAGTGCGCGTACCTGATGATGATGAATAAAATCAGGGCCATCGGGCGCAATAGTCCGCAAATGGCCATCGTAAAAATAACGGTTCGGAAAATCCATGATGTCCGAGTGCATTCGCCCTTGGCGATCCAAACGCATGAAATGTTCGCGAACGCCATTTTCTTGAGAAGTGCGGTACATGCGCTCGAAATAGGAATCTCTTAAATCCGTAAGGCCAATACTCAGCAGATCGGGGTCATTGATTTGGGTGCTTTCCATTCGTTGTACCGTTACGGCGGGCAATTGCCGGTGGTCTCCGATGAGGGTGTAGTGTTCAAAGCGTGTGAGGAGTCCAATAATTTGAGGTTCAAGTATTTGTGACGCTTCATCCACAATGAGGCGATGTAATTTTTTTAGTTTTAAAAGGCCCTCATTGCTTCCGAAAGAAGCCAGTGTACTCACAAAAATTCGATGCTGCTCCAGAACCTGTCGGAGTTCGGTTCTGTTTTTGGCAGGAGCAATTTTAGCGCTGACCAATTGCTCCTGAAAGCGCTCCGCACAAGAAAACCTGCTGCCGATACGCAAGTACTGGCTTCTGATATCATTGCCAATACTATCCAGCGCCTCACAAATTTCATCTACCGCCTTGTTGGTGTAAGCCAATAATAGCAGGTTGTCTTCGGTATCATGGAGCATGCGGGCTACCATGTCGCGCAAGAGAACGCTTGTTTTGCCGGTGCCGGGGGGGCCCCAGATTAACCCCACCCCCTGCCCCTCCCCTGTAGGGAGGGGTGACGTGGTGGATTCATTGTGGGGTAAGGGGGATGAAATTGTTGTGTGGGTTTCGTCAACAAGTTTGTGATTGGCTTCCGATGCGGTGCCGGGCGGATCCCAGATTAACCCCACCCCCTGCCCCTCCCCTGTAGGGAGGGGTGACGTAGTGGATTCATTGTGGGGTAAGGGGGATGAGGTAGCGGTATGTGTTTGATGAATGCCTTTCGATGCGTTATCCATCAGTTTTGAGGGCGGAGTGTTGTCTTTGTTTGCGTTTTTCGACCCCACCCCCTGCCCCTCTCCTGTAGGGAGGGGTGACGTAGTGGATTCCTTGAGGGGTAAGGGGGATGAGGTAGTAGTGAGGGGAGACTCAATTTGATTCGATACCTTATCCATCAAACTCAAGGGCGGAGTGTCACCCCTCCCTACCGGGGAGGGGACGGGGGTGGGGTCGAACATCCGCCTCCGAATTGCCTCGGCTAATTGTCTTTTCACTGCATCCAATTGATGCAATACGAGTTCATTTGAAAACCGAATGACTTCATATCCTTTTGATCGCAGGATAGCAGTGCGTGCTTCATCATATTCCAATTGGTGGGAGTGATCTCCATCTACTTCTATAATCAGGCCGTGTTGGAGGCAAATGAAATCAACAATAAAATCGTCAATGGCATGCTGTCGCCTAAATGAGCAGTTCATAAATTGATCACCCCGAAGCAATTGCCACATGACATTTTCTGCATTTGTTGGAAATTTCCGATGCGTACGGGCGAAATCTTTCAAGTATTGCCATTTTTGCGCAGAAGTTGTTTCGCGGGCCAATTTATATCCCTCATCTAAGCGTTCATCCTGTTCTGGATGCTCATTTCTTGTTGATTGGAGCGGCAGAATGCCCCCAAAAGGTAGGATTACGGACCTTTTTTTGGACTCTGCCCACTCTAAAAGCCCCCTGTACATGGCCGCAAAGCTGGTATCCATGAGGTCAGGCTCAAGGCACCAGAGCCCCTCGGCTTCAAAAGGGCGCAGGTTGTGCTGTCGAAAGCGGAGCTGTACCGTGACGCGATGCGGTGTCAGTTCGATAATGGTACATTTGATCACCTGATGTTGCAATACGGTATCTTGTTCATCTAAGGCCGGATAAAGCACGGCAATATCGCCCACGCGGAAGTTTGCCAAAGGGTGCGTTTGGGCTGTTTTTTGAAAAACAATAACAGGATCAGCTTGATTGGCTCGGTTTTCGGCAATTTCAAGATGACTTAAAATATTGAAATTGAGCAATTTGTCCTGTAAGGACGAACGCCAGAGTGCTGCATGTCCGTAGGATTGATCGCTGCCTTCTTCTCCAATGCGCGCCAGCCAGTGTTCGCGAGCTATGAAACCAGTGTAAGCATTGAAATACTTTTTTTCTAATTCGGAGAGTTGGATGTAGGCCGTTTCAAAGCGGGCAAAGTCTCGTTCAATAAAACTCGGGGCATTTCCGGTGGCGCGTAATTTGGCAAAGACCGGGACATTTACATCGCCGGGCTTTATCTTGGTCAATAAACGTTCTATGGCTACCAATTGGTTGCGTACCTGAAGGGCTTCCCATTGTTCGGGGGCTATGGTGGGTGCGAATCGCAAGGGATTGACATCAGCGCCGGAATAAAGGATGAATTTTACCGGATCACTGTGTTGACCAAATACGGAGCGCACCAACAGGTCATATAAAAGGGTTTGGGTAAAGTGGCTTCTTGAAATGCCATAACTATTTGGTTTATAGGGAGTTCCGCTTTTTAATTCCACAATAGCCGCTTTTTCTGCGGTGTGGTAAAGGAGGTCGAGGCGCCCTTGCAGGCCATATTGTTCTGAAAAAAAAGCAGGCTCCAGAAAGCAGTCTTCCCGCTCAATGCCCTCTTTTTCAAGCCCGCCTTTTGGGGCGGCCATATTTTTTATGGTCAGAAAATGTTTTTGCGCTTTTCCCGAAATGTCTTTTACCTGAGCATCGCTCATCGGCGCAAAGGCGAAGGGATAAAGTTGGAAGGTTTCCCGGAAAGTATCCATCCAAACGGCTTCCGGATCGTTCAATAAGCGATCCAAAAAGAAGTTGGCAATATTTCCGATCAATTGGGGATCCGTGACCTCATAAGGGATAAATTTTTTAACCAAAAAAGTATAGGGATCCGGCCCGGTATCCCTAAAGCATTCTGAAATGGCAGATACATCCATGAGGTAGTCCGGTTCTACCACTATTGCCCTTGGCAGATAAAAACCTTCGGTGTCCACACTCACATCCAACAGGTTAAGCGTAACTGGAAACCCAAATACCTTGCGGATCAGTTGAATGGTGGGCATAAAGTTTTCGTTGCGCTCAGGCAGGCCATAACACAGATAAGTAGTGTGTTCCGGGTGGGCTTCATCCCGGATGAGAAAGCGGTTGTTGTCAGGCTCATCCGCAATGGCCACTACCCGTGCAGTGCGCAGCCAGGCACTTCCCATGGCATCGTGCCCGGCATCATCCCTATCAGGATAGTATTGGATCAGCGCTTCCGGGGCGCTAACGCCAGTCAGTGTGGCTATGGCATCGGCTAACGCCCTCAGGCCAAGGTGGATGTGGGACAGTTGGACGGGCTGCCCCCTTCTGGCCCATTTGGCCGCCAGCCTGAAGCGGTGCACCCTCTTTATGGCCT
>CAZIKN010000036.1:0-46454 GCA_964539805.1 uncultured Saprospiraceae bacterium | reverse complement strand
AATTTTAAAAAGTCATCCAAATTTGCGCGAAACGTGAGCTCAAGCAGAAAATCCCAGACATGCTCTCAAGTTGTGACCTATACGATGCTTATATCAGCATGACAAATGCCTAAATGATAGGAATAGGTCGCAACTTGAGTCATTCAATCCTTTCTATAAAGAATTATGTAAATCTATTCAAAAAAGTGTTATTTTTTTAGAATCCCTCCCCCTGCACCTTTGTAGCATCATTAACATATTTACCATTCAATTCCTTTAGCACATGAAAAAGTTACATAACCTGATCTTGTACCTTGCCTTAACGATGAGCATTTTCGCCTGTCAAAAAACGGATCTAAGCCCTACACCCCCACGGCAGTTTGCCAGCAAGATCAACGACAACAAGGCCCTTGTTGATTATTTGATGGATCGCATCGAAAACAGCGCTGCACGGGGGAATACCAGTATTATTTTGGATGGACAGGGTAATCAAATGATCAATCCTGACCGAGAAGCCCTAACATCTTTGTTGGGCAATGGCCAAAACAGCCATGATAATAGCATGGCAGAAACTTTTGCCTACATAGAAGCAACTGGTAATGAAGGTGTTATCTCCAAGAATAGCATCACAGTGTATCAAAGCAGCACCGACAGGATAAGGGGCAAGCTGGTCAGTAAACCCATAAGGGCTGGCATGGAGACTAACAGCAATATATTGCGTTACAAGGCTGATGGTTGGTGCAATGACTATTGGGGAGATTTTTCGCACAGTGGTCTTAAAAGCATCGAAATAGATGTATTCCTAAGGTCAGGGTACACTACCGTTTGGTCCCAACGTCATGTCAGCATCACGGATCCAAACTTTTCGGGTTTTCTTTTCACCAGTTTTTGTGATGATGGCCACGGTTAAGGCTGTTTCCTTGTGTAAAAACTTGCTCAAAAGTGTTATTGAAATCACACCAGGACATACCCCATCTTTGTACCAGACAAGAAAATCCAAGTCAATTCCATCACAGAGCCTCCAAACGGCTTTATGCTTCTTTTTAAGTGTTGCTATTTGCTTCGTACCCAAAAAGGGAATGGTGTAAAGTTGTCTGGATCAAGGTTTGCCCCTAATACATACGGCTTAAAGTGAAATTTGTAGGATATTTAGTTGCTCACTTCCTTTTTGTGAACCAAACCCAAATCAAAAATCATCTTTATGTGCATGGGCTGATCTCCTGAGAAGTGCGGGAGTTTCGGCCCATGCCTTTTATACCAGGATTTGAGTGCTGTTGAAGATTTACAGGATTTATTTACCTGATGTTTAAAGATTTACAGACGCGAGTGATTCAAAACCACTTTGCGTTGACTATAGATAGAAGGTGAATATGAGTCATCCCGGAGTTTGTGACGCAAGGTGCATAGCACCAAAATCTTTGTAGCACCGAACAATCAATGATTTATGAGGTGCGTAGCACCGGAACTTGCATGGACAATGCTGCAAAAATTCCAGTGCTACGCACTTAATGAATCTTGGGGACACCTCTCTATACAAAGATTATGGTGCTACGCACCTTTTTCGGACTTTTTTCAGCGGAATCCGGCTAAAAATCAGGGATGACTCATGCTCTTAGTCAATCTCTCATTCTTTATCCCTCATCACTCATCATTACCTATCCCGCGACCGGGAGTGTATGGCGCTCCTTTCTCTTCAAGTTTTTTCTCCAATGCCTTTAGTGTCACTTCGGAGAGTTGTTTGAGTTCAGGCAGCACTTTTTTCAGGCCCTCGCGGCCAAGGCGCAGGTTCTCGCGATGGGTGGCGGTGGGCATGGAGGTGCTGGACCAAATATCATAGGTAACCCCGCTAATACGCCCTGAGAGCGTTTCGGGCTGAGTTTTGTCCAAGGTACTGGCCGTGCCATCGCCATAAAAGCGCATCTGCAGGTCGCGAACAGCCTTTTGTATGTTTCGCACGTCAACCATCAACTCATTGGAGGGGGCAGGTGTGGACTCAATTGCCTTGCGGATATACAGCAGGCGGTTGTTCACATCGTTGAGCGTGGCCGTGGCGGCGGAAAACTGGCGTTGCAGCTCGTTGGCCTCATTGTGGAAGGCCGTGAGTGCGGGCCTATCCGCAGCAGGCAGGGTGACACCACCGAGTGAATTGAGGCGAAATTTTTGTGGCGCGATCAAGTCAGTAGTTTGGCCATCAATGGTTTGCGACATAGAAACGGTGTATTCACCCGGTGCCGCAAGCGGGCCAAGGTCTGGGTTGCCAAAAATGTTTTCGGGTGGTGTGTTCATGCTGATGGGTGTTTTAGTAGGAAAACGCCCATCCCAGGTAATACGGTTTACCCCTTTTGAAGGCTTGGTGCTGAGTTTGCGCACAATATTGCCGCTCAGGTCGCGTATGGTAAAGTTTAGCGTAGGTGCTTCTTCCAAGCGCTCTTTTTCCAGATCGGCGTAGCTGGGGTAGGCTATGTCCTTGCCCTCTTTGGCGAGTTTCTTCTCCGCTTCGCGTCGGCGGTCTTTGCGCGTTTTGTAATCATTTTTCAGAAAATAGGTAAAAGTAGCACCTACAGGCGGGTTGGGTGCGGTATAGAAAGAGGCACCTTGAAATGCCTTTCCGCGCAGGCCCCAGGGCAGGGCCTCCACATACACGAGGCCGTCCTTGATGGGGAAAATTTGTGCAGGCTGCTCCGCTGTTTTGTCGTTCAGTTGGCGCAGGGGTGAATAGTCGTCCAGCACATAAAAGCCGCGCCCGAAAGTGGCCAGAACAAGGTCGTTTTCGCGTTTTTGAATGGCCATATCCTTTACGGCAACAGTGGGCAGGCCACTACCCAGTTTTTTCCAAAACTTCCCGCCATCCACACTAAAATAACAACCGAATTCGGTACCACAGAACAAGAGATTGGGGTTTACGTGATCCTCTGCAATGCAGTATATAGAGCCGCGTTCGGGCAGATTGGCGGCAATGCTCGACCAACTGCGACCCTTGTCGGTACTTTTTAGCAAATAAGGCTTAAAGTCGCCGCGCTTGTGGTTGTTAAAAGCCGCATACACTGTGTTTTTGTCGTGCTGGCTGGCCAAAAGGAAATTGACATAAGTCAGTTCCGGCACGCCGGGGAATGACTCTATTTTTGTCCAACCACCTGATTCTGAAGCGTTTTCGCCGATTTGAACCAGGCCATCGTCCGTGCCGACATAGATCAAATTGGCATCCAATGGGCTTTCGTGAAACGCCACAATATTGCCGTATTCGCTGGTGCTTCCGTTTTTGGCCACTGATTCAAAACTTTGTACGCGGCCCATTACTTTTAGGGCATTGCGATCAATTTGGCGTGTGAGATCAGGGCTGATGACTGTCCAGGAGTCGCCGCGATCTTCGGTGCGGAACACTTTGTTGGCACAGAAATAAAGGCGCGTTGTTTTGTGGTTGGAGAGTTGCAGGGGTGAGTCCCAGTTCCAGCGGAATTGTGATTCGCCGTCGCGGGGCTTGGGTTGGATGCCAATGCTTTCGCCGCTGGCTTTATCATAGCGTACAATAACGCCATGTTGCAGTTGGGCATACACGATGTTGGGGTTTACGGGATCAATCTGGCTTTCAAAACCATCACCGCCCAGCGTGATGAACCAATCGTGGTTCATAATGCCGTGCTGGTTTTTGGTGCGCGATGGGCCGCCAAGTGAAAAATTGTCCTGTGTGCCGCCATAAATATTGTAAAAAGGCTCGGCATTGTCCACTGCGACGCGATAGAACTGGGTCACGGGCAGGTTGGACTTAAAATCCCAGGTTTTGCCCATGTCAAAACTTTCATAAATGCCGCCATCGTTGCCGTTCAGGATGTAGTTGGGGTCTTTGGGATCGAACCACATGGCGTGGTTGTCAATATGCTTCCATTGTTCGTTGAAGGGCTGGAAGCTTTTGCCACCATCCTTGGTCCAGGACATAAAGGCATCCATGCTCCACACCACGTCGGGGTTGCTTGGATGCGGGAAAAGTTCGCAGTAGTAATTGCCGCTGGTGGTATGGCTGCTTTGTTTTTCCCAGGAGGCCGCGCGGTCCGTGCTTTTGAAAAAACCGCCCTCGCCCTGTGCGGCCTCAACAATGGCGTAGAGGATTTCAGGGTTGGCGGGTGAAATAGCCAGCCCGATGCGCCCTAAATCCACCTGTGGCAGGCCATTATTGGCTTTGGTCCAGGTTTTGCCGCCGTCTTTGGATTTGTATATACCCGATCCCGGGCCGCCGCCCACCCAGGTGAATACATGGCGACGACGCTGGAAGGCAGCGGCGTAGAGTACATCGGGGTTACGTGGGTCCATGATGATGTCGTTCACGCCGGTGTGTTCATCAATTTTCAGCACCTGTTCCCAGGTTTTGCCGCCGTCCGTGGTTTTATAGACACCCCGGTCACCGCCTTCTGACCACAGCGGGCCGATAGCCGCCACCCATACGATGTCCGAATTGCCGGGGTGCACGATGATGCGCCCGATATGTTCGGAGTTTTTCAGGCCCATGTTTTCCCAGCTTTTACCGCCGTCATGGGAGCGATAAATGCCATCGCCGTAGGCTACGGAGCGTTGGTTGTTGTTTTCGCCCGAGCCTACCCAGATGGTGTTCGGGTTGCCTGGATCCATAGTAATACAACCAATTGAAAACGAGCCTTGTGCGTCAAAAACAGGCTCGTAGGTAGTGCCGGCATTTTGGGTTTTCCATACGCCGCCGGATGCCACGGCCACATAGTAGTTTGCGCGGTTTTGCGGGTTTACGGCAAAGTCGGCTATACGGCCCGAGGTGAGGGCCGGGCCTACACCGCGCCACTTCAGCCCTATGCTGGTGGTATCCAAAAAGTGTTTGGGCTTGCTTTGCTCGGCGGGCTTGTCCTTGTCTTTTTGGGCAAAGGCCGCAGTGGCACCGAGGAGCAGGATTGCTGCGAACAGGCTGCGCAGCGAGCGGAGGGTAAATTTTTGATACATATTTTTTTAATGTGATAATATGATAGAGAATGTGATAATCCTGACCGTACCATTAGGACGAGTTGCGATATTATCACGCAAATCTGGAAAATCGGTAGCGATTTGAAGTTGAAAGGGTGAATTTTTATACGAAAATGAGGGTTTTAGCCTCTGATTGTGGGATTTGCTAAAGATTTTGGCTTGAGTTCAATGTACAGGGTTGCAAAATTTTGTTCTTCCTGGCCGACTGAGTAATTCGGGCTCATTTAATATTTCGCCTGAAGCAGCACGAAACCTGTTTTTATTTGAAGATCAAAAAGTAACCTTGGTTCTTATGCAGGTGGAGAAGCATTGATTTCGTTCAAGCCCTGTCAGCCCACTCTTTTGGGTTTCTTTTTTGATGAAAAACAGCAAAGATGAAAACTGATATTTGTTTGATGACAAAAAAGATCGAAAATGGGAATTTGGAAAGATTGGCTCTCCGGATTTCAATTGTTTTCCTTCGCGGCTCAACAAAAACTCAATATAGTCGAGTACCTGTTGCTTCAACTGTTCTGGCAACAGATCAAATTGCGCATAAAGGGCCGCTGTACTCATAACGAAAATATGTTTTGAACCGCAAAATTACCCGAAACCACGAAATTTTCACAATAAATATCTGTCATGCATCACAGGCAAAGCGGAATGCTCCATTGGAGAACAAACCCTCATTTACGCTCCCCTCATCCCCTTTCTCCTACGCTTCACCCTTCATTTTATCCGTTTGGTAAGCATAAATTTGTTTTTCCTTGCTGTCCTTGCCCATATTTGCCCCGTCAATTGGTTGAAACAGCGCACATGACCCAACAACAGATTACATTGGTACAGAACAGCTGGCGAATACTCCGTGATCTGGATGCATTCCTGATCGGTGATCTGTTTTACAGCAAACTGTTCTTTGAGCATCCGGAGCTCAGAAGCATGTTTCCTAAGGATATGAGCGATCAGTATGGCAAGTTGGTTGGCAAGTTCAACCTGGTATTTGCCCGACTCCACCAATTGGAAAGTTTGAAGGAAGAGATTGTGGCTATGGCTCGGCGGCATGTATCCTACGGTGCCCAACCCAAACATTATGCTTATGTCGGCGAAGCCCTTCTCTGGACCCTCGAACGTGGCCTTGGCGAACACTGGACCCCTCCTGTGGCCGAGGCCTGGCAAGCCTGCTATGAAATACTTGCCAAAGCTATGATAGAAGCAGGGGAATAAATGTGGTAATTTTATAATGTGATAATGTGCTAATGAATTGACTGCAAAAGACTGAAAACTAACACATTAACATGTTTTCAAAACAACACATCAGACCGTTTTTTTCCTAACATTTTTAATTTTTTAAAACACCATGCAATTGGTCAAATTCAGCTGCGCAGTACTCTGCGCCTTCTTTCTCTTTGCCCTTACACCACTTAAAGCTCAAATGTATCAAAAGGGCCAACAGGACCTCCACTTGGGCATAGGCCTTGGCACGACGCTCTATGGCAGCGGCTATCACAGCCTCATCCCGCCCATCAATGTATCCTACGAGAAGGGCATCACCGAAAATATTGGCGTGGGGGGCTATCTCGGCTATGCCACCGCACGCTATGATTACGACGGATTCAACAATATAGACTATCACTGGCGCTACACCAACATCATCGTGGGCGGGCGCGCAGCCTATCACTATGACCTGTTCAAAGAACCCAAATTGGATACTTACGGCGGCGTGATGATCGGCTTCAACATTTCAAGGGCATCTTTCCATTCAGATGATCCTACCCTGAATGAAAGCGCCTACACCTCACCTTCAAATGGCGGTATCACATGGTCCGGCTTTTTGGGCGCACGCTATCAGTTTAAGGAAAAATTGGGCGCTTATGCCGAATTAGGCTACGGTGTGGCCTGGCTAAATATAGGCTTAAGGTTGAAACTGTAATAGCGTTGCTGCAACGTGAAATGCAGCATTTTATACAAAATTTTTTGCTTTTTGACAGGATTTCAGGATAAACAGGATTTTAGGCAACGGAGCCGCTTGGTTTCATCCTGTTTATCCTGTTCATCCTGTCAAAATATAACAGCTCTTGTTAAATCCATTGGATAAACGTACCATTGCCCCTAATTTGTCTTAGATGTTAAACTTCAGCCCAATGCTTTAAGAATAATGTACCGCTGTTTGTCCGTTTTCTTTGCCTTTTTGTCCCTCGCCATGATGGTGACAGCACAGCCTATGTCCTATAATTTTCAAAAAATAACTACTGAAAACGGGCTAAACATCAGTAATACCACTGCAATAGCGGAGGACAAATACGGATATATCTGGATCGGTACAAACAGCGGCCTCAACCGCTTTGACGGCTACGGCATCAAGACATACGAATACAGGCATGGCGATTCCACTTCGGTGCATCCCAGCACCCTGCGTTACGCCTATTGTGACTCCGAGGGCCGACTTTGGTTCAGTTTTATGAGCGGTTTTATGGAGTTTGATTATGCCAAAGACTGCTTCAAGGAGTACAACAAAGGAAAAATGGGCTGGGTTACTACAATTCTGGAGGGCAAGCCCAAGCACTTGTACGTAGCATATTCCTCAGGATTGCTCAAACTAAACACCGAAACCGGTGCCATGACCACCTTTGACAGCCTAATTACAGATGGACGGGGCTGGAACTCGCAAATGTTTGATATGGTGAAATTTGGTCGCCAACTCTACATTGTTGGCCGAAACGGAATGGTCACTTTTGATCTTGAGACAGAAAAGCACAAAGCAATACCCTTGCCCGAGGGATTTTTGCCGGGGAGGATTGCCATTGACACCAAAGGGACCATCTGGATCTCAAGTAACAATATGGACAAGGCTCCAATATACCGAACAGATACCAGTTTTAAAGCCTGGAAAGCCTATTATGATTTTGAATACGCCCCCACGGGGCTGCCAGGCCGGGCAGTTGATGTTTTTATTGACAATCAGGATCGCCTCTGGGCCACCTCCATGCATGAGGGCATCGCTCTGTTTGACCCAGACAAAGACCGCTTTAAGAAAGCACCTGTAGAGCCCTGGATGCCCAATGGGGTGCTGTCACCATTGCTGGGCAGAGTTTTTCAGGACAAAAAGGGCTTTATCTGGGCGGAATCCCCTAAAGGAGTATGTTATTTTGATCCGGACAATACCTTTTTTCAGACCATTGTGCCGGACAATGACCCCATTGGCATTAACCTCAAAGGCCAGGCCAATGATTTCGCTGAAAGGCCCGACGGTAAAATTTGGCTCGCCACCTGGAACGGCATTTATCTGTATGATCCCGCCTTGGGTAGAGTTATACAACATATTGAAAATCAAGCCAATAAGCCAGATGTTTTATACTCCAATATCGTATTCTCTTTGCTACTTGACCGCAACAATAACCTTTGGGCAGCCACTACCAAAGGACTGAATTGCTTGAGAGCAGGCCAGCAAAAATTTGATTTTTTGAGCGAAAAAGATGGCGTGCACACCCAAGTGCACATGGGTATGGTGCGAGAGGCTTCCGATGGCACCATTTGGCTGAGTGTGTTTAATGATAATGGCCATTATTACCTGCCACCGGGCGAAAAAAAGTTTCGCTCCCTGAAGGAGCACCCCATCCTCAAGCCTTATGCAGGACTGTACGGGCACTGTTTTTTGGAAGATAGCCGGAAGCGTATCTGGTTGGGCCTTGACGGTCGTGGGCTTGTCCTGTACGATCCCCAAAAACAAAGTGCGCACTACTGGCAACGAACACCTGACAATGACACAACCCTGATGGGCAACTATGTCAATGCCTTGGCCGAGACCACTGATGGCACGATATGGGCGGCTACCAACATCGGACTTTCCAGTATTGACCCCAACACCCTTCAGTTTGGCCGTTACGCCAGAGCAGATGGTATGCCAACCAACCGTATCTCCACGCTGGTGGCCGACAAACAAAACCGGCTCTGGGTAGGCACCGCCAACGGATTGGTACTCATTGATGGCAAACATCGCATCCTGAGGCAGATGGATGCGCATGATGGGCTGCCCACGGCAGAATTTACCAACCTGTTTTCCGGCCACTTGCGCGATGGCAGCTTGGTCATGCCCTCCAAAAGAGGATTTGTTATCTTTAACCCCGATCAATATCAATATCAACAACAAGAATTGCCCTTTTATCTTTCTGATATCCGGGTGTTCAATCAAGCTTACAAAACAGAAACTAACCCTGAAGCCCTGGAATTGCTTTACCTGCCTCCGGGCAAAAATTTCTTCTCTTTTGAAGTTACCGCCCTAAACTACAACAATTCACGTCAAACCTGGTATGCCTACAAAATGGAACCATACGATAAAGATTGGATCATAAGCCGTGAGCGAACAGCCAATTATACCAACATACCGGGTGGCAACTATACCTTTCGTTACAAAGTAACCCTTGACCCCAACAACTTGGACGTGCCCGAGAAATCGTTGAAACTTCGTGTGGGCGAGCATTGGTATGTATCCAAATGGTTTTGGGGCATGGTCATCTTGCTCCTTTCCGCATTGGGCTACACGGCATTCAGGAGAAGGGCGCAATTGCGCGAGGCTTTCCTTGATCTTGAGCGCAAGGCACAGGCCCTTTCAAAGGAAAAAGCCTTGGTACAATATGAAAACCTGACGCAGCAGCTCAACCCTCACTTTTTGTTCAATTCATTAGCCTCCCTTGGCAGCCTCATCCGCTTTGATCCCAAAACCGCGTCCGAGTTTCTGGAAGCCCTGAGCCGAATGTACCGCTATATCCTGCAAAGCCGCGATCGCGAAACGGTTTCCTTAGCCGAGGAAATCGCCTTTGTGGAACATTTCATCAAATTGCAACAAACCCGTTTTGGAAGCAGCCTTCAGGTCAATTTCAACATTGAAGAATCCACCAAACACTTCAAGATTGTACCCGTCACCTTGCAGAATTTGCTGGAAAATGCCATAAAACACAATATTTTAGAGGCTGATTCGCCTTTGATAATGACTATTTTTACAGAAAAAAACTATCTCGTGGTGCGCAACAATCTGCAACGCCGCTCCGTGGTGGAAACCAGCAACAAACAGGGACTGTCACGCCTGACCACCCTGTACCAATACCTTTGTGATAAGCCATTGGTGGTATCCGAAACAGCAGATAGTTTTGAGGTAAGGGTGCCGCTTTTGGGTTGATCTCTCCGCACGCTTATGTGAAAGAGCGCTACTGTTAAAACTTTTGGGATGTACAAGCTATCATCAACACCTGTCAACGAATCAAAATTTTTGATATGAAGGCCATAATCATCGAGGATGAACTCCTCATCGCAAAAGAACTACAATACAAAATCGCTCAGGTAGCGCCCGACATCCAGATATTGGAACATTTGGGAAGCCTTAAAACGGCTCGCAAATGGTTGATGTCCAATGCGGAACCCGATCTGATCTTCATGGACATTCAATTGGGCGATGGCATGAGCTTCGAATTGTTTGAGCAATACAGCCTGCAATGCCCCGTCATTTTTACCACAGCTTATGACGAATATGCCATACGCGCCTTTAAGGTGAACGGGTTTGATTATCTGCTCAAGCCGGTGGATGAAGAAGACCTTCGCCGCAGCATTGACCGCTGCCGGTCTTTACTGCAGTCCAAGCAGCCGCAGGCATCAGTAAGTACCCTTACCGATTTGGTGCAACTGTTCCAACAGCCCTTAAAGAACAACCTGTACAAAGAAAAATTCCTGGCCAGTGCCCGCAACCAATGGGTCCCGATCAAGACTGCTGATATTGCCTGCTTTGTGCGGGACCAACTTAACTACCTGCACACCTTTGCAGGGGAAAAGTACATTTTAGATTATAATTCTTTGGAAGATATTGAGGAATTGCTTGATCCACAAGTGTTTTACCGCGCCAACCGACAGTGCATCATCCACATTGATGCCATACACAGCGTGCGCCCCCACGAAAACCAAAAACTGAGCATCACCCTGAAAGCACCCCTAAAAATGGAAGTTGACATCAGCAGGGAAAAAGCACCCGGTTTTAAGAAATGGTTGGACCGCTGAGCGGGCAGCCCAATAAGCGCGCTCATAATTTGAAAATTTGCTGCATTAGCACCCATTTTTCACCAGGTTTGGCAAAAGGCAAACGTTGTTGATATTGCTCCATCAATGTTTCCCATTGCTGTACCAAAGGATTGTCGGCATCCATTTGGCTTTTTTGTTCAAAGGAAAACGAAGCCTCCGTTTCCATGATCATAAACAACCTGTTCCCAGCCCGGTAGATTTCCATAGCCGAAATGCCAGCCTGTTTGATGGATACCAAAATGCCTTCCCAGACAGCCGTATGGTACTGCTCATATTGGGCAATGGCTTGGGGTTCGTCTTTCAGGTCAAGGGCAAAACAGTATCGCATGATGGTGGGATAAAAGGTACTAATGTGCTGATTTACAAATGACTTCTTCTTATTTTTATGCTAATGGCATTTTCTATGGGTTTATCATGGAACAATACCAAATAGCCGCCACCACCCGCACCAGATAGTTTGTAACCCTTGCATTGTGATTGGTATTGTGCTATCATTTGGGCTATTGCATCATCAACCATGTTGGGGAACATGGCTATTTGGGCTTTAAACGAATCAGTACTGTGCTTGCCCAGGGCATCAAGATCCTTATTAAGTATGGCCTGCCAGCAGCCATCGGCTGCCAGGGCCAATTGTTGCGCTTGCGCAGCATTTATATTCGTATTGGCCAGCACATTGTAGGAGCCGTGGCGTGGGCCAAGTGACAACAAATAAATGTGGTTTTCCAACCAGTTCAGGATATGCTCATCCAAAACAGATTCAATACGGGCAGGCCAATAATGGCCCCCATCATAAAACAACCTGTTCAAGCCCGGGAAAACAATTCCTATGGCATCCTGAGAGCCAGCCACCTCGGCAGTGCCCGGCGGGTTTTCATAACTAAACAATATCTTGGCCAATTGCTCCAGCTGACCATCGGGGATGGCCGTTTTCCATAGTTCCATGGCTTTATTGCGGGTGCTGCTGGCCATACCACTTCTATGGTTAAACGCTATGGTTGGCTCAATGGATATGGTCAATACGGGGCCTGGATAATGCTTGGACACGAAAGGCTGGTCCAACCAGCCACCAGCCAGGTCCAATCGGAAAGGAATGGTGCTGCTGGTGTACAGCGCTGTGGTAGAGCGGGTTGGCAGATTGCCATGGGGTAAACGTTTTAGCACTACATATTCAATGCCTGACTGTTGGCACAAATCCTGTTTCCCGGGAGTATGCCCGTCTTCATTTACCACAAACACATCGGGACGAATATCCTTCAGTTCATTTACAAAATCCAACAGGCCGCTGCCGGTATTGATCCGGCATTCGCTCACGCACTTGAGCGCCTCCAGCATGTATTTACGCTCGGCCTGTGTAATAACAGGATAGCGGCCTTTTAGCTCAAAAACAGTTTGATCAGAACCAATGCACACATATAGATTGCCATAACGGGCCGCTTCAGTCAGAAAGGCGATATGCCCGCTGTGCAGCAAATCAAAACAACCGCTTACAAATACCTTTTTTCTATTCATAGGAATAATGGCTGCAATATTTGGGCAAAGTTCAGACAAAAACAAGTAGCAGTCTGTTTTTTAGGCATACCAGTGGAACATAAAAAACAAGCCGAGCCAATTATCCTGCCAACCATTTACAGCCTTGCCATCGTCTTTTCGCCAATCACGACGGTCTGTTCCCGCTCAATTTAATGATATGCCTAAGCTCCTGACCCTATTTGTAGCGTTTTTACTGCTGCACACATTACTACACGCACAACGCGAGTACAACATTACAAGCCTTGACCAATTCCCAAATTTTGACGGCCATTACCAGCACCCTGCCTGGCAGTTGGTGGCTGAAATGGAAGAATTTGTTGCCTTTTTCCCAAATCCTGGTCAAAAACCTGGTCAAAGTACGCAGGTAAAAATCGCATATACCCGTTCCGGTATTTATGTGCTGGCACATTGTCAGAGCACAAAAGTGCGCAATGATGGCAGCGCCCGTGATTACTTAAATGAAGCGGACTATATCAGCGTCCGATTGGATACCTGGATGGACCGGCAAAACTACTTTGACTTTACAGTTACCGCTGCGGGCCAGCTGTACGATGCAAGGAGCCACAATGGCGAATTTGATGTCTGGTGGCAGGCCAAAACACGGATAGTGGACAATGGCTGGGTGGCGGAAATATTCATCCCGTTCACGGCCCTGCGTTTCCCAGACAAGGGAGAGCAGTTATGGGGGCTGCAAGTGACCCGCTTCGACCGCAGTACGGGAGAAACATCCAGCTGGAACCCTCAAAACCCGTACATCAATGACGACAGCTGGCAGTATGGCACTTTGACAGGCCTTGGCAATCTAAAACAAAAAATCCGATTAGGACTGGCTATGCTATCCCAGTTTGGTCATCCGGGCATTGCCGACTATAACATTGGCCAGTTAACCGTCGGCCTTGATGGCCGCTTGGGACTGGGCGCTTCCAGCACCCTTGATTTTAGCATTTTCCCGAACACCGCCCTGCTGACGCCAGCATTAGATGGCGGGGGATTTTTAAACGTACCCAGCCCGGGGTATCCGGAGCCGCGCCAGTATGCTGCGGATGAGGCGCAGGTTTACCACAAAACGCAGCTGTTTTATCCGGATTTCAACTTGGATGGCTCCTGGTTTTATCAAAATACACCTTTGTTGCCCGGCGAAACGCTAACAGGCATCTTTGCACCCAACAAACGCCAATCCACTACCCTGAGCAGCCGTATGCGCGGCGGTGTAGGGCTTGTGGCCTCCAATGTTATTTATGCAGTACCGGAGACTTTTTATGCCAGCCAATTTCCTTTTTCCTCATCCATCCGGCCTATTGAACTGGGCCGCCCCAACCATACCAATTTATCCATTGAAAAGCTGCTTCGCAACAACAGTTGGATCAATTTTTCCCAAAACGTTTTTGTGGTAGGCAATGATTTTATCAAAAACCAATCAGGCCTGAGTATGCAATTAAGGGACAAAAGCAACCAATACCAGCTGGCAGCCTCTGGCCAAACAAACTACGAGGGCAGCAATGATTATGCTGCGCTTTCCATTGGCAAGGTAAATGGCCCCTGGACCTGGGGACTTAATTATAACCATCGAAGTTTCTCCTTTCGGGGGGCATTTGGCAGCGGTAGCAGAAGTGAGTATGAATATATACATTTATGGGCCGCAAAAACCAATTTTCAACCCCGCTACCGGGGCTGGCTGCGTACGCGACATTACGCCTCATTGCGCCGAGATGATGGCTTCAGCCAGACTACGCCCGGGATAATCGGTGGTGCTGCCAGGACTACGAATGTGGATGACCGCTACTTTGTCAGATACTCCTATGATGTTTTAAACCGAAAATTTGAAACCTTTGGTGCAGGCTTGACTTTTGTGCCCGACTACTCCGAGAGGGCGATCAATATTTTGGGTGGCGAGTTTAGGGCAAACCGTTATGTACCCATAATGCTTAACATAGATTACGCCACGGATAGTCGCAAACGTTGGCAAGTCCGCGCCTTTGCTGCCGCCAACCTTAGGCTCTCAAATGATCTCAAGAGCTACAATCTAACTGTTACGCCATCCTTTGTGCCCAATAAATTCCTGCGCCTCAACTTATATAACTCCCTTTATTTGCAGCCCAACAGATTGGCCAATGCGCCACAAATCCAAGTGCCAAATGCAGTCACCCGTGTCCGACATTTCAGCCTGATCCAACAATACAATATTGAATTGTTTGTAAGCAGAAAATTCTACTTTTCCCTCTCGCAACGCCTTAATTTAGACCGTTATTTTTTCAAAGCATATCGGTTCAACGAGCAGATTGACCTGGAACCTGTTTCTTATCAATATGACCCAAACCCTGCCCGAAACACGAACTTGAGGCCAAGTTTTGCGGCATCCTGGTTTTTTGCGCCCAATTCACAATTAAGGCTAACATACGAATACATATCCTCACGTTCGACCAATATGGGCCCCGACGGAACCCCATTGTCTTTCCCATTGCCCGCTGATGAAATTTTTAGCAATAGTGCCAAAATTTTCAATATGGTGCTGGTGTGGAATTTGAGTAAAAGGTGATAATGACTACTTTACCACCCTGTGCCAATACCTTCTTTTTTCGGTCTGCACCTCGATCAAATACATCCCGGCGGGAAGTTCTGAAATGGAAAACCGGGTTTCCGGTGATGTTTTAAGCAATTGCCCGGTTTGGCTGAAAACGCTTATGCCCTGAAGCTTTTGATGCGGAACGTCAATGTTCAGCATATCGCTTGTAGGGTTTGGATAAAGGGTACAGCATACTTCATCATTCGGGTGTTCAAGGGCACTGACCGGGTGGTTTATTATCGTGGAAAGTAGTAGTGTGGCTATTTGAAAGGCCTGTGCCGGTAACTGATTGATGAGTACACAAATTACGATACCTGTAGCAGTATCATACAGCATAAAAGAACTATAGCCTCCCCATATTGCCCCTCCGTGTTGCCAAACTGTTCTGCCCATCACGGTAGCCCTGCTGATGCCAATTCCGTAATTGCCGGACCCGACAAAAGTAGTCATTTCCTGAAGCGAGCGGGCGTTCAGCACCCGTCCGGACATTAAAGCCTGATACCATTGGGCCATTTCTGCCGCGCAGGAGTACATGCCCCCCGCAGCCCAGGATGCACTGTTGAGCGCTGTTCTGGGGATTGAATTATGGTCAACCCCAGCTTGCCACGGGTGTGCAACCGTATATAAAATACTGTCATGCACATCAAGGAAGGTACTATCCAGCTGTAATGGGGAAAGAATACTGTCGCGCAGAAGTTGGCCATAACTTTTACCCGTTGCCCGTTCGGCAATCATGCCTGCAAGCAGGTAATTGGTATTGCAGTAACCCCAACTTGTACCCGCCGGGAACAATGGAGGGCCAAGCCAGGTCATCAGCTCGGCAGGGGTATAAACTCGTTTGGGATTGTTCAGTATAGAATCCGGATACCCGGGTACGTCGTTCACATCGGCTAATCCGCTCCTGTGGTTAAGTAACTGGCGAATTGTTATGTTGGGATCAATATGCTTAAATGAGGGCAAATGGGTATGAAGGGAATCATCTAATGTAATGAATTTATGCTCAGCCAATTTTAAGAGGAGAACACCTGTGAACAATTTTGTATTGCTCGCTATGCCAAACAACTGGCCAGACGCAATAGGCGAACCCGCATGGGATATGCCCGTTACACCTTTCCAAGTGCCCATTGCCGGGTGAATAACACAAGCAGATATGCCTTTTATGTTATTGGCCGCTCTGATATTGTCTATGTTGTTCTGTAGCTTGGCTGCCAAAGCCGGGTCAAAGGACTGGGCTTTGGCAAAACCGATGAATACCCAAAGGAAAAAAGTGATACGCAAAAAATCTTTCATGTTGTTGCCGGTAAAGGTTGAAACGCCAAATTTACTAAAACTGCTGGCACCGCCGATTTATTCCTGGTTCAGGACGATCATACGACCACGAATTTTTGCCTTCACTATGGCAAACTATATTGTTTTAACCAGTTCCAGTTGGCGGTTTTGGCGCCGTCCACAGGATCTATGATACAATAGCGACCGGACGAGGGATACACGGTCAGGATACCCTCTTTATCACCTACTTCTTTTCCCTATGGTGTAAAGCACTGGATCGGGTGTGGGCTTGTCTTCATTTTTATTACAGGTGATTAGGGTAAGCAGGGTCAAAAAAAGCAACAAGTTGCGTGGTTTTTTCATTATTTGGTGTTGTTTTTTCGTAGTAAAGCCGTTTTGACCACACCCGATACAATGGGTTTAATTTAAGTATCCAGCATTTTTTACTTGTTTTGGCTTTCAGTACTCCTCAAGGCCACTTTGCGCTGACCTTGTAAAAAAATTCAACCGTAAGAAACTATACCCAAACCGATTTCGCCGCAACCGCTGATACCGCCGATTTTTTCATGGTTAGTGATTACCCTATTGGTCTGACGACCGCGAGCGGATCGTCAGACCAAGCTACCCACCTTATTTTTTTTTGACAGGATTTCAGGATGAACACAAGCAGCTCCGCCGCATAAAAATCATATTTACTGCGTTGGTGATGCAATTACTTGGGTACCAAAACATAACTTACGGTTGCCGTATTTTTTACAATGACGCCATCTACAGGGTCAGTTTCTGATTCATTGATAAACACTTTGAACCGGAGTTTGGAACTGGTCAATTCTGTAATTTCAGCGGTTTGGGCAGGGTCACTTGCATTTTTCAAGGTAAGGTTGTTGCCATCCTTTGTCCAAGTGCCGGAGGTAGCAAAAGCACTAAACGTTATTTCATTGGTAAAGGTAGTACCTTGAAAAGTTGTTTTTAGCACCTGCGTGTATGAACCCGTACTACTGAATGTTTTGTCGTCCTTGAAAATGACTTCTGAAGTAATGTCCTTGCCTGTAAAGGTGAAAGTGGTTGTCGTAATGTCTGTTCCGTCCTGTACGACCGTTTTACCATCTGTACAGTTTACTTCGGTTACTTTCCATGTGCGGATCAAATCATCACCTCCGGAAGCGTCATCGTCTTTGTTGCAAGAAACGAAAAAAACCAACAAGGCAAGTGTACAAAATTTCAACAATTGTTGCATAATGATCAAGTTTAGATTGTGAAAAAGGAAGCTTAAAGGTAAAACGCAAAATAAAAAAGCAGAAAACTTTAACAATGAAAACAGTTGTTTCTTCCTGTTCTCCGGTATTGGCTCCCAATAAACGCGGACACCACCGATTCTTGCGATTTCTACACTTCAAATCTTTTTTTTACAAAAAACCTACGCCCAAAAACCAAAACGATCTGCCCCTCGTATATCCTTCCAAACATCCACCATTATCATTTAACATTTTAACAAACAGTTATTTATGCTAAGATTTGCCGACTGTGCCAGATCTTTACTGGCAGCGCTATGGCTGTGCGGAACGGCGGGCCTGAGCTTCGCTTCTTCGCACCGCGAAGCCCCCTTGATTGCCAATGATCCTTTGGCCGACAATACGGATGTGTATGCATTCCGCAGCCCTGACAACCCCAATACCATTACCATTATCGCCTGTTATATACCGGGCGAAGTACCACATGGTGGCCCCAATTTTCACACTTTTGGCGAAAACATCCGATATGAAATCCATATTGACAATGATGCCGCCAAAGCAGGCGATGAAATCACCTATCGCTTTACGTTTACCCGCACTAACCAGGACCCCACTACCTTTTTTCGCGTACGCTTAGGCCAGGAAAACCTTAAAACCCTGTTCAAATGTGAGCGCAGCCTTGATGGCGGCAAAAGTTGGGCTACCATTTATGACAATGGCCCTGTTCCGCCACCTTTTATTGGCAATCGCTCCATCAGCGGCGGCGCAGGCCTCAACACCACTTATGATGCCTTGATCCAGCAGGCTATCGTAGGTGCCAGCACGGGTGAAACACTTTACTGTGGCCCGGCGGACGACCCGTTTTTCGTGGACCTCGGTGGTGTATTTGACCTGGGTAACATGCCTCGCCAAAACGGCCCTGCCCGTGATGGTCTGGGTCAGTTGAATGTACACGCCATTTGCCTGCAAATCCCTATCGCTACCCTGCTCAAGTCGGGCGCTCCGGCAACTCCGGCCAATATCCTTGATCCCAATTATGTCATCGGGGTATGGGCCAGCGCCAGCCGCCCTGCCACCCGCACCCTCAGCACTACTGGCAGTACATCAGCCAACATGGGCAACTGGGTACAGGTAAGCCGCCTGGGCATGCCGCTGACCAATGAGGTGGTCATTCCAATAGGTTATAAAGACTATTGGAATCGAATAACACCTTATGAAGAATTGGCTGATAATCAATTAGATGGCTTCTTCTATAACCCCGAATTGGCGCTCTATATGGATGATGCCCTGTTTGGTGGCGCTGTGCCCGCTTTTGGCCCATTGCGCATCCAGCGCAAATCATTGGGCGCTTTTGATTTCGGCTTTGGCAAAGATGGCCTGTTTGGGCTAAAAGGCAGTGCCGCCGTGGCTGGTACCGCATTGGACGATAAGGTTTTTGGCACTTTGTTGTTGCCCGGCCCCGGCAAAGCGCGCTCGGTTGACCTCTGGCCCATTTTCCATACCGGCGTCCCGAATGTGCGGCCATACCAATTGGCCACAGGCAAAAATGGCAACCCATTGGCTGAAGGCAAGCCCTTTATCCACAACTTTTTGCCAAATGGCGGCGATATGCTGCGCCTCAATATGGCCACACCCGTCACCCCGCGCAATGATCCGGCTTTCAGCAGCGAGGGCATCATTGCAGCAGCCGTGGCGGGTTTGACACAAGCACCTTTCAACACAAACACCAACCTTGAATTTATCCCGAACATGGACGGCTTCCCGAATGGTCGCCGCCTTGAAGATGACGTAACCCTTATTGAATTACAGGCCGTATCGGGTGTTGCACTGGCTGCTATTGGCCTCTGGTATGATGATTTCAAGCCAGGTAGCAGCCCGGTAACCAAAGACTTGTTGGATGTACTGACGTATAACACCGGAGTAAATGAGAACGACCGCCCCTTTAAAAGCAGCTTCCCTTATTTGGCAACGCCCTGGAGTGGTACCGAAACCAAATAATTTAACACATATAAAACACATTAACAATGAAATTACGCAAATTATTTGTCCTTAATATATTGCTGCTGGCCTTATGCAGCAAGCTCGTGGCATCAAGCCACCGCGAAGCGCCGCTCATTGCCGATGATCCTTTGGCTGACAATGTGGATGTATATGCCTTTCGCAGCCCTGATCGCCCAAATACCATCACGTTGATCGCTACCTACGTACCGCTTCAACTGCCACAGGGCGGCCCCAATTATTATTCTTTTGGGGAAAATATCCGTTACGAGATTCACATTGACAATGATGCCTCCAAGCCCGGAGACGAAGTGATCTATCGTTTTGAATTTAAAATCACCAATCAGGATCCCACCACTTTTTTCAACATCCGTTTGGGCAAACAAAACCTGAAAACCACTTACACCGTGTTTCGTTCGGATAATGGCGGCAAGACGTTTGTTCCCATCTTGGTGAATTTCCCTGTACCTCCTACCAATATTGGTGCGCGGAGCATCAGCTCGCCTGTAGGCCTGAACAGCACCTATGAAAAACTGATGGGACGCAGTATTGCTTATGCACACACTGGCGAACAGGTCTTCGCCGGCCCAACCGACGACCCCTTCTTTGTTGATCTCGGCGGCGTTTTCGATCTCGGTGACATGCCACGCCAGAACGGCAACCCTCGCGACGGGCTGGCCTGCAAAAACGTAAGCGCCATTGCCATACAGGTACCCATCCACTACCTCCTGAAGCGCGGCGCGCCCAACTCACCTGCCAGTATCCTTGATCCCAATTATGTGATCGGGGTATGGGCCAGCGCCAGTCGGAGGCAAATCCGCACCCTCAATGCCGACGGCAGCGAGACACATAGTGGCAACTGGGTGCAGGTAAGTCGTTTGGGCATGCCTCTGACCAATGAAGTTGTGATCCCTGTAGGCTTCAAAGATTATTGGAATTCCATTACGCCTTATCAGGAATTGGCGGATACCCAATTGGACAACTTTTTTTACAACCCTGAACTGGCACTCTACATGGATGATGCTTTGTTTGGTGCCGCCGTGCCTGCTTTTGGGCCACTGCGCATACAACGCAAGTCATTGGGCGCCTTTGATTTTGGCAATGGTAAAGATGGCCTGTTCGCGCTCAAAGGAAGCGCTGCCGTTGCCGGTACGGCCTTGGATGATGCTGTTTTTGGCAGTTTATTGTTGCCTGGGCCAGGAAAGCCGCGCTCCGTTGACCTCTGGCCTATTTTCCACACCGGTGTGCCCAATGTACGGCCCTACCAATTGGCCACGGGTAAAAATGGCAACCCATTGGCCGCAGGAAAACCCTTTATCCATAATTTCCTGCCTAATGGCGGCGATATGCTGCGCCTCAACATGGCTACGCCAGCCACGCCGCGCAACAGCCCTGATTTCAGCACTTTAGGTGTTATAAACGCAGCGGTGCGCGGCCTCACACAGCCACCCTACAATACCAGCAGCAAGCTGGAATGGATTCCGAACATGGACGGTTTCCCCAATGGACGCCGTCTGGAAGATGACGTAACCAGAATAGAACTACAGGCCGTTGCGGGTGTCGCTTTGGCTGCCATTGGCCTTTGGTATGATGATTTTCAAGCGGGTGGAAGCCCCGTGACCAAGGATTTGCTGGATGTGCTGACCTATACCACCGGCGTAGAGGCCAATGATAAAAAGTTCGTACGAAACTTCCCCTATTTGGCCATGCCACATGCGGGTGACGGCGACTGTGGAGGCCCTGTTGCAACGGCCAACTCGGTGTCTTCACGCACGGGTCTTACGGGCGCCGGCGCCAGTGTCATCAGCAATGAGCAGACAAAAATTCAGGCAATGGCCTATCCAAATCCTTTTGTGGATCAATTACAAATTGCTTACGTTTTGGAACAGGAAAGCCCTGTGACAATAGAAGTATTCGATCAATCAGGCCGCAAAGTGAGGACTTTGGCCAACCAGACTCAGGAAGCAGGCGAGTATCAGGTAGATTTTGAAGCCGGTCAACTGCCTGCCGGCGCTTACTACGCCCGTGTGCGCGCCGGAGCGGCAATGGAAGTGATTAAATTGATCAAAAGATAAACCAGTATTAAATCTTCCAGGTCTCGAAGACCTGGAAGGTTTCTTCCAAACGCACCATCAACCTTTATCTATTCAAAACAATGAAAAATACTATAAAAATACTATCAATTGCCATACCGGCCTTTCTGTTCTTTGCGTGTCAGCAAAACAAACAAACAGCAATAAAAAACATACCATCATCCATAGAAATTCCGGCCCTGTTGGACAGGGCCGAGGCGCTGCGTTACGGCAAAGAATGGGATGAGGTACAAAACTATTACGGCAAGCAGTCGGCGGCACTGCGCAGCAACCCCAATGACGGCGAGGCGCGTTTGAAATTAGCCGAATGCTTTATGCAGGAGGCCCGCGTCACGGGCGAACACCCGCATTATTATCCTGCGGCTTTGGCCATGTTAGAGGGTGTGATTGCCCCCATTACAGCTTTGCCATCACCGAGTGTAGCCCAAAAAGATTTGCTTTTTCGTGCCTTAAGCCATAAAGCCAGTGTACAGCTGTCCCTGCATGATTTTGCAGCAGCCAAAATCACCGCCGAAAAAGCCATAGCCATGAATCCATATAATGCCTATACTTATGGTTGTCTGGTTGACGCACTCGTCGAATTGGGCGACTATGCCGCCGCCGTGCAGGCATGTGACAAAATGGTGGGCATCCGCCCGGATTTGCGCTCCTACTCACGGGTATCCTACCTGCGTGAGATTCATAACGACCTCAAAGGCGCCATCGAGGCGATGGACATGGCCGTAAAAGCAGGTTATCCCGGTACAGAACAAACCGAGTGGGCGCGTTTGCAACTGGGGCAGTTGTATGCCAAAAAAGGAGATCTGAAAGGTGCTGAAAATCAATTCCAGCTTTGTTTGGCTACACGACCCGATTACCCTTTTGCCATGGCTGCCTTGGCTGAAATTGCCACAGCCAAAGGCGACTTAAAAACCGCTGAAGATTGGCTTAATAAAGCATTGGCTATTATTCCTGAGGTAGGCTTCAAAGCCGATTTGGCCAAAATATATCAACTTACCGGTCGTCAGGCAGAAGCACAGCAAGCCATAGAAGCCGTCATCACCATGATGGCCGAAGATACTCAGGCAGGCCATAATATGTCGCTCGAAGCTGGGCGTTTTCACCTGGAAATCAGTGGCGACCTGAATAAAGCCTTGGCCTTTGCCCAGGACGAATACCAACGCCGTCCGGCCAATATTGAAGTCAACCGATTGATGGCCGATATTTATATGAAAATGGGTGAAAAAAACAAGGCTGCTGCATTTAAAGAAAAATCGAAAGTAGCGGTATAACGGTCAGTATGACATATCTCCCCTACTTGAAGGTGTTTGATGCAAACCATCCTCTTCTTTTATCTACGGCAAATGTTAAAATTTGCGTAAATCTGAAAGTTAACTTTTAGATTTACGCAAATTTATGATAGCTCGCTTAATAGAACATTCCATGCGGAGCGCAGTTGCGCAGTATCCGATCATATCCTTGACCGGTCCACGCCAAAGCGGCAAAACAACTTTGTTGCGGCAGGCATTTGCCGATTACGCCTATATCAATTTTGAAGAACCCGATGTACGTCGTTATTTTAGTGAAGACCCAAAAGGTTTTTTACGCCAATATGATCGGCATGTCATTTTTGATGAAGCCCAGCGAGTACCTGATCTGTTTTCCTATTTACAGGTGAAAACCGATACAGATGGCCTTATGGGGCAATACATCCTATCCGGTTCCCAAAATTTTTTATTGCTTGAAAAAATAACACAAAGTCTTGCAGGGCGCGTCGCCAGGTACAAATTGCTGCCGTTTAGCCATGCAGAGATGTTGCAAGCCGACACCTCCATTTTAGCTCAAGATATTGAAGCCGCTATTTTCAAAGGCGGCTACCCCGCCCTATATGATAGAAACTTGCCTACGGCGCGTTTTTTTCAAAATTACATTGAAACCTATGTAGAACGCGATGTTCGCAATGTGCTGAATATCAAAGATTTGAGTTCATTTCAAAATTTTATGCGCTTGTGTGCCGGCAGGGTAGGCCAGCCTTTAAATATTCAGTCGCTCAGCACCGATGCTGGCATCTCCGTGCCTACTGTTAAGAATTGGTTGTCCATATTGGAAGCCAGTTTTATCCTGTTTTTACTACCCCCATTCTTTGAAAACATCAACAAACGGCAGATAAAGTCGCCCAAACTGTATTTCTACGACACTGGTCTTTTATGCAATTTGCTTGGGCTAAACGAGGGCAGTCAGGTTACACAGTACCATCAACGCGGCAGCCTTTTTGAAAACATGGTCATCGTGGAAATGATGAAAAACCGCATCAACCATGACCGCAGTGCCGATTTTTATTTTTGGCAAAATGCACAGCGAATTGAGGTTGACTTGGTTGAAATTGAAGGATTAAATACAAATTTATATGAAATGAAATACAGTTTCACCCCTTCTGCCGATTTTTTCAAAGGTATGCAAGCCTTCCGTTCGGATGCGCCAGAACACCGTAAATTGGGGAAAACATAGTACTTTATGCCGGAGATCAGGCGCAATCGCGAACATTTGCACAAATCGAGGCTTGGCGAAATTTACCGTTTATGTAGCAGGCTTGTTGCGGTGGGGGGCAAAGCCCGGCCCCGGGCCATTATTTCAGCACCGTCAAAGCGACAGACATCAGAATGCCCCACAAACGGAGCATGACAAACCAAATTTTCCCTACATTTGCCTACCACAATCCGGGCATCATGCGCTACCTAATTAACGATACAAAGTTTGCTTCTTCAGGGCCAAAGCACCCTAAACCGACTATGAACATAAAATATGTCAAATTTCACGTATTCTCAAAAAAGCCCTCAAACAGGCATGAAAAAACAATTATTGGCCATGATTCCTGTAGCGCTTCTTCGGCGGTACCGCGATTTCAGGCGGCGGTTTTCTGCCTTTAAGCATCTGCCCCCCAAGGAAGTTTTTACCCAAATATACCACAGCAACCGCTGGGGCAGTGCAGAGAGCGTTTCAGGGTTTGGGTCAGAAATCAAAAACACAGAAGTGTTGGCAGCGGCCCTGCCCAGGCTCTTCCGCGAACTTGACATACGAACCCTGCTGGATCTGCCCTGTGGCGATTTCAACTGGATGAGCCGCGTGAATATGGATGGTATAGATTACCTCGGTGCGGACATCGTGGAAGCTCTTGTTGAGCGCACCGGCATTATTATACAGGGAGGCCCAAGGTCCGTTTTGAGGTGCTGGACCTGTTAACGGATGAATTGCCCAAGGCGGATTTGATGTTGGTCAGGGACTGTCTGGTGCATTTTTCCAACCGCGACATCCTCATGGCCCTACAGCACATCCGGCGATCTGGTTGTACTTATTTGCTGACCACTACCTTTAACCAACTCCCTCAAAACAAGGATATCATCACTGGTGAATGGCGACCGATCAATTTACAACAACCACCCTTTCTGTTACCGCCGCCCTTGCTGCTCATACCAGAGCATGGGCATGCCCAAACTACTAAAAACCATCAAAAATCGCTTGGTTTATGGCGTATTCAGGATATTTAGACCTGTTACGACAAGCCCGTTATTCTGCCTTCATTATCAATATCCATCCCTTCCGAGGCGGGCACTTCCGGCAAACCGGGCATACGCATGATGTCGCCGAGGATGGGTACGATAAAACCTGCTCCGGCAGCAAACTCAAATTCACGAACGGTGACATTGAAGCCTCGTGGTCGGCCAATTTTGAACTCATTATCCGAAAGTGATTTTTGGGTTTTGGCCATACAAACCGGCAGGTGGTCAAAGCCCAGCGCTTTGATGCTTTTTAGTTGGGTTTTGGCCTTTCCGGCGTATTCTACTTCGTCGGCGCCATATATTTCAGTGGCAATGCGCTGAATTTTTTCTTCAATACTCAGGCTCAAATCATAAAGCGGCCGATACTGGTTTTCTCCTTTTTCAATAACCTCCACCACGGCGTGCGCGAGATTGGCAGTGCCAGCTCCGCCATTGGCCCAGCCATCAGAAACCACCACTTTTACCCCTTGTTGCGCGCATTTTTCTGTGATATATGCCACCTCTTCTGCGCTGTCTGTGGTGAACTTGTTGATGGCAACCACTGGCTTTAGGCCAAACTTTTGACAGTTTTCTATGTGCTTTTCTAAGTTTTCAAAGCCTTTTTGCACCAAGGTCAGGTCTGGCGTGTTGAAAGCCTCCTTTTTGGCTCCTCCGTGATAGCGCAAAGCCCGGATGGTGGCTACTATCACTACTGCCTTGGGACTTAGATTGCCATAACGGCACTTGATGTCCAAAAACTTCTCAGCCCCGAGATCGGCACCAAAGCCAGCTTCCGTGACCACATAATCCGCTAAGGAAAGGCCTGTTTTTGTAGCGATAATGGTATTGGTGCCTTGTGCGATATTGGCAAATGGGCCGCCGTGGATAATAGCGGGATTACCCTCCAGGGTTTGCACCAAATTGGGCTTGATCGCATCTTTCAACAACAGGGCCATGGCGCCCTGAGCCTTCAGGTCGCGGGCATAAATGGGTTTTTTATCAAAGGTGTAACCAACAAATATGCTGCCCAACTTGGCTTTCAGGTCTTCAAAATCCTTGGCAAGGCACAGGATGGCCATAACCTCCGAGGCGGGCGTTATATTGAAGCCATCTTCACGCGGGATGCCATTGGCGGTACCGCCCAGTCCGATGATGGTGGATCGCAGGGCGCGGTCGTTCATATCCATGACGCGCTTCCAGGTGATGGTGCGCGGGTCAATGTTAAGGTTGTTGGTTTTGCTTTGCAGGTTGTTGTCAATCAGCGCGGCCAGCAGGTTGTTGGCTTTCTCGATGGCCGAAAAATCGCCTGTAAAGTGGAGGTTGATGTCCACCATGGGGATCACCTGTGAATAGCCTCCTCCCGCTGCTCCGCCCTTGATCCCGAATACGGGGCCTAAGGATGGCTCGCGCAGCACCACCATAGCCTTTTTCCCGATGTGGTTGAGGCCGTCAGAGAGGCCAATGGACACCGTGGTTTTGCCTTCCCCGGCGGGAGTCGGATTAATAGCGGTGACCAAAATAAGCTTGCTTTGTGCAATTTTAGCCTCATTGATAAGCGAAAGTGGCAATTTTGCCTTGTATTTGCCATACAATTCGAGGTCATCAGCGTCAATGTTCAGTTTCTCGGCAATGTGCTGTATAGGACGTATGGCAGCACTCTGGGCAATTTCCAGGTCTGAAGGTACGGGTGTCAAGGGCATCTGTAAAAGAGCGATTTGTGGTGTTTGATGATATTTGGTGCTGTTTAGAGCATATCTGGGATTTTCCCGCTTGTAGAAAATCCCAGACATGCTCTTAGCGGGCCAAAAGTAGATAAGGGTCTTTATTTAATGCAATTTTTTGTGCAAAAATGCACGGTATTTGTCCGCATATTTGTGCCCTTTTCGATTACGACATGACCACTACTACCCGCGCCTATCTTTCTCTTGCTGCTATATGTGTCATTTGGGGCACCACCTACACCGCAATCAAATATGCGGTACGCGACTTCCCACCTTTTCTTTTGGTTGGGGTGAGGCAATGTGCTGCAGGCATGATGCTGATCCTGCTGGCCTTGCTCAACCACAGGATCATGCGTCGCAGGGCAGAAAATCAGGGGACGCGCGTACTGACGCCCAGGTACATAGCCTTGCAGGTTTTGACCGGATTGTTTACCATTACAGGGGGCAATGGATTTATCACCTGGGCCATGCAGTATGTACCTTCCGGGCTTTCTGCGGTTATTGGTGCACTTACGCCAGTGGTTGTAGTGCTCATCAATATGATCTGGCAGGGCGGTGAGCGCATTACCAACCGTGCTTTGGCCGGTGTGCTGTTGGGCTTTGTTGGTCTTGGTCTTATTTTTAATGATGGTTGGAGTCATTTTCTGGAGCCGAATTACGCCTTGGGTATTGCGGGTTGTTTTGCCTCCTGTTTTTCATGGTCTTTGGGCACAGTGATGGCCAAACGCTATAACTCCACCGCGGTTTCTCCGCTGACCAATGCGGGTATTCAGGTGGCGGCCGGTGGGCTTGGCGGCTTCCTGTTAAGTGCATTTTTCGACACTTCTCACACGATAAACCATACCACAACAGGCTGGTTATCTGTGCTTTATTTAGCCACTATTGGCTCGGCCCTTGCTTTTACCTTATATATGTATGCTTTAAAACACCTCAGCGCCACGGTATCATCGCTTTACACCTATATCAATCCTGTTGTGGCCGTGCTGCTCGGCTGGCTGCTCTTAGGCGAAACCCTCACGCCATTCGTCATGGGCGGTATGGGCATTACTATTGTGGGGGTTTGGTTGGTGAATGAGGGGATGCGAAGGGGATGAACTCAGGTATTGGCTTGTGATTGCAAGCGGTAGGCCACTATACGCTGAATCAGATCTAAGGGCATGGGCTTATCCAAGGGAAACTGAACGGAGCCTTTACCTTGTTTGTACTGTGATAATTCTTCCTTGAATTCCGCATGCCCCGTTGGGGTAGCATAAAATCCGATATGGTTTTTGAAGGCCGCGAAATGTACCAAATGGCCGCGCTGGGTAGTAAAAGTAGGTATGGCGTAACTGATGGTCTCCGTGGCTTTGGGCGCTACCGCTTTTATGGCAGTACGGATCTGCTCCAAAACAGGCTGTACTTCAGGTGCGCAGGAGGCTATGTATTCATCTATGCTGGTGGCTTTGCTCATAGGTGCTTCCTTTTTTTAGGTCAAAGATAAATGATGTTTATAACTTTGCCCAATGACGAATCAACGCTTTGAATACTTAGACTCCATACGTGGTATCGCTGCGCTCAGCACCCTTGTCGGACATTGGCTTCACATGTTCAAGCCAGATCAGGGCATGCCAGAGCGGACAAGGCATTGGCTTGATCTTGCCGTTTGTGGCGCGGACGGTGTTTCAATGTTCTTTGTGCTTAGCGGTTTGGTTTTGTCTTTGAAATATGTGCGCCGCGAAGGAGATATGGACCTCAACTACTCGGAATTTTTGGTCAATCGTTTTTTTCGCATTTATCCGGCCTGCTTTGTTGTGCTGTTGTTCTACTTTTTTAGTGCGCACGAAAGCGACCTTGAGCAAAGTGGTTATATCTGGCGTTGGCTATGGGGCCCCAATCTGCATTTTTGGGAGGAGGCCAGTCTTGTGCGCAATGTTTCCTTGTATTTTGGCCCTATATGGACGCTCAATGTGGAGGTCATGCTGTCGGTCATAGTGCCCTTGTTGTTGTTGCTCATCCGTTACAAACCGCGCTGGTTCAAGTATTTATGGGTAATATCTATTTTTTGGGCCTCTTTTTATTCCATGTTTATCTTTCATTTTATGTGTGGCATCTGGATTGCTGTACATTTTGACAAGATCCGGCATTTTGACTTCAAAAACACCAAATGGTACCCCTGGCGCTGGCTGCTTTACTTAGGCATTTACCTGTTGTACGCCATGCGGGAATGGATGGATTTTATCAAACCCGGCGACTACTACCATTATTGGACAGGGTTGTTGGGGATCAATATTTTCCACTTTACTGGCCTTGGTGCGGCATTGATTTTGGTAAAGGTTATCCAGTCAGAAAGGCTTCAACGATGGTTGTCGCTACGCCCGCTGTTGTTTTTGGGGCGAATTTCTTACGGCATTTACATTGTGCATTGGTACTTCCTGTTTAATGTACTGCAACACGAATATTGGAATTGGCGTGCCCAATATAATCTCACAGACACCCAGGTACATCTGTTTACAGGGGCGGCGGCCCTTGTGATGTCCCTTGCAGCAGCCAGTTTGCTGCATTATGCCGTGGAAAAGCCCTTCATCCGTTGGGGACGGGTATGGGCCGCTAAGGCAAGGGCGCGTTTTGCGTGATCTGGCAGTGTGTTGTGTGGTAACCACAAAAGACACAAAAGGGCACAAAGAATTTCTTTTTGGTCTTATCCCATAGTTAACAAAAATACCCCAAACAAAGCCAAAACCCACATCAGGTACTGCCTTACGGGAAGCCAATCATGGGTTTTTACCTTATGTTTTTGTTCCAGGTACCACATCAGGCCAATTTTTTCAACCCAATAAGCAATCACTGCCGACCAGGCAAGTCCGGGAAGCCCCCACCATTGAATGAAACAAAAGCCGAGCGCTATTTTTACCATCAGTTCGGCTATGCCTACTTGCAATATTACGCCAGCCCGAGCTTTGGCCATCACCAGGGCATTGGGCAACAATACCCTGCTGGCTGTGAGGAGCAGGTAAATATTGAACAAAGCGGCACTTGGGGCAAAATCCGGGTTGAAGACCAATGGAAACAAGGTTTTGCTAAACGACATGACCAAGATGGTCAGCGGAAAAACCATGAGCATCAGTCGCTCACTCCGCTGTTTCAAATCTGCAAGTCCATTGTGCCAATCACGCTGCAACTGCGGTACGATTGCGGCCCCAAGGGCTGTGGCTAAGGCAATTGCTATGGGAAATTCCCGTGACCCATAGCGGTATAGCGCAAAAATGGCTTCGTCCTGATAGTACCAGCCCACCAACCAATTGTCAAAAAGCAGAACAAAATTACCCATCAACACATTGCTCATCAAGGGCAAACAAAAGCGGAGGTATCGCCGCATCAGCCGAGGATGCCAGCCCTTTTCGCCCCATGACCAAGCCAGGCCAAAAGCGAAAATATATTTGGCCACCGCCAACAAACACAAGGCCCAAAGGCTGTTCTCCAGGCCTTTCCCCATCCACAAAGGCAGCGCAACCGCCATGATCTGCGCCAAAGCAGAAACAACTCCCCAAACCACGATATGCAAAGGCTTATCCCGGATGAGGAAAACGTATTCCACTCCAAAAGCAGGCAAATTGAACAGCCAAAACAGGCAGAAAAGTGGAAAATAAGCAATAGAAGATTGGCCCGTAAGCAGGGGCAAAACCCAACTTTTACCCAAAAACAAAACGCCAAAAAGGCATAGGGAGAACAGGGAAAAAACGACAAATTGATTGAAAATAAATGGCTTTCGCTCCTCTTCCTCCAATAAACCATACAAAGGGGCAAGCCCCTGAAGCAGCCCGTTGACCCAAAAAAAGGACAGGGTAGTGCCTACATACAACAGCAACTCATAACTGCCAATGTCGCCAGTACTCAAGCCACTTTTGGCCAATACAACACTACTGCCGATCAGGGCACCGAGGCGCATGACCTGAAACAATTGCATGGCGGAAACCGTAGTAAACAGCGTCTTGTATTTAGGGAGGAATTTCAATAACCAAAGAAGTTCAGGGCCCGATCGTCGTCGCGCCAATTGTCGCGTACTTTTACGGTAAGTTCCAGGTGTACCTTTGTTTGCAGGAAAGCCTCCAAATCAATACGGGCCTGGGTACCGAGTTTTTTAATGGCGCTGCCGCCTTTGCCCAGCAGGATTCCTTTTTGGGATTCCCGCAGCACATACACTACCGCCAGTATGCGCGCAATAGCCTCGCCTGCCTTGGTGTGGCTCTCCTTGAAGGATTCTATGCCCACTTCACAAGAATAAGGCACCTCGTCATCATAGAGCAGAAATATTTTTTCCCGAATGATTTCGGAGGCAAAAAAGCGCTCCGGCCGATCCGTAAGTTGATCCGTTGGGTAAAAAGGCTCTCCCTCGGGCAAAAAGGTCAGTATTTTTTGCAACAAGGCCTCTGCCGTTTCGGGCGTCATTTTGGATGCCGAAATGGCCTCACTATCAGCTATTTTGATGCGTTTGCGCCACCAGTTTGCGGTATCCTCTATCCGTTGTTCGGCTACAAGGTCTTTTTTGTTCAAAATCAATAAGATAGGTGCTTCTGTCTTGTTCAGTACTTCTATCACCGGATTATCCTCATCCAACACCTCCGTCAGGTCAAACACAAAAAGCATTAAATCGGCATCCTCCACAGTACCTTCCACAAAGCGGTTCATACTTTGGTGCATTTTGTACTGTGGCTTTTTTACATAGCCCGGTGTATCCGAAAACACCATCTGAAAATCATCGCCGCTCAGGATGCCCATGATGCGGTGGCGTGTGGTTTGTGGCTTGTGCGTGATAATGCTCATCCGTTCCCCCACCAAGGCATTCATAAGGGTGGATTTGCCCGCATTGGGCCGTCCGATAATATTTACAAATCCTGATTTCAAGTTGTTGTATTTTATGTTTGTATCACCCCTACATTGAATTTTTCCACAGGAGCCTGATTAGCGGCCTCTATGCCCATACTGATCCAGCGGCGGGTATCGCGCGGGTCAATAATGGCATCCACCCAAAGTCGCGCCGCAGCGTAGTAGGGCGAGGTTTGGCTATCGTATCGGGCCTTTATTTTATCAAAAAGGGCTTTTTCAGCGACGGGATCCGGTGCTTCTCCCTTGTTTTTGAGTGTTTCTACTTGTATTTGGGTCAATACCTTGGCCGCTTGTTCACCGCCCATTACGGCTATTTTGGCACTTGGCCAGGCTGCAATAAGGCGCGGGTCATAGGCTTTGCCGCACATGGCGTAATTGCCTGCCCCGTAAGAATTGCCAATAACAATGGTAAATTTGGGCACGGTACTGTTGGCTACGGCATTGACCATTTTTGCGCCGTCCTTGATGATGCCGCCATGCTCACTGCGCGTGCCCACCATGAAGCCCGTGACATCGTGCAAAAACACGAGCGGTATCTTTTTTTGATTGCAGTTTAGGATAAAACGAGTGGCTTTATCCGCCGAATCTGAGTAGATCACGCCGCCAAACTGTATCTCTCCTTTCGCATTTTTCACTACTTGCCTGTTATTGGCTACAATGCCCACTGCCCAGCCATCAATGCGGGCATAAGCCGTTATGATGGTTTTGCCGTAATGTTCCTTATATTGGGTAAGTTCTCCGTCATCTACCAACCGACGCAATATTTCAAGGGTTGGATAGGGCTTTGACGGGTTTTCGGGAAAAATTTCAAACAGCTCATTCGCTTGGCCAAAGGCGGGCTTGGCGGCAACACGGTCAAAGCCAGCCTTGTCAGGATGCCCAAATTTGTCCACCAATTGCTTGATGGTATCTAAGCAGGTTTTATCGTCCGGCATTTTGTAATCCGTTACGCCGCTGATCTCGGAGTGGGTGGATGCTCCGCCCAAGGTTTCCTTATCAGCATCTTCCCCAATGGCAGCTTTTACCAAATAAGGCCCTGCCAAAAACACGGAACCCGTGCGCTCCACGATAAGGGCCTCATCTGACATGATGGGCAAATAAGCCCCACCAGCCACACAAGCGCCCATGATGGCCGCTATTTGAGGGATACCTGCTGATGAAAGGCGGGCATTGTTGCGGAAAATGCGCCCAAAATGCTCTTTATCCGGGAATATCTCGTCCTGCATGGGCAGGTAAACACCCGCAGAATCCACTAAGTAAATAATGGGCAAGTGGTTCTCCATTGCGATCTCCTGCGCGCGGAGGTTTTTTTTGCCCGTGATCGGGAACCAGGCCCCTGCTTTCACCGTGGCATCATTGGCCACAACGATACACTGCCTGCCGCGTATGTAGCCGATCATGACCACAACGCCGCCAGCAGGGCAACCGCCATGCTCCGTGTACATTTCAAAACCAGCAAAAGCACCAATTTCTATTCTCGGACTATTGGCATCCAATAAATAATCTATTCTTTCGCGAGCGGTCATCTTGCCCTCCGCATGCAGTTTTTCTATGCGCTTGGTGCCGCCGCCCTGACTGATTTTATCCAAATGACGATGCACATTGGACAATAAAAGCCGATTGGCATCGGCGTTTTTTTCTACTTCTATGTTAATGGACATTTTGTGATATTGATTCTTCTATCAAAAGGGAAAAAAAAGTGGACAAATCCCATCCGTGCGCACGGGCTTGTTGGGGTATAATACTTGCCGGGGAAATGCCGGGTATGGTATTGGGTTCCAACAGGTGAAAGGTATCGCCAACCAAAATATAGTCAATGCGTACCACGCCTTTGCAGCCCAATTGATCGTATATTCTAGCCGTCAGCTGTTGACATTGGCGACTGAGGTCCGGATTGAGTTCAGCAGGGGTAATCTCTTTTGATTTGCCTTCGTATTTTGCGGCAAAATCAAAAAATTCCGTCTCCGGAATGATCTCGGTGATGGGCAACACCACGATGTCTCCCTTGACGCGCAGCACGCCGTTGGAAAATTCGCGGCCAGGCATAAAGGCTTCCACCATGACAAAATGACTAAATCGGAAGGCTTCTTCAATGGCCGGTAGCAGTTCATCCGCTGTTTTAACCTTGCTAACCCCAAAACTGGAGCCATGGTCATTGGGCTTAACAAAGAGCGGCAGTTTCATGGCCAATAATTTGTCCTGGTCAATGGCATCACCACGACGCAACAACACAGAAGGCGACATGGGAATGCCCATTCCGGCCAATTGCGCCTTGGTATTGTGCTTGTTCATAGTCAGCGCACTGACATAGCCATTACAACAAGTGTAGGGGATGCCCAGCAATTCCAGATAACCCTGCATTTTGCCATCCTCCAACGGACTGCCGTGCAAGGCAGCAAAGGCACAGTCAAAATGAATGGTCTCGTCCTTGAGCGGCAGGGTAAAATTATTTTTGTCTATCTGTTGGCCCGAATCCATGTCGCGCCAGTCAGACTTTTGTATGTCAATCAAAAAAGTGCGATAACGGTCAGCAGGCAGATTGTCCCGAACAACCTGGCCACTGCGCAGCGAAATGACGCGCTCCTCAGAGTCGCCGCCGGTGAGAATGGCAATGTTTTTCATAATTCGGTGCGAAAGTAATTTGGAAGTACGGATTCAGGGACAAAACTTGTAAATATAACACGGCACGGACGAAATTTGCTTTTTATGGCTGTGCAGGCCTATATAGTCAACGCAAAGTGGTTTTGAATCACTCGCGTCTGTAAATCTTTAAAAATCAGGTAAATCAATCCTATAAATCTTCAAAATCATTTAAATCCTGGTATAAATTTAATGCATGTTGTGAATTATTTTTCCAACTCTTCCGTTATTTCGCCGAACAATGCGCACAATGTCGTGCCGCTAAAAACAAACTTTCACATGTTCAAAACAAATGTATTGATTATCAACTTTTTAATCATTTTTAGCACCAATCTTTTTGCCCAGGGCAACACCATTATGGTAACCGTTAGTGATACCATTATGGTGCCTGCCAACCGGATCACCATTGCCATATCATTCAAGGATACCGCTAAAACCAATCCATACGAACAATATGGCAGTGATATGGAGCCTTCTACTGAACCTGACGAGAACCCGGACCAGGACAATACGCAACTTAAACCCGGCGAGCCAGACCTGGATGGCGCATTTGAAAAAGTTAAAGCTATTTTGACCCAAAATGGCATCAGCTGGCGCAAAACCACTGAGCAAATGGGAGGGCTCTTCGGCGGACTCGCTGAACTGGGGCAAAAGGACACCGCAGCAGCCAAACGAAACATCACCATTGAGTTCAACTCAAAGGCGCAATTGGATCAGGTACTGCCCAAAATCAAGGCCATAACCTTCGCCGAAACCCTTGAAATGGGGGCCAGCGTTGATGAAGGCAGCATCAACAAAAAAGCCCTCTACGAAAAACTCTTGAAAAAAGCCCGCGCCAAAGCCACTGAAATCACGTCATTGGCAGGAAAACGCGTGGGAGACATCCATCAAATTGGCAACCCTTACGAAACCATGTCGCCTGAAAAATATTTGGAATCCATGATGGGCGGCGGCGGATTGTTTGGTAGTATGTTCAAGATGATGGGCAATATGTTTTCCGAAAAAAGCACCGATTACAAGGTATCTGTAAAAGAAAGCATGACCGTTACCTTCTTTATGTTGTAACCATCGGGAGGGCTCCTCAGAAAAAGCCCAACCATACGCATGCAAAAAGATTTATTTTCTACGCAGCATAGCGCCTATGCACAGTTTCGCCCGGAATACCCGCAGGCCCTCTACGATTTTTTGCTCCAACACAGTAGCGGAAAATCAACAGTATGGGATTGCGCCACAGGCAACGGGCAGGCGGCAAAGGTGCTATGCCGCCATTTTGAGCAGGTACAGGCCACCGATATTAGCGAAAAACAACTTCAACTTGCTTTTCAGGCCGATAACATCAGCTACTCCATACAGGCAGCAGAAAAAACCAGTTTCCCGGATCAGTATTTCGATGCCATTACGGTAGCACAGGCGCTGCACTGGTTTCAGTTTGAGGCATTTTTTGCGGAAGTAAGGCGGGTAGCCAAACCCGGTTCTTTGTTTGCGGCTTGGGGCTACGAAACCCTGCACACCGATATTGCGCCGATAAATGGCCACTTTAACCACTTTTACCAACAGGTGACCGGCCCTTACTGGGAGCCAGAGCGCAAACACATTGAAAACCGCTATGCTAAAGTGCCCTTCCCCTTCAAACGATTGGACTGCCCTGATTTTGAAATAGTGGTAAACTGGCACCTGCACGAGATGGAAGGCTACCTCAACTCTTGGTCAGCAGTGCAAAAGTGTATCCGCCTAACAGGCTCTAACCCGGTACCCGACTTCATCGCAAGCGTTGCAGCGCATTGGGGCGAAAAACAGTGCAGGGTGCGTTTTCCGCTGTTTTTGTGGGCTGGTTATGTTGAATAAGGGACGCTGTATCCCGATCCCCGGCAAAGCCAGCATGTTATTTAAATTTTCATAAAAAATTTTGGCAGGCTCAAACTAAATTTTCACATTTGCATAATCAATTATGTAATTAGTTATGAACTTTTTTGACAAAACAGGTAAAATGGCCTTAGGCAGCAGGCTGCGTTTGTTTGCCGCCAGAATTACCGACGAGGCAGCAAAAATGTACGCCTTATATGGTGCGGCTGATTTTTTGCCCAAATGGTTCCCCGTATTTTTTATGCTTGCCCGGGAAGGCGAAAAAACCATTACCGAACTGGCCGTAGAAATTGGACATTCACAGCCATCCGTTACCCAAATCATCAAGGAAATGATCAAGGCAGGGCTGGTAAACAAGGTGCAATCAGCAGACAAACGTATGAACAAGGTATGCCTGACCCAAAAAGGGGCTGCACTTGCCGAGCAAATGCTCCAGGAACAATGTGCTGATATTGACATGGCTATAGACGGCATTATAGCTGAAGCGAGGCACAATCTTTGGGAAGCCATGGCCGAATGGGAGTATTTGTTGGACCAAAAATCCCTGTATAAAAGGGTGCAGGAACAAAGGAAGCTCCGTGAAAGCAGGGACATTCAGATTGTAACTTACGAGCCGCAATACCAACCCGTTTTTAAAGCCTTAAACGTGGAATGGATTTCTGCTTATTTTGAAATGGAAGAAGCCGATTATAAAGCGTTAGACAACCCCGACTCCTATATTCTGAACAATGGGGGGAAGATATTGGTAGCCCTTTACAAAGGCGAGGCATTGGGCGTATGTGCCCTGATCAAAATGAATGACCCCGATTATGACTTTGAAGTAGCCAAAATGGCGGTTTCTCCAAAGGCACAAGGCAAAAACATGGGCTGGCTACTGGGGCAGGCTGTGATCAAAGCAGCCAGAGAAATGGGGGCCTCCAAAATATATTTAGAGAGCAACACAATGCTCAAGCCCGCCATACAGCTGTATTACAAATTGGGTTTTCAGAAAGTGACAGGACGGCCAACACCCTACAAGCGGGCCAATATCCAGATGGAACTGTCCTTAGCTTGACCTGATACTGCCCGGCCTGAGCGGTATGGAAATATGCCGGCAGCTGCGGCTCACCCATCCGCAACTACCTATCCTGATGCTACAAGCGCAACACCGCAATATCCGCCTGTTGACCGATTTTCAGGAGCCACTCCCCTTGCTCTACGCGGACATTGCCTGGATGGATCGTGTATTGCAAAATCTGCTTTCCAATGCCTTTAAATATGTGGATGACGGTGGTTACATCAAATTCACCCTTTACACTGAGGCGGAATACTTCCACCTTAAAGTATGCAATAGCGGCCCGCCCGCCGACCCCAAACACCTGCCCCATCTTTTTGATCGCTACTTCCGATCCTCAAACCAGCAAAGCGACAGCACGGGGCTGGGCTTAGCCATTGTCAAAAAAATTGTGGAACTCCACGGCGGCAAGATATGGGCAGAAGCCAACGAAGAGCTCACCACCTTCAGGTTTTTTATCCCCTTGATACTTTCGTGAGAATGGAGTGGGGTATTATTTGTATCCAAATTATTCAATTGGACGGATATTCAAAAGATTGACCATGCAGTTCTCCATATTGCCAATGGTCAAAATAAAGTCTTGTTTAACTTTTAAACCGTTAGAAAACTCTGCTGGCTTCCAATTAGGCATTTTTGAAATAGCCGTAACCAGCATTTCGTCAATTTTTGCATCTTTTGATGGCATGGCAACTTGAATATCCGTAATATGCCCTTGTTCGGTAATGGTAAATTTAATGGCAGTCAAATCATAACCCGTAAAACTTCCTGCTTCAATATTTGCAATACTATTTTTTTGCAGATATTGAATCAATTGCGCTGCGCCTTCGGCATAAACAGCATTTTTATCAGGCATGATCGTAACCTTGAAATCGTATTGCTCCACCGTATTATTTTTCAACGAATTTTCTGGTAGATACTTTACGATTACAGCAATATCGCTACTACGGTCAGCCAATCGTATCAGTTCTTTTTGCTCCTGATTCAAGACATCGCTAATACCTGAAGCCTTTGTTTGGGTTCCATTTTTATAGGCTGAAATTTCCACGGAAATATATTCTCTTACCCAGGATGAGGGGTACCGTTTGTCCAAATCCGTAAGGGTGTTTATTTTATCCAATTCATTTTCTTGGATCGAAAGGAATGGTAGAACTTTGTTTATTTCAAAATTCAGATCATTCTGGGCAAAAGTGTTGAAAGCGCATCCGATAGAGAGAAGCACCAGGAGTAAAATCTGATTCTTTTTCATACCTGAGTGTTTAAAAGCGTTAAGTGAAAAAATTTATGCTGAAAAGTCAATAATTAAGTGTCATTAATTGGTCTTTGCGTTGATAATGTTTCAAAAAGTGTGTCTTGCTTAACGGCATCGGGTCTTGTTTTTTAGTGCTGGTTTTGCGACTACTAAGATGAAGACCTTTTTCAGGCCTATGAGACGCTTTTGGGGAGATTATAAATTGCTGTGGCATCTACGCTTGAATAGGTGCAGACGCGGTGTTCGCTGCATTTATTTTTCAATGCAGCAGATTGAATTGAACAATATAAACTACAGCACCGGCAAAATAGCCAATGAGTGCCAACCATGAAATGCGTTTGACGTACCAAAAGAAATCAATTTTCTCCATGCCCATTGCGGCAACGCCCGCTGCCGAACCAATTATCAATGCACTGCCGCCAGTGCCCGTAGCGTATGCCAAAAACTCCCAAAAAAAATGATCCGGTGGATATTGTTCAAGACCGTACATGCCTTGTGCGGCTGCCACCAAAGGCACATTGTCCACAATGGCAGACAGCAAACCGATACACATGACGATGATGGTGTCGTTAGCAATGGTTTTGGTCAGCCACTGGGCAAGTTGGGAAAGTTGCCCAGTGGTTTGCAGGGCTGCGATGCTCAACAATATCCCCAAAAAAAACAGGATGCTCGGCGTGTCCGCTTTCCGAAGGGCATAAACGACCGATAAGAAATTCTTGTCCTCGGTATCTTTTCCGCTATGAATCAACTCGGTGACAATCCATAAAAAAGCCAACCCCAAGAGCATGGCCATGAAAGGCGGGAGGTGGGTAATGGTTTTAAAAACAGGGACAAAAATCAGTACCCCCAGCCCAAGCCAAAAGACTAAGTTCCGCTCTGAAGGCGTAGTGGTAAGGCTTTGTTTGTCCGATGCTGATGCCTGTACATTGCCTTTTATTTTCATGGAGACCACTGCCAACGGCAACAACAAACAAACCATACTTGGAAGAATCAATTGTAGGATGATGTTCATGGCTGTAACCTGACCACCTATCCAGAGCATTGTGGTGGTCACATCGCCCAACGGCGACCAGGCGCCGCCCGCATTGGCTGCAATCACCGTCATGCCCACAAAAAAGAGTCGTTGTTCTTTGTCTGCAATCAATTTTCGCAACAAGGAAACAATGACGATTGTAGTGGTTAGGTTGTCCAGCACAGCGGACAGAAAAAAGGTGATAATGCAGATGATCCAAATGAGTTTTTGGGCACTTTGGGTTTTTATCTTGTCCGTTATGATCTGAAATCCATCGTGGGCATCCACCAGTTCCACAATCGTCATGGCCCCCAACAGGAAAAACAAGATGCCCGAAATCTCGCCAAGATGTTCCATTAACTGGTGGGAGACGAGGTGCGTGTCAGTTTGGTTTAGGGTATAGATGGTCCAACACAATACGCCTGTTGCCAAAGCCGACGCCGCTTTGTTGATTTTGATGTTGTGTTCCATCGTTATCGCAAGATAACCGATGATGAAAGTTAAGATAATTGCTGTTGTCACATTTTTTTAAGTCCCTTTCAAATAAAAAACAAGGGGGCAAGATAAGAAAGTCAAGAAAATTGCTGAAGCAATATCTTCCAAACACGTTTAGTCTCCTGAAATTCATTAAAATGCACCTCTACATTTTTCCTATATTCCTGAAATTCTTTCAATACTTTTGAGAACTCAGTGGTATTAAAATAGGCATTGAGCCGTGGAATACTTACTTTCAGGTTGTTGTTCATACCTTCCATGATACTGTCAAACTCTTGCCTTTGAGTGATGTAGATCATTAATGGCTTATACCTGATCCACCCTATTGCCGCCTGTATAAATCTTTTTTGATTGACAACTGATTTGCCTTCTACGGCTTCCAAAGAAGTTGGAATCACGCCGAACAAGATGTTTTTGTACTTCAAAAACCCGTCGTGAAACGTATAACAGGGTACTTTGAGTACCTTCAAATTGTGCAAGGCAGTACTCATAAAGGTATCCTCCCCACGCGCGCCCGGCGGGTTGTAAAACGGCGGCAAATCAGGTGTTTTCTTCAAGTTGAAGCAGATATTGGAACCAGAGATAAACTTCATGCCTTTTTCTTCTTCCACTTCTTTTACGATGGCGTTGTTGATGATGGCATCGTTGGCATAGGTCACGCATTTGTTTTCAAAGAGCAATTCTTTAAGATTATCCCACGAAACGATATCATTGCTGACGGCTTCGATGAATAGCCTGAAATCTGCCTCGGTCAAGGTTTCGTTAAAATTCACATAAGGAATGGGGGAAATGTAACCACAATGGTGGCCATGGGTAATATTGGCTTCATCGTTGTATTTCAAGTGTGTTCCTACCACGCTTTGGCCCATCCATAAGCATTTGCCAAACGCGTTTTTTACTGCAGCTACAGGATATTCATCATCATCAATGAAAATCAATTTGTCCATACCTTTTTTGATGGCGAAATAACTGACGATATTCCTTTTTTTGGCATAACCTTCTCCGAAAATGAGCGATGCCTCCATGTCGTTCACGAGTCCTTTTTCTTTCCACAAGTCAATTTCGCGGGCTACCTCGTTGCTTCCATAAAAATTGATGGAATCAATCATGTGCGCAACATCTTGCGGGATGTCCTTGTAATCGCTGACTACCGTGTTGAAATATTTCAGGTCGTAGGCAATGAAAAGATGTAAGCGTATATTGGGATCAACGACTAAGCCATATTCTAACCAATTGTTGACGTATGTTTTTAGGGTGTTTTGAAATTGCTTTCGCCCCGTGACAAATCCGATTGCGATGTTCATACAATAAAGTGATTTTAGTTTCTGCTGTGTTTTACAATTGGGCTGTTGCCATTTGTTTTATAAAATTTGTTCCACAAAGGTTGCTGCACACAAAGGCTCAAAACCTGACGAAAATCAGGAAATGGCATTTTTTGTTATCTTTGTTGCAAATCTGTTTAGGAAAACTATGGTCAATGAGCAGAAAAACGATGAACTCCGAAAATACTATTTCAGGCCCAAACCTTTGTGGGAAAGTCTGCCCCAACACCTTTGTGAGGAAATTCAGGACAAATGCGTCCTGTATGCCTACCCCAAAAAAACCATAATTTATAGTGAAGGGAGCCATCCAAAGGGGCTTTTTATCATCCAAAGAGGGCGCGTAAAGGTTTATGTCATTAACAATGATGGCGTGGAAAACATCATCTATTTCTTGGCCAAGGGTGAGATTTTTGGCCACCGCCTGTTGGTTTGTGATGCACCAAGCCCCGTTTTTATTGAGGCAATCGAAGACTGCATTTTAGAATGCATACCACGTCATCATTTCCAAAAGTACCTACACGAGTCCTTCGAATTGAACGCTATTATCCTAAACTACCTTGGCCACGAATTCAGGGTATTTGTCAATAAATTAAGCATTTTTGCAAGCAAAAATGTAAATGAGCGGATACCGCTGGCCTTATTGGTGCTTCACCAAAAGTTCAATGAAGGTGACCTGCCTTTAACAACACTCCATTTCACGCGCAATGATCTTGCTGCTTATGTAGGCACGGCTCCCGAAACGCTTATCCGTCAACTCAAAAACTTGAAGGATGCTGACCTGATTTCAACCAATGGGAAGGGTATTGTTTTAAAAGACATGGATGGGCTTTGGCTGCGCGCAAATATGTATACCAGGTTTTGAGTGATTTTGAAGATTTACAGGATTGATTTACCTGATTTTTAAAGATTTACAGACGCGAGTGATTCAAAACCAGTTTGCGTTGACTATAACCGATGATAAAAGTTATGATAATCGCTGATGTCATTTTTTCTTTCTTAAGTAACGATAAAATAATAGCATACTTTTACTGATTTTCGCTTGAAGAATTATTGCTGGTTTCGGCTGTAGATTTTTTAGCGTTCAACATCGAACCAAGCGCCATAATAATCACACTCGCCAAAATCACCAACAACAGTACATCCTGGTCAACAATGGCCAATTTTTGAGGCTCCGGAATGCTGAAAAACAACAGAATTGTTATCAGTCCACGGGGCGCAACATACCACAATAGATTGTCCTTATCATCCTTTGTCGCCTTAAAATATAAAAACCGCAGAATGTAAATAGAAACAAAAATAAGGGAAGCGATGAGCAATTTGTCAGGATTGAAAAGGCCCGAAAAATCAATCGAAGCCCCAAAAATCACAAAGAAAAAGGTGCGGATGATGAAGGCAACCTCCGTAATAAACGACTGAAAATGGTGCAGTTCCTTTTGAAGCACATTCATTTTGAATTTTTGTCGTAACAAAGTATTGACAAAAAACTCGTTGTTTGCTGCAAAAAGACCAAAGATGAAAATCAGCACCAGTGCCGATAAATGGAAATGTTTTGCCACGCCATAAAAAAAGATTAGAACAGCAAGCATCAGCACGAACTTCTTGTGTTGCCCCAAACGTTCGAACAAAAAGCCAAGACTGATGGTCGCAACAATGGAAATCACAAAAATTAACAGCAATTCGTAGCCCAAATGGGCGAACGCACCCACATTTATCACGCTATTGGTCAGGACAAAATTGAAAATGGTAACGCCCAAAATGTCCGAAAAAGAACTTTCGTAGATGACAAATTCTTTTTCGTAACCCCTCAATGTAGCGACGCTCGGTATGGCAATGGCACTGCTGATGACCGAAAGCGGAACGGCATTGAGCAAGGCCAAATTGGAATCCTGATGAAAACCGAAACACAAAATTGCCCAAATGGCACCAACCGAAAGCAACAGGACGACCAAAGCCGCCGCAAAAGATTTGAGCAGTATCAACTTTTTGCTGCCATTGATTTCAAGCTCCAGCGCACCTTCCAGCACGATAAAAATCAGACCCAGGGTGCCCAAAAGCGGCAGGACGGACTTGATTCTGTATTCATAGCTGGCCACATCCATTCCAAAGAATCCGGCTGCTATTTTGATGCCCACGCCCAAAAGGAGCAACAGTACAACGGCGGGCAATTTTGTTTTGGATGAAAAAACATCAAAAATGTACGAGAGGATTATGATGATGCTTGCCGAAATCAGGATATCGTATGTATTCATGTCTTGTATCTTTTGTGAAATTACACTATTGCAAGGTGTCGTAGTAAATGGGTTAAGCACACAAGGTCTGAATATTTTGGGCAATAGCCAAAAATCCACGTGCGAGCGGGGTTGTATATTTGCAGGAAATTTACCCTACTGTATGGCTATCTTTTAACGATATGACAAAATACCCGATAATTTGTTTTCTTACCTTATTCCTCCACAGCATAAGCATTTGGGGACAAAAACAAGCCGTTTTGGTCAAAAACGGGCAAGCTCAATTTTCCATCACTTTATCGCAAAACCCCTCTGATGCCGACGAAAAAGCGGCTGTTTTACTGCAATCCGCCATCAAAAAAATAGCAGGTTGCGACTTGAAAATTATAAAAACAGACCATCCAACCGATAGGCATACTTTCTCGATTGTCCCCGTGGGGGCCGCGATACCCAAGGCGTTCAAAAAGCATTTGACGCAAGACTTTGAGGCCAAAAAACAACAATTAATCAACGACGGCTTTCTACTGTCTATCCAAAAGCACAGTGTACTCTTAGTAAATGGCGGCAAAAAAGGGGCGTATTATGGCATCGTCCATTTGCTTGAAAAATATGTAGGCTGCCGTGAATATGCGCCCAATGTATCGGTAATGCCGCCCAAAACGACCGTAGTATTGCCGGTTGCCTGCGAAATGGATAAACCTGCCAACAACATCCGTATCGTCAATGGTTTAATGACCCAGCAACATGAAGCCTATCGCAATTGGCAACGCCTGAACGACCACAACGAGGAGTTTGCAAAAGGGTATTATGTGCATACCTTCAACCGGCTTGTCCCCTGGGAAACCTACTTTGAAGCGCACCCCGAATATTTCGCCCTGATGAACGGTAAGCGCCTCATTGACCAGCTCTGCCTGACCAATCCCGATGTTTTTGATTTGACGATAAAAAAACTGAAGGAAGAAATGGCGAAACAACCCGGAAAAACATTGTGGTCGGTCAGCCAAAGTGATAACTTCTCGTATTGCCAATGCGATAAATGCGCTAAAATAATCGCCGACGAAGGCTCGGCGGCGGGGCCGATTATCCATTTTGTGAATAAAGTAGCGGCTGTTTTTCCCGATAAAATGATTTCAACCCTGGCCTATCAATACTCACGACCCGCACCCAAACACGTCAAACCCGCCGAGAACGTACAAATTATGTTGTGTACGATTGAACTCAACCGCAGTAAAGATATCGAAAGCGACCCGCGCAGTGTATCCTTCCTGAAAGACATAACAGATTGGGGGGAAATCAGCAAAAACATCTATTTATGGGATTATACGGTCAATTTTTCGCACCACATCAGCCCTTTCCCCAACCTGCACACGCTTCAAAAAAACATTCAATTTTTCACCAAAAACAAGGCCAATGCCCATTTTCAACAGACTAACGCGAGTACCGGGCATGAATTTTCGGAGTTAAAAGCCTATTTGATCGCCCGCTTATTGTGGAATCCGGCGGTCAATACAGACTCGATTATGACCGATTTTTTGAATGGCTATTATGGCGCGGGCGGTGTTTTTATCCAGCAGTACATCAACCATTTAACCAACGAAATTAAAAAAACAGGGGAATGGCTGGATATTTACGGGCACCCCACGGCGCACGCCGGAACGTTTTTATCGGCTGAAAATATGGCGCGTTACAACCAATATTTTGATGCTGCCGAAAAGGCCGTTCAAAACGATCCCCTCGTGCTGCAACGCGTAAAAGTATGCCGTTTGCCGATTCAATATGCGATGATGGAAATTGGCAAAAGCGATATGTTTGGCGCCAGAGGATTTTATACAGCAGACAAGGAAAAATTTATCCTGAAACCCGAAATGCAGCAGATGATTGAGGATTTTTACGCTGTTTGCAAGCAAAATGATGTAAAAAATATCAACGAAGCGGGTTTAACACCCGAAGCGTATTACGAATCAACGAAGCGATTTATCCATGTGCAGGTAGAGGGAAATATGGCTTTTCGCAAAAAAGCAACGGCCGCCCCCATGCCATCCCCCCAATACAGCCAGGCGGATTTAAGCATTTTGACCAACGGCGTGCAAGGCGCAAACGATTACAAGGTACACTGGCTCGGTTGGGAAGCCCGGGATTTTGAACTTATCCTCGACCTTGAAACGGTAAAACAGCCCGAAATGATTCAAATATCCACGCTTTACGACCCGAAAAGCTGGATTCTGCACCCCAAATCCGTCACTTGCTCGGTTTCGGAATCCGGCACCGATTACCGAACCATCGGCACCCAAACGGTGGAGGGCGATCAACGCAAGGAAAACGTGACGCATAATTTCATTTTTGATCAAAACATAGGCGCGTGCCGCTACATCAAATTTCAGGTAAAAGGCACCCTGAAACTCTTTAACTGGCATCCGTCGGCAGGCGGCGGCTCCTGGGTTTTTGTGGATGAGGTTGTGGTGCGGTGATTTTTCTTGGTCATGTTTCAAAAAGGGTGTCTTGCGCCATTGAATCGGGCTTCTTTTTTAGTGATGGTTTAGCGACTGCTAAGATGAAGGACTTTTTTTATTCCTCAGACACTCTTTTTGAAACATTATCTTTTCGGGTAATGTTTCAAAAAGTGTGTCTTGCTTAATGGCATCGGGTCTTCTTTTTTAGTGCATGTCTGGGATTTTCCCGCTTGGCCCAAAACGGCTCTTTTTTCAGCATTTTCACCCTTTTTTCAGTCGTGTAGCCCCGCTACACTCCTTTAAAAACGATAAAAATGCTGAAAAAATCTCTCGTTTTTGACTCAAGCAGAAAATCC
>CAZIKN010000035.1:0-47550 GCA_964539805.1 uncultured Saprospiraceae bacterium | reverse complement strand
AGGCTGCGATATTTTGCGCCTCTCCTTCTAATTCAAATTTTAAATAATTGTTTTTCAATAAGTTGTCAGCCTCATTCCGATACACAAAGGCTTCCATGTTGGCATTATTGACAACAAGGTCAAGGTCGCCATCATTGTCGAGGTCGCCATACGCCGATCCGTTGGAGAAGCTGGGCTGCGCAAGGCCCCATGCCTCGGCGCGATTGACAAACTGGAGGTTGTGCAGGTTTTGAAAGGCATAATTGGGTATTTTTTCACTGGGAATGGAGTCAATCAGGCGCTTAAAATCAACACTTCCACCTGCCACGATCTCTTGTTGCACGGCGGGGTCAGCGGCAAACATCAGGTAGTCCTGGTTGGTCAGGTCCTGGGCAATGCCGTTGGCGACATAAATATCGCGCCAGCCATCATTGTCTAAGTCTGTCATAAGGGCACCCCAGCTCCAGTCGGTTGCCTCCACTCCCGCGAGGCAAGCGATTTCCGAATAGCTGCCATTGGTATTGTTAAGGTGCAGCATGTTGCGGGTAAATTGGTTGTAATAACCCAATCCCGTGGTATAGCGGAAGCGGTCAGGGCTATCAAAAGAAGTTGTCGTTTTGAGGCGGTGATCAGGTTCGGGCAGCATATCCGTGACAAAAATATCGGGATAGGCATCGTTGTTGATGTCCGCCATATCAGCGCCCATACTGGCTGCGCTGATGTGCCGCATGCGTTTTTCCAAGTCTTCCTCAAAACCACCCTTGCCCGTGTTATGGTAAAAATAGTCTTTTTCAAAAAAGTCATTGGAGACATAGATGTCCGGCCAGCCGTCCATATCGGCATCGCCGACGGTAACCCCCAGGCCAAAAGCAATTACGGAACCTAAGATATTTTTTTCTTCGGAAACATCCACAAAGGCTTTGTTGCCAGGGTTGTTTTTTCTGGGGTTAATGCGCTGATTTTCAAACAGTTTGTGGCCTCCAAGGCTGTCGCGGGTGAAACGCAGGTTTTTCCTTAAATCAAAAGAACCTATGGCGCGAAAGGAATTGTTCAGGATGTAGGCATCTAAGTCGCCATCCAGGTCATAGTCAAAAAAAGCGGTATGGGTAGTCAGGCCCCGATCGGCCAGGCCGAATTCGACAGCCTTGTCCTCAAATTGTGGAACACCATTGGCGTTGTTGCCGCGGTTGATAAAAAGTTCGTTTTCACGATTGAAGCCGCCGTCTTTTTTTTCGTTGGATCGCGGATTGCCCGAATTGCAGACATAAATATCCAGTTTGCCATCAGCATCTATGTCGGCCATGGCAACGCCTGTGCTCCAGGAACCTTTGCCCGCGAGGCCTGCGGCATCCGTTACGTCCTCAAACTTCCAGTTTCCCCTATTTAGGTAAAGGCGGTTTTGGGCCATATTGCTGGTAAAAAACAGGTCGGGAAGGCCGTCATTATTGACATCGCCTATGGCCACGCCGCCGCCGTTGTAAAAATTGCGGTAGCGGTAAATATTGAAGTCCCGATCATATACGAGATCATTTCGGAAGCGGACACCCGTTTCAGTGCCGGGGAGCAAGGTAAAGAGCGGTTTGCCCAAGGGGGTATTGCCAACATTTGGCCCGTCCTTTTTATGGCAGGCCAAGCTGCATAACATCAAGGCGATGCCCCATGTGAGTAAGGGATATTTCATCATAATATGCCTGCGATAGGCACTGTTTGGGCTTAATAGCCATTTCAGTGCGCGGCGAAGGTAAGGAAGTTCCCATATTCAAACCGTTAAACTGGCCTTGAGGGCATTAATATGCCCACCATAGTTTTTCCACTGCAAGACTTTGGCCTGTATCATCTTTCAAGTGCAGTACATACAAGCCAGAGGCTAAGTAGGGCAAGGCAAAAATACCGGACTGCAAGGCAGGGAAGCGTTGCGCCAGGCGCCCATCGGCACTATAAAGTTCCAAAATCCATTGTGGATCAACTTCCGCGCCGCTGATGTCCGTGTATAAGCTCTGCATACTGTACTGGGCTTGTGCGCGCAGGCGGAGCTCGTTTTCCGACCAGCGCAGGCTCAAAGCGTTGGAATACACCCCGCTGCCATTCCAGTCCATTTGGTGCAGGCGGTAAAAATTGAGTCCCGGCAATGGCGTGTCGTGGGCAAAGGTGTAAGATTGTACGGTAAGCGAATTGCCGGCACAGTTCAGTTCCCCTATATTTTCCCATTGGTAGCCGTCAGTGCTGTGTTGTACCACAAAGCGGACACAGTTGCTTTCTGTGGCCGTTTGCCAGGATAGCAGTACACTTTTTTGCTCTTTTTTTAATTGAAAATCAAGTAATTCTACGGGGAGGGCAATGGCGGCATTTACCGCCGCGAGGGCGTTTACACGGCCCCAGCCATACACATTGTTGGGGCGGGTACTGGCATTGTCACCACCACAGAATGGGGCTGAGGCAAAACGCGCCACCGCACTTTGCTCCATCAGGTCTTCAAGAGTGCTGACATTGCCTTTGAGTGCTGTGTTGGCGGACATCATCAGGGCAGCCACGCCTGCCACATGAGGGCCGGCCATACTGGTACCGTTCCAGGAAGCATAAGCATAAGTGCCTGAATTGTTGTCATGTCCCACACATGATTTGATGGAAACGCCCGGGGCAGCGATATTGGGTTTTTTGGGATTGGGGGCGTACACGTTCACGGGGCCACGGCTACTGAAATTGGCTATGGCATCGCTGGTGGTGTTTTGGGTAGCGCCCACTGTGAAACTGTTGGTGTAAATGGCGGCGGGAGCATCCACTGTGCTGCATCCTGAACCGCTGTTGCCCGCCGAAACCACCACTAAGATACCGGCATTGCGCACATTGTTCACTGCTGTTTCCATGGTTGCGAAATTGCCGGAGTTGCAGCCCTCGGACACCGGGCAGCCCCAGGAATTGTTGATGACGTGCGGGGCTTTGTTGGGGTCAGCATTGCTGCCATTGAGGTCGGTGGGTGCCACAAACCATTCAAAACATTCGATATAGGTGGAAGGCGTGCCATCACCTTCCTCCATATTGCGGCAGCCTATCCATTTGGCCTCCGGTGCTACGCCTATGATGCTGTCGCTGTTTGGCCCGCCACACATGGTGCCTACGGTATGGGTACCGTGGTCATGGTCGTCACAGGGGGCCATGAGGTTAATGCCACAGGAATTGGTACCACCATTGATGGCAGCGTGTATGGCATCATGCCAGTTGTAATGGTGATTAAAACTGCTGCCGTTCCAGCCTCGGTATTTGCTTCTGATGGCGGGGTGAGTGGCTTCATAGCCCGTATCCTGTCCACCTACGACGACGGTGGCCCCTTTGTGGCCGGTTTGTATCCAAACGCTGTCGGCTTTTATCTTGGTGAGTCCCCAGGAGATAGGGGTCAGGCGGTCAATCACGCCATTGGCATTGTTGTTTTCGGGCAAAAAATCAAAATGTACCACGGGATTGTCCTCTATACGGGCCACTTCAGGCAGCGCTGCTATCTGTTGTAGCAAGGACAGGTTTCCCTTGGTCCATACCATATTAACGATCCAATAGGTTTGAATAGGGGCTTGGGCGGTTTTGAGGAGTTGGCGCAGGCCTTGTTGCGTGGTTTCGGCAGTGGCCAATAGTTTTTCGTACACATAGCGCCCTTTTTCTTCCTTGGTTTTGAACCGGGCAGCTGCGCGGGTATCGGCCTGTTGTTGCAGGATGACTAAGAATTCTGCTTCTTTTTCCCGATCCAGGCGATCTAACAAATGAGGGTCCGTTTTGAGCAGCCATTCCTGGCCATTTTGGGCCAACAAAAAAACAGGGGCAAAGAGCAATAAGGCAAATAAGATACGCATGTTGTCGTCTTTTCAATACAAATAAGGCGACAAAAATAGCCTGATTACTCCGTTACAGGAAAGGTAAGAGACATAATATATGCAAAAATGCCAAAAAGAATACTTCCGATCAGTACACCCAGTGCCAAAGGGCGGTCATCGCTCGTTTTGTACATAAAAATACCCGACAAAAATCCCCCTATGGTAAGTACAATGTAATGAATAAAGTACTGGATACCGCAAAAAGCAGCAAAGACGAGTATGATGCGCAATAAGGTTTTTACAAACATAATTCTAAGCTGCTTTTGCTTTTTCTTCCACGCGATTGGCCTTTTTTTCTGCGTGTGCAAGGGCTGCCTCGCGCACCCAGGCACCGTCATCCCATGCTTTGTTTCTGGTACGGAGCCTTTGGCGGTTGCAGGGGCCATTGCCATTCACCACATTCCAGAATTCTTCCCAATTGATGGGGCCGAAATCATAGTGGCCGCGTTCTTCGTTCCATTTTAGATCAGGGTCAGGTACGGTAAGGCCCAGCACCTTGACTTGTTCGGCGATCATATCCACAAATCGCTGGCGCAGCTCATCATTGCTGAAGCGTTTGATTTTCCATTGCATGCTTTGGGCGCTGTTGGGTGAATCCGTATCAGCCGGCCCGAACATCATGACTGCCGGCCAATACCAGCGGTTAATGCTGTCCTGTGCCATTTGGCGCTGCTCGGGTGAGCCATTGGCCAAAGTAAGCAGGATTTCAAACCCCTGGCGCTGGTGGAAACTTTCTTCCTTGCATATCCGCACCATAGCGCGGGCGTAAGGGCCGTAAGAACAGCGGCAAATAGGTATTTGGTTCAAAATGGCCGCACCATCAACCAACCAGCCAATGGCACCCATATCCGCCCAGCTGATGGTCGGATAATTAAAAATAGAGGAATATTTCGCTTTTCCTGAGTTCAATTCTTCATTCATTTGCTGGCGGCTTATGCCCAGTGTTTCAGCAGCAGCGTAAAGGTACAACCCATGACCAGCCTCATCCTGCACTTTGGCGAGCAGGATCTGCTTGCGCTTTAGGGAAGGGGCGCGGGTAATCCAGTTACCTTCCGGGAGCATACCGATGATTTCGGAGTGTGCATGCTGGCTGATCTGACGAATCAGGGTCTTGCGGTACATTTCAGGCATCCAGTCTTTGGGTTCAATGCGTATGTCTGCATCTATTTTGGCCTGAAACTGTTCTTCCAAAGAAACCATATCAATTGAGGTATGAAGTATGAGGTATGAAGACCGAAGGATACACATTTATATGGGCATCCTGTTGGACGGACAAAGGTAACATCTCATGCCCAAAGAAGTTTGGGCGATGTTAAAATTTTGTGCAAAAAATCAAGGCGCAAGCCCTTCATAAAGCGTTTGAGCGATGCTTGCAATAGCAGCGGGTAGTTCCGAGCGCTTCGTACCTTTAGTCATTATGGTAATGACATAGGGTTTTCCTTTCAAATAGACAATGCCCGACTCATGCAGCTCAAACACGGTGCCATTGTCCCATTCTGCAAATTTGTGAGCCAGTTTCACGGTACTGGGCATGCCTTTTTTTAATCCTTGGTCAAATTGGCATTCTGCCAGTATCTGCATCGCGTATTCTGACAACTCAGGTTTTAAATAAGTGGCATTGTACAGCGCAATCAACAATTTGGAATAGGATCGGGCATTAGTACGGGCCAGGCCATCTTCATCCCCACGCTTGGGCAAATCCTTACTGATATCGGTGTGTACTTTATTGACTATATTCCAGTCCAGCTGTTGGCTTAGTAGCCAATAAGCCCGGTTATCGGAATGGACTATGGTATATTTCAACAAGTCCGCGATACTGTAACTACGTCCTTGTATCAGGCTGTCGGTAGTATAGTTTTGCACGGGCAACACCTTGTCTTTAGGCAGGAAAAAAGGCACTTTTTTGTTCAAAAAAGTAGAATCCTTTTCTGCAACACGCAGTGCCGCTATCATCACTGGCACCTTGAACAGGGAGCCGGGATGAAACGAAATATCCTCGCCAATACCCATCCAATAACCGTGGTCAAACTCACGGACATACACCCCCACTTCTGTGATGATGCCAGATTTTTTCAGGGCAGCCAAGCGGGCTTTTACATCTTGCTTTAAGGTGTAAAATGTTTTCGACTCTGTTTCCCGATCAATGTAAAGCAAGGGCTTGATATATTCAAAATCTGTACTTTCCAAGCGACTTGAAGTGGCGGGGGTGGATTTACTTGCGGATAGGTCCCCCTCACTTAATCTATTGGGGTTTAATTTGAAGTATAGCAGCATTAACAAGATACCTCCCCCAAAAGCAACTAACAAGTAATGGGCAGGTAATGGTTTGTGTAAAAGGTTTTTCATGAATGGAAAAGAATGATATTTTAATATGCAAGTTATGATGTATCCGATCCTTGGAACCTATCTGGATTTCCAGAGCAGTTTGTAAGGTGCTGAAGTTTGAAGGTACACTTTTTCCACAAGAAAAATCCCCGGTGCAAAGCAGCGCAGCAAAGGTTAAATGAATGTGCAAGTCTGTATGTTAAAATCGAATCATTGCTCAAAGAAGACCAAATTTAGTGGAAGCGGGTGCGTGCAACAAAATGATAACCGCTTGTTTCGGTTTCCTAAAAAAAATCTGCTGTTGATTTGTAGCGTGTATGCTTCGCTACAAATCAACAGCAGATCAAATCAACAGCAAACCGACTAACCGGAATCAGTCCATTTCCCTGTAATCCAATGGATCAACAAATTCCTGATGTACGTTTTCACTTTCAGTCACCTTGGTCATTTGTTCGGCCAGGGTCAGGTTATCTGTGACGGATGTTTCCAACCATGTCCTCCCAGACCTGCGGAACACCTGCACGTGCAGGGCAAAGGAATCCTCAAACATTTTTTCTACCTGGCTCACGGTCATGCTTGCTTCAAAATTCATATCACAAGCGACTATTTTGGGCGAAATATCACGCAAAGGGGTTTCCTTTTCCATGAGCATAAACTTGGCGGCACTACCCTTGAATTCTTTGTGCGGTTTGGAAAAAAACACCAATTTAAGCCCGGGAAACGCTGTTGAAAATTCATTTTGCAGCTCGCCCATTGTTTTTTCCGGCAATAATTTGATCTTCATAATGTGTGCTTTTATGGGGCAAAATTGGATGGTATCCACCCTGAAAAGGAATGATGTCCGTCACTTCAGAGGGTGATCTGTACAATTGAGGCTGCATATCATAATGTAACCGCCGACTTTAAATCGGCCTGCCTATCTTGCCGCCCAATGCTTTTTCTCGCCCTGTTTGCCCTATTTGTTTTGGCCGCATTCACGACATTGCCCGTGTTGCGCCAAGGCAAACCCTTCCCGGAAATATGGTGGGTTCGATCTCTTTTTTGTACAAAGCAGCCGCCTTCCCGCCCAGCTGCGATACCGGCGGGAACGCAACTTGGCGCCTCCGTAATCATCGCGGCCCGCAACGAAGCCCAAAACCTGAAACAGCATCTCCCGAAGTTGTTAAACCAAATATACCCCGCTGATTTTGAAATTATTGTCATCAATGATGCTTCCACCGATGCTACCTTGAGTGTTTTGCAACAAATGGAAATGCAGCACCCGCATTTGCGCATCCTGCATTTGCCCGAAAAAAAATCTGTGGGCAAAAAAGCCGCCCTTGAAGCGGGCATTCACGCCGCGCGCTATGACATTTTGGTCTTTACTGATGCCGATTGCTGGCCCTCCTCTCCTTTTTGGCTCGAAAAAATATGCTTGCCCTTTGAAAACGAGGTCATAGAAATCGTGCTGGGCTATGCCCCGGAAATAAGCTCAACGGCAAAAGGCAATTTTTTCTGGACTGTGGCTGAACTTGGCGGGGCATTTTTCACCGCTTTCACCTACGCAGGTATGACACAGGCGGGCATGCCCTATATGGGCGTGGGCCGAAATATGGCCTGGCGGCGGCCCCTGTTTGAGCGGGCGGGTGGCTATTCAAAGCATAAAAGCTTGCCTTCGGGTGATGATGATTTGCTGGTAAATGCCGTAGCCACGGCTTATAATACCACATTATGCTTTGACCATGAGGCTTTTATGTGCTCCAAAATGAAAGACAAACCATCCGAGTGGTGGCAGCAAAAAAGGAGGCATGTTCGGGCTGGCGCTTACTACAAAACCCGCCATCGCCTGGTATTAGGGGCTTTGGCCCTGGCGCACAGCGGGTATTATGCTGCATTGTTGGTGTTGAGTTTAACCGACTGGGCTTTGTGGGCATGGGCTGTTTGGGCCGTACGGATGGTATTTGTAAGCGCAAGTTGGCGCAGGATGATGCACATCACAGGTGAATGGCGACCCTGGTTGTTCATCCCGATCACAGATGCCGCTATCGGGCTTTATTTTGGGCTGATCGGTTTGTGGCAGATATTTGGAAAAAAAAAGGAGGAGTGGTGAAAAATATTATTTCAAATTCAAGCCAACGCTTCTTTCCTGTTCTTCGTCAACCTTTTAACCATGTAAAAAATCAATATTATTGTTTCATTCCCTTACTTTCTTACGACATGAAAAACACAACTTTTTTAATGCTTCTGGTTTTTGTATTTTTGTTTAATGGACAGGCTCAAGCACTACATATTTTGGGCGGTTTCATGGACTATAAAATGGTGGGTAGTACCGCCAACATCCGTCTTGTTATTTACAGGGATTGTGGAGTAGGAGGCGCTCAGTTTGACAATCCGGCCAGTATTGCCATCTACAGGCAAAATGGCCAATCCACCGTTTTGTTCCAGGAAAAAACGGTAAACCACAACGCCATCCGTCGCTTAGACAGCCTGACCGTTGCGGGTTGTATCCCGGCTCCGCCAAAAGCGCCCTGCGTTGAGATCACGGAGTACATCTTTAATTTTGATATACCCGCAAGTGATGATAGCAGTACGTATGTGGTTGTTTATCAGCGTTGTTGTAGAAATTCAACAATATCAAATCTAATCAACCCGAGAGACATAGGCAGCACGTTTAGCGTGGCGATAACAGCCGGAGCAAGGAAAGAGAAGAACCAGTCGCCCCAGATAACTATTGCAGTTCCTATGATAGTTTGTCTTGGACAACAAATCAATCTTGATCTTTCGGCCAGGGATGCTGAAGGAGATCTTTTGCTCTATTCCCTTTGCGCACCAGATGCAGGAGGAGGAAATATTGCTGCGGCCCCAGCCTCTACCTCTTGCAATGGCTTGATGCCGACGCCACCTTGCCCGCCACCTTTCGATGAAGTGCCTTTTACTGCTCCTGCATACTCCCCGTTAAACCCTTTACCTGCACCAGGGATGTCCTTGTCCCCAATAAACGGTACCCTTAGTTTCACCCCCAACAAAGCTGGTTTATTTACCTATGGCGTTTGTATTGAGGAATATCGCAATGGTTTGATAATCAGCAATATAAAAAGAGAGTTATCTTTGTGGATAGTGGATGGCACATTGTCTGCACAAAACCTCGCTAAGCCTCAGCAACTCTCCATTATGCCCAATCCGGCATCGAACCAAGCGATCCTGGATATGAGGCTGTTTGAAGGGCTGCAAGGGCGCATTACGGTAAGCGACTTCTCGGGCCGGCAGGTTTTGGTGCTGAACAAGCGATTTGAGGCACAGGAAACCCTTGATCTATCCGAATTGGCCTCAGGCACATTTGTTATCAGCGTACACACGGAAAAAGGTACGGCACGGGGAAAGTTTGTCCATAATTGAACTTTGCTGTTTTAAAAACAAAAAGTTTTTTAATTTTGCGCTTTGGAGAAAGGAAGGGACAATCAATGTCCCGCTGTCCCTTTCTCCAAAGCTAGTGATAATGGCAAAAAAAGCAAACCCCAGCCCCTCTGTGGCCCCTTCAGCCCCTGTCGCTGATGTGGTTGATCCCAATTTCATCAACATCAAAGGAGCCCGCACCAACAACCTGCGCAATGTGGATTTGCGCCTGCCCAAAAACAAGCTTATCGTGGTCACTGGCGTATCCGGATCCGGCAAATCCAGTATCACTATGGATACCTTGTACGCCGAGGGCCAACGCCGCTATGTGGAAAGTTTGTCCAGTTATGCCCGCCAGTTTTTGGGCCGCATGAAAAAACCCGATGTGGATTATATCCGGGGCATTTGTCCGGCCATCGCCATAGAACAGCGGGTGACCACAGGCAATGCCCGCTCCACGGTGGGCAGCATGACCGAGATTTATGAGTTTTTACGGCTCTTATATGCGCGTATTGGCAAGTTCTATTCGCCTGTTTCAGGTCAGATTGTCAAAAAACATGAGGTTTCCGATGTCATTGACCACATCAAAGCTTTGCCTGATGGTACGCGGGGCATTGTGCTTGTGCCTCTAGCCAAAAAATTGGCACAGCGTACAGCCAAACAGGAATGCCAGCTTTTATTACAAAAAGGATACACCCGTCTGATTAATCAAGGCGAGATTATCCGCATAGAAGAGGCCCTGGAAAATCCCGAAATGATGGGCCTGGTACATCAAATGGCCCTGCTTGTAGATCGTTTTGTCATGCCCATTGCGGATGAAAGTGAATGGATGCGCCTCGCCGACTCCATCCACACCGCTTTTTACGAAGGCGAAGGCGACCTAATCATTGATGCTACTCCCCCCACCCCATCAACCAATAACCAACAACCAATAACCAACAACCAAGCCTTTAACAACCGCTTTGAATTGGACGGCATCAGTTTTCCGGAGCCTACTCCGCAGTTGTTCAACTATAACAATCCTTATGGGGCCTGCCCTACCTGCGAAGGTTATGGGCGCGTCCTGGGCATTGACCCCGATAAAGTAGTGCCAGACAAAACCAAAAGTGTTTATGATGGTGCCATTGCCCCTTGGAAAGGTGAAAAATGGGGAGAGTGGTTAGAGGCTTTGTTGCAGGCGGCGCACCGCTTTGATTTTCCGGTACACACGCCTTTTGAAAACCTGAGCAAGCCCCAACAAAAATTGTTGTGGACAGGCAATGCACATTTCGAGGGCTTGGATGCCTTTTTCAAGGAATTGGAAAGCAAAACCTACAAAATACAAAACCGCGTCACCTTGGCCCGATACAGGGGCAAAACCAGCTGCCCAAGCTGTGAAGGGGGGCGCTTGCGCATGGAGGCCCTTTGTGTCAAAATCAACGAAAAGAATATTTCCGACCTTACCAGCGTACCGCTTAGCGGGGTATTGACCTTTTTTCAAACCCTTGACAACCAAATCAGTGAATACGATAAACAAGTGGCAAAGCGCCTGCTGCTCGAAATCAACAACCGCCTCAAGTTTATGGTTGAGCTCGGCTTGGGCTACCTGACGCTGGATCGCATTTCCAGCACCCTCTCAGGCGGTGAAACGCAGCGTATTCACCTTACACGCACCCTTGGCAGTAACCTGACGGCCTCCATGTACCTGCTGGATGAGCCTTCGGTGGGCCTGCACCCCCGCGATACCGGGCGCTTGGTTAGTGTGTTAAAAACCTTGCGCGATCTGGGTAATACGGTAGTAGTGGTAGAACACGAGGAAGAAGTCATCAAAAATGCTGATTTCCTGGTGGATATGGGCCCGGAGGCCGGTGTCAACGGGGGGCACGTTGTTTTTGCCGGAGACTATGCCGATATTCAAAAGGCAGCACCAGAGAGCCTGACCACCCAATATATGAGCGGTGCCATGCAGATCAAATTGCCCTCAATACGCCGAAAGTCACCGGACTATATCACGCTCAAAGGCGCTCGCCAGCACAACCTGAAAAACATAGATATCCGCATCCCCCTGCATGTGCTTTCGGTAGTCAGTGGCGTGAGCGGATCGGGCAAGACCACCCTCGTGCGCGAAATCCTTTATCCCGCACTGCAACAGCACCTGCCCGACAACAACGGGAAACAGCCCGGCCTTTTTGACGGTATTGAAGGGCCTGTTAAAAAAATTACCCGTGTGGAGTTTATCAATCAAAGCCCCATAGGCAAAAGCAGTCGGAGCAACCCGGTCACTTACGTTAAAGCCTATGACTACATCCGCGACCTTTTTTCCAGTCAACAACTGTCCAAGATTCGCGGTTATCAATCCAAACACTTCAGTTTCAACGTGGAGGCCGGGCGCTGTGAGGCTTGTAAAGGAGAAGGCGAACAAGTAGTGGAAATGCAGTTTTTGGCCGATGTACACCTGGAATGCGAGGAATGCAAGGGCCGCCGCTTCAAATCAGATGTGCTGGAGGTGCAATACAAAGGGAAAAGCATTTTTGATGTGCTGCAAATGAGCGTTGCGGAAGCCCTTGAGTTTTTCAAAGGACAAAAAGAAATCATTGATCGCCTGCGCCCGCTTTTTGATGTGGGCTTAGGTTATGTACAACTGGGCCAATCCTCCTCCACCTTGTCCGGCGGCGAGGCCCAACGCGTCAAATTGGCCTCCTTCCTGATCCGCGAAAATGCCAGCGGCCATATCTTTTTCATTTTCGACGAACCGACAACGGGGTTGCATTTCCATGACATACAGAAACTGCTGACAGCCATCAACGCCCTTGTGGAAAAAGGGCACACGGTGCTGGTAGTGGAGCACAACATGGAGGTCATCAAAACAGCCGATTGGCTCATTGATCTTGGCCCGGAAGGCGGTGCCGAGGGTGGCGGTTTAGTGTATGAAGGTACTCCTGAAGGCTTGTTAGACGTAAAGGAAAGCCACACCGGAAGATTCCTGCGAGAGAAGATGAGCATTAAAAAACCGTGATTCTTCCTGAAAACGGCGTATTTTCGCGGCTCACTTAATATCAGGCCTTAAATGAAAAACCCACTAACACGATTATTTTTGGTTTTGACTGTCATTATTTGCGGCCAAAACCTATCCGCGCAGACCATTTTGGAAGGATATACCTTTGAGGTGAACAACCGGGGCTACCTGCAACAGGTAAGGGTGTCCGTTCATAAACTACCCGGCAACATTCTGCAGGGTGAATGGGATACCGATACCGTAGGGCGCTTCACGGCCCTTTTACCCAAAGGCCGCTACAAAATTACCTGCCGCAAAGAACCATTCGTGGAACATTTGGACACCGTGGAATTGAAAGATGAGCCGGTTTATGTCAAATTGGAAATGCACCGCAAACCCGGCTACCTCTTTGATGCCACCTTGGCAGATGCCCGTGAACACCCTGACCAGATCGTGGATGCCATACCCGGTGCAACCATTGAAATTTATAACCGCACCACCAAAAAAACGGAGCAGGTGTTGCCGCGCCACGAGTTTGCCTTTTTCCGCCAATACTTTGAACCGGGCAACCACTACACCATGATGATCCGAAAACCGGGTTATTTGGCCAAACGTATAGAAGTATATGTGAACATAGAAGGCTGTATCCTTTGTGTTGACGGGGTGCGCAGCCTCACGCCGGGCGTAACCGAAAACTTGACCAACAACAATACCATGGGCACACTTCTGGCCAATATAGAACTGGAAAAGGCCGCATTGGAAAAAAAGATAGAAATCCAGAACATCTACTACGATTATGACAAATGGGACATACGACCCGATGCCGCCGAAAGGTTGGATGTGGCCGTGGAACTGCTCAAGGACAACCCGGGCCTCAGCGTAGAGCTCGGCTCCCATACCGATGCCCGTGGCAGCGATGCCTACAACCAAACCCTTTCACAAAAACGCGCCGAAAGCGCCGTGGCCTATATCATCAGTGAAGGCGTGGAGTCCGCCCGCATCACAGCAAAGGGCTATGGCGAAAGCCAATTGGCCAACCGCTGCCGCAATAGGGTTGTTTGCTCTGAGGAAGAGCACCAAAAAAACAGGCGCACCGTACTCCGTATTACCGGTATTCTTTTCGACTCCTTAGAAGACCGCCGTTACAAGCCGCTTTCCCAGATCATTCAAGAGGAAGAAGCATCCGGTACCGTGCGCATAAAAGGGAAAAAACGCAGTACCCAAAAAAAACGAAAACTATTATATTGATGGTGTAAAAGTAAGTAAAGAAGCAGCCAAAACATCAGCGCCGCCAGCTGAAAAGCCCGCAAAAATGGTCATGGCGGTACCGCCTGCTTTTGATAGTGACAACAAGGATGCCCTCAAGTATCAACCCAAACCTTTTCCTACTGATTTTGAAGGCTTTACGGTAGAGGTGATGCGCGTTAAAAAAGCGCTAGTGCCCGGCAAAGACAGCTTGCTCGAGCGCATTACGCCCATGATGCTCCGATATGAGGCCGCAGACAAGCGCTACAGCTATTATATCGGCTCATTTGAAACCATGGAACAGATCCGCGAATTTTACAACAAAACAGCACTGCCGCTTTTCCCTAAGGCAAGAGTGGTGCGTTTTACCAAAGGCAAAAAAACGTATATAGAATGACAGAGTTATCATGGCAAAATGCCCAGGGACTTGATTTGTATGCCATCCACTGGGCCGTTAGCAATCCTGTAGCGGTGATTGCACTGGTGCACGGCCAGGGCGAGCATATTGGCCGCTATCAACATGTAGCCGCCTGGTACAATGCGCGCCGAATTGCGGTAATGGCTTTTGACCAGCAAGGGTATGGGCAAAGCGAAGGAAAGCGCGGCCATGCCGATGATGCCGAGGTACTGTTGGATGATATTGGCTTGTTGTTGGACAAAACCCGCACGGCTTACCCCTCAACCCCTCTTTTCCTTTACGGGCATTCCATGGGCGGCAACCTGGTACTGAACTACACCCTCAGGCGAAAACCAGCCCTCAGCGGGCTCATTGCCACCAGCCCCTGGATTCGGCTTGCCTTTGAGGCTCCGGCGCTCAAAGTTATGGTGGGCCGCTTGTTGCGTCGCTTTATGCCGGATTTGTCATTGCCCACCGGTTTGGCGGCCCATTTTATCTCAAGGGACCCTGAAGTGGTGAATGCCTATAAAAACGACCCCTTAGTACATAGCCGACTAAGTGCCTCAGCCGGCATCGCGCTCATGGAAGCCGCCCAATGGCTCAATACGTACAGCGGCCCCATACATGTACCTACTTTGCTGCAACATGGCACGGGCGATAAAATCATTTCACCTGCCGCCACCCGCGAGTTTTATGGCCGTGTCAGCGGTGATGTCACCCACCATGAATGGCCGGGCGGCTACCATGAATTGCACAACGAGCCGGAAAAATTAGCCTTTTTCGAGGACAGCTTTGCCTGGATTAATGCGGTTTTGGCAATGTAAAGTTTGTCCTGTTTTTTCTGTATCGCGCTTTCATGTTATGGCTTCGCGCAATCTTCCTATTTTTCGGCCAAATTAACATGATATGAATCGTAGCGTTTTACTCCCAGCCTTCATCCTGCTTACCTGTACCCTCCAGGCGCAAATCAAATTTCGCAATGCCAATAACTTGATCACGCCTGTACCGCATTTTTCCGGCGTTGCTATTGCCGTGGCGGATATGGATGGTGATGGCCTGGATGATCTCATACGCCTGAACAACGGGCTTGAACTGTCCATTGATTATCAAACCGCACCCAACAAGCCATTTCAAAAAGTAAACATCCCCGCTATACTCGGAGAGGAACCTCAATGGGCTTTGGCTGTAGCCGATGTGGACAACAACGGTTTTTGTGACATCCTTACCGCCGGCTTTGATGACGGCATCAAGTATTTCAGGTTTTTTGGGCGCGATAGTTTTCAGTTGAGTGTGCTCCAGGCCCCCACTACCTTTACCCAAGCCTCCAATTTCGTGGACATCAACAACGACCGTTGGTTGGACGCTTTCGTTTGCCATGACGATGCGCTTTCGCGTATTTTTATGAATGACCAAACCGGAAAACTGACTTATGACTCCACCGTAATTGATATGAGAACGGTGCCCGTTTCCGATAATTCAGGCAATTACGGCTCTGTTTGGTCAGATATTGACAATGACGGAGACCTGGATTTGTATATCGCAAAATGCCGTCAAGGGGTATTGGAAGAAAATGACCCGCGCCGCATCAACCAATTGTTTATCAATGAAAACGGCACCTACGTACAGGATGTGACCAACGAATACGGCCTGCGCATTGGTGCACAAAGCTGGACCGCTGATTTTGGGGACATAGACAATGATGGCGACTTCGACTGCTTCATTACCAACCATGATGTCACCAGCCAACTGCTGGAAAACGACGGCAGCGGGCATTTTACCGATATTACACAAACCGCCGGACTTTTTGATGCCGTGACGGGCCTGCCCATTCAGGGCGTTTTTCGTGATTTTGACAATGATGGTTTTGTAGATATTTTGGTTTCAGGCCCCATAGAACACCTGTTTCGGAACAACGGCGACAAAACTTTTACCCGGGTAGAGGAACCCTTTGGCTTCAGGCAAATGGAATCCTATGCCATAGGTGACCTCAACAAGGATGGCTTTTTAGATGTGTATGGAGGTTATGCAAAAATTTTCAATGACATCAGTACCGTGCCCGATGTCCTTTGGCTAAATGAAGGGAATGGCAACAATTACATAGGCTTCACCCTGCATGGCCTCAAAAGTAACCGCAGTGGTATTGGCGCCCGCCTGACCATACACACGCCCAATGGCATACAAACCCGTGAAGTGCGCGCCGGAGAAAGCTACGGTATTACCAATACACATACCCAGCATTTTGGATTGGGCAAACTCACAACAGTGGATTCATTGGTAGTGCGTTGGCCTTCCGGTATTGTTGACGTCATCAAACAACCCGTTGCAAATCAATACTATACACTTTTTGAAGACAGTTGCTTTGTGGCTCCTGTACCTGTATTGGCCGATGGCCCCTTGCGCTTTTGTCCCGGCGATAGCGTGGTGCTTTCAGCGCCTGCCGGGTTGGGTGATATCGTGTGGAGCAATGGCGCAGCAGGCCCATCACAAACCATCAAAAATACCGGTATTTTTTCCTATAAAGCGAATAGTCCTCAGGGCTGTCGCATTAACTCCGCCACCATTTTGGTGGAAAATGACCCTGATGAAACGCCCGAGATACTTGCAAAAGGTCCAACTCGGTTCTGTGAAGGCGGTGAGGTAATCCTCCGAAGCAGCCTTGAAGGAGTAGCTTACGCTTGGAGTACTGGCGAAAAAACACCTGAGATAACCGTAAAAAGCAGTGGCATCTACAGCTTGACCTTGCAAGGCATCTGCCGATCATTCAACTCCCAACCCCTTAGCGTGGAGGTGCTGCCCGCCCCTACACCTGTAACAAAGGGAGATACCACCTGGATCAACGGATCGGCTACGCTCACAGCCCAGGGCGTTAATATAAATTGGTATGATAGCCCAACGGGCGGTGTGCCACTGTTCAGCGGCAACCAGTTTGTGACACCAGCATTGGCCAGTACCCAAACCTATTGGGTGGACGAAACCCGGGAATATGATGTGCCCAACCAGTTTGCTGGCCCTGCTGCGCACAGCGGCACCGCTATTGGTGATCCCAATGTGAAAGGCGCTATTATATTCAGTGCATTCCAACCCTTCAGGATAGCAAAATTCAGGATGTACACCGCCAAACCCGGTGTACGCGGCATCATGCTCCTCAAAGATGACCTGAGCATCATACAGTATAAGGAAGTCAACGTACCCAATGGCTCGGCGAACACAACGGTAAACATTGATGTGCCTGTGGGCGAGAACATGCAACTGACCACTGACCCAGACCTGAATTTCCAAAATTATGGCAGCCAGGGACCACAGCTGCGCAGAAGTGATGAGGACATAAACTATCCTTATGAACTGCCCGGGGTGCTCAGCATAACAGGTTCAAATATTGATCTTCCCAGATATTATTATTTTTATAATTGGGAAATAGATTTTCCTCCTACCTTGTGCACCAGTGTACGCGTACCCGTGGAGGCTACCGTGGATCCAACCAAATTGGGCACAACCCATATTTCGGATCAAGGCGCCATTGTCATTTACCCCAACCCGGCACGTGGCCAGTTTTTTGTGGAAAACAAAACACTGTCAAGTGATCAAATCCGCCTGCGGATCATGGACCAGCAAGGGCGCGTGCTGCGCGATGACGAACGCAGTAACTTTGGCCCCGGTACACGCTGGTCACTTGATGCAAGTGATTTGTCATCAGGTATTTATCGCCTCGAAATAAGCACCGAAACCCAAGTAGTAAGTACCAAAATTATCATTAATTAACTCATTCTCCAAATTATCACATTATCACATTAGTCCTATGTCCGCAGAATTACGCCGTTCTCTAACCCTTTTTGCCCTTACTATGGTGGCTGTTGGCAGCACCATCGGCAGTGGTATTTTCCGTACGCCAGGCAAAATCGCCCTCCAGATGCATTTGCCGGAATACGTCATAGCCCTGTGGGTATTGGGCGGTATAGTGGCCCTTACGGGTGCGCTTACCTTTGCTGAAATGGGCAGCATGTTTCCGGGTGCAGGTGGGCTCTATGTGTACTTAAAAGAGGCTTACGGGAATACAACAGGGTTTCTTTACGGCTGGTATATCCTTTTCATCAGTACATCAGGGAGCATTGCCGCCTTGGTTCTGGTATGCTCTGAACATGTGCTTTATCTGTTTGGTGCCGGGCGTGATAGCCGTTGGGAAATTCCTTTAGGGATTGGAATAACGGTGTTTTTAACCGTTGTTAACCTGTTTGGGGTGAAAATAGGCGAATGGATAGCCAATATATTTACTGGAGCCAAATTGGCTGGCCTGGTATTAATCATTTTGGCTGGCCTGTTTTTTGTACAACCGGCAGCTCTTGAGGCCAATGCGGTCAGTACCTTTGCCCATACGCCTCCTGATAATTTATGGTCGGCATTCGCGGTGGCATTTGTAGGCGTGCTTTGGTCCTACGGCGGCTGGCAGCATGCTTCCTATATGGCTGGTGAAACCCAAAACCCACAACGGACCGTGCCACGTGCCATGATGCTCGGAGCGGCCATTGTCACGCTGGTATATGTGCTCGCCAATGTTGCCTACATGCGTCTCTTGCCCATAGAACACATTTCACAGTCCAAAACCGTAGCGGCCGATGCACTGGGCACCATAGCGCCGTGGGGAGGAGCGCTCATGGCCTTTTTGATTGCGCTTTCCACTTTTGGCACCACGGGTATCTATTGCATGACGGCCCCGCGCATTTATTACGCGATGGCCAAAGACGGTATATTTTTTCAAAAATTGGCCACGGTACATCCACGCTGGAAAACACCGGTGAATGCCATTTTGGCGCAAAGCACATGGTCAATTATCCTGCTACTCTTTTGGGGCACCTTTGAAGACCTCATTGAGTACGTTACCTTTATGGACTGGTTGGGCATGATGATGGTAGCCACTGCCATTTTTGTGTTTCGCAAAAGGCAAAAAGAAGGGGATGATACAACGCCTTTGCCTTCCTACCGCACACCTTTATTCCCGATAGTGCCCCTGGTTTTTATTGGTATTTGCCTGTGGTTTGTGGGCTTTACCTTGATAGAGAATCCCGTAAGGGCATGGGCTGGTATAGCCGTAGTGGCCATAGGTTGGCTGGCCTATCAGTTTGGCTTTAAAAAGCGCTAATTTGCCCTGACTTAAGGCTTATTTTTTTCGCTGATATACCTTGGTGCCAAGGCTTTCAACATTAAAATCCCATAAGGTTTCGTAAGGGATAACTTCAATTTCGTGTGACTGGTTGGCTGCTTCCAAGGGCAGTGCTTTCAGCGCTTTGTAATGTTTTTCCACCTTACGGAGTACGTTTTCCCGATGGAAATTGCCTATCGGGATTTGTATCAACATTTTGATGAAGCTGTTGCTCCGTGCTGTATCTTCTTCCTTAAGGTGGCGCATTAAGTATTTCTCGATGGCATCAATGCGTTCAATGGACTTATCATAGTCCTGATCTGCGACGAAGTACAAAATTTGCAGGATCAGGATGGTGATGTTCATGCCGCGCTTATCCTTGGAAAAAATGGGCATGTTGTTGAAAAACTTACCTGGCTTGAACTTCTTAAGCACTGCGGGGGCCTCGGCCTCGCTCACTTTCCCAATTTTGTACAGATAGTAAAGACTGGCTTCAAAAATACGCCACATTTCCTTGATCTGAGGCTGCTTTTCTTCAAACTTAGGGTGGTTGATCACCTTGTCATAAAGTTCGCAGCCGTTAGTGTAGTGGCCGGTGTGCATGGCCAACAGAAAGAAAAGTTCTTGCAACTTGAACCAGTTAAAGGAGCCTTCTTCAAAAAAATATTCGCACCGCTTGATGGCGTCCTGACCCTTTTCAAATTCGCGCAGCTGTAAGTAACAAACCACGAGATTATAATAAAACACCTGGAGCGGCAGGCCACTGTCATAGGGTTTTTTGTCAAAAAAGGCAATGGCCTCTTCGCACAAACGCGCCGTATTTCTATAGTCGTTTACACTGTTGTAGATAAACAGATGGATTAATCGGCCAAAAAGGTGCATTTTGAAGGATTGGTGCTTCTCCATGATCGGTTCCAATTCGGCATAGTATTCTTGGGCAACTTCAAGCACCTCTTTTTTGGTAGCCTTGCTGTTGGTGTAGCGCATCATCAGCTCCTGATAATACTGTTCCGCCTTGCTTTCATTCAGCCAGAGGGTCTCGTACTTGAGGTAACTTTCTTTGGCTGCTTCGTATTTTTTGAAATCGCCATCAACCGTGCTGTATTGCAGCTTCAGCACGCGAAGAATGTCTAATGAGAGTTCGGTGAACTCAAAAGTGGCCGCATGGCGGGCCAGTTTTTCCAACAGGTCAATCCCCGTTATTTTGGCATTTCGGGTGAGCAACATCATGGCTGCCGACCATTTTTTGTAGCATTCAAAAAATGCTTTTTGGCGGCTGGTAAACCCCGGGTCTTTAAAATCTAAAAGAAAAATGGAGTCAATGAGGCGATCCTTCAGTTTGTTTTTCAAACTGGATAGGTTCTTTTGCTCCTCGGCACCCTTGGCCCCAAAAAGTGCACTGGCATCCTCGTCCGTGTTTACTTTTTTTGTGGCAATGGCCTCGTACAGTTGCTCCATACGGGTACCGGGCTCCAGGATAATACCAATAAGGTTGCTGCCTTTAAGTTTTGTTTTTTGGGTAAGGCTAACCAATTCGATCAGATCGAGCATACTCTTTTCACAAGATAATTGATTAAAAAAACAGATGTCTTATGCTTCAAGGTACACTTAAAGCATTAGCTTTCTCATAGTATGATAATCGGTGGAGATGGAAGGATCCGAAAGTAAGCATTATTGATGATAATTCACCAAAAAAGTCAGATACTTATGGATAAATGGATTAAAAGATGCTGTGGATTAAAATAATCAATTGCAAAAGTATCAATCATTTTAATATACGCATAGTTACATGTGATTTTTTTTTATTATTGGCGCATATCCGTCAAATGTCGCCCTATTTTCTCGGGTTTGGAAATGTTGACAGCAGCACTATTTTGGAAAATAAACTTTACCTTTACGGCACAATAACTATTCGTGAGCAATTTCATCGTTTCAGCCCGAAAATACCGCCCGCAGCGTTTTGAAGACGTGGTTGGGCAGCAACATGTAGCCGGTACGCTAAAAAACGCATTGGCAACCGACCACGTGGCGCATGCCTTTTTGTTTACCGGTCCTCGGGGCGTGGGCAAAACGACCTGTGCGCGTATTTTGGCCAAAATCCTGAACTGCGAAAACCGCACGCCTCAGTTTGAGGCTTGCAATACCTGCTCTTCCTGTACCTCATTTAATGAAAACGCTTCCTTCAACATCATCGAATTAGATGCGGCGAGCAACAACTCCGTGGAGCATATCCGCGCACTCATAGAGCAGGTGCGCTTTCAGCCCCAACAGGGGCGTTACAAAGTGTTTATCATTGATGAAGTGCACATGCTCTCCAATCAGGCGTTTAATGCCTTTTTGAAAACCCTGGAGGAGCCGCCGCCCTACGCCATATTTATATTAGCCACCACGGAGAAGCACAAAATCATACCCACCATCCTTTCCCGTTGCCAAATTTTTGATTTTCGCAGGATCACGGTGGCCGATATGGTATCACACCTCAGGGCAATTTGCGCCAAGGAAGGGCTTGAGGCCGAAGAGGATGCCCTGCACATCATAGGACAAAAGGCGGATGGCGCCCTGCGCGATGCCCTGTCTATTTTTGACCGGATCACCAGTAGCTCCGCAGGCCGTAAAATTACCTACAACGATGTGATCGAAAACCTGAACGTACTGGATTATGACTATTACTTTCAGGTCACGGATGCCCTTTTGAGTGAAAATGCCCCTGTTTTATTAAATATTTTTGATCAAATACTGCGAAAAGGCTTTGAGGCCGACCTTTTTATCAATGGCTTAGCAGAACACCTGCGCAATATATTGGTCTGCAAAAACGAGGCCACCCTGGCCTTGCTTGAAGTGGGAGAGGGCCTGCGCGATCGCTACCGCAAACAGGCAGGCTTAGCACCTTCCGCTTTCCTGCTTACCGCACTTAGCATTGCCAATGATTGTGATTTCAATTTCAAAATGGCCCGGAACAAGCGCCTGCACGTGGAAATTGCCCTGTTGAAAATGTGCTACATCGGGCGCACCATTGAGGCTGCCCAGCTTGGTAATGCACTGTTTGCCAATGAAAAAAAAACTCCTGACTCAGGCATAAGTCCAACAGGAGCCCCAAATATGGCCTCAAATGGTAACGCAAGGCCCTTATCTAATGGTAAAAATGAAGAATTAAGCCCTTCCAATGGCTTCCAACCAAGCCAGCCCGCAAAGGAAGAAATGCCCCCCAACGGCTCAGGCAGCCAACAAACAATGGCTTCCTCGCCCAATAATGGAAGCAATAATACCGCCACAGGCAACGCCCATGAATTGGATCCCAATGAAATGGCTGACCTGCGCACAAGCATGCGCCTTGGTCTGAAAAAAGCCGAGCCCATCTCCCTTCGTCTGGATGCTTATGATGAGGCGGTAGCTGTGGACGAAGCCCGAAATGCCGACCTTTCCAGTCGCTTGAATTTGGAAAATGCCACTGCCGAATGGCGCAATTATGCCAGTCAACTGGAATCCAATTTGGTGCGTTTGTCCATGCTCAATAGCGATCTCGCCCTGCAGGGCAGCACCCTTACCGCCACGGTGCGCGGCACCATTGACCGCAGCAACATACAGGCAGAAGCCAATCGCTTACTTGATTTTTTGCGCAATCGCCTACACGACAACAGCGTACTGCTTCAAGTCGTCCTTGATGATACCAAAGCACAGGAAATGCTGGCATCCGTACGCTCCAACCGCCCACTTAGCGACCTTGAAAAAATAGAGCGCATGAAAAACCAAAACCCGCTGATCGCTGATCTGATTACTCGTTTTGACCTGAAAAAAGATGGGTAGTGACTTGACTTAGCGTTTCAGCACATCATCCTCGAAGGATAAAGGGAGCAAAGCGCCCGCGGTATCAAAAATAAAAACCGGGCCGCCAGTTTTGTGCAGGATTACCTTAATCGGGGCGTTTTGGTGTTTTTCCATTTCCACAATTACCTGTCTGCAAAAACCGCAGGGCGTCACAGGCGTACTGGCCTTGGTATTGAGGGCTGTTACTGCTAAGGCTGTGATCTTGCGCTCCGGATGGTTTCCGTGCACATAATTGAGTACACTGCGCTCAGCGCAGGTGCCAGAAGGGTAAGCAATGTTTTCCTGGTTATTGCCCGCGAAAATGCGGCCATCATCAAGCAACACCGCCGCACCTACCGGAAAATGGGAATATGGCACATAGGCCTTGGCTGCAATTTCCACAGCCTTTTGAATAAGCCGGATGTCGGTTTCGTCTAATTCATCCGCCGATGTAAATTCATAATACGGAATGGATACAGTTCTTTTTTGCATAATGAAAGGCGGGGATGAGTTATGAGAGATGAGGAATGCGGTTAAAAGGAGCAGGCTGTTTCAAAAGCAATGCGCATCATGTCCTGAAAAGATTGCTCGCGGTCTTTTTGGCTTGCGCTGGTGCCCGTCAGTATGTTGTCGCTGACAGTAAGCAATGAAAGGGCCCGAGCGCCTAATCGCCTGGCCAGGGTAAATAATATTTGTGATTCCATGTCCACACCCAGAATGCCGTTTTTCTCCCAAATATCCCAGCGGTTGGGCTCATCATCATAAAAAGTATTGGTGCTGAACACCGAGCCTGGCCGTATGCGGATACCCAATTCACGCGCTGCTTCCACAGCTTTAAACAGCAGGTCAAAATCGGCAGTAGCAGCGTAGTGCATACCTTTGAAATAGTGGTAATTAGCGTCACTGTCACCCGATGCGCTCATGGCAACCACCACTTCGCCCAAGTTCATGTCGCGTTGCAAGGCCCCACAAGTGCCTACTCGTATGATGTTTTTGACACCATAAGTACTGATGAGTTCATGGATATAAATGCCAGCACTACCCATGCCCATGCCTGAGCCTTGTATGGATACCCGCTTTCCTTTGTAGTAACCCGTAAAGCCATACATACCCCGAACTTTGTTGTAACATACAGCATTGTCCAGCAGGGTTTCTGCTACGTGTTTGGCGCGTAGCGGATCGCCCGGCAGGAGTACCGATTCCGCAATGTCGCCGGGCTTCGCCTCAAGATGTAAACTATGCATATTAATGTGCTAATGTGAGAATGTGCGTTGAAATTCAGTATTTTATACAGAATTTTTTATTTTTTGGACAGGATTTCAGGATAAACAGGATGAAAACAGGCGGCTCTGCCGCCTAAAATCCTGTTTATCCTGTTCATCCTGTCTAAATATAATAATCTCTGTCCGACAATATTTGCCCTTCATCCCTCATCCTTTATCTCTCCTCTTAAACCCCATACGGAATCCAAATATTCTTGATTTGTGTGGCCTGTCGCAAAAAGACTTCCCCGGCGCTTTGGGCATGATCCATCCAGTTGTAATATTTACCGTAGTTCACCCAACTGCGCTTCATATTGTCAGCGGACAGATATTCCACTTTTTGGCTGCCCTCTTTGGTGCCAAAATACCAGATGCCATCCACATTGTCATGCTTGGCCAAATCAAGCGTCAATTCGTCTTTTTTACCCGTTATGATATTCACCGTTCCGCCAGGCACATCAGAGGTGTCCAACAACTGATAAAAATCAGTGGCGGAAAGCGGGGCCTTTTCAGAGGGTATGACCACCACACTGTTGCCCATAGCGATGGCCGGAATAACTAAAGAAACAAAACCTAAGAGTGGCGATTCCTCCGGGCAAACGATGGCCATTACGCCAATGGGTTCAGGCATGGCTAAGGTCACATTATTCAGCACCGTACTGTGTACCCGGCCGTCATATTTGTCTGCATAAGCCGCATAGAAATAGATACGCTCTATGGCTGTATTAAGCTCCGCTATGGCATCTTCCATGCGCTGCCCACTCATTTGCACCAACCTTTGGGCAAATTCCGTGCGACGAACGGCTAAGTTTTCTGCCAAAAAATACAGCACCTGTGCGCGCGCATGCCCCGTCATGTTGCTCCATGCGGTGTTGGCATGGGCAGCTTCCACGGCATTGCGGATGTCTTTTCGGTTACCTTCCGGCACCTCTCCGATATAGGCCCCGCTGCTGCTTTTGATCACCATGCTGTAACCGCCGTCAGGGCGGGCCTGTTTTCCGCCAATATACATTTTGGCCGTGCGGTCAATATCCGGCAAATGCCCGTTTAGGGCCGCCTCTGCTTTGGGGTTTGTTTTGGGCAAAAAGGGCTTATCGGAAAGTGCTGCTTCCGAGCGAGGTTTTACATATTCAAAAAGGCCCTCTCTGCCGCCTTCACGCCCAAATCCCGATTCGCGGTAGCCCCCGAAACCCGATGCGGCATCAAACATATTGGTACAATTGACCCAAACTGTGCCCGCTTTGATCTGGGGCGCGATGCTGAGGGCCAGATTGATGTCTTCCGTCCAGAGGCTACAGGCCAATCCATAGCGTGTATTGTTGGCTAAAGCTACAGCCTCTTTGTGGCTGCGGAATGGCATGGCAACCAATACCGGGCCAAATATCTCTTCCTGTGCAATCGTAGCAGAAGGGGATACGTTGGTAAACAGTGTTGGCGGGTAAAAATATCCTTCTGACGGGCAGGTCACCGGCGGCTGCCAGGCGGCATAACCTTCATGAATACCGCGCTGTACCAGTTCATCAATGGTTTTTACCTGCACTTTGTCCACAATAGCACCGATATCCACGCATTTATCCAAGGAATTACCCACAATCAGCTGCTCCATGCGCTTTTTTAGCTTCGTGTACAGTCGTTCCGCTATACTTTCCTGAACCAACAAGCGCGAGCCGGCGCAGCATACTTGCCCCTGATTGAACCAGATGGCATCCACCACGCCCTCTACTACGCTGTCCAAATCAGCATCTTCAAACACAATAAAAGGTGATTTGCCACCGAGCTCGAGGGATAATTTTTTGCCACTGCCGGCGATGGCCCGACGAATGATTTTACCCACTTCAGTGGACCCCGTAAAGGCGATTTTTTGCACGTCCGGGTGTTTTACCAATGCCGCGCCTGTGGCGCCTGAGCCTGTTACCACGTTGAGTACGCCATTGGGCAGACCTATATTTTGGCAAATCTCAGCAAACAATAAGGCCGTCAGTGAGGTGTATTCAGCAGGTTTAAGCACCACAGTGTTGCCCATGGCGAGGGCGGGAGCGATTTTCCAGGCCAGCATGAGCAGCGGGAAGTTCCAGGGGATGATCTGCCCGATCACGCCGATCTCCTGATAGGCGGACATTTCGGTGTCCATCAGTTGCGCCCAGCCAGCATGGTGGTAAAAGTGTCGCGCCACTAAGGGGATGTCAATGTCGCGGGTTTCACGTATGGGCTTGCCATTATCCATGGATTCCAGCACCGCAAAAAGCCGCGAATGTTTTTGTATCTGGCGAGCAATGGCATACAGGTAGCGGGCGCGCTGGTGGCCGCCCAAGCCAGCCCAAACGGGCAGGGCCGCTTTGGCCGCCGATACTGCGGCATCTATATCTGCCTCGTTGCCTTCGGCCACTTTGGCCAAGTGCGCTTTTGTTGCGGGGTTTATGCTGTCAAAATACAGCCCGGAAACAGGTGTTTGCCACTTGCCATCTATGAATAGTTGGAAACTGCGTCCGCGACTGTCCAAATAATCATTGACTGCACTGGCGCTTTCAGGAGCTGGGCCGTAAGCCATAGTATCGTATATTTCTTTTACTTGCATTGTGTCGTTTTATTGCTATAAGTTTCATAAGAATATTTTGGAATATGGATAAAGTGTTTGCCCGTTTTTTTACGATATGCTTGTTCTGAAAGCGTTAAAAGTCGCCCAAAACTATATCCGGCAGGCATTTTGGACGGGTCATGCAATACCTGTTCGTATAAATTTTTACCGTTTGCAACCACACAGCATCGGTCGTACAAAAAGCCGTCCACTGATAATTCAGCGTTGGGACGATCAGCCAAAGATGCTTCTGCGTGTTCCGGCGTATCCAACTGCCAAAGTTTTTTACCCAGTATATCTTCAAATTGATGAATGGCCGTGATAGGCATTGCAGATAATGCCTGTACCGCTGGGGCTAATACAGCGTCATCCTGTCCGGTTTTTTCCCAGTCGAGCTGTGCTATGATTTGCCAAAATTGTTCTTCACTCATCCAATCAGATGATGGCGAGTGTACAAGAACTTCCACATTGGCAGTTTCATAGCGCTGTTTGAGTTCCTGTATCAGCAGGTCATCTAAAGAGGCTAAGGGAATATGTAATACGCTGTCAGACATGATTTAAAATATTTTTATTTTATTATTTTGTTCAGATTGATTGCAAGATGATTCATTAATGAGGTACTGTAAGTATTCTCACCCCATCGGGTGCCGGTATCCTGCCGAATAGCGCCCGGTGACAAAATGCTCTAATTGTCGCTCAATATCGGCCAGCAGGCTGCTCGCCCCGAAGCGAAACAAATCTGGTTGCAGCCAATCGTGGCCTAATTCTTCTTTCATCAGGATCAGCCAGTCCAGGGCCTGTTTAGCCTTTTGGATGCCGCCAGCAGGTTTAAAGCCCACTTTGTATCCTGTTTGCTCGTGATAGTCCCGTATAGCGCGAGCCATGATCAAGCTGACCGGAAGGGTAGCATTTACGCCTTCTTTGCCCGTACTGGTTTTGATAAAATCAGAACCGGCCATCATGCTTACCCAACTGGCTTTGGCTACTTTGGTGTAGGTGGGAATTTCACCTGTGGCCAAAATAGCCTTCATGTGCGCAGGGCCACAGGCCTTGCGAAAAGCGGCTACTTCATCATAAAGCGCTTTCCATTTGGATTCTATGACTAAGTCACGACTGATGACAATATCTATTTCGGTAGCGCCAGCTGCCACGGAGCGCTCAATTTCCTTGAGTTTTTCCTCCATTGCATTATTTCCGGCGGGAAAACCCGTGGATACTGCCGCAATGGGAATATTACTTCCTTCCAAGGCTTCCTTCGCGAAGGGAATCAGCTGGTGATACACACATACTGCCCCCACAGTCAGCTGAGCATCCGCCATGCCAAGGGCTTCCAGAATATCGGTACGCACAGGGGATTTGGCCTTGGCGCACAGGCGCACTACGTTGCTTCGCGTATCGTCACCGGCCAAGGTGGTGAGGTCCATACAACTGATGGCCTTGAGCAGCCAGGCGGCCTGCCATTCCTTTTTCACGGTTCTGCGGCCAGGCAAAGTGGCAGTACGGCGTTCCACTGCGCTTTTATTGACGTGCAAGTGGTCAAAAAAAGCCATGTCGAAAGGAATTCCTTCATTGCGCTGATGCGTGGCCGCTGCCACTTTGTTTTGTATGCCAGTCATGTTGTGTTGTTGGTTGCTGGTTATTGGTTGATGGTTGCTGGTTATTGGTTGATGGTTATTGGTTGTTGGTTGTTGGGCCTGCATTATCACATTTTCCTACATTATCACATTTTCCTGCATTATCACATTTTCCTACATTATCACATTTTCACATTATCACATTCCCTTATATTATCACATTTAATACTTTTTCTATCAATTGAAGCATGGAGTTTCGGGCATCCTTGCTGTGTTGGCCGGTAAAACGGTTAGCGATGATACAGTTGACGGTAAGGGCGCGGTGGCCCATTAAGTTGGATAATCCGTAAATACCGGAACTTTCCATTTCAAAATTGGTGATTTTTTGGCCTTCAAACCTGAAGGCGGACAATTTTTCGTTCAGTTGGGGTTGTTGAATGCCCAAGCGAAGAATGCGGCCCTGTGGCCCGAAAAAGCCGGTAGCCGTAGCCGTAACACCGCTGTAAAAGCCTAAGTTCTTGGCTTTTTCGAGCAGTACGGGGTCCGCCTCAGCGATATATGGGCGAGGCAGGCGATTGTCCCAGCCCACCTGTTCCACAAAAGCATCTATAAAAGCGTTGTGCGTCAGGTGTTCGGATCCACTGTAATAATGTACCAGGCCATCAAAGCCCAAACCGTGGGTGCTGGCCAGGAAAGTATCCGGCGGGATGTCCTCCTGCAAGGCACCAGACGTGCCTATCCTAATGAAAGTCAGTTGTTTGTATTCGGGTTTGATTTGTCTGTGCACCAAATCAATATTGGCCACGGCATCCAGTTCGCTCAGCACGATGTCAATATTGTCCGTGCCCATGCCCGTAGAGACCACGCTGATCCGCTGGCCGTTTTTTTCGCCGGTATGGGTGACAATCTCGCGGTTCTGGGTTTTGAACTCCACGCGATCAAAAAAGGAGGACACGGTCGGTACGCGCCCGGGGTCGCCGACCAATATAATCGTGTCAGCAAGGTTATCCGGATGTAAATTGCAGTGGTAAATACTGCCATCGGGGTTTAAAATGAGTTCTGATGATGCAAGGAATTGGCTCATTACAAAAGCTGTGGTGGTTATAGGAATAGTTCGTACTTTTTTCTGTCAGCACCAATTTTTTCGCCGATTAGATTTGATATGTCCACAACGGCACCGTGTTTTCAGAAGGTAATAGGTGATTATCTCCACAAGTGTCCCTAAAGCCCTGCCTGATGCTTTTTTGGGATCTTTAGTGTGGTTAAATACCTCTTCTGCCAATACCCTTTGAAGTTTATCTACGGATTCGTATGCCATTACAAATGTGTATTTGAGGCACAAATATCCTGATAAAAACTGATACCCGGTGTCTCATAATGAATGTTTAGCGCTTCAGCCACCGTAGCGGCTATATCGGCAAAAGAAGTCCGAATACCCAATTGGGAGCCGGGCCGCACTCCTTTTCCAAAAGCTAATATAGGTATATATTCCCGTGTATGATCCGTGCCCGCTGCGGTTGGGTCATTGCCATGATCGGCGGTGATCAGGAGCAAGTCATCTGGCTGAAGGGCTGCTGTCAGTTCGGGCAATGCAGTATCAAAGTCCATCAGTGCCCTGGCATAGCCCTCCACATCACGGCGGTGGCCATAAAGCATGTCAAAATCTACCAGATTGGTAAACACCAGGCCCGTTCCATCTTGGCGGATGGCCTCAAGGGTGGCGGCTACACCGGCGGCATTGTTTTCCGTTTTGATGTAACGGCTAATGCCTTTTCCATTAAAAATATCCGTGATTTTCCCAATAGCATATACTTCCTTACCGTGCTCCAAAATGGCATCCAGGACGGTATGGGGCGGCGAAACGGCGAAATCGCGGCGGCGGCTCGTGCGTTTGTATTGGCCGGAAGTACCCAAAAAAGGCCGGGCGATGACGCGTCCTACTTCATATTTACCAACCAGCATATTTCTGGCGATCTGGCATATATCATATTGCCTTTCTATGGGGATAACCTCTTCGTGCATGGCAATCTGGAAAACACTGTCCGCCGAGGTGTACACAATAGGGAAACCTGTGCGCACATGTTCATCGCCAAGTTCCTCAATGATGGCCGTGCCGGATGCGGCGATATTCCCCATGGTTTTTGTGCCAATAGCCGCTTCAAACTGTTGGATAAAGGCCTCAGGAAACCCCTCCCCAAAAACAGGAAAAGGTTTTTCCAGCACTACTCCGGCTATTTCCCAGTGTCCGGTAGTAGTGTCTTTCCCTGCGGATTGCTCTGCGGCCTTACCGTAGGCAGCGGTGGGCGCGGCGCACTTAGGCAAGGCGTTTTCAGGATCAATATTGCCTAAGCCCATTGCTGTCAGCTGCGGCAACTGTAAATCCGGGAATTGTTCGGCAATATGACCGAGTGTATTACAACCTACATCGCCATATTGTGGCGCGTCAGGCAAAGCGCCGATACCGACGCTATCCAATACGATCAAAATAACTCTTTTCATGGCAACGCGCACTTTTTGCACGCCATTGCGGCTGTGGTGACCGCTGATGGTTGGGCTAAAGGAATATAAAGGTAGGTAGTATTTGTAATTTCATAGGGTATTATGCAAAAATACCGCCTATTTTCACTTCCTTTTGCCCTTTTTCAATCCACCATTACCTTCCTGACCACTGTCTGATCTCCCGAGCGGATGCGCAGTATATACATGCCGGGCTTAAGCTGCTCGTATTGAAGTTCTTTTTGAATACTTCCGGTAGAAAAATCAAACTGGGCAGTATTGATCAGTTGACCAGTCAAATTAAACAACGCCAGCTCAATTTCTGCCTGTGCCTGCCCTTGCAAGGCTACCGTAAAGCCACCATTGTTGGGGTTTGGGAAGAGCTGAATATGCGAAAAAACGGGTACTTCTTTTATACCGCTTGCTGCTTTTACCACAACGGTTTCTACGTCTGTACAAGTGGTTGATCGGGTGATAGTAACCGTGTAAATGCCCGGTTCTGAGCTGTTTATGGTGGCTGTTGTCTCTCCATTTGACCAATAGTAGGCTTTGGCACCGGGTACCGAGGCATTCAATGTAGCGGATTGGCCTGAGCCCAAAATGACAACAGGTTTCCAATCTTTGGGTGATGCCAACTGGCCAGACAAATCCAACTGACGAATATCGTCCACATTTGATTTTACCTTGCCAAAAATATCAGGGCAAGGATGCTCAATATCCGGATGAAAAGTAAAGGCCAAATGTAATTCAAATGCTTCATCGGTTTTGAGGCTAAACGGGCCGTGAACAGCCAGGGTAACTTTATCTGAAAGGTTGGGGTTACTACAATCAGAGTTGCTGCCGGGCGTAGCAGGATTGCCCGGAAATTCACAGGTATCTTTGGTACTTACACCGCCAGAGTATCCCGTCCGCATCACATTGTAATACTCTACAGGATTGGAGGGGCCACCGGGCACAGAAGGGGTAGTATTCCTTAATATGCTCATTCTGTTCAAAGTATGATTTACAAACTGGACAGATTGTACGGGTATGTTGTCCCCAAATGTAGGAAGGCCACCATCACACGATGCCCCTACTTGACCATCTACGGCATCTGCATTGTAGAAATAATAAGCATCCGATTGGGGTAAGGAGCCTATAAGATCATCCGCAAAGCAGCCCAAGTCAGGATCCGCCCAAAGTCCGGCATATACCTCCTTAAATGGGGTTGTGGATTCGTTTTTTATGGAAAAATCTATAAAAAGTGTATTGGACAGATTGTCGTCATTGTCGCATAGATACATATAGGCATTGGCGATTACATCTATTGGGAACTTTTGCCCTTGACTGGAACGGTGTGTGGTATCATCCGTGAAAATCCACTATGCCATTACATCACCTTTGATCAAAGGGTAATCACCATCCGCTATATTGTAGCGACCATCTTGATTGTCTTCCAGGTTTTTTTGCCAAACAACATCACCCGAATGGGTAAACTTATTCAAAGTGGCAGACGAGTTTGCAAGTCCGGAAATGCCACAGGCAATCACGCCATCATTGGTGATTTTGAGGTCAAATATGTGATTATTCGTAGGTTTTTGCCATAAAATACCCCCATCACTCTCATTGATGGCTATCAGATTGTTCGCGCCAGCAGCCATGATTTGGCCGTTGCCCAAACGAACTGCACAATTAAACTCTCCCGATGGAAGGGCGGCCTGCCAGTTTTGTACTACGCCCTGCCCGGGGCGGTGTGTAAGTTTTCGGATCAGGCTGCGGCCCACTACGATCATGGCGCTGTCATTCAGCTCCACTACAGGGAACGAAGGGCGATTAACAATGAAACTACTTTCACTAAATTTGGATTCGTGAACAAAACCTTTGCCCTGTCTGAACTCAGCAAACGTATAACCACTTTCAGCAAGGCCCCTGTATAGTACAAGAAGGTAGTTTTCCGAGCTAACAGCATCTTTTTTTACCTTCATGTAGGCTCCTGAAAAAGGGCCGCCATCTACACGATACAGATTAGCCAATTCACCCGACGGACTAATGTGCGAAACGGATTTATTGCCAAAAACCCAATAGTCATTTTCAAACATTTGGGCAGAGAAAAAACTAACCGTACTAGCGGGTATGGAAGTTTCCAACTTATGCCAGGTATTGGATTGCGCAGGCAATAATTGTGCAAAAAAGAAAGCGAAAATGGAGAGCAAAGCATTTTTATACATAGGAATTAATTTTTGACAAAAATAGGCCCAAGCCGTGGCACTTGCAAATCATTTATACCCATAAGTCAGGGTTCCAAATTGCTTTGCCCCTTATAGTGTAACCTATTTTAACGGGCAAAAAATTGCCTTTGCGGAAGCGTGTTGGCCATATTTTCCACGGCATTAAAAAATATCACAAAAAACCCGTAATTTGCCCCACTTTTGATCACTGAAAGTTCCCCTTACTTTTGAGAATATGCAATTCGGAACCCATTTGCCACCCGTACCCGAAGAAACACAAGGCCCCGCGCGCTGGAAATTCAAGGAATTGAAAACCTACGCCAGCACGGAATGGCTGGCGGACAACAAAAAAAAATACCGACAGGTCTTTGATCGCCATGAGACGACGTACATCTACGCCGAGCTCGCCTTTTTCAATAAATTTTTTGATATTGAGGACTGGGAAGTAAATGTAGAACTCAAGTGTTATTTGGTAAAAAAACAAAGAAAAGAGGTGTGCAACCTCGCTTTTCGCCGGAAAATAAGCAAATATGACTCCATTGGCTACATTCGCGAAGGCTGGGGCAACAAACAGGAAGGCGTGTTCTGGAAAAAAGGCACCTACTATTGGGAAGCCTGGATAGAAGGCGAAAAAGTGGCCACAAGGCATTTTTATGTGGAAGATGCCGGCAGGTCATTCGGCAAGCAGGACAATCCGTACTGCAAAATAAGTTCGCTCAAAATGTATGAAGGGCCTTATGATGACACCCCTGATTTTGAGCGCCTCTACATGCGCCGCTTTCACAGCGAGGAAACCCGCTACGTGTATGCAGAAGTACTGCTAAAAAACCTGCTTCCCAGCAAACCCTGGCAATGTGAACTGTTCATCAAGTTTTACAATGATGCCCGCGAACTGAAAGGCCAGGTGGTCCGCTTACACAAAGTGGAAAAAGGCGATGACGGTATGAAGGTAACGGCAGGCTGGGGCTCCAATGTGAAAGGCTCCTGGCGCAATGACCGCTACACCGCCGAAATAGTATTCATGGACCAATTGCTCGCCGTTATGCCATTTGATGTGGGCTTAGACTGGGAGGAAGGGATAAACCCCGTTTTTCTGCCCGATACGGCACAACCCATTTACCTCCAACCGGAAACCGAGGACATGGAATCCTTTGAAGAGGTACTGACCAAACTGGACGCCCTCATCGGCCTCAACGAAATCAAGGCCAAAGTGCGCGAACACGCACAATATATTCAGTTTCTGCAACTTAGAAAAGAAAAAGGATTTGAGGAGAAAGATGGTATAGGCGTACATTCCATCTTTATCGGCAACCCCGGCACCGGCAAAACCACGGTGGCCAAAATGATGGGCCGATTGTACAAAAAAATGGGCCTGCTCAGCAAAGGGCACGTACATGAGGTGGATCGCAGTGATTTGGTGGGCGAGTTTATCGGGCAAACAGCGCCAAAAGTCAAGGATGCCATAGAAATGGCCCGCGGAGGCGTATTGTTTATTGATGAGGCTTACGCCCTTGCCCGCAGCGCAGAGGATACCAAGGATTTTGGCCGTGAAGCAATTGAGATCTTGGTCAAAGAACTGTCCAATGGCGTTGGCGATCTGGCCGTCATCGTGGCAGGCTATCCTAAGGAAATGAAAACCTTTCTGGATTCCAATCCGGGCCTGCGCAGCCGCTTCAAACAAACCTTTGAATTTCAGGATTACCTGCCACAGGAACTCACAGAAATTGCCCTTTTTGCTTGCCGTGAAAAAGAAGTGATCCTGGCCAAAGAAGCACAACTAATTATTAATGAAGTCATTACGGAAGCCTACCGCAAGCGTGACCGCGCCTTCGGCAATGCCCGTTTTGTATATGACCTGGTGGACAAGGCCAAGATCCAGTTGGGCCTGCGCCTTATGTCGCAGCCCGGCGTGCGCGAGCTGCCCAATGAAATGCTGAAAATCATTATCCGTGAGGACATTGAAAAGGTACAGATAGACTATAAGCGCCCGATGCCCAATATTCCGGTGGACGAAAAACTGCTCACCGTGGCCCTGCATGAATTGGACAGTCTCATTGGCATGCAGAACATCAAAAAAGAGATCCGCGAATTGGTCAACCTGGTGCGCTTCTACCGTGATTCAGGTCGAGATGTGCTGGGCCGCTTCTTTTTGCACACGGTGTTTGTGGGCAATCCCGGCACAGGTAAAACCACTGTTGCCCGCATATTGACCAAAATATATAAGGCACTCGGTATCTTGGAGCGCGGCCACATGGTGGAAACCGACCGACAGGGCCTCGTAGCCGGTTTTGTTGGCCAAACGGCCATCAAAACCGCCGAACGCGTGGATGAAAGCATGGGCGGTGTGCTTTTTATTGATGAAGCGTATGCACTCACCTCATCAGGGCGCGGCACACAGGGCGATTTTGGTGATGAAGCCATCCAAACCCTGCTCAAGCGCATGGAGGACCATCGGGGCGCCTTCTTTGTATTCGTGGCGGGCTATCCCGAAAACATGGATACTTTCCTCAAAACCAACCCTGGCTTGGGTAGCCGTTTTGACAAAATCCTGCGTTTTGAGGATTATCTTCCAGAGGAATTGCTCGAAATCGCACTCTTTATGTTCCAAAAGGAGAACTATCGTGTATCCGAGGAAGCCCGCGAGCATCTGGGCCGCTACATGACTTTCCTCCACCAGTTCCGCGACAAATACTTCGGCAATGCACGCACCGTGCGCCAGGTGGTCATGGAAGCCATCAAAAACCAAAACCTGCGCATCGCCAACCTTCGTTTGGACGACAACGAGGCCATGCATACCATTACCGGCGACGACGTGGCCACCTTTACCTTTGACAAGGACAAATTAAACTTGTTTGTGCGCAAGGGGATTGGGTATGGGAAATGATGACACCTGCATAAAAAATTTTATCCATGAACCGCCTCAACTTTATCAAATCCCTCGCTGCCATGACCCTGGCCGCTTCTTGTATGAAACTACGCGATTTTGAAAAAAATACAGAATCCCTGCCCAAAACCGTGCGGATGCCCGCTGTTTTTGTAGGACATGGATCACCCATGAATGCCATCACCGAAAATGAATTTGTCACCGGATTCAGGGAACTGGCCAAATCCTTTCCCAAGCCCACGGCCATTCTTTGCGTTTCTGCCCACTGGTTTACTCGGGGAACAGCCGTAACAGCCATGGAAATGCCGCCTACCATCCATGATTTTGGAGGCTTCCCAAAGGCCCTTTTTGAGGTGCAATACCCCGCCAAGGGCAGCCCCGAACTGGCCCGCGAAACTAAGGCCCTGCTCCAACCCACCGACGTGGCCCTGGATGAAAAATGGGGGCTTGACCACGGTGCATGGAGTGTCATCAAACATTTTTACCCGGATGCGAATGTGCCTGTAGTACAGTTGAGTATAGATTACACCAAACCGCCATCCTACCACTTTGAGTTGGCCAAATACCTGAGCAAACTCCGCGATAAAGGTATCCTCATCGTTGGCAGCGGGAATATTGTGCACAACCTCGGACTCGTTGATTTTCAGAATTTTGAAAAAGATAACTACGGCTATGACTGGGCCATAGAGGCCCGCGCTACCATCAATAAACTCCTCTTGGATGGAGATTTTCAGCCGCTTTTGGACTATCAGAAATTGGGCCGGGCCGTACAGTTGGCCGTGCCTACACCCGATCATTATTTGCCCCTGATCTATACGCTGGCGCAACAGGACAAAAACGACACCCTCAGCCTGTTCAATGACAAATTGCTGGCAGGCTCCCTGAGCATGACCGGAGTGCGCATTGGCAATGCTTGAGTGCATTTGGGGCGCATTGAATATCTTTGCCCCATCATGCTGCGTCAATCATTTTTCGCCCACCTTGCCCAAACCTCGCCCTCACCCTTGGCCCTTGAAATTGAACGGGCCGAAGGCTGCTATTTGATTGATTACCAGGGAAAAAAGTATTTGGATCTCATATCCGGCATTGGGCCAAGCGTGCTGGGGCACCGGCATCCGCACGTGCAGACTGCCGTGGAGACCCAGATCAACCGCTATTGGCATACCTTGGTGTATGGCGAATTTGTCTTAGCGCCACAAGTGCTTTTTGCCGAAAAATTGGCGCAAAACCTGCCCGGGTTGGACTCGGTATATTTCGTCAATTCAGGAACCGAAGCCACAGAAGGTGCCATGAAATTGGCTAAGCGCGCCACGGGCCGATACGAGTTTTTGGCCTGTAAAAATGCCTATCACGGCAGTACCCAAGGTGCCGCCAGCCTGATGTCACCTCCTGATTTCACCCTGGCTTTTCAACCGCTTTTACCCGGTATTCAACACATTGTGTTCAATGACGAGAACAGTTTGCAGCGCATCAGCACCCGCACCGCAGCCGTTGTGGTAGAAACCGTGCAAGGCGAAGCGGGCATAATCCCGCCTGATCCGAACTGGCTAAAAGCCCTGCGCGCGCGCTGCGACGACACAGGGGCCTTGCTCATATTGGACGAGATACAGGCGGGCTTCGGGCGCACGGGCCATCTGTTTGCCTTTACACGTTATGGCATCGTGCCGGACATCCTGTTGCTGGCCAAGGGCTTTGGCGGCGGCATGCCCATTGGGGCTTTTGTGGCGCGCCGCGACCTGATGCAAACCCTCACACACGACCCTGTATTGGGCCATATCACCACTTTTGGGGGCCATCCGGTGTGCGCCGCTGCGGGATTGGCCACCCTGGAGGTGTTGCTGGAAGCTGACCTTATGGCGCAAGTGCCTGAAAAAGAAGCCCTTTTCCGAACTTTACTGGTGCATCCGTCCATTGTGGAGCTGCGCAGCGCGGGCCTTTGGTTGGCCGTGGACTTGGGTAGTTTTGATCGTGTGCTCCGTGTTATCCAACACTGCATTGCCGCCGGACTCATTACAGACTGGTTTTTGTTCAATGACCACAGCCTGCGCATCGCTCCGCCGTTGACCATCAGTAAAACGGAAATTGAATGGGCTTGTGGGGTTTTGTTGGAGGCAATGGAGGGGCTTTAGGGTCGCGTAAACAATAACTTATCCATTTGATGCCATTCATATCCCAGCATATTGCCCCAATTTTCACTTATAACAAACATTCATGGATATTAAAATGTTAAACAACCAAAAACAAATATGTTGAAATACAGTAGAAATGGACTTTTGATATTGGCCGCTTCATGGCTATTGGCTTCCTGTCAATTAGGGCGCTTTGTTTTTTACAACTTTGCCGACATAAAAGACTATAAAAAATTTCAGTCAAGGCCATTAACGGCCAGTACTTCGCCTTTCAATTTTCAGACGACCAACGCTGGCAAATCACCAAAACAAATAAACGGAATTCCGTTTGACCAATACCTTGAAAACAACAAGACCGTCGCTTTTTTGATCATCAAAAATGACACCATCCAATACGAAAAATACTTCAAATCTTATGACCAAAAGAGTATCGTTCCTTCTTTTTCAATGGCAAAATCAGTATGCTCCATTTTAATTGGATGTGCCATTGATGAAGGATTAATCAAGTCGGTTGATGAGCCAATTACGACTTACATCCCGGAGTTGACCCAAAACGGTTTTGATAAAGTAACGATAAAACATCTGTTGCAAATGACATCCGGTATTAAGTTCAATGAAAGTTATGTAAACCCTTTCGGCGAAGCCGCTTCATTTTATTACGGACGTGATCTCAGGAAAAAAATCCGAAAGATGAAGTTAAAATCCGAACCGGGTAAAAAGTTCGAATACGTAAGTGGCAACACTCAACTCTTGGGGCTGGTTTTGGAGCGTTCTCTAAAAGGAAAAACAATCACCGCATACGCACAGGAAAAACTCTGGACAACACTTGGAATGGAATATGACGCCTCCTGGAGCATTGACAAAAAAAAGAATGGCTTGGAAAAAACCTTTTGTTGCTTAAATGCAAGAGCAAGGGACTTTGCCAAAATAGGGCGACTATACAAAAACAAGGGCAACTGGAATGGCAAACAAGTGGTGTCTCAAAAATGGGTTGAAGCATCAACGAAATTGGACACAACAGACGGTAGCGCTAATTTCTATCAATATCAATGGTGGTTACCAACACCGGGTGAAGACTTTATGGCGGAAGGTATTTTAGGGCAGTTTGTTTACGTCAATCCGTCAAAAGATTTAATTATAGTGAGGCTTGGAAAAAAAGAAGGCGAGGCAGACTGGTGGACCGTTTTCACGTCATTGGCAAAGGCCTATTGAAAATTAGGCCAAAGTTTTTCCGAGAGTACCTGCACAGCTACACCCCAATCGCCATTGACGTATCTTTGCAAGGTTTTTATGCATAGTCAACGCAAAGTGGTTTTGAATCACTCGCGTCTGTAAATCTTTAAAAATCAGGTAAATCAATCCTGTAAATCTTCAAAATCACTCAAATCCTGGTATAAACAAATATTATGGCTACCCAACGCAATGAGCAGGAACTGATCCGTCAGGTACTCAATATTTTTTCCACCCAACTGGAAAAAAACGGACTGCGCAAAACCCCCGAACGCTTTGCCATTCTGGAGGAAATTTACAAGCGCACGGATCATTTTGATGCGGAGGCCCTGTACATACACATGAAGAACCGCAATTATCGGGTCAGCCGTGCCACGGTGTACAACACGCTGGAGTTGTTGGTGTCCTGTGATTTGGTGAAAAAACACCAGTTTGGGCGCAATTTGGCGCAATACGAAAAGTCGTACGGATTTAAACAGCATGATCACGTCATCTGTGCCCACTGTGGCAAGGTGGTGGAGTTTTGTGATCCGCGTGTGCAGCAGATCAAGGACATGGTGGGCGAATTGCTGAATTTTAGCATCACGCACCACTCGCTCAACCTGTACGGCGTGTGCGGCAGCTGCCAAAAAGAAATGGAGTTCGGTATCCTCCGCAACCAGCCCAAAATGGAAGATGATGAGCCGGGATGGGGGGATTAATGTCTGCTGACGCGTCCAGCACTATTAGTTTACACCTTAAAACCCGTCAAAAACGATTTTACGTCCTTTTGAAAAGCTTCCTCGTCATCATCACAAAACGTTACTTCAATAGGCAAAACCACAATGTTCAGGTTGTTTTGCCATATAAAATCACGGTGTAGTTCAAGTCGGGTAGCATCTTTTTCGGTGGTCACAATGATCTTGTTGGGGCTTTGGAGGTTATTGTACTGCTTTAAGATGTTGCGCAGGTCTTCGTCCTCAAAATAATGATGATCCGTAAATTCCATGGTACGCACGGAGCGCAGGTTTTGGCCCAGGTACTGTAACAGATAATCCGTGCCGGCTATAGCGCACACTAAGAGCGCATCCGTTTCGAGATCAAGCGGGCGCGCCACATCGGGGCGCAGCAGTTCGTAGGGCATGCCATATTTATACTTGGAGAAATAGATGCGCTGGCGCGGGTAGGGGTCTATTTCGGCATACATTTCCCAGCGCTGCTTATGGTTTAAATCGGCGGGGCATTTGGTCACCACAATAATATCGGCACGGCGGTAGGCATTGCGCCACTCGCGCAGGCGCCCGGAAGGCAAAAGCCAATCACGGGTGAAAGGCCGGTTAAATTCCGTGAGCAGGATGTTAAGCCCAGGTGTAACGGCCAAATGCTGAAAGGCGTCATCCAGCAGGATACAATGGGTATCGGGGTTGCGCTTGACCAACTCCGGCACCCCAAGTGCACGGCTCTCGCCCACACTGATGGGTATATCCGGGAAGTGCCGCTTGAACTGCAGAGGCTCGTCGCCCACCTCCTCTGCACTGTCAATAATGGTCACTGGTCTGTAACCATAAGTTTTGCGCCCGTAGCCTCGGCTCAACACAGCTAAGTTCAAATATTGATGCAGCCAGCGCAGCAGGTATTCTATATGTGGTGTTTTGCCGGTTCCGCCCACAGAAATATTCCCAACCGAAATGACCGGAATATCAAACCGTACACTCCGCAAGGCACCTATGCGGTACATAAGGTTGCGCACGCCAACGGAAAGGCCGTAAAGCAGTGCTACGGGTAGCAATAGTATTCTTATCAGGATATCGTCCGGCATATTTCAGAAATTCGGTTGCAAATTACCCTCTTTTTCGAGGCTGATCCAAAAACAGCGCTAAATTCACTCCAAATTTGATGGCTAATGTTTTTTTGGATACCACTTTTACTTTTGGCTCTTCTTTCTATATTTTTGAATTTCAATGGCTTATATGGACAAGACGCGCATGAGTACTTACGTATGAGCCAGGTGTATGCTGCTCGTTTGGCAGGTGAGGGGCATGCCACATACAGCATAGGAGATGCCGAAATGGCAGGAGGCTACCCAATGTTGGCTGCATTGCTGCAATGGCTGGGCATTGGCGCTATTGGGTCATTACGGGCAGTGAGCTGGGTTTTTGCGGCGGCAAGCGTCTGGCTTTTTGAGCGCCTTGTGCGCCTTGTTTCGCCCGGGTCGGCCTTCCGATCCCGCTTGTATTTTGTGGTATTGCTCATGGGTATGTGCCCTGTTTTTGTCAGGTCGGGCTTTTGCAGCATGAGTGACGGCGTCGGTTTGTTTTTTGTGTTGGCAACGGCATATCAGGCAGTGTTGGTGTTGGAAAAGCGGCAGTATGCGCGCTTGTTTTGGGCTTTTGCCTGTGCCAGCTTTGCGCTGACCACACGTTATGCCGCTATAGTGTTATTGGTGCCTTTGATGGCGGTATTGCTTTTTGTGGGGTTCAGACAAAACAACTGGCGGTATTTTTTGGGCATGGCTATGGGGGCTTTGTTCGGCATACTCCCTTATTTGTGGATCAAGCAAGGTGCACTCTTTGCGGCGGCATCCCATTCATTTGTCTCCTCATGGTCCATAAAATATTTTTGGTTGCGCAATCTTGAAACGCCCAGCGGTCTGGTGCATCATTTTCTGCCCAATATCCTGTTTGTACTATCCCCTTTGGCCCACCTGGCTTTTTGCCTGCCCATTTCGGGCTTGTTTTTTTTGTGGCGCAAAACGGATCTTTATTTGCGAACGCAAAAGACTATGTTGGCTTGTATAGGCTTGTATCTGTTGTTTTTAGCAGGGCTTCCACACCAAAACCTGCGCTACCTGCTACCCGCCTATATGCTGTTTTTGTTGCTTGTCTTTCCTGCCTGGGATCGGATGGTTTCGTATGGTTTTTATTTTTTCAAAAGAATAAGCTGGTCTATTTTGGCCGTTGTGGCATTATGCCAATTGACGGGTATAATTTGGCAGCTAAGGCCCGTAGTGTCCCGCCAGCGAGCAGAGCGCGAAATGACAACAATCTTGCGCGGACAGCTGCATGCCGGCGACATCCTTTTTGGCTTTGATTATGATGTGGCCTTGCGTAACTATATGCCGGAAGTGCAACATTACAGCCTTTGGGAGCGGCAGTACACTAATTTTCCCAAGGGCGCTTACCTTATCTTCAATGCGCCCTTGTTAGAAAAGCAATGGGCACGGGAAGCGCCAATGCTGAATTGGGCCTACGTAAATGAGCATTACACTTTGACGAAAATAAGCGATTTACCAAGCGGTTGGAGCCTTTTTTTGATTGAGTGAAATTTTTTTTAAAAAAATCTTGCACTATTCAAATGGACGATTGTACATTTGCACCCGCTTTTAAAGCACGTCTCATTAGCTCAGTCGGTTAGAGCGGCGGACTGTTAATCCGTAGGTCCAAGGTTCAAGTCCTTGATGGGACGCTCGAAATTTAAAGCCATCGAATCTATTTCGGTGGCTTTTTTTATTATTCCTAAATCCATTCAACATGAGTTTGCTTGCCGTAGGAACGGTTGCATTTGACGACATCGAAACGCCATCCGGTCGCGCTGAAAAAGTAGTAGGAGGCGCCTGCACCTATATATCACTGGCTGCATCCTATTTTGTCAAACCGGTACAAATTGTGTCCGTTGTGGGGGATGATTTTCCGGAGAGAACACTGAACCAGATGAAAGCCCGCGGGGTTGACCTTGCCGGCTTACAGGTGAAGGAGGGAGAAAAATCGTTTTTTTGGGCGGGCAGGTACCATGATAACATGAACAGCCGCGATACCCTGGATACCCAGCTCAATGTATTGGCCACCTTTGATCCGGTATTGCCAGAGTCATATCGGCATGCGGAATATGTGATGTTGGGCAACCTGACCCCTCAAATCCAAATGCAGGTAATCAATCAAATGGCAAGTCGCCCGAAATTAATTGCGCTGGATACCATGAATTTTTGGATGAATACAGCCATGGATGACTTGTTGAAAGTACTCCAACATATTGATATTCTGACGATTAATGATGAGGAAGCGCGCCAGCTCTCTGGACAGCATTCCCTCCTGAAGGCAGCGGCTGTTATCCACAGGATGGGCCCCAAATATTTGGTCATCAAAAAAGGCGAGCACGGCGCGCTGTTGTTTCACGAAGGGAAAATGTTCTTTGCCCCGGCACTCCCGCTGCTTGAGGTGACAGACCCAACCGGCGCGGGCGATACTTTCGCAGGTGGTTTTATGGGCTGGTTAGCCAAAACCCAGGACAGTTCATTTGCCAACATGAAGCGGGCTGTTATTTATGGTTCAGCGCTCGCCTCTTTTTGCGTGGAGAAATTCAGTATTGACCGTTTGCTTGAAGTGGATGACAGTATGCTCAAAAACAGGGTACAAGAATTCGCTGATCTGGTACATTTCCATATTTGATCAGGGGCAATACAGCAAAAAATACTTCTTTTGCAGTTCTGATCGTTTTCCCAAAAAAAGATTTCCCGATGCGTATTATTTATTTGTTTAGCCTGACCATTAGCCTTTTCCTCTGCGAGCGCAGTGTGGCGCAGTCCAACCCTGATAAATTGGTTGCCCATTTTCCGTTCAAAACGGCCCGCATTTTTGACGAAACCGGAAACAACTCCTCAGGGGCCATTCTTGGTGACACGGCTTGGGCCTGTGGGGTACAGGATTCTGCTTTTAGGTTCAAGCCCAATTCGGGCATCCTGCTTGTAGGCCCTGTTTCTGATGTGTTTACAACAAGTGATTTTACCGTACAATTCTACATCAAGCCTGATGCGAGCGAAACGGGTGCCAAGGTGATCATGAGCAAACAGGAGAATTGTGACACCAAAAATGCCTTTTTTATACGTTACAGCAAGTTTAATAGCGGCAATAAGGCGATGGCCATTTCATCCGGTATCAGTGAAAATGATAATCTGCTTGCCGTAGTGCAAGCCACCCTGGACAAAGATCGTTGCTGGCACCACGTTGCTATTGTGCGGAGCAATACCAAGTTCCAGCTTTATGTGAATGGCGTGCTAAGAGATACCAAGACCTCGGCGGGGCGGATCAACCTCAGCTCAAATGCGCCCTTGGAACTGGCTCAACCCGTTTGCCCTGAAGACAAAGGTTTTGTTGGGGATATTGATGACCTCCGTTTTCACAGCAAGGCGCTTACAGCTGATGATGTTTTACGCTATTATGGCCGCCCTGATCAAATTATGAACGATGACACGGTGGTGTATCTGGGCAGTTCTGTGCAGATCAGGACCACAGCCCGGTGCCTTAATGCGGTAAAGTGGGTTCCGGGTATGACCGCAGGGGTTTCAAACGAAACCATTGCGGAGCCTGTTATCAAACCGGTAATGCCCACACAATATGTTGTGCAATTTATCAAAGAAGACGGCTGCAGGACCACCGATACCATCTTTATTAATGTGGTGGACCCTGATACGCTGGATTGCAACAAAATATTTATCCCAAATGCCTTTACGCCTGGCAATTCGCCCGGCAGAAATGATGTTTTTGGCATCAGCAATCCTTTCTCGGTACAAGAGTTCGTCTCCTTTGAAATATTCGATCGTTGGGGCGGCCGTATGTTCTCAGCGGTGGAGGTCACCGATACCTGGGATGGCAATTTTAATAATCAGCCCGTTAACCCGGGCCTATACCTGTATCGGCTCCGTTACAAGTGCCGAGGCGAAGAAAAGGTGAAATCAGGAAGCCTGTCCTTATTGCGCTAAAAAGCGCGTTAGCACCTATATCCAAGTTGGGGAAAAAAAAGAAGCCCGGAACACTTTTGTTCCGGGCTTTTTTCACTAAACCGTTTCTATTGTATGAAGCGATTTATGTGTTGCTAAACTTGTGCCAGAATTGAAAAATCAGGAAAAAAAAATTTATTTTAACAAAAAAATAGCCCTGTCATATATTACTACGTGACAGGGACAATCAAAAAACAAACACTATATACAATTGAATTTCGTGAAGTTGCAGTAGTTTGTACTATGTAGCGCTACGTACGGCACAAAAGTACTACGAAATTGTTAGAATAGCCAAATAACATTTTTTTTATACTGAACAAATAGTCCTCGTTTTTGTTGAAATTACAACAAATTAAATATTATATTTTGAAACACTATATCAAAACGGCTACCTGCAAAATATTATTATGTTTTTTCTTGTTTTCTTGTGAATCTGCAAGTGAAAAAACAAAACGGGAGATCAACAAAATCAAGGAAAAAAATGAATCAAGCCATTTTCAACCCGATGGGATGGCCATATTTAGAAAACACTGTGTTATTTGCCACGGCCCCGATGGGAAATTGGGCCTAAATGGAGCGAAAGACCTTAGCCAAAGCACCCTTGGCCTTGAACAACGGATTGAGACCATCACCTATGGGAAAAAGCTGATGACCCCTTTTGAAAAAATATTGGACGCAGAAGAAATAAAAGCAGTCGCGGCATACACCCTGACGCTTAAAAGTCAGTGATTACTTGGCGGCCCTGCTTCCAATGCGGATATTGATCATTTCTACTCCAAGAGCGAAGGCCATGGAGAAATAAATATAGGCTTTTGGTATATTAAAGTCAAGCCCCTGACCGATCAAGGCTACCCCGATCATGATAAGGAAGGCCAAAGCCAATACCTTGATGGCAGGATGGCGATTGACAAAATTGCTTATGGGGGCTGCGGACACCAGCATAACGGCCATGGAAACGATAACTGCCGCAATCATAATCTCAATCCTGTCCACCATGCCGACAGCTGTAATCACGGAATCCAAGGAAAAAACGAGGTCAATCAGCACGATTTGACCAATAACTGCTGCATAGCTCATCTTTTTGGGGCTTTGGTTGCCATCATCAGCATCTTCTACCTTGTGGTGAATCTCTTTTACACTTTTATAAATCAGGAATAGGCCACCAATAAGCAAAATCAGGTCGCGGCCTGATATTTCATTGTTCATCAGGGTAAAAAGGGGATGGATCAGGCTCATCATCCAGGAAATAGAAAACAGCAAGCCTAAGCGCATAACCAATGCAAGCATAAGACCCGTACGCCGTGCGCCTGCTTGCTCCTCTTTAGGTAGCCTGTTGGTAAGAATGGAGATGAATACAATATTGTCAATACCAAGGACTATCTCAAGTGCGCAAAGGGTAATGAAGGCTATCCAGGCATCAGGGTTGGTCAGTAAATCCATAATGTTTTGTGTTGTGTGGAGCATGGCCTGCCCCATGGTTACTATGTTTGAAAATCTTTAAATTTGGGAGCAATATATCCGAAAAACAAAGTAATACTATTATGGTTTAAGAGCACGTCTGGAATTTTCTGCTTGAGTCAAAAACGAGAGGCTTTTTCAGCATTTTTATCGTTTTTGAAGGAGTGTAGCAGGGCTACACGACTGAAAAAAGGGTGAAAATGCTGAAAAAAGAACCCTTTTGGGCCAAGCGGGAAAATCCCAGACGTGCTCTAAGCAAAAGAGAGGTATTTATTCCATAAGATTGTGCGTGCAGTTATTTTATGGGAAAATCAACGTACATTTGGTTAGCACCATGCCAAAAGAAGCAATTATGAAAGCTCAAGTGAGCCTTCCCCCAAAACTTGAAGGGTAACGGAGTGTTAGCACTGCGCCTGCCTGCCTGTAGTAAGCAGTTTGATGACAAGGCACCATGCTCTTTGTATTACCTTTTTTAGTGTTGGGGGAATGGCCTGCTTTTACTACCTAAACGTATATCTGGCACTCAAGGCACCATAGCCACCACCAAATCCGCTAGCGTAGCCGTTGAGAAAGATCAAGGGCATCCAATCCACAGAAAGATTGATAGGGGCCGTTGTAAATTTGTAGTCCAAGCCTAAAGTGCCCAGAATACCGATGCTTAGATTGCCGTCGCCATCAAAACCTTTGTCATAATTCCAGAAAAACAGGGATGCACCGCCGCCATAGTACCATTTCAGGCCCTCCACATCTGGAATGGCATTATGGTGTTGGTAGGCAAGGCCAATGTTGGTCCAGCGATAAGCGCTGTACCCACGGGTTCCCAAAAAGGCTTCAAAAGCGCCCTGTTCACTGATGAATTGTTTGAATGTAATGGAAGCAGGATAACCAAGCCT
>CAZIKN010000034.1:0-47554 GCA_964539805.1 uncultured Saprospiraceae bacterium | reverse complement strand
GCTGAAAAAATCTCTCGTTTTTGACTCAAGCAGAAAATCCCAGATATGCTCTTAGGGCTGCCGTGTTATAGACTTCAGTTTTAGCCTAACATGATGGCTACCAGCATGTCAATTAATTTGATGCCAATAAATGGGACGATAATCCCCCCCAATCCATAAACCAGCAAATTGCGCCGCAATAAGGCACTGGCTCCAATGGACCGGTAAGTCACGCCTTTTAATGCCAATGGAATAAGCATTGGGATAATAATGGCATTGAATATTACAGCCGACAATATGGCACTCTCTGGAGAATGGAGCTGCATGATGTTGAGGTTTTCAAGTGCCGGGATACTGACGATGAACAGCGCAGGCACTATGGCAAAGTACTTAGCTACATCATTGGCAATACTGAAAGTGGTCAATGCTCCACGTGTCATCAGGAGCTGTTTGCCAATTTCGACAATTTCGATAAGTTTTGTAGGGTCATTGTCCAAATCCACCATGTTTCCCGCTTCTTTGGCAGCCTGTGTGCCTGAATTCATCGCCACCCCCACATCTGCCTGCGCAAGTGCCGGTGCGTCATTGGTTCCATCACCCATCATAGCCACCAATTTGCCTGCGGCTTGTTCTGCCTTGATGTAGTTCATTTTGTCCTCGGGGCGGGCCTCGGCTATAAAGTCATCCACACCCGCTTTTTCAGCTATATATTTGGCTGTCAAGGCATTATCACCGGTAACCATGACGGTTTTTACACCCATTTTTCGCAATCGCTGGAATCGTTCTGTAATGCCGGGCTTTATGATGTCTTGTAATTCAACCACACCCACCACCTGCTCATTTTCTGTAACAACTAACGGTGTTCCACCTTTTTGAGCAATCTCCCGCACTTTTTCCACAGCCTGTTGCGGAAACGTGTTGCCAGCCTTTTCAACGATTTGCCTGATGGCATCAGAAGCGCCTTTCCGAATACGGGTACCATCAGGCAAATTGACACCGGAGGAACGTGTCTCCGCAGAAAATGGAATAAAAATCATGGTATCCCGATTCGGCATGGGCAATTTGACCCCGGAATTTTGTGCAAGTTCTACAATAGACTTTCCTTCAGGGGTTTCGTCGGCCAGGGAAGAAAGATAAGCTGTTTGAATGAAAGAGCTTGGGGTGACGCCACCTATTTCATGGGCGAAAAAGTGTGTGGCCCTGCGGTTGCCCATGGTTATGGTACCCGTTTTGTCCAACAACAATACATCTATATCTCCTGCGGTTTCTACGGCTTTTCCTGATTTGGTGATGACGTTGGCACGCAGAGCGCGGTCAATACCTGCAATCCCGATGGCCGAAAGTAAGCCGCCAATGGTAGTAGGTATCAGGCATACAAAAAGCGACAAGAATGCTGCGACGGTAATTGGGGAGCCAGCGTAATCCGCAAATGGTTTTAGGGTAACACAGACAATAATAAAGACCAATGTAAAACCGGCCAGCAAAATGGTCAACGCAATTTCATTGGGCGTTTTCTGACGATTTGCGCCTTCCACAAGGGCTATGATTTTATCCAAAAAACTCTCACCCGGATTGCTCGTTACGCGAACCACGATACGATCAGACAAAACTTTTGTCCCGCCGGTAACCGAACTTTTATCCCCCCCGGCCTCGCGGATAACAGGAGCAGATTCACCTGTTATCGCACTTTCATCCACGGTAGCGATGCCCTCAATGATCTCGCCATCAGCAGGTATTACATCGCCTGAAGTACAAATAAAGATATCGCCGCTGCGCAAAGTATTGGATGATACAATCAATTCTTTGTCTTGTTGCAATTTGCGGGCTGGTGTCTCCTCGCGTGTTTTGCGCAAACTATAGGCCTGTGCCTTCCCTCGCGCCTCTGCTATGGCCTCTGCAAAGTTGGCAAAGATCAGGGTGAAAAATAATATAGTGAATATCAAAATGTTATACATAACGCTGCCTTGTGCCACGTCATTTGTAACGAGAATATATACAATTACGCCAAGCATAACTGCAGTCCCAATCTCTACCGTAAACATTACGGGGTTTTTGATCAAGGTGAAGGGGTTTAACTTTACAAATGATTGTAAAAGGGCCTCACGGATCAAATTGGGTTGGAACAAGGATGAATTTTCTTTTTTCATGTTCAAGAAATTTAAAAGTTGCGGTTGCCCGCGAAAAGAGGTTCTACGAATGGGGGAACGGTTCTGTCTTTATAAAGAAAAATGCTCCGCGATTGGCCCCAAAACCAGGGCAGGGAAAAAAGAAAGTGCGGCTATAATAAAGATAACCGCTAAAATAACTACCCCAAAAGTGGTCGTGTCCGTAGGCAATGTACCTCCCGTTTCAGGAGTGTTTTTCTTTGTTGCCAGCAACCCTGCAATGGCAACAGGCCCGATGATAGGCAGGTAACGGCTAAGCAATAGCACAACAGCCGTAGTGTAATTCCAGAACGGATTATTGTCTCCCAAACCTTCAAAGCCAGAACCGTTATTGGCAGCAGATGACGTGTATTCATAGAGCATCTCTGAAAAACCGTGAAAACCGGGGTTGTTCAGCCAGGCTAAGGTCGGGTCTTTGGTGACGGCCCAGGCAGACAAAGCAGTGCCAACCAAAATGAGGAACGGATGCAGCAAAGCAACCAGCATGGCGATCTTCATTTCCCGGGCTTCTATTTTTTTGCCCAAAAACTCGGGCGTTCTACCGACCATCAGCCCCGAAATGAATACGGCAAGTATAATGAAAATATAAAAATTAAGAAAACCTACGCCAACACCGCCAAAAAAAGCATTCATCATCATATCCAACATAAAAAATGCTCCTGTCAGTGGCATAACAGAATCATGCATCATGTTCACAGAACCATTAGAGGTAGCTGTAGTGGCTACGCCCCAAAGTGCACTTGCTCCTGTGCCAAAACGTATTTCCTTTCCCTCGTAATTGCCCAAAGGCTGAGCAATACCCATATTCGACAACATGGGATTGCCTGAAAACTCCTGCCAAACCGAACCTATGAGCATAAGCGCAAAACCAAATGTCATAACGCCCAAGATCACCCAGGCCAAACGTCGGCGATTCAGGTAAAAGCCAAAGGCAAAGACCAACGCAATCGGTACCAGCAGGATGGCTATTACCTCCAAAAAATTACTGAAAAATGTGGGATTCTCCAAGGGGTGCGCTGAATTTACCCCAAAAAAGCCGCCACCATTGGTGCCTATCTGCTTGATGGCAATCATAGCCGCCGCAGGCCCCCTCGATACTTGTACCGTATCTCCTTGTAAGCTAACAATGGTCTCTTTGCCCTCAAAAGTCATCGGCGTGCCATTAAAAAGAAGGGCAATTGCCAATAAGGCTGACAAGGGGAGCAACACACGCAGGGTGGACCGGAAAAACAGATCATAGAAATTGCCTAAACCATTGTCATTCAAGCCTTCACGCCCATTAGCCAGGCGTATTTTCATGGCTTTGAATACCAAGGCAGCCGAGGCAAAGCCTGTTCCCGCAGTTACAAATTGCAAAAACATCAGGGTCAACTGACCCAGATACGACAAAGCCGTTTCGCCAGAGTAATGTTGCAGGTTACAATTAACCAAAAATGAAACCGTAGTATTAAGGGCCAAATCTGTGGTCATGGACGGATTGGCATCAGGATTAAGAGGAAGCCAGCCTTGATTGAGCAACACAAAAAATGTAACGGCGAACCATACAAAATTGATGATCAGCAAGGCATACAGGTTTTCCTTCCAACCCATACTCTGACGAGGGTCAATACCCGATAAGCGGTAAATACCACGCTCTATGGGCGAAAAAACAGGGTCAAGCCAAGTTTTTTCTCCACCAATAACATTAGAAATATATTTTCCTAATGGCCAAGCCAATAAAAAGGTCACAGCAATTGTAAAAATGATACTGCTAATTTCTATAATCATAACAAAAGATGATTTTTCCGTGCTGTGCACACAGAGGAATGATAAAATATACCAGGATATAAGTGATTTTGAAGATTACCTGGATTGATTTACTTGATTTTTAAAGATGTGCAGACGCGAGTAGTCTATAACCACTTTGCGTTGACTATAAAAAAATGGGACATGATCTTATGACTGATCTGTGCGTATTAGAATCTTTCAGGCTTTATTAATACATAGAGCATGTATGCAAAAACCAAAATAGATATGAAAAAAATTATTGTAAACATTGTTATATTTTATAGTGCAAAGATATTATGAACAATATAAAGAAAAAATAAAGAAAAATAGTAAATAATATAGATTTTATAAAGACTAACCCTCTCCAAATCTATAGCCTACTCCCGACTCCGTTATGATGAGTTTAGGGTAATTGGGGTCATCCTCAATTTTTTTGCGCAATTGGCCGACAAATACACGCGGATACTCCGTTCGATCCACATATCCAGGGCCCCAAACTTCGCGAAGGATAAACTGATGGGTCAGTACCTTACCTTCATTTTTGGCAAAAAGAACAAGTAGCGCGTATTCCGTTGATGTAAGTTTGAGCAGTTCCCCGTCTTTTTTTACACTGCGGGCAGTCAGGTCAAGGCTTAAGTTCCCGAAGTTTCTGATCGGGCTACCAGCTTCTGGTTGTGATTGGCGTAGCACGGCACGGATGCGTGCCAGCAATTCTCCGGTGCGAAAAGGTTTGGTCAGGTAATCGTTGGCCCCATTGTCCAAGGCCTGTACAATTTCTGCTTCGGCATCCCGTGCGGATAGCACTATCAGCGGACGCTCATACCACTCCCTTAAGTGACGGAGCAGCTCTTGACCATCCATGTCTGGCAAGCCCAAATCAAGGAGAATTAGGTCCGGCTGATGCATGGCCGCTTCTATCTGTCCACTTTTAGCCGTGACGGCCTGGCGTACCTGATAGCCATTGGATTGCAAAGTAATATCCAACAATTTGCGGATGGCGGCCTCGTCCTCTATCAATAAAATTTGTGGCAACTTATTCATGATGAAAGGATTGTGACAAAATAGGAGTAGGGAACTCAAGCAAAAACCGGGCCCCACCTGTAGAGCGGTTGCTAAGCGAAACCTCGCCGCCTTGCGCCTCCGTAAATGCTCGAACGACATATAAACCCAAGCCGGTACCACCAGAAACTGATTGGCCTATGCGGTAAAACTTGTCAAAAACATGCGCTATCTCTTCTTCCGGGAAACCGGGCCCATTATCCAAAAACTCGATAACAAGGATACCATTCTGACTTTCTGAAACCGACTTGAGCATATCTTGTGCTTCGTCGTTTTGTTCAAAATGCCCAATACGCCTTTTTTGCAGGCCAACATGTATGCTTACAGCCGTTTCTGCCGGCGTGTGCCGGGCCACATTAGTCAGTAAATTTTGTAAAACCTGTTCTGTCAAGCCATAATCCAACTGAACCAAAGGAAAATCATTGGCCATTTCAATATTTATATCCCGTGTGCCCATAACGGACCTCAGTTTGACCACAGTGCCACGTATCAGGTCATTGATATCGCACCATTCCTTTTTGGCCCTGATCACATCGGCATCTATTCGTGACACATTCAACAAATTCTCTACCTGTTCATGCAAGCGGAGCGAGCATTGGGTGATACCTTTTAGTAAATCCTGCTTTTGTGCAGCACTAAGTCGTTCGTCCTGCTCCTGTAAGGTATCAGCGGTACCCAATATGGCTGCTATCGGTGTGCGCAGCTCGTGTGAAAGGGAGTTGAACAATACATTGTACAGGTCAATGGCATGTTTGCGGTCTTTGTTCTGTTGTTCCGCCTGATCCAATTGTTTCATGCGGTAATGAATGACGCCCCCCAGCAATGCAATGATAAAATACATCACCAAAAGCAAACTATCCTCACCGTCGCCAATAGTTAGGGTAAACCGGGGAGGAATAAAAAAATAATCCCAAATAAGGGCACTGGCTGCTGCAGCCGCAATGATAGCGGCCAAATGCATACGAATGGCCAATATCGAAACAGTAAGCATCAGGATAAGGGCCACCGAGCGGTACCCTATGGTATCTGTCAACAAAAAACAGGCCCCCGACACAGCAAACACTGCTATCAAGCCAACAATAATTTGTATTTGCCATTGCTGTTTAATCATAGCGCAAAGGTGAAATCAAAATCGTAAGGGAAAAATAAAGGAAGCAATATTAGGATAAAGATTTTATAAGGATGCAAAACCAACCATTCATACGCTTATTTTGTTTCATGTTGCATGTATATCCATTTCTTTTACCCAAAATTTATCCTATGCGCCTTTTTTTATTCTTTTTTTGCCACTCACTCTGTGTAACGCTGCAAGCGCAATGTGCGCTGGAGGAAATGATTAATCATGCCGCACGCTATCCTGCCTTAGCAGAAAAAACGCCAGACCATATCATGATGGTCAGTGATGAAATTTATCGGATCGGGGTTGTTGTGCACGTGCTGTACCAGTCAGAAACTGAAAATTTACCGGATAGTTTGGTCATGGGCCAAATAAAATACCTGACGCGTGATTTCAGGGCTTTGAATGCCGATAATGGGGCCGTTCGCCCAATTTTTCAAAATCGGCTCGGCGATGCCCGCATTGAATTTGATCTAAAATCCATCATTCGAAAGCAGTTGACCTCACCCATTGTCCAAAACTACGGTGGCTTACCGCTCATTGATGCCATTAAAGTGGATTCATTGGGCGGCAGCAGTCCTTGGGATGTAAAAAAATACCTGAATATTTGGATCTGTGACATTCCTAAACTTAACGTTTCGGGCGGACAAGGGAATGTTTTGGGTTATGCTACCCTTCCCAATAATTTGCCACATTATCCGGCTTATTTATCCAATATTGCCTTTGATTCAAGCTATATTTCCGGGGTCGTTATTGATTATGCCACGGTATCCAACGGAAACCCTGTTGTGGACGCTGGCAGTGGAAAAACTTTTACGGGCCGCATATTGACCCATGAGGTGGGGCACTATTTGGGCCTGCTCCATACCTTTGATGGCTTGATTGATATACTATCCGGCAATTCGTGTAAACTGGCCGATGGTATATCAGACACACCACCGCAAGCATTAGCCTCTACCGGATGTACCGCAGGGAACACTTGCACCACTACGGTCATGCCTGATGAGCCGGATATGTTGGAGAACCACATGGATTATTCTAATGATCAGTGCAGAGTGGCCTTCACAAATGAACAGATCAAAGTCATGCGCCAAACACTTGAAAACCAACGCAAATCATTGCTTATCAAACAAAATAATAATCTTGAAACGGCTCCAGCAGTAAGCTTTAGCCTATCACCCAACCCCTTTACCCATACGGCAGACATTTCTTGTTCAACAGCTTGGTCAACTGCCCTTGTGTATCAGGTATCAGGACAGCCGGTATTACATTTTACGCCAAATGAAAAACCACAATGGGCTGATCTAAAGCCAGGCACCTATTTTTTGGCTTTGTTTGACGCAAAACACTCGATCATAGGCATCAAAAAAATACTCAAACAAAGGCCATAAGAACAAGCCCATTGCCCGACATTTGCCGGGTATTTCGTGTATTCATCTTTGATTAAAAAATAGTGACATGAGTAATCACCCCCTGCTTCTGGCCTTGCTGCTTTTGTTTTCGGACGCATCATCTGCCCAAAACCCCATTAAAACAGATTGTAAACTGCGCATTGGTACCAATCTATCCGGCCCGGCGGACTGGGGCAGTGAATGGCCATTTGTCAACATCATGAAATATGGCCGTATCTGGAACAGCCATAACAACCAATGGGTGAATGGCGGCAAAAACGAATGGGACACCAATTTGATGGACAAAATACCCACCGATGACCAAGGTTACCCACTGAGCCTGCCGGTAAGCATACCGGGTGCTGAGGCCCCGCAGATCGTGCGTTCCGTTTGGGCAAATACAGAGGATCTGCCCATCGGACGCTATGTAGTACTTTATGATGGTGAGGGCAAATTAGATGTTTGGGGCGATGCCAAAATAGTAAGTCAAACCCCCGGGCGCATGGAATTTGACCTTACGCATGGCAATGACATTTTTACCCTCGAACTCTTGGAAAGCAAAGCCGGCAACCACCTGCGCAATATCAGGGTATTGCTGCCAGGAACCGAGCAAACGTACCAACAACAGCCATTTTCGGCGCAATGGTTGGAAAAATTGGCTCCTTTCGGCGTACTGCGTTTTATGGATTGGGGCTACACCAACAACTCCACCATGCGCCAATGGAGCCAGCGCACTCAATCCAATGACTATACCTGGACCCAAAAAAGCGGCGTGCCCTATGAATGGTGGATCGAACTTTGTAACCGTAAAAACGCCGATGCATGGGTGTGTGTGCCACATGCCGCATCTGATGATTACATCATTAAAATGGCCACGCTCTTCCGCGACCAAATGAACCCCAAGCAAAAAATATATGTGGAATGGTCCAACGAAACCTGGAACTGGATTTTTTCACAGGCGGCATACGGCCTGGATTCCCTAAACCAAAGCTTGGCCTGGCCCGAACGAATGGGCCCACGCATAGCACAGGTCATGCAACTGTGGTCAGAGGTGTTCAAAGGCCAGGAACAACGCTTAGTGCGCGTTATGGCCAGCCAACACGCCTGGTGGGACCTGGGCGAACGCACCATGGAACAAATCAAAAAAGAAGGAAAAGCACATTTGATTGATGCTATCAGCCCCGCAGCTTATATGGGCCTTGATGAAAAAGTGATGGCCCAATGGAATGCCAATACTACAGGGCTTGAAGTGATAAAGAACGGGGCAAACTTCACGTTTAACCCAAATGAGTATGCCATGAAAGGCTGGAAAGCATACGCCAAATTGGCCCGAGACAACGGAAAAAAATTAGTGTTTTATGAAGGTGGCCAACACTTTACCCCTGCACCCTTTGGTAGTGAACAACCTTATTGCCCGGCATTGATCTCCTGCCAGACGCTGCCTGAAATGTATGACCTGTACCAACAATTGTTTGACACCCTTCGAACCCTGAGCGATGAGGAAATGCTGCTCGTGAATTTCTCTTTTATCAGCCCCCAAACCTGCCGCTATGGCAGCTGGGGAGCATTGCAGAGTCAATTTTTTGAGGCCCCTCCTTTCAACAATGCCCCAAAATACCTCGCTATTTTGGAAGCCAACAAAAGATATAAAGATTGCAAGGCCAGCGTGCATACAAAAGAACCCAATCTATTGAATGTGAGCATTTTCCCCAATCCAGTTTATGATTATTTTACCGTAGAAACGGAAGTTGGCTGGGAAAAAGCTATCCTCTGCAACAGCCTGGGGCAGAACGTCCGAACCTACTCAAAGGACGCGACCATGAGTGTTGCGGGGCTGCCCAAAGGCACTTATTGGCTAAGCCTGATCGGCACACAAGGCCTCTCTGTTCAAACCCTTAAAATCCAACTGGATTAACCCTCATCCTTCATACCTCATACCTCATACTTCATCCTTTATACTTCATCATTACCCTTTTCGCACCAAAACCGCCTGACAATTGTCCAATTTTTGGGCATCCAAATAAAATTGTCGGACTTCTGGATACGCACTTGCAGGAACAGACACTGCTGGCATAACTACTTTTCGGATAACCCTAAGATGACCAATATCCAAAGGTTCTATGATAAGTTCATAACTGCCGTATGGAGATGTTATGCTTTTGCTTTTGGGCAGGTTTTCCGCCTCAAACCCCGGTGGATATGCATATACAAGCGTATCTGATTTACCATACGCCAAGGGGATATGCAAAGGATGGACACGAGCCGTATCTGCGGGCAATGAACGTTGTAATGGGTTGATTTTCAGCAGTGGTACAAATAACCGACGACCTGAACGGGAGGCGTAGTTCGCTGTAGTTTTGAGCAAAAATTCCATCTTTGTATATGGAGCAGAAGGATCTGGGACAATTTTGAGTGTTTGAAGCTCAAAAACGCCGTAAGTCTGCCTTTCTATAAACTTCTTTTTGCGTTCCGTTTCGTCTTTTTCTTCCGCAAGGTAGCGGCTGTAATCCTGTAGCAATCCCCGGATGCTCGCATCACAGCGAATAAGGACAGCCCCTGTTTCATCTAATTTGAGGGAGGTGACGCTGCTTTGTTGGTTATCTGCCTGGGTATAGGCAGGCGTTCGGGCTAATTTACCGCCTTCAGGGCCAAGTATCAGGCATTCCCGATCACAAGTAAAATCACCCAGATAGCCAGCAGGGGCATTGTTTGAAGTACATTCCAGCCATAAATTGTGGTCAGGCACATACAAAATGACATGATTAAATCTGGGAATTGGCAAATCCGTCTGAATAGGAGGGTAGCCATCATCACCAGCGTAAATATCAACCTCGTGGCTCTTGATACCCGCAGCAGCCAACAGGGCTTTCATATAATTGGTAAGGGCTTTGCAGTCACCGTATTTTTTTTGCTCCACAAAAGTGGCCTCTAAGGTCTGCCAGCCTCCTATGCCTAATTGCAGACTGATGTAGCGGTGGTTTTTTTGAAGGTATTGATATAGAATGGATATTTTTTCGCGCTCATCCTTCGCGCCCGACACCATGTTTCGCACCTGCTCCTGCATGGCCGGGCTGAGCACATCGCGTCCGGCGTTCAGTTGATAAAAGTATTGCCCTAAATTTTTCCAATTGCTAAAATTGCCTTCATGGCCATCTAAATAAATACGCTCCGGGGCAAAGTGCACCGTAGCATAATAATTTCTAAAAAATGGCACAAACAACTCATCCACAGGGGCTTGCAAGTGACGTAAACTCCAGGCATTCACAACCGATTTCCCTTCAATACTTTTTTGCAATACAGCATCCGTATTCGTTCCGGCCCATTTGAAACCGTAGTTTTCAGGCACAATCAACCGATAGGAAGCTGCCTCAACGGACTCGCCCAGCCGTTGAATCTCAAACTCGGGTATGTGAAAAAAACCGGAATACTCTTTTTCTGTCTCAAATTCAACCGTGTAGGGATAAGCAGAGAAGGGCATACTCAAGGCCATGTAGTGGTTATCCGTAAATTCATATTCACTTTGCGCATCCGTTCGGATTATGTCACTCTTTTTACTTTCACGGACCAACTGGCCATTGGCGTCATAAACCCGCGCTTCCAGGCGCTTTACCTTGCAAAATTTATCCTCAAAACAGACCTCCTGTGCGGCGTAATCACCTTTTTCATTGAGAATTGTAATGGCTTTTTTGACACTATACCTCGCGTCTCGGGTACTTTTAATGGTATAAACCTGTTCTGAACTCCGGACAACCAAATGGGCATGATGAAGCAATTCGGGGGGAATATCCGCAACCGCGTATTTGTTTTGGGCCGTAAGGCAAAAAGGAAAAAGCAGAAATATGAAGCGAAAGTGAGACATATATTGTATCATTTTGTGAACAGACTTTTTTCAGCTTAGGCAAAGGTAAATAATGTTGATCTTTGTTCCAAACAAAAAGTAAGCATCCGTGCCCAACAAATCCCTATTCCTATGACCCAAAGACTCCTAATTGCTTTTCTCTTGTCACTGCCCTGTATTGTATCCCTTCAGGCGCAGCGTGACACCATTTCAGGTATCATAAACCAATACAGCGCCGTGCTGGCTTTGGACAGCTGTACTGCAAGGCTGACTTTAAGCCATCCAACTGGCTTTAAAAAAGGGGATGCTGTTTGGATCATTCAAATGCAAGGTGCCGAAATCAGTGTCAGCAACAATAGTCAATTTGGCAAAATTTTGGCCATCAACCAATGTGGCCGGCATGAAAAGGCTGTAATTGATTCTGTTGCCCAAAATAATATCTGGCTGAAATACAGGCTTTTACACCAATATAATATTTCAGGAAAAGTCCAGGTCATCCGCGTGCCCCGCTATACCAATGCCTTTGTGCGCGACACCCTGAAAGCCCTGCCCTGGAATGGCTCCACGGGTGGTGTTGTTGCCCTTGAAGTCAGTGACACTTTGCAACTGGGGGCACCCATTATAGCGGATGGCACAGGTTTCAGGGGCGGCCAATCATCATTTGTCAGCAACAACAATTGCAATGTACTTTTTCCCATTACCGGATATTTTTATCCTGAGGGCAATTGGCGGGGCGGTGCCAAAGGAGAGGGCATAGCAGCATTCCAAAGCGGACGCGAGTTGGGGCGTGGGCCACAAGCCAACGGTGGCGGCGGAGGCAATGACCACAATGCAGGCGGCGGCGGCGGCGCAAACATCAGTGACGGAGGAAGGGGCGGCCGCAATGAAGACCCCGGCGTGCTCAATTGTCAGGGTGACAACCCCGGTTTGGGCGGCTATTCAAGTCTTTTCCTGCTTGATCGAATTTTTCTTGGCGGCGGCGGTGGCGCCGGGCATGCCAACAATGCCAGCCTAAATGGCGGCGGTAATGGCGGCGGTATCGTTATGCTTCAGGCCAAAGTGATGGTGGGAAACAAACAAAGTATAACGGCCAATGGCGCATCAGCCTTAGATGCCGATGGCGACGGCGGTGGCGGTGGCGGCGCAGGCGGCACTATTTGGCTTGATGCCCAGTCTGCGCCAGCTGATCTCCTGGTGCAAGCCAATGGCGGCCATGGCGGAGGCACCCTGAACAATGCAGGCCAGCGCTGTTTCGGGCCGGGCGGTGGTGGCAGTGGTGGGCGCGTGCTGTCCTCTATCCATACCTTGGAGAAACCCAAAGGTGGCCAGCCCGGAACACGCAAAAACTCCACCCACCCTTGTAATGGCACCAACGGGGCAGCCAGTGCCGGAGAGGAAGGATTCCTGGAAACCCTGCCCAAAACCCCGCAAGGGACGCAATTGGCCCGCACACCTATTATATATACTCAGCTATCCGCTGATACTGTTTGCCCACAGGGCGACTTGGTGATGTGGATTACATCAAACCGACAAGACCTTGATTATCAATGGCAAGTTAGCACAAACAATGGCACTATTTGGCAAAATTTAAGTGAAAGCAAACCCTACAGCGGCACCTTGAAGGACAGCCTGAACATAAACGAAGCTTCCGCCGGCCTAAACAGCAATCTTTATCGCTGCCTGATCCGTGATGCACAGTGCTACACCTTAGTTTCAGACACCCTTTCCTTTCACGTTCTTTCCTATCCGACTGCAAAATTCGAGTATTTAAAACAGCCCAACGGATTGGTTTCATTTCAAAACCTTGGCTTGAATGGCACACAATTCATCTGGGATTTTGGAGACAGCTCAGCTACCCAAAACAGTTTTGAGCCAATACATACGTACAAAAAAAATGGGGACTACCTTGTCACCCTGACCGTTCTAAACCCTTGTGGAGCAGCCGTTTACCAGCAAACCCTGAATATAGTGATCGGATCATCCGGCACAAAAAACTTGGCTTATTTAACCAATAATTACGACATTTGGCCCAATCCGGCTACCCAATACCTGTATATCAGTGCATACAGCAAAGACTCCTTTGATGTCCAAATTACAGATGTGCAAGGGAAGGTATATTACCGCGCTAAAAATAACACCTTGGGGCAGCTGCAAATTGACCGGGAAGGATGGCCGAGCGGAGTGTATTGGATCACCGTCAGTACAAAACATCATCGTTTTTCCAAAGTTATTTTATTCTTGTAGATAAATGAGTACCCTACTTTTTGGCATAGCCATTCTCTTGCTCCTTGCTGTGGCCCTGTACCGCCGCAAAAAACAGGATAAAGACTGGATAAAAGAAGAGCGCTACGAGGAATCAGGTGATTGGATAGATAAACGGCCTGGCGAAAGAGGCAGTTATGGCCGCTTGGATCGCGAACGGGAGGCAGAGCGCGCCGACATCTATCATGCAGGGCGCATTCAGGAATTGATTCGGGAAATCGAAAAAGAAATGGATTGGATACCCGGGCGGCATACCCGCTTGATTCGTGAGAAAGTTGACTCCCTGATTGTTTGGGTCAATATGATCCAGGCAGGAAAAAATATAGCGCAGCCCACTGATATTTCAGTAGCCAATGAGCAGGCCGAGGTTCTCAAAAAAATCATATTAAAAACGTTTTTTGATCTCTTTCCAGACTTGTTAAATGCTGATATTCAACATCTTAAATTTTTAGACAGCTATGTATTGGAAAAAGCCGCAGAATTGGCAGACTTAAACAATTGAGTGCTTCGTAGTACAGATGGTGTACGTTTAAACTTCAAATTACTTCAACGAAAATGAAAAAAAAATTAGACAAACATTGGCGAAATTCCGCTAAGCCTTATGTTTGCTCCCGAATTTTAAAAAAAGGCTATGTTTTAAATGCTATCACTACCGAACAAAATACTAAATTATTGGTTCGTTTTGCTGAAACTGACATTTTAAAAGAAACAAAGCCTATCCTTTTGGAAAATTCACCTGTCTTAAGGTGTGTTAAATATAATCCCCAAATTGCCGGAATGGCAACAGATTGAATAATTTTTTTACTAAATCAAATCAAAGTTTCTGTATGAAAAGACTTTTGCTCTTAATGCTTTTCGCATTGAGTGCGTTGTCCGTTTTTGCGCAACGCACCGTTAGCGGCAGAGTTATTGACCCGAATGGCGATCCGCTGATCGGGGCCTCTGTTATCGTCGTAAATTCTACTTCAGGCGCTGTTACTGACCTTGACGGTAAGTACACCGTGAAAGTAGCCGACGACAACGCCATCCTCAGATTCGTGTACACTGGCTTCAGTGCACAGGAAATCACAGTTGGCACACAAACCACCATTGATGTCACTATGCAAGACAACCTCATCCTCCAGGAGGCGGTTGTTACGGCTTTTGGTATCAAAAAGAACAAGGAAAACTTGGGTTACGCTGTAACGGAGATCTCCAACAAAGATCTGACCACCGCCCGTGTGACTAACGTGACCAATGCCCTCGCCGGCAAAATCCCTGGTGTTCGCTTGCAAGGTTCTGGTGGTTCCTTTAGTGGTTCCAACATCCTGATTCGCGGTTACACCACATTTACGGGCAGCAACCAGCCTCTTTGGGTGGTTGACGGTATTCCGATTGACAATGGCGGTGGTGGCAATGCCCTCCAAACAGGTGTAACCAACTCCAACCGCGCCATTGACCTGAACCAGGAAGACATCGAAACCATCAGTGTGCTGAAAGGTGCTGCCGCAACGGTATTGTACGGCTCACGCGCTTCTGCAGGTGTGATCTTGGTCACTACCCGCCAAGGCAAAGCAGGTTTGAAGAATGCTATTTCCTACAATACCAGCTATGCTATTCAGGAAGTAAACCGCACCCCTGACTATCAGAACACCTACGGACAGGGTGCAGGTGGAGCATTTAACCCAACATCAATTGCCTCCTGGGGGCCAAAAATTGCGGGCCAAAAAGTACCACTGCCTCCCGACTATAACGCCTTCATCAACCCAACGGTGAACGACTCTGTTGCCATGGCAGCATATCCTGACAACGTGAAAGACCTGTTCCGCCGCGGCCCACAAATGCAACACAACCTGGGCCTACAGGGAAGCAAAGGAACATCCAGCTATCGCCTTTCTTTGGGCTATCTGGATGATCAGGGCATCTTGGATAATAACCGCCTCAAACGCTACAACATTCAAGCCAACGCGACCAGCGAAATCACCGACAAACTGACTGCCGGTATTTCTGCCAACTACGTTTTGAATACGTCCGTTCGCTCACAGCAAGGCAACCAGTTGTCCAACCCATTGTTCCGTACCTGGTTTACCCCACGCAGCTGGGACTTGACCGGTCAGCCATGGCAAACTACAACAGGATCTCAATTGCACTATGACCCAGCCGTGGATAATCCTCGCTGGTCTTTGGCCAACAACCTGTATGACGACCGTGTTGACCGTATCCTTGGAAACTTCAACCTCGGCTATCAGCTCTTGAGCTGGTTGCGTGCTGATTACAAAGTGGGTGTGGACTATTTCACTTACAATGCCAGTGCTTATGACCAAATTGGTGCACGTGGTGGAGCTAATACATCTGCCAATGGCTTGGGTGGTATCAGCGAAACAAATGCCTCAACCCGTAACATCAACTCCTATCTGACGCTGGGCGGCAGCCGCCGCGCAGGCGACAAATTGGAGTTCCAGTATGTTGTAGGTCAGGAAATGATCCGGGAATTCAACAAATTTGCAAACGTGATTGGTCGTGGCGTAACTGTGCGCAATTTCCGCAACCTCAATGCCAACACCACAACTTATGTACCTGGTTTCAGCCAATCTGAACGCCGTATCATGGGTGCATTCGGTACCTTGACCACCATTTATGACAACTGGGCCACTGCAGAACTGATGGTTCGTAATGACTGGAACTCTACTTTGCCCAAGGATAACAATTCCTACCTGTACTACTCTGCCGCGGGTACCATCAACCTGACGCAAGCTATCCCAGCAATCAAGTCTGATTTTGTACAGTTGGTAAAATTACGTGGTAACTTCGGTTTGGTAGGCCGCTCTTCTTTGCTTTATGCAACAGATTCTTACTATTCAACAGCAAACCCAGCAGACGGATTTGGGCCGAACGTATTATTCCCATTCAACTCACAGCCCGGTTTTACCCTGCAAAATGTAGCAGGCAATCCTGAGCTGGAGCCTGAATTCTCACGCAGCTGGGAAACAGGGTTGGATGTATCTTTGTGGAAAGATCGTATCAGCCTCGAGGCTACATACTATCAGACCAAAAGTACTGGTATTATCCTCAGTGTTCCCAATTCACCAGCTGCTGGTGTAACCAACGTTGTATTCAATGCAGGTAGCCTGAAAACAGTAGGTTATGAAGCAGCTTTGACGTTGACTCCTATCAGAACCAAGCAGGGTGCATGGTCCACCACCTTTAACTTCACCAAGTTCAAATCAACTGTTGAAGAATTGGCTACGGGTGTTCAGAACATTTTCCTCGGTGGTTTCGTAACGCCAAACGTACGCCTTGTTGCAGGTGATGAATACGGCCAATTATATGGCAATGCTTACCAACGCAATGCTTCAGGCCAACTTTTGTTGTCTCCAACTGGTTTGCCTTTGCCAACAGCTAACGTGGTAAAAATCGGCAATCCAAACCCTGATTGGGTTTTGGGCGTGAGCAACAACATCAATTATAAGGGTTTAAACCTGAGTGTATTGTTGGACATCCGTCAAGGTGGCGACATCTATTCTCGTAACCTCGCCGACTTGCAACGCAATGGTGTAGTAGCGGAAACAGCTGAATTTGACCGTTTCAACTCAGACGGCACTGTGGCCAAACCATATAAGTTTGAAGGCGTTTTTGCCTCTGGTGCCAATGCCGGCAAAGCTAATGCAGGCGCAGAAGAGGTGAAGGTTACCGCTGAGCAATACTGGGGCAATGGCGGCAAGCACGTAGCTGCCGAAGGCTTTATCTATGACGTATCATGGTTCCGTATTCGCGAGGCATCTTTGTCCTACACCTTGCCCAAACGCATGTTGGACAAAACACCATTTGGTGCTTTTGAACTGGGTATTTTCGGCCGCAACCTGTTCCTCCATGCACCAAACTACCCACACCTTGATCCAGAGCAAAACGTATTGGGCATCAACAATGCACAAGGCTTGGAATTCAACGCCCTGCCTCAAGCGCGCACTTACGGCCTTAACTTCCGGGTTACGCTGTAATTATTTGATAATCAGTATTTTTTACTTAAACAAAAATAAAACTTACGATGCAATTCATAAAATTCATTCGTTCTTCACTGCTCGTCGGGGCAGTGATCACAATGGGTGCCTGCAATGATTTTTTGGATGTTAATGATGATCCAAACAACATTAAAGATGCCCCTATTGAGCAAATCCTTACTTCTGCTACCGTAACCGTAGGGTTTATGGGCGGCAGCGATTTGCACCGCTTCACATCACTGATCGCCCAACAGTTTTCCGGTCAGGGCCAGGGTGCAACCACACAAAATCAGGAATATGAGCGCTATAATATTCAGGGCTCTGACCTGAACAATGTTTGGAGCCTTACCTATTCCACTGCATTGAGTGATTTACAGTTGGTCATTGAAAAAGCAGCAAGCGAAAGCAGCCCACATTACGCAGGTGTTGCCAAGATTTTGCAAGTTTACCTTTTCCAACAAGCAGTGGATGTATGGGGTAAAGTGCCTTACACTGAAGCCCTGAAATTCACAGGCAATACGCAGCCAAAATTTGATGATGGCAAGGCTATTTATGATGATTTGTTGAAAAAACTGGATGCCGCTCTTGCTGACCTCAATGCAGCTTCTGTAAAGTCTCCAGGTGCGAACTCCACTATTTACCCTGGTGCCTGGGCTACGTCAAAACCCCGTTGGGAACGTTTGGCAAACACCCTCAAACTGCGTTTGCTTATCCACCAGTCCAAATCAAACAAAGCGGGTGCCGTTGCTGGAATCACAGCCTTGGTTAACGCCAATGCTCCATTTATGGCAGCCAATGCGGATAATTTCCAAATGTCGTTTATTAATGAGGCACGCAAGCAAAATTCAATTCACCAGTTTGAATTGGATCGTATCAATCAGTTTTTCCCCGGTGCAACCTTGGTGAACATGATGAATACCAAAAACGACCCACGTCGTTCCCGTTACTTCACACCATTCCCGTTCACACGTACTAACCCTGCATATGCAGGTGCCAAACCTGGCGATGCTCCTTCTACTAAGTATTCCCGTATGCACACCTACCTGCGCGGAGATACCACCAACACGGCTGCTGTAGTTCCGGCGGCAGACGGTTCAATCCTGGCTGCAGCATACGCATACAATGGCACAGCACCTATCCGTATGTTGACCTTCGCAGAGTACAATTTCATCCGTGCGGAAGCGGCTGTATATGGAGCTCCCGGCGATGCCCAAACCTTCTATCAGGCCGGCATCACCGCCTCTATGACTGCTGCAGGTGTACCACAGGCACAAATTGATGCATACATCGCTGCCAATGGCACCTTGCCCGCTGACGAAGCAGGCAAAATTAAAGCCATCATCGAGGAGAAATATGTGGCTAACTATGGTGTTGCAGTAGAACCTTGGACAGATTGGCGCCGCACAGGCCATCCGGCAGTCACAATACCCAGCAATGCATTGTTCCCTGCGGTTCCCCGCTCATTCTTCTATCCTCAGTCTGAAATTGACCTGAATCCAAACGCTCCACGTCAAAAAACTGACCTGAGCGATCGCGTTTTCTGGGATGTGAACTAATTACTACAACTAATTTGTGGTATAATAAATTGAAAAAGCCGCTCCGCGTTCTCGCGGGGCGGCTTATTTTTTACGTCCAGATTTATCCTGAGATTATCTGATGGAAACAGCATCAAAATAACCTTGCCTTAAATGTAAAGGCTTAAATAACTCATTTGCAACGCTTGGCCGCATCTTTCAAGCGTTGCACATAATCCAATGCCGATTGTACATGGACAATAGCCGTGGCAAAGGAACCGGATGAAAGTGCGGCTGAACATTCTTGCTCGGCTGCCGTGGCCGCAAGCCATGCCGGGCCACAATTTTCCATAGAAGAGGCCATATTTTGGCATTCGATAAAAATCCGACGCGCATGCTCCACTTTTTGGGATAGGATATGCATGTCATTGGATGCAAGGCCATCGTTCAGGTCATGCTGGGCCAATTCTGCGTTTACGGTAAGCAAATCTGCCGGGCAAAACGACTTTTGTGATCCCTCTCCACACAAAACCGCGCATTTTTCAGCGGCTTCTCCCATTTTGTGGGCCTGTGTGCGGGCCTCTCCCGCACGTACCATGCAGGAATTCAAATCTTTATCTTTGGTGTAGTTGTTCAGCCAATTGGAGGCGCTGCGCCCGTGTTCAGCTGCAACGCGGACATCGGGACAATACAAGCCAGCCAGCGCAATGGACTCAAACTCACGATGGGCCTCCATAAGCCGCACCAGCAGCAAAGATTGGTCGTTCATGTTGATGGCATCTGTCAATTGTCCTTTGATGTGCAAAGCCCTGCGCTGTACCCAATCCAGGGTTTCTTTATTGTCTTGTTGGCCGGCGTCCTGTGCCTGTATCGGAGCCATGCAACACATAGCAAGCGAAAAAATAAAAGGGCGTATCATGTTTTATTGTTTATAATGGTGAAACTATAAACTACAAAACCGATACGCCCTCAAAAATGTTTGTTAAATAGTGGGCAAAACGAATCAGGGTTTTTCTCCCATTGCCTTAATAAAGGGTTTTACTATAAATCTGCCCTTATCATCAAAGGCTTTAAAGAAATACTGCCCTGAATGTAACTGACTGATATCCACCCCATTCTGCGGATTAGTCACGGTAATGCGCTCACGCCCGGAAAGGTCAAAAACCTGAATCAAAGACAAGGGTGCCTCCGCAGCAACATTAAGCCAATCATGTGCCGGATTGGGATAAATATCCAAATCAATACTCGCCACATCCTGTACGCTTGTAAACGGCTTGGACAAATCATTCAATTTGATAAAGAACAGGCCCCTTCCATGTGTAAACAAAAACAAAGTACGGTCATTAGCCCTGAGTTTCATCTCAAAAATAGGTACGTTTGGCACACGGGTTTCCTTTACCCAGGTCCGGCCTGAGTCGGTTGTCACATACAAACCAAAAGCAGTGGCCGCAAACAAAATGGAATCTGGTTTGTCAGGGTGTGGTTGTACCTGATAAATGGGCTGGTTTGTAGGAAGGTCACCAGTCAGGTTAGTCCATTTTGGCGTATTTTTAATATCTGTTACGTGAAACAAACGGAAAGTGGTGTTACTGGTACTGGTCATGCCTACATAAAACTCATTATTGTTTTTGGGGTGAATGCTTATGGTACCCCATGCCAGCGCGCGCGCTTGTAAGGGTACATTGGTGCGCAGGTCTTTTAGCGTATCAAATGGCAGTCGGCTTATGGCATTATCTGCACGATAAAAGCAGTTGGCACCGCCAACAAACACCGTTGGATCGGCCTCGCGGGTTACCCCAATAGCCTGGATACCCGGAATGTTTGCAGCATTTAAACGTGTCCAAAAACTGCCTTTGTCCTCCGTGCGCCACAAACCTCTTGCCGTGCGGCAGAACAGCTGTGTGCCATCGGCATAGTTCATTTCATATTGATTGATAAAATCTACGCCTTCGGCCCGCAGTTCGGTATTGGTTATGTTGGTAAAATTCCCGCCTTGCATAAAGGTATTGGAACGATACATGTAGCCGTTTTGCGTCGCCACATAGCCCAAAGTAGTATCTTGCTGACTGATGTGTGTGTAGCCTCCGTCAGCGCCATATATACTTTGTGCTGCATTGGAGCGGTGGCGCCAGGTTCCGTTATCCTGTAAGCCTCCCGAAGCAATTTTACCTCGCGGGGCATAGTTACCTGCGTAGTATTGGTGTGTGATGTAACCACCGTTCATGTTAGTTGAGAATGTAGAATTGGTCCAGTCAATACGATAGATACCGCCGTCATTACCTAAGAAAAATGAATTGGAGTCCTCTACATTGACAAAAACATGGTTATCGGAATGCCCTTCATTTATAGATTGATAGGTAAGGCCACCATTAAGTGTTCTGCTAACTGATACGGCCCCAAAAACAACCCTGTTGGTATCAGAGGGGTGAACGCCCAGCATCTGGCAATAAGCCTGATAAGATGAGCCTATGCGGGCACCGGATGAAAGGGAATCTCCCAATTTTTGCCAGGTAGTGCCGAAATCGCTGCTCTTAAACAAGCCCCTGTTGCCCTCCTTGTCATATTCGCTGCCAAAGAACATGGCATACGTTACGTCAGGATACTTCTTGCAATTAGCGATCAGTACCCGCGCAAAGTTAGATGTTGGGAACTGCGGGTTAGTTGCCTTTACAAAATTGGGGCTGTTGGCCTTCCGCACAAATATGCCCACGCCTTGTATGGTGGCCATAAGACTGCCATCGGGATGGCAAATAACGCCATTGTTGGCACCTGCTGTAGTGGCTTGTACCTGCATTTTGGTGAATGTTCCACCGCCGTTGGCACTGAAGTACAAACCATTGGATGTTCCCACAAATACCGTTTGGCTATCCGTCAGGCTGTGCGCTATATAGTTGCAATAGCGAAAATCATTGGGACTGGAGGCTGGCAAGCGCTCAAAAGTAAGGCCATAATCCGTACTTTTGAATACGCCTCCTCCGGCCACACCCTGGCTGGCACCGCGCACCTCTCCTGTCCCGTAATATATTTCATTGGGTTTCAGCGGGTTTTGTACAAGAGCCGTTACAGAGAGCGTAGAAGCCTGGTCATTGATGGATATCCAGTTGACCCCACCATCTTCACTGCGCCAGAGTCCGCCGCTTACACAACCGGCCCACATTTTTTTGGGATTATTGACATCAATGATTAAGGCGCGGGTACGGCCGCCTTGTTTGGTACTTGGTGAGGCCTGTTCTACGGTCTGGATCGGTGATGTACCACGCGCGACAACACCCATGCGTACCCGATCATGTTCAAACCATTGGTCGGTAAGATCATCCGGCACAATACCTTCTTCGTTTTTATGTTTTTCAAACCATTGTTGATAATAGCCTGGTTCACCTTCGCGAGGCGGGCCTCCAACAGCCTTTTCCTGGGCCAATAGATCAAGGCTGGCGAACATTGAGGTAAGGGCAAACAGATAATTAATAAAACTTTTTTTCATGATATAACTATTTGAATTGGAGCGGGGTGCCGAATATTTTGACAAAAAGACTTTGGCAGGCCCGTCAGTTGTGTTTCAGGCTGCAATAGTAAAACTTTTGGAGCTTTGAGGCAGATCTGATTTTACATCTGTGATAATATATGACAAAAATGGTGGCCATGACCTATAATTCAGTCGGATTCAAATGCTGTTTTAGCCTACTTTTGCAGTTCCAAAACGGATTTAGTGCACAAAATCGAAAATCCAATGTTTATTTTCCATTATTTCTCGTTTGAAAAAAAATGACTAACACCATCATACGACGCGTCATCATGTTTGGCGCTTTTTCAATCATCAGCCTGCTTTTTGTACAAGCTTACTGGGTAGTACGCACCTGGAATTTGCAGGAGCGCGAATTTAACCGCAAGGTAAACCAAGCCCTGTTGGATGCCGCCAACATATTAGCTTTGCGGGAGGGCTTTGCCCTGCCCACCCAAAAATTAGTTCAGCAACTGTCCTCCAATTATTGGGTAGTCAACATCAATCAGTTTTTTGAGGCAGATGCCCTGCAATACTCCTTAGGCAAAGCATTTGAAAAACAGGGCTTGAAAGAAGATTATGAATACGGTATTTTTGACTGCTCAGGTGACCAAATGGTAAAGGGAGAATTGGTAAAATATGCCCCCAGCAAAGAAAACAAAGCGTTGGAAGAGTTTTTACCCAAGCACTATGACTCTGATTTTATCTATTATTACGGCATCCGTTTTCCCAATAAGAGCAACAATATATTAAGCAATATGTGGTGGGTAGTAGGGTTTACCTTCCTTATCCTTATTACCATTGGCTTTTTTGTTTACTCCATGTTTGTTATTTTAAGGCAAAAACAGCTCTCTGAGCTCCAGCGTGATTTTATCAACAACATGACCCACGAATTCAAAACCCCCATTGCTACCATCAATATCAGTACCGATGTGTTTTTGAAAAGCGAGGTAATCAAAAATGACGAACGCCTGAACCGATACGCAGGTATCATCAAAGAGCAGGTCATGCGCCTGAATACACAAGTGGAAAAAGTGTTGCAATTGGCCAAAATAGAACGGGACAAAATAGAACTACACTACGAAAAAATTGATCTTAACAGATTGGTAAACAGCATCTTACCTTCGATAGAACTAAAAGTGAGCGAACGGGACGGAAAGTTGGAAAACTATTTGGATGCAGAAAACCCTGTTGTATGGGCGGACCGGCTCCACCTTACCAATATTATCCATAACTTGGTTGACAATGGCGTGAAATACAGTAAGGCTAATCCTGAAATCAAGATCGCTGTACAACAGAATGGCAATGAAGTCATTTTGAGCATAAAAGACAGCGGCATAGGTATTGCAAAAGAAGACCAAAAACACATCTTTGACAAGTTTTACAGGGTGCCAACGGGCAATGTGCATAACGTAAAAGGATTTGGCCTGGGCTTGTTTTATGTAAAATCCATCTGCAATGCACACAAGTGGAAATTAGATCTGTTCAGCACTCCGGGCCAAGGAACAACTATTGAAATCAGAATGCCACACGAGCCATGACCCTTCGCCACGCTTTTCAGCTCTCAAGGCCCGAGCACTGGGTAAAAAACTTATTTGTGTTCATTCCCGCTTTTTTTGCGGCTCGGCTTTCAGATCCCTGGTTGCTATTGAGGGCTGGTATCTGTTTTATGGCATTTTCCATGACAGCCTCTGCAGTGTACATTCTTAATGACTTGGCAGATGCGGAACAGGACAAAAACCATCCAGATAAATGCAAAAGGCCCATTGCGAGCGGTGCCGTATCAAAAACCTCCGCCATCATTCTTTTGGCGATCATGCTTGGCAGCGGATTTTTGGCTGCGTTTTATTTAGGTTGGCCGGTGCTCATCATCAGCGCTGTTTATTTCATAGTCAATATATTATACTCCTTCTCTCTTAAACATATTGCTATTGTAGATGTTTCACTTATCGGCTTGGGCTTTTTGCTCAGGGTGTTTGCAGGTGGTGCGGCTACAGGCGTTGAGGTATCCCAATGGTTGATTGTTCTTACCTTTCTGCTGGCACTCATCCTTGGGCTTGCCAAAAGACGCGGCGAATATTTAGTGGAAACCAAGGGCCATACGTTCCGCAAGGCCTTGGAAGGTTACAACCTTCCTTTTTTGGATGTCAGTATGGTGGTTTGCAGTACAGTAGCCATAGTTGCTTATCTGATGTATTGTTTCTCACCGGAAGTAACCGAGCGCATTGGCAGCGACCGGATCTTTTATTCCGCCTTCTTTGTGGTCATCGGTATCCTGCGCTATTTACAATTGACTTTAGTGTACAACAAAACAGAATCACCTACTCGTGCACTGCTGCGCGACCGATTTTTGCAACTTACCTTACTTTGCTGGATCGGGTGTTTCGTATGGCTATTGTACGCTAAAAAGTACTTTTAAAAACTTTTAAGAAGCGTAATCATTCGATATATTACTTTTGCCCCATAATTTATACAAAGCATTGTTAATCAGCACTTCGCATCCTAATGTTTGGATACACAAAGGCTGATTGGCACCTTTACAACATGTTGATCGAATTTTTTAAAAGCAAAATACACCGGGTACGCGTAACGCAAGCAGACCTGAATTACATCGGGAGCATTACCATAGATGAGGAGTTATTGGAAGCTGCCAATATTATGGAAGGTGAAAAAGTCCAGATTGTTAACAACAATAATGGCGAAAGATTTGAAACCTATACCATACGCGGAGAGCGCGGTAGCGGCGTAATATGCCTTAACGGGGCAGCAGCACGCCGTGTACAAGTCGGTGATATTGTAATCATTATCTCCTACGCATATCTCACACCGGAGGAGGCCAAAACATTCAAACCCATAGCGGTGTTCCCGGATGAAAACAACCGGTTGGTTAGTTCATCGAAAACACCGCACTAAAGGGATGTGAGGCGTTGTAAAATGTCAACTCGCTTACCTTCAATTTCATATAGCGGGTCAGCGGAAGACGCTGTACCAACTGCATTAGTTCTGTTTCGGAAGTAGCCGCAAAAATGGCCCACAGCTTGCCCGATTCCAATGACAGGGCATAACTCAACACCTTGCCTTCGTGAAACATACGATTAACCATATCGCGTTGTTGAGGGATGCGTTGAACAAATTCCTCCGGGAGATTCATGGGCATGGTGAACTCCACCATATACTGATTAAGGTTTTTTTCCATGTAGGGACTATATTTCTATGTGAGCAATATCATTTCACAATAACGCCTTCACTGCAAAAATCGTGCAAACTGACACGATGACACTTTACTCATTCAGTTCCCAGTTATATTCCTGAAAAGATACCATTGCCGTTTTCTTGATCTTTTTTCCACTGTAAAGCCCCAGGAACGCCTTTAAATCAGCAAAATCAACACCGTACCAGTCAAATATTTTACTAATATTAACTTTATCTGCCGAGATAAAGTTGTACTTTTTGTCATTAATAAATGACAGGGTTCTGGCTTGCAGTGTTGCTTCCACATTAGCGGCGGTGTATGCCTGATTATATAAAGGAGGACAACTTTTTGCCGCACAATTAATGGCAAAATGGATACGGGCATCCTTGAATTGCGGGCGCAAAATATCGTTTTCAATATTATTCAAACTGTACTTTTTATCGCCTATCCTAATCCGCTTAATATCCCAGGTTTTGCCGCCATCCAAGTTTGTAATGCTTTTCAAGGGGTAATTATCCACAATGAGTTTCAATGTAAAGGCATTATAGGCATTGATCCAGTAGGCCAACTTTTCTTCGCGGAGCCATGCCTCCTGCACGGGATTGTCGGTAAGCAACTGACAATAGGTATCCAATGCCTTTTTGTCCGATTTTAAACCTTTGTAATTAACTTTTCCGGCATCGGTGACATACTTTTGAAGCAGGGAATCCAGGGCATCATGTAGAGGAGCATTGTGGGCAGACATCATCAAATCTTTAGCCTGTGGGGGGCAAATAGGCAACGGTTTTGGCCGTTGTAAACTGTCGGGGCCCTGAAACCAAAGCAATAATGTAAAAAATAGCGTATTCAGCATGTTGTATGAATATTAGTGATGCAGTATGTACGACAAAACGTCATCTTCCGGTTTTTCGTTTGTCCTAAAAAATCTGTCACTACCATTGGTAACACAACGGACAAATGGTTGCATCTTTGCGGCTGTAAGTTGGAGTATTTTGATCCAAACCATACATTCCGGGCAATTATAGTTTCTGTAAATCTTTACCATCACTAAAATCAGGGCACATGTCTGTCGCAGTCCAAAATTTGACAAAAATATACTTCCCTCAACATGCGGTTGATGGCGTAAGTTTTGAAGCCAAAAAAGGCGAGGTACTCGGTTTTCTTGGCCCAAACGGTGCCGGGAAAACAACAACCATGAAAATCATAACAGGTTATTTGCCGCCATCGGCCGGCACGGTCAAGGTGTGTGGATTTGATGTACAGGCGCAGGCAATGGAAACCCGTGCGCGTGTCGGGTATCTGCCAGAGCACAATCCGCTATATCGCGATATGTACGTGCGGGAATACCTTGAGTTTGCTGCCGGGGTACATAAAATAAAAAATGCCAAAAAACGGGTGGAGGAAATGGTGGAACGAACTGGCCTTAGCTCGCACAGAAGCAAGCAGATCAATGAGTTATCAAAAGGCTACAGGCAAAGGGTTGGTTTGGCCCAGGCTATGCTGCATGATCCTGAAGTGCTCATTTTGGACGAGCCGACATCGGGCCTTGACCCCAATCAGATCGTGGAAATTCGCCAGCTCATCAAAGACCTTGGGCGCGAAAAAACAGTGATCTTCAGCACCCATATCCTCGGAGAAGTAGAGGCTATATGTGACCGGGCCATCATCATCAACAAGGGTAAACTGGTAGCCAATGCCCCTATACAAAGCTTAAAGGAACAGTTTGCAGGGCAAAACATCGTAACCGTTGAGTTTGCGGAAAAGGCAGACAAAAACCAACTGGCCAAAATCAGCAGGGTGCAGGAGGTAAAAGATTTGGGACAGAATCAGTGGCAATTGACTTCCGCATCCAACCATGATATTCGCGCGGATGTATTTGCCTTTGCCGTGGCAAACAAGCTGACCATACTTGAGCTGCACAAAGAACTATTCAGCATGGAAGATGTGTTCCAGCAGTTAACCAAGGGATAAGCGATGTACATTGACAAACCATTGATTCGTCAGGCTTTTACCCTCTGCTGCCTTGCCGGTGCCCTTGCCTGTATTTTTCCGCTACCCTACCCTATCTTTCAGGCTTGGCGGGCCGCTTCGGCGCAGGTTTCATTGGCTTACCTTATATTGGGACTTGTTTTTTTGATATACAACCGTCCTCGCTTGATGCTGGCCTGTTTTGGATGCAGTGGCGCCATCAGTTTTTACTATTATGAAACTATTTTCTGATCGCTTCAACGGGATCCAACTTGCTGGCCTGCCATGCCGGGATCAACCCTGATATTATGCCTACGATGATGGAAGTCAGTACCCCAAGCAGAGCATTTCCGATGGACATGTAAATTTTAAAATCCGTAAAAAGGGGAATTACTGCTGCTGTAAAAAGCCAGGTAAATAAAAGCCCCAACAAGCCGCCCACTACACATAATGTAATGGCCTCAAACAAAATCTCCAGCAGGATAAACCATCTTCTGGCTCCCAAGGCCATTTTTATGCCTATTATATTGGTGCGTTCCCTAACGCTGACAAACATGATGTTGGCTACAGAAAACATACCCACAATAAGTGCAAATATACCTATGACAAAGCCCGCTACATTTAAAGTGGAAAAAACACTGTCAAATAATTTGCTCAAAACAGAAAGCGTATTGACTGAAAAATTGTTCTCATCCGAAGGCTTTATGCGTCGAATGCCGCGCATAGTGCCAATGATCTCGTCTTTCATTTCTTCCATCTCAACGCCAGGGGCAGCCTGAACCATAAGGCTGGAACGAACGAACTGCCCTTTTTTCCGAATACCGAAACCCCTGCGCGCCAGATTGTAGCCCACCAAGGCGCCATTATCAAAATTAAAGGGCTTGAGCAGATCCTTGCCGGAAGCCTTCAAAACCCCTATAACACGCATACGACGCCCGCCTACATTGATTTCCTTGTCCACCGGATCCACGCCCTCGCCAAAAAGGCTCTTGGCTACCACATTGCCCAAAATGCACACATCCGTACCACTTTGATATTCAATGGGAGAAAAAAAGCGACCATCATCTTCAAATTCAAGATGGAACAGGTCTCGGCAATCCTCGGTAATACCAAGGAAAAAGACACCTTCCACGCTGGAAGAATTCCATTTAACCGTTTTGTTTTGCAAAAACTGCCAATAGCCTACTTTTTGGGCATTTTTAAGCCGATCACGCAACTGCTCATATTCGGAATAGGAAGAATTTGGTCGGCGCATCCATTTCCAGTAATTGTTGCCGGGGTCCTCAGACCATGAAAACTTTTCGATGTAAATGACATCATTGCCCAGCTTGGACATACTGTTCCGAATATTGTCCTCTAAGGAATTGACGGCACTTTTGACACCAATAATGCAAAATATACCTATAGTGACACCCAGAAGCGACAAAAAAGAGCGCAACTTATTGGCCATTAACTGTTGCCAGGCTTGCGCGGCTCCCTCAAAGAGAATTCGTAGAATTTGACCCATGATATTGACAATTGCAAAACAAACACATAAATATATGCTTGTTTGCTCAATTTTTATTGTAGGACTTGGGAAATATTGCTCCAAAAGTAAAGTTGGCTTGCGGAGATAAGCCCAACTTTCGATAAAGAGCCAAATATCATAGACTATAAATGGAGCGACTCTTTAAAATCACTTAAATCTGGGCATAACCGGGTACTTGCTTTTCTGAATTTGGTACTTTTGCCGCCTGTTTAAAAACTACCTCTACAATATGGTTTCTATCATCATGGGTTCAGATTCCGACTTGCCGGTTATGCGCAAGGCTGCGGACATCCTGACAGAACTTCAGGTACCTTATGAACTGAGCATCGTGTCAGCACACCGCACACCCGAACGCATGTTCAGGTTTGCGGAAGGGGCTCACCTGCGCGGCGTGAGGGTTATTATCGCCGGTGCCGGCGGAGCAGCCCACTTGCCCGGCATGGTGGCTGCTATTTCACCACTACCTGTCATTGGGGTGCCTGTAAAATCCTCCAACTCCATTGATGGCTGGGACAGTATTTTGTCCATCCTGCAAATGCCTGAGGGCGTACCCGTGGCCACTGTTGCCTTGAATGCGGCCCGCAACGCAGGCATTTTGGCAGCCCAAATGTTGGCTACAGCTGATACAGCATTGCTGCACCGGATCCAGGACTACAAAAAGAGTTTAGAAATGAAGGTGTTAGAGAAATCAGCGGAGATCGAATCTCAATTTTCAAATTTTTCTGAACAAAATGGATGAAAGCGGCGTTTCAAAGATCAAATTCCTTGATTACCCCAAAATAACATTTTTAGTCCTCAACGCTCAACTGTTTCCATGTCCCTCGATATTATTTTATCCGATCATACCCTTAGCGAAACCCATCGTGCTATAGCCCAAAAAGTGGCAGACCACCAGCGTATAAGCTTTGAAGAAGGCCTGTTTCTGTATGAACATGGAGAATTGGCCTATCTGGGAGCATTGGCCAACTATGTCCGCGAGCGCAAAAATGGCGATAATACTTACTTCAACCGGAATTTTCATATTGAACCTACCAATTTGTGTGTTTATGACTGCAAATTCTGCTCTTACTCGCGCCTGATCAAGCAGCGCAGCGATGCAGATGCCTGGGCATTTAGCATGGAGGACATGATGAACATTGTGCGCAAGTATGATGGCCAGCCCGTCACAGAGGTACATATCGTGGGCGGCGTATTGCCCCAATACGATTTGCCCTTTTACCTTGAGTTTTTCAAACAGATCAAACAGCACAGGCCGGAACTGCACATCAAAGCGCTTACGCCGGTGGAATACCATTATATCTTCAAAAAAGCAAAAGTTAGCTATGAAGATGGTATGCGCATGATCCATGAAGCGGGCTGTGACAGCCTTCCCGGTGGCGGTGCGGAGATTTTTCACCCCGAAATACGGGAGCAAATAGCTGCGGACAAATGTACCGGCGAGCAATGGCTGCAAATACACGAAATCTGGCACCGCCTGGGCTTACGCTCCAATGCCACCATGCTTTATGGCCACATCGAGCGATTTGAGCACCGTGTGGACCACATGGAGCAGTTGCGCCAATTGCAGGACCGTACAGGTGGTTTTCAGACCTTTATACCCTTGAAATTCCGCAACCAAGACAATCAGATGAGCCATATCGCTGAAAGCACTACGATAGAAGATTTGCGCAACTATGCCATTTCGCGTATTTATTTGGACAATTTTGACCACCTAAAAGCCTATTGGCCCATGATAGGCCGCCCAACGGCTCAGTTATCCCTGTCTTTTGGTGTGGACGATATTGATGGCACCATTGACGACACCACAAAAATTTACAGCATGGCCGGCTCGGAAGAGCAAAACCCCAGCCTTACTACGGAAGAATTGGTGAATATGATCCGTCGAGTGGGGCGCAAACCCATAGAGCGGGATACCCTGTACAAGGTGCTGCAAGACTACACGGATGTGGTCTTTGAGGAAGATAAGCAATTTAAAGGCTACTTCGAACTGCCCGTGTTGAATTGATCGCACTTCAAAACAACAATATGACCCTTTACATTATTCGCCACGGCGAAACAGAATACAACCGCTTAGGCATCGTGCAGGGAAGCGGTGTTGACTCCGATTTGAACGATACGGGTAAAAGGCAGGCCCAAGCCTTTTTTAGCGCCTATCAACATATTGATTTTGACCTTATTATAACCTCAAAATTAAAAAGAACACACCAAACCGTAGCACCATTTATAGCACGTGGCACACCCTGGATACAGCGAGCGGACATCAATGAGATCAGTTGGGGCGACCATGAGGGCTTATCGCCCACACCTGAGCGTATAGCCATGTTCCAAACAATGCTGGATGAGTGGAAAAATGGGAACTTAGAGGCAGGCCTGCCCGGTGGCGAAACTGCCAGCCAACTATCCGAAAGATTAAAAGGATTTATTGAATGGCTTAAAAAACGCAATGAGAAACGAATCCTCATTGCCACGCATGGACGTACCATGCGCTGTTTGGTTACGCTTTTAAAAGGCGTTGGCCCTACTGATATGGAAAGCGTGCCACACCTAAATACTGGCTGCTATTTGGCTCATTATCAAGAAAATCGTTTTGTATTTGAGTTGGAAAATGATGTTGCACATTTGATGGTTGATGGTTAGCGGTTGTTGGTTGTTGGTTAATGGTTGTTGGTTAATGGTTGTTGCGTTTTTGAGGGTGTTCACTGAACTGCGCCTGTAATAAAAACAGATATTTACATATGAAAAAGACAGCGGAGAATTACTGGAAGGGAAAGTATGACCCGGTGGTGCAACTTTGGCTCAAGCCCGTCTCGTCTTCGGATGGAACCCCATTCACCGTGAACTGCCTTCGACCCATGGAGAGCGTTTTAACAACTATTTTTCTAAGCTTTAGACACAGCCCAGTTAACATGCTCTACATCAACCAACAACCATTATCCAACAACCATTAACCACCAACCATTAACCAACAACCAACAACCACCAACCAATAACCAACCTGTAAAAATGCGCTTATCCGCAGTAAGTTATCTGAATACCAAGCCATTTATTTATGGCATCTACCGCAGTCCTTTGTCTGACCAGATTGAACTGAGTTTGGACATTCCTTCGGAGTGCGCACGCAAATTGCTGCATGGCGAAACGGACCTGGCCCTTACGCCAGTGGCTATTATTCCTGAATTGCCCGAAGCGCATATCGTATCCAATTTTTGCATTGGCTCCACTGGAGCGGTCAAAACAGTGTGTATTTTTTCGGATCAGCCCTTAAATCAGGTGCGTCGGATCGTATTGGATTTTCATTCACGCAGCTCCGTGGCCCTTACCAAGGTGCTTTGCGACGAATATTGGCACATTAAGCCGGAGCTTGTGCCAGCTTGGCAGGGCTTTGAAAAAAATATTGGTGGCGATACAGCAGGTTTGATTATCGGCGACCGCGCCATTGGCAGGGAACGGGATTTTCCTTATTGTTATGATCTCGGCGAGGCGTGGACTGCCTGGACGGGCCTGCCCTTTGTTTTTGCGGCTTGGGTTAGCACCCGTCCCCTACCCCATTCCTTTGTGGAAGCATTCAATCAGGCACTGCAGTCCGGCTTAGATCACTTGCCAGAGTTGGTGAAAATATTGCCCAACATACCTGATTTCAACCTTGAATCCTATTATCGGGACAATATCAGCTATGAATTGGATGATGCCAAATGGGAGGCACTGCAGCGTTTTTTGCAATATTTGGCCCCTGATAAAGTCCTTTCACTCCATCGAAATGTTTTGACAGCGACAATTTAGGGCTTTGCAAGGTGATTGCCAAAACCAAAGCGGCTCATTGGGCGTTTGATCTGGACTGTCTCACTGACAGCATTAACATTCATCATTCATATCTATCATGCGTTTAGCCCTATTGATTCCCCTGTTTGCCTTTTTGGGCATTCAATGCCATTCTGCACAGGAAATTTCTCCCAAAAAAGATTCATCTATGACAAATACAAAGGAAAAAACCCCCGATCCGGCACCTTCCGGCAATTTGGAATTGGCCACACTTGGCGGCGGCTGCTTCTGGTGTGTGGAAGCCATCTATCAGGATTTAAAAGGAGTAAGCAAGGTAGAAAGCGGTTACACGGGCGGCACAGTGGACAACCCAACCTATCGCGAGGTATGCTCCGGACTGACCGGCCACAATGAGGTCATTCAGGTCACTTTTGACCCCGCCATTATTTCGTACAAGGATATTTTGGAAATATTCTTCACCGTGCACGACCCTACTACCCTCAACCGGCAGGGTAATGATGTGGGCACCCAGTACCGTTCGGGCATTTATTACCACTCCGAAGCGCAAAAAGCAACGGCAGAAGCGGTAAAAATGGCCTCCCAGGAAATTTGGGACAAACCCATCGTGACCGAAATCGTGGCCTACAAGAAATTCTTCAAGGCCGAAGGCTATCATCAGAACTACTTCAAAGACAATCCCGACCAAGGTTATTGCGCCATTGTCATTGCCCCTAAGGTGGCAAAATTCAGGGCCAAGTATTATGAGAAATTGAAGCAGTGATTTATCCAAAATGCCCTTCTACGTAATTTCGGGTCAATTGATGTTCCGGGCGCTCGAAAATCTGTTGCGTTCTGCCCACCTCGATCAGTTCACCCAAATACATAAAGGCCGTAAAATCTGCCACGCGCTGTGCCTGCTGCATGTTATGTGTGACAATCACAAGAGTATAGTTTTTTTTCAATTCCAGCATCAGTTCCTCCACTTTCGCGGTTGAGATCGGATCAAGAGCCGAGCATGGCTCATCCATCAAAATAACTTCGGGTTCGACAGCAACAGCCCTTGCAATACAAAGGCGCTGTTGTTGTCCTCCCGACAAATCGAGTGCAGATTTATCCAAATGATCTTTCACCTCATCCCACAGCGCAGCAGCGCGCAGGCTTTTTTCAACGATTTCGGCAATCTTGCTTTTGTTATTCAAGCCATTGATTTTCAATCCATAAGCCACATTTTCGGATATAGATTTAGGGAATGGGTTAGGTTTTTGAAAAACCATGCCTACACGATGGCGCAGGTGTACCACATTAGTGTTTCCATGCAAAATATTGATCCCATCAAACATGATTTTCCCTTCCATGCGAGCCTGCGGGTTAAGGTCATGCATACGATTGAGCGAGCGCAGCAAGGTGCTTTTGCCGCAGCCAGAGGGGCCGATCAGGGCAGTTATTTTCGCTTCCGGGATGCCCAGCGATACATGCTTCAGAATCTGCTTTGGGCCGAAAAAAAGATCGAGGCCCTGAATGTCAAATTTGTAATTTTCCATAAAAAGTGCTGCTAATGGCGTGACCAGCGTGCTCGCGCCCAAAAAGCGGTTAAGTTTAACAAAAAGACCAGTATAATCAGCGTCAAGGCCGTTGCGTAGGCAAGTGGGCGCACCTCTTCTATCGAATGGTGTTGCGTACTTAGGATATAAAGATGATATGGAAGTGCCATAAATTCATCCCAAAAAGAAGTTGGCAAATAACGGGTGTAAAATGCCACACCAGTGAACAGTATCGGTGCAGTTTCACCCGCAGCCCTTGATAGGGCAAGTATCACGCCTGTCAGAATCCCTGGAAGCGCGGAAGGCAAAACAAGGGTTCGTATGCTCTCCCAATGCGTTGCACCGAGTGCAAGGGCACCTTCCCGTGTCAAACGCGGCACATTGCGCAGGGCTTCTTCTGTGGTCGTGATGATGGATGGAAGGGTCAGTAGCCCAAGTGTACATCCTGCAGCGAGTACCGAAATGCCCATGCCAAGCCCATCTACAAAAATTGCCATACCAAACAAGCCATATACAATGCTTGGTACACCTGCCAGGTTGCGGATAGAAGCGCGGATCAATTGGGTCGCGCCATTGTCCGGTGCATATTCGTTGAGGTAAACGGCACATCCGATACCCAGCGGTGTTGCCAAAAATGTTGAAAGCATGGTTACTACCGCAGTACCAAAAATAGCGGGAAAAATACCTCCCTCGGTCATACCCTTTTGTGGGAAATGTGTCAAAAAGGACCAGCGCAAAACAGGCAAACCTTGCCCCAGAAGATCGGTCAGCACAATGCCCAATATGGCCAATACCATCATGGCACAAGCCAACAATACTGATAAGCCGAGCATTTGGTAGTATTTTCTATTCATTTTTATACTTTTTCAGGGATGCTTAATAATTATTGTCCCTTGCTGCGAAGGCCTGCAGCAACACGTTCTGCTGCCATATTTATGCCTAAGGTGATGAGAAAGAGTACCAATGCACAGGCAAAAAGGCTGTAAAAATGAGGCGTACCAAGCGGAACTTCGCCCATCTCGATGGCAACAGTGGCCGTAATGGTTCGTATAGGATCAAAAAAATGGCTCGGCATGGCGGTCGAGTTGCCCGTAGCCATCAGGACAGTCATGGTTTCGCCGAGCGCACGCCCAAATCCGAGCATCACAGCAGCCAATATACCTGAAGCACAGGATGGCAGGGTTACCTTTACGAGTGTTTCCCAGCGGTTGGCCCCAAGCGCATAACTCGCTTCTTTATAATGATTTGGAACTGCGTGAATGGCATCCTCGGCGACCGAAATCAGCGTAGGAAGGGTCATTACTGCTAATAAAATGGAGCCATTCAAAGCATTTAGCCCGTTAGAAAACCCAAAAAGGTGAGAAATAGCCGGGGATACCAATACAATACCAAGAAAACCAATAACGACTGAAGGCACTGCCGCGAGCATTTCTACTGCAGGTTTTAAAAAATTGCGAAGCCTTGGCGAAGCCAATTCCGAAATAAAGGCTGCTGCACCTATACCCAACGGAACTGCTAATATCATGGCACCTATGGTGACCAAAAACGTACTGACCAGCATAGCCCCAATGCCAAATGTAGGTCGTTCATAAGCTGCCGGGTTCCAATGCTGGTTAGAAAAAAAATCACTCGGTGAAACACTTTGAAATAGCTTAAAACCATTGAAAACCAACATAATGAATATGCCCGCAAGAGCTAATACCGCTACCCAGGCCGCAGCGGCCAACAATTTAGCAAAAAAATGATCCCAAAACAGTCGTTCTTTCATTGGCTGATATGTTGCACCAACCCGGCTTCAGCGGCTGGCAAATAACCATTTTGCAAGATAATCTTTCTGGCCATGTCGCTTTTTTCAAATGCAAGAAAAGCAGCAATTTTCCCTTTCGCTTGTCCATTCGTAAATTGGTAGAGCGGTCTTGTAAGCGGATAAAGGCCCGATCTAAGTGCATCGGTGTCAAGAGGAGAGCAAGAAAACTCATGTTCTTTTGCCTTGATCTTCAGCACCTTAAAACCTTCTCGAGGGATGCCATTGTGGTCCGAAACATAACCCAAACCAGCATAGCCGATACCCTGTGGATCATTTTTAATTGCTTCTATGATTTGGGCCGTTCCGTTCATTTGCTTGAGCATGGGAGAAAAATCTTTTCCCAGCACTTTTTCACGGAAATAGATAAACGTGCCGGAATTGCTTTGTCGTCCATAAAGAGAAATCTTACCCGGTTTGCCCCCCAACTGCTGCCAATCAACAATTTCCCCTGCATATACTCGTCCCAAATCACGCACACTTAGACTGTCAATGCCAACAGATGGATGCGTGATAACAGCTATGGCATCGGCAGCGAAAACGTGCGGTATAAAATGCACACCGCGTTGGCTTGCCATTAAAATTTCTTGTGGCGTAAGTTCGCGGGAAGAGTTTGCAATATCCGTTTTGCGGTTTAGCAGGGCCGCAATGCCCACACCGCTGCCACCTCCAGTGATGCTTATGGAAACAGCAGGGTCGGAGTCCATAAAAGTTTCGGCAAGTTGAAGGACAAGGTTTACCTCTGTATCGGAGCCTTTTATTTTAACCGTTTCGACCTCGTTTTTTCGGCATTGACAGAAAACAAAAACTATAGAAAGAAGCAAAAATATGCGCATTATACCCGGATTTAAGTAATTATGATGATTGATTTACCTGATTTTAAAGATTTACAGACGTGAGTCGTTCAAAACCACTTTGCGTCGTCAATTGTAGTATTTTTTTCACAAGGTAGCGATTGCCTTCACAATAGGAACGCGATTGAACTTTATGTTTTGGTTAAATTTAATAACAACGAATTGGTAAAACTGCGAACAAGTTGCCCGTTTTTGTGGTATAAGGTTTTAGTTGTAATACATTTGAGCCGAAAAAATATAAGCGTATGAAAAAGAAACAACTTGCCCTATGGCTAATCTTCCTTGTATTGGCCTTTGCTGCATCTGCCCAAAACAATGCCAGCCTTTCGGGAAAAATTACAGATACACAACAACCCCTGGCTTTTGCCACCGTTTCCCTGCTGTTGGGCAAGGATTCAAGCTTGGTAAAAATAGCCCTTACGGACAGCACCGGAGCGTTTTTATTTGAACGGCTCGCAGCTGGCGAATATCGGCTTACGGCCAATTATGTGGGCATGAAACCCCATATTGGGGCAATATTTGCCTTAAAGGATAATGAAAAATTGGAATGGCCCACTATAACGCTTGCAACGGAAGTGCTCAAGACTGTGACTATTTCGGCCAAAAAGAATTTCGTGGAGCATCGCGTGGATAGAACGGTGGTGAATCCTGAAGCCCTGATCGCCAATGCGGGCATGACGGCCCTTGATGTACTGGAAAAAGCCCCCTTGGTAGCCGTGGACATGAACGGCCTGATCAGCCTGCGCGGAAAAAACGGGGTCATGGTGTTCATTGATGATAAACCAACTTATCTGGCTCCTGAAGATTTGGCCAACTATCTTCGCTCTTTGCAATCCAACACTATTGCCTCTATAGAAATTATGACCAACCCTCCGGCCAAATATGACGCTGCCGGCAATGCGGGCATTATCAACATCCGCTTAAAAAAGAATACCATAAAGGGCACAAATGGCTCCATTGCCGTATCATACGGCCAGGGGTTTTATGCCCGTACCAATAACAGCGCAAGCCTGAACTACCGCCGAAACAAGGTAAACTTTTTTAGCAATGCCAACTTCATCCTGAACAACAGCTATCAGGACCTTACCATAAACCGGAAGTATTTTGCGCCCAATGCTGAACTCATCACAGCCTTTGACCAGCGTGGCTGGCTCAAAATAGAGACTGGCAGTGCCAATGCACGTGCCGGATTTGATTATTACCCCAGCAAAAAAACAACCCTCGGCATGTCCGTAAGCGGCTTTTTGAACCCGGCCCGGCGCATTACGAACAACAAGGCCCAGTTCAGTAAGGGGGAAGGCAGGGTAGATTCTGTGTTGGCCTCACTTGCCGACCGCAAAGTAGATTGGGAAAATGGCAACTTAAACCTCAACGCCACACACAAAATAGGCTCAAAAGGCAAGGAAATAACCGCCAATGTAGATGTTTTAAACTACAAATCAGATGCCCTGTCCAACCTGACCAACCAAACCTTTTTGCCCAATGGACAAAAATCCGTTTTTGATGAATTAGTGGGTAATATTCCAACGACAATTGGCATACAAACGGCCAAACTGGATTATGCACAGCCCGTAAAAGGTGGCAATTTTGAGGCCGGAGCCAAGGTAAGTTTTATTAAAACGGACAACAAAGCCGATTTTTTTGACGTCACACCAACAGGGCAAAAGCCTAATATCGCACTGACCAATTATTTTCAATATGATGAAAATATTGTAGCAACATACGTCAATTGGAACCGGCAGTTTGGGAAAATCGGGCTTCAGGCCGGACTGCGTTATGAGCATACCCTGACTAAAGGCAGCCAAACCAGCCTCCAAACAACCCGCGATTCGATTTTTGAACGCAATTATGGCGCCTTGTTTCCTACTTTTTTTGCATCCATGCCCTTGGATTCTGCTGGCCACCATATTCTTCGGGCCAACTATGGCCGACGCATCAATCGCCCGGATTATCAGTCGCTCAATCCTTTTATCTATCCTTTAGATAAGTTTACCCTTTACGGCGGCAATCCATTTCTCAATCCAACTTTCACGCACAGCATAGAGTTGACACATATTTACAAATCCTGGTTATCTACCACATTGTCATACAGTTATGACGTGGATGACATTTCGGAGACCATTCGTAACGAGGGCTTCTTCTTTAGCAGGCCAGGCAATATTGGCAACCGTATCACCACGGGACTAACCATGAATGCCGGGTTTAACCCAATCAAAAAATGGACTTTCAACGGCACGGGTCAAGTGATCCACATCCAATCAAATGGAGAAGTGTTTGGGAATGCGCTTAACAATCAAGGCACATTTGGACGCATCAATATCACGAACCAATTTGCCTTAAGCCCACGTTGGACTGCCGAATTAGGCGGCATTTACACCACACCGATCAACTCGGGCCAATTTGTCATCATAGCACAATGGAATACCAATGCAGGGGTACAATGTAAGGTAATGGACAACAAAGGCAATATCAGGTTGGCGGTTAATGACCTGTTCCATCGTTTCCGCCCGGGGGGTGAAATCGTGGCACTGTCCAACTCACAGGCGAATTGGCTCAGTATTCTGGATACAAGAGTGGCCACACTAAGTTTTTCCTATCGTTTCAACAAAGGGCAAAACCTTAAATTACGTACCAACAATGCATCGGAGAGTGAAAAAAGCAGGGTAAAAACCAATTGATTTTTTGCTTTTCACCCTCCGACTTTGTTGACATATTTAGTTTGCCTCTTTTTCTTTCTCTTTCTCTTTCTGCTGACCAGCGATATACTCTGGCAAATTCATGCCAGCCATATTGAGCAGGTCATTAAGGGGCGGCACAGAGCGATAAAGGCCGGAAATAAAGTTAGATGTTGAGTTGCCTTCGCCATTTTGATGCTGGCCGCCTTCCCAAACGGTTACTTTATCAATTTTGATCCCCTTGATGGCATCCACTTGTGTGCGCACCAATTCGGGCAACTTATCGGCAATCATCAGCAACACGGCATCGCGAGAGTTGCCACCTGCGGAATCCATTACTTTTTGGAAACCCTCAGCCTGTTTGCTCAAAATCTCGTAAAGGCCACGGGCCTCGGCTTCCTGCTTCATAAAGATGGCATCTGCCTCACCTTTGGCAATGCGGCGGATTTGCTCGGCCTGTGCTTCGGCGGCGATTTCGGCTTTTTGCTTTTCTATCTGGGCACGGATCACCTCATCGGCCTGTCGGGTAGCCATTTCGCGGGCAGCGCGGGCGCGTTCGGCAGCTTCCTCGGCCTTGTAGGATTCTTCAAGTGCGCGGGCTGACTCTACTTTTTCAGCCGTCATGGCCTGGCGCAGGGATTCCGCTTCGGCCTGTCTGCGATCCGCTTCAGATTTGGCAACCTGAATTTTTGCCTGGTTTTCACCTTCAATCGCACGGGCATTGGCTTCCGCGATTTTGATACGCTGTAGTTGCTGGGCCTCAGCCTCACCTGAGGAGGCTATGGCTTCTGCATTGGCCACCTTGGCGCGTTGCATTTGTTGGGCCTCTGCTTCACCAATTTGTGAAAGGGCGTGGGTTTCGGACACTTTAATGCGCATTTCGCGTTGGGCATCCGCTTCACCGATGCTACCGTCGCGCAGTTTTTGAGCCACGGATATACGCGCATCGTTCACGGCTTTGGCGGCTGCCTCTTTACCCAAGGCTTGGATGTAACCAGATTCATCATGGATGTCCGTTACGTTAACGTTGATGAGGCGCAAGCCGATCTTTTTCAACTCCGTTTCTACATGGTGTGATACGTTACTGTAAAATTTATCGCGGTCGGCATTGATTTCCTCAATGTCCATGGTGGCAATAACCAAGCGCATCTGACCTACAATAATGTCATGCGAAACGGTGCGAATGGCATTCATATCCAAGCCAAGCAAGCGTTCAGCAGCATTGGTCATAACTTCTGGCTCGGTGGAGATACCTACCGTAAAACGCGAGGGCACATCTACACGAATATTTTGTTTGGAAAGGGCATTGCGCAAATCCACATCAATGGAAATAGGTGTCAAATCCAAAAAAGAATAATCCTGAATGATGGGCCAAATAAAAGCGGCACCGCCATGTATGCATCGGGCTGATTGCCCAGCTCCGGTTTTACCATAAATGACGAGGATTTTGTCCGAAGGACACCGCTTGTATCTGGAGATAAAAACAGAACCTGTAATAAGCAGGAAAATGACCAAAAAGGCCAATAAAGATAGGGTGGTGATCATATTTGTTGTTGATTTGACTTACTGTTGATTTGAATAGTTGTTGATTTGTTGATTTGACTTTTAAAATGTTGATGTGAAGGTTTGTTGATGTGTTGATTTGAAAGTTGTTGATTTGACCTGTTGTTGATTTGTTGATTTGAGGCGTAGCGTACACTCTACGATTCAAATCAACAAATCAACAAAAAGTCAAATCAACGTCTCCTTCAATTGCATGACAACCAAATGGTTATCAGTGATGTCGCATACAATTATTTTTGTTCCTGTGGGAATTTCGGCATCATCGGAAACAGCGTCCAATTCGCGCAGGGCACCTTGAACGACGATCTGCACCTTGCCAGCGCCTTGACCCTTGGCAGGTATGGTCAGGTAAACGCTGCCCGTTTGGTGATAGGCATTTTGCAATTCAAGGTTACCTGATTGCTGTAGCCGAAGCATGGCCTTTAAGAGCAGCCAAGCGAGCCAGGCAGCCAAAAGACCAGCCAAAACGCCTGCAGCAATTGCCCATGGAAGTCCCAAACCGCTTTTGAGCACAATAAGCCCCGTCCAGCCGAGAAACATGCCAAACGCCAGCAGGCTGCGCACGCTCAACAGGGCAAAATCAACATCAAAGGGATGCTCTGGCAGTTCGGCATCATGGCCGCCTATTAATTGTAAGGCCACATACAAAAAAAACAGTAGATTGGATATGATCCCGACGATAAAGAAGAATTGTTCTGCGGCTTGTAAACCATTATACCAAGTTGTAAAGGCTTCCATGCTGAAAAGGCAATAGGTTTGATTTCAAGGCAATAAATAATTGTATTGCGATGAATCAAAAGTGTGGCAGAAAGCTAATGCGGCACCACTTTGCTTGACCAGTCGGGATGAAATTCGGATTTGAATACGGAAATGTTCGATGAGTGTACCTTTCAACGACTACTTAAAGCCAACACAAGGTTGTTTTGAATTACTCGAGTATGTAAATCTATAAAAGCAGGTAAATCAATCCTGGTACTCTTCAAAATCACTTAATTCCCGGTATAGTTTGACCATACCAGTTCCTGACTACCTTCTCCCCCAACTTGCCCTGCGGCGTGTAATCGCGTTCCGGGTAACCTTCATGGCCCTGCATATTGGGAAACCATTTCCACATAAATCCGCCGGCCCACCAGCTTTCGGGAAAAAATTCGGCAAAAAGGGCCTCAAAACAATTGGCCTGGGCTTGTTCGTTGATGGGTCGCGACTCAATGCCTTTTTCCAATTCCCAGTTTTGCCAGCCGCATCCGTCCACGCTCAGGTAACCAAATTCCGTAAACAAAATGGGTTTACCCCAGGTCTGGCTAAAGGCTTTCAATCGGTTTTTGATGGGCTGCCAGGCCTTGCGCAGGGAATCCACCGAGGGCGTAGGGGCATCCACCAAGGGGAAGTAGCCCCCAAGGCCGATGTAATCCATGTCATTCCAAAAAGGTACTTTGTCCCAATCGTCCCAGTTGGAGGAATAGGTTAGTTTGCCATGATATGTTTTTCTGACTTTTTGAATCAGTTCCTGCCAGAAAAGTGGTCTTTTTTCAATGGAATTTCGAAATTCAGTCGCTATACAAAACAGTTCCACCTGCATGGAATCCGCCAATTGGGCAAAGCGGAGGATGTATTTTTCATAATCGGCCTCCCATTTTGCCCAGTTTTCAGGCCCGTTGAAGTCCATACTGCCCGTCCAGTGATAAGGGATATATACTTGCGGTTTGAGCATGACTTTCAGGCCCGCAGCATGCGCCAATCGGATGGTCTCACGCGCGCCTTCGGGCGTTTCGCCCCACCACTGCCAGTCATGTTCTGAAAAGCGGACGGAGGGGACGTTGGCACGGGTGTAGGCATAGGGAATCACGGAAATCCAACCCGCCCCGCTCTCCACGACATGGGGCATTGGGTTTTGAGGAAAAGGCTTGGGCGGCGCTACAAAGGTAAGGCCATCCAACTTGTCTGTCACAAGGGGCAAAACGCCGCCATTAATTGGTTTGGGCATGTTATCTTCTTGTTTTACAGGCAATTGTGGCACAATTGCAGACTGGGTGCTTGGGCCGTTGGATGGCTTGCAGGCTCCAATCACCAAAACCCAAAACAAGATGGCTTGAAAAAGCGATTTTACCATAATAATGTTGTATTGGATTAGTCTGTCAATCGTATCAGAACATCTTCACGCGCCACCATATAGCCAAACGGTTGCAAATCAAAGCCTTCTGCTGCCGCTGCTGCTTGAAAATCAGCCTCGTATCCCTCTGCCACAGCCACCAAAAGTCCGCCACTGGTCTGCGGATCAGCCAAAATATAGCGCTGATGTTCTGTAATGTCGCTCACGGTATGACCATAGCTCTCCCAGTTGCGGTTTGTCCCACCGGGCACACATTTGTTGGCAAGGTAAAAGTCGAGGATATTGCGATCAATAGTGGGCACCTGTTCAAATTGCACAAGAGCAGTGGTGTTGCTGGCCTGGCACATTTCACCCAAATGCCCCAACAGGCCAAAACCCGTAACATCCGTCATAGCCTGAATATAGGGCAGAAGGCCAAATCGTTCCCCCGCTTTATTGAGTTTTTTCATGCTATTGGGTGCAATTTGGGCGTGCTCGGGTTTTAAAACACCCTTTTTCTGCGCTGTGGTCAGAATGCCTACGCCCAAAGGTTTGGTCAGGAACAACTTGGAACCGGGTGTGGCACCACCGTTTTTTTTCAGGTTTTTGATTTCCAAACGCCCCGTCACCGCCAATCCGAAAATAGGCTCGGGGCTGTCAATGCTGTGCCCGCCGGCAAGGGGAATGCCCGCTTCTGCACATGCCTTTCGACTGCCTTCTATAACGGCATTGGCTACTTCCGGTGGCAGGGTATTTATTGGCCAGCCTAATATGGCAATAGCCAGCAAAGGTCGGCCACCCATAGCATACACATCGCTAATGGCATTGACGGAGGCGATGCGGCCAAAATCCTCGGCATCATCCACAATGGGCATAAAAAAATCGGTGGTGCTGATGATAGCGGTGCCATCACCGAGGTCAAAAACGGCAGCATCGTCGCGCTCTTCATTCCCTACGAGCAGTTGGGGAAAATGTGTTGTCAGTGTGCTGGTTTTCAGGATATTATCCAATAATTTTGGAGAAATTTTGCATCCACAACCTGCGCCGTGGGAATACTGGGTAAGTTTATATTGCATTTTTATGGGTGGTTTGTTGCCGGCGTACTAGGGCCGACAAAGCGGTATCGGGAGGCAAAATTAGGAAAGTGGCGATTATGAGTGCACAAAATCATGTCAATTATAAGCCTTGATCAAAAATCGCTTTCCTTGAAGGGGCTTGCCCGACAATGTGCTGCACAGGGGGCAGGTAATTGGTGCTACGCCGCGTTGCACAATTACTTTTCTTCGTGCCCAATTCGAGTAAAAACGCTTGCAATTGATTGATGAGCCGCGTTTCCAAATGTTCTTCGTGCCAGTGCGCAGGTTCGGGCATTTTCAAAAATTCCAGCACAAAGGGATCGCGCAGTAGGTCTTCCGGCGATTCAACGATTTGACCTGAACGGGCAAGTTTCAGTATGCCTTCCTTGTCTTTTCCGGCAGCAAGACGGTGGAACAACATACTCTTCTTTTGGCGTTTCAGTTCGCGCACGCCCCAGCCCTCGTGTTTGGTTTGTTTCAGAAAAAGGAGCGCTCAAGCGGGTCGGATATTCTTAAAATCTCGAACCAATGCCCCCAACTCAATTTTGGAGACACCGTCTCCAAAATTGGATTTTCCAGATAAAACATTCGCATATAATTGACATTGGAATGACTAAACCCGCTCCCAAGTCTGTCCGTAAGGTCACGGGATAAGTTATTTATTAGCCCTGAACCGTAAACCACCCTCTCTTTAACATTCCACAAAGATACAAAAATTTAAAACAAAAAGTTTTTTGTTTCATCGAATATCTAATCCTCCTGATCCCATAAAAACCCTGCTAATCCTATTCTCCACCTCGTAGTATTCGCCCTCATGCCTACTCCACTTCGCCGCTCGGTCATCCCTCCCTCCCGCTCGTTCCGATGGCAGGAGCGGCTCAATTTTTTGCTCACGGAAGGCCAGGAAGGGGCCTCCCTAAACTACGGGGAGGACGAGGCGGAAGCCAATAAAGAGAAGCCTGGCGCCGCGATGGATGTTGCCGCGGTAGGCTGCACGGCAATACTGCGGATCATTGTCGAAACGGCCGCCGCGCAACACGCGAAAAGCGCCCTGGGGCGTATCTACCCACGCTTGGTCATCAGCAGGCGCACCCTGATAATTGTTGTGCCAATCGTCGGCACACCATTCCAACACATTGCCACTCATATCGTACAGGCCTAGTTCGTTCGGTGTTTTCTCACCTACGGAGTGCGTTTGATTATCAGCATTATCTTTACACCAGCCCACTTCATTTAAGTCATTACTGCCAGAATAAATGTAGCCTCTACTTTGATTGCCGCCCCGTGCAGCATATTCCCACTCCGCCTCAGAGGGCAGGCGGTAGATATGGCCCGTTTTCTCTGAGAGCCAACGAGCGTATTGTTGCGCGTCATCCCAATTTACGTTGATGACCGGACGGCGCCCCCTGCCCCAGCCTTTGTCTGTGGGTTTGACTGCTCCTGTAACTTCACAGTAAGCATCGTATTCTTCAAAGGTAACGGGATATTTGCCGATCCAAAAAGGTTTGAGCGTAACGGTATGAATAGGCTTTTCAGTATCGTACTCATTGCTGCCCATTTGGAAAGTACCACCCTCTACAAATACCATTTCGGGGGCTTGAGGAAGGTCGCGGCGGGTTTGGCCGTTTTGGGGTTGGGCGGCGGCTTTTTTCCGCTTCCTTTCTTCAAATTTATCGTGCGCCTCTTTTTGGCCCATCAGGTCATGGAGCAGGTTTTCGGCTTCTTCGCGGTGGTTTTGGTACTGCGTTTCTTCGAGATAGACTTGCAGCAAGTCTATTTTGTCCTCAAAATCAGTGGCGGTGACTATCTCTTTTTGCAGTTTGTCCCAAGCCTGTTCGTCCTTGCGGTGGCGGAGTTTTTCGGCTTTTTCGGCAGAGGCTATTTGTGCGGCTTTCTCCTCTTCTTCTCGTTGGGCACGTTCCTGCTTAGCATTTTCTTGGGCTAATGCCTCACGGATTTCCTGGATTAGTTTTAGTAACTCACGCCCGGTGTTTGCCCAGGCCGAACTTCGGCTGCTCCAGTTTTCTACGGCCCAAATCCGGCCTTTATCGTCTTTAGGCAGCATTTGCAGGGCAGCTAATTCGTCTTCCAATTCCCACAAGCAATCGCGTACTAAGATCGGGATAACCCGCGCTGCGCCCTGCTGCTTTTTTTCTATGGCTGTTTTGAGTTCTTTTTTCTGTATAAAATCCGAATTGAGGGCATCGGCGCTGACCAAGATCAGCACCAGGTGGGCGGCCTCTAATTCGGCTTCAATGCGCTTTTCCCACTCCTCGCCGGGCAGCAGGTCAGAGTCCACCCAGCGGCGGATCAGGTCTTTGCGGACAAAAGCATCCAGGTGATTGAGCAATTCGTCCTTGTACTTCGCGTCGTGGCGCGAATAAATAATAAACGTCTTCAGCGGTGCAGACATAAGCGGTTGGTCGTAGTACGTCAAGTTCCGGTATCCGAACGCAAATGTATGCAAATGGCTGTATGTGTGCTACAGCTCCAAAAGTTCACCCCTGCCGCAGGGCATTTTGCACGGCATAAAGCGGGTAAATGGCAATTTGTTGCATTTGGCCAAAATTTTCCAAGGAAAAGCGAATGCCGCGATTAGCCTTTTTTTCTTCCAGAAACAAGTGCATACTTTGCATGGCCCCTTTTGTGTTGGCCTTCACCTCAATGGGGACGATCGCTGTTTTTTGCTGTAGCACATAGTCCACTTCTGCTTGGCTGTTTCGGGCCTCCCGTTGCCAATAGTACAGGGCCTCGGGCTGATAAGGCGAGGCATTTTTTATCAATTCCAATCCGACATGTAGCTCTGCCATAGCGCCTTTGTTGATGGTCTGGAAATTGTCTTCCAGCAGCAGGTCACTAATGGAAAGGCCGAGAATGCGCTGCACGATGCCCGTATCGAAAAGCAGGTATTTGCGGTATTTAATGTTAATTTCTGC